>NZ_QHJI01000002.1:0-698367 GCF_003947535.1 Amycolatopsis sp. WAC 04169 | reverse complement strand
GCCTCCCGGGCATGATCAACCTGATGATCAAGGCCTGCGACACGGACCTCGCGGCGCAGTCGCCCGGCTCGCTGGACAAACTGCTCTCGGGTGACATCCCGGCGCTGTCGCGGGTCATCACGCAGTTGCAGCGCGAGTCGCTGCCGCAGGATGTGCTCGACAAGATCACGGAGGCCGCCAAGTCGCGGACCGTGCCGGTCCTCGGCATCACCGGGACGGGTGGTTCCGGCAAGTCGTCGCTCACCGACGAGCTGATCCGCCGGTTCCGGCTGGACCAGGAGGACAAGCTCCGCATCGCGGTGCTCGCCGTCGACCCGTCGCGCCGCAAGGGCGGCGGAGCGCTGCTCGGCGACCGCATCCGGATGAACTGCCTCGACGGCAGCCCGGTCTACTTCCGGTCCCTCGCCACGCGGACCACCAGCGGCGAGATCCCCACCGGGCTTTCCGAGTCCATCCTCGCCTGCAAGGCGGCGGGCTTCGACCTCGTGATCGTCGAGACGCCCGGTATCGGCCAGGGCGACGCCGGCATCGTCGACTACGTGGACCAGTCGCTGTACGTCATGACGCCGGAGTTCGGCGCGGCGTCGCAGCTGGAGAAGATCGACATGCTCGACTTCGCCGACGCGGTGGCGATCAACAAGTTCGAGCGCCGCGGCGCCGAAGACGCCCGCCGCGACGTCGCGCGCCAGCTCGTGCGCAACCGCGAGGCGTTCAGCTCCTCGCCCGAGGACATGCCCGTCTACGGCACCAGCGCCGCGAAGTTCAACGACGACGGCGTCACCGCGCTCTACCAGCACCTGCGCGACACGCTCGCCGAACGCGGGCTGACCGTTTCGGCGGGTGTGCTGCCGCAGGTCGAAGGCAAGGTCTCCACCGACGCCAGCACGATCATCCCGGCCAACCGGACGCGCTATCTCGCGGAGATCTCCGAGACCGTCCGCGGTTACCACGCCAAGACCGAGCGGCAGGTCGCCGCGCTGCGCAAACGCGAGCACCTCGCCGCCGCCAAGGAGGCGCTGGCGGCCGTCGACGCGAGCACCGACGCGCTCGACGGCCTGCTCGCCGCCGCCGAGTCCGATGTGGACGGTGAAACGACGAATCTCCTGGCGCGCTTCCAGGAGCTGGCCGAGTCCTACCGTGCCGACGAGCTGGTCGTGAAGATCCGCGACAAGGAACTGCACACCCAGCTCTGGCGCGACACGCTGTCCGGCAACCGGATCCCGCGCGTGGCACTGCCGCGCTACACCGAATCCGGCGAGCTGCTGTCGTTCCTGCGCCGCGAGCACCTGCCCGGATACTTCCCTTACACCGCGGGCGTTTTCCCGTTCAAGCGCGAGGGCGAGGATCCGGCGCGGATGTTCGCCGGCGAGGGCGACCCGTTCCGGACCAACAAGCGGTTCAAGCTCCTCTCGGCCGATTCCGACGCGAAGCGCCTTTCGACCGCCTTCGACTCGGTGACGCTGTACGGGCACGACCCGCACACCCGCCCCGACATCTACGGCAAGGTCGGCACCTCGGGTGTCTCCATCGCGACGCTGGAGGACATGGAGGTGCTCTACGACGGTTTCGACCTGACCTCGCCGAGCACGTCGGTGTCGATGACGATCAACGGGCCCGCGCCGACGATCCTCGCGTTCTTCCTCAACACCGCGATCGACCAGCGGATGGCGGCGTTCAAGGCCGAGCACGGCCGCGAGCCGACCGAGACCGAGGCCGCCGAACTGCGCGAATGGGCGCTGCGCAACGTCCGCGGCACCGTGCAGGCGGACATCCTCAAGGAGGACCAGGGGCAGAACACCTGCATCTTCTCCACCGAGTTCAGCCTGCGCATGATGGCCGACATCCAGGAATGGTTCATCGAGCACGGCGTCCGGAACTTCTACTCGGTGTCGATCTCCGGCTATCACATCGCCGAGGCCGGGGCGAACCCGATCTCGCAGCTGGCGTTCACCCTGTCGAACGGTTTCACCTACGTCGAGAGCTACCTCGCGCGCGGGATGGACATCGACGACTTCGCGCCGAACCTGTCGTTCTTCTTCTCCAACGGCATGGACGCCGAGTACTCGGTGCTGGGCCGGGTCGCGCGCCGGATCTGGGCCGTCGCGATGCGGGAGCGCTACGGCGCCAACGAGCGCTCGCAGAAGCTCAAGTACCACGTGCAGACCTCCGGCCGCTCGCTGCACGCGCAGGAGATGAGCTTCAACGACATCCGCACCACGCTGCAGGCGCTGTGCGCGCTCTACGACAACGCGAACTCCTTGCACACCAACGCTTTCGACGAGGCGATCACCACGCCGTCGGAGAGCTCCGTGCGGCGCGCGATGGCCATCCAGATGATCATCAACAAGGAGTGGGGCCTGTCGAAGAACGAGAACCCGCTGCAGGGCTCGTTCATCATCGACGAGCTGACCGACCTGGTCGAAGAGGCCGTGCTGCTGGAATTCGACCGGATCTCCGAGCGCGGCGGTGTGCTGGGCGCGATGGAGACCGGCTACCAGCGCGGCAAGATCCAGGACGAGTCGATCCTGTACGAACGCCAGAAGCACGACGGCACGCTGCCGATCGTCGGCGTCAACACCTTCCGCAACCCGAACGGCGGCGAGAACGACGTCGAGGTGGAGCTCGCGCGGGCGACCGAGGACGAGAAGCGTTCGCAGCTGGAGCGGCTGGAGGACTTCCAGCGCCGCCACCACGCCGAGGCGCAGGTCGCGCTCAAGACGCTGCGCGAGGCCGCGACCCGCGGCGGCAACCTGTTCGGTGTCCTGATGGACGCGGCGCGGGTGTGCTCGCTCGGCCAGATCACCGAGGCGTTCTTCGAGGTGGGTGGGCAGTACCGCCGCAACGTCTAGCGGGCCGGGAATATCGCGGTGCGTGTCCGGGTAGTTGCTGGACATGGAGATCGGAATCGCCACCTTCATCACCGATGAGGGCATCAGGCCGGACGTCCTCGCCGCAGCCGCCGAAGAGCGCGGGTTCAGCTCGCTCCACATCGCGGAGCATTCGCACATCCCGGTGAGCCGGGAAACGCCGTACCCGGGCGGCGGCGAACTTCCGCGCGTGTACTACCGGACCCTGGATCCGTTCGTCGCGCTGACGGCGGCGGCCGGGGCCACGTCGACCCTGAAGCTGGGGACGGGCGTCGCGTTGCTTCAGCAGCGCGACGTCATCCACACGGCGAAAGAGGTCGCTTCGCTGGACTTGGTCTCGCGAGGCAGGTTCGTCTTCGGTGTCGGCGTCGGCTGGAACCGGGAGGAAATGCGCAATCACGGCACGGATCCGCGCACCCGCGGCGCGCTCGTCGACGAGCAACTCGCCGCGCTGAAGGAGATCTGGACGAAGGACGAGGCCGAATTCCACGGCGAGCACGTCGACTTCGACCCGATCTTCGCGTGGCCGAAGCCGGTGCAGAAGCCGCATCCGCCCATCTACATCGGCGGCGCGGGGCGGAAGGCGATGGAGCGGATCGCCAAGTACGGCGACGGCTGGCTGCCGCACGCGTACACCCCGCCGGAGGAGCTTCGCCGGGCGCGTCAGTGGCTGGCCGACCAGGGGCGCGAGGACGTCAAGTTCTCGGCCTTCGGCGCGACACCGGAAGAGGACGCGCTGGGCAGGCTCGTCGAGGGCGGCGTCGACGAGGCGACGCTCTTCCTGCCGACCGAGCCCGAAGCGGCGACACTGGACCGACTCGACCAGTTCGCGAAGGTCGCCGAGAGCTTTCGAAAGGGGCAGCAGGCGTGACTGAGGTTCAAATCGGCTTGGCCGCGGCGTTGGAGCAGTTCTCCCCGCGCGAGTCGATCCGGCTGGCCGCACTGGCCGAACAGCACGGGTTCTCCGGCCAGATGGCGGCCGATCACTTCCAGCCGTGGGTCCCTCAACAGGGTGAAGCGTCCTTCGTGTGGAGCGTGCTCGCGTCGCTGGCGGAGAACACCACGGGCGACCTCGGACCGGGCGTGACGTGCCCGTCGTTCCGGCTGCACCCGTCGATGGTCGCGCAGGCCGCGGCGACGCTGGAGGCGACCTATCCGGGCCGGACCTGGCTCGGTATCGGGTCCGGTGAAGCGCTCAACGAGCACATCATCGGCGGCTACTGGCCCGAAGCACCCGAGCGCGTCCGGCGGATGTTCGAGGCGCTGGAGGTCATCCGGAAGCTGTTCACCGGCAAGGACGTCAAGCACAGCGGCGAGTTCTTCAAACTGCACACGACCCGGCTGTGGACGCTGCCGGACGAGCCGCCGCCGATCTACATCGCGTCGGCGGGCCCGTACACCTCGCGCAAGACCGGCGAGCTCGCGGACGGGCTGATCACGCCGGGCGCGTCGATCGAGAAGCTGGCGGGGATCCTCGACAACTTCGGCACCGGCGCGCGCAAGGCCGGCAAGGACCCGGACTCGATGCCGAAGCTGCTGCAGGTGCACCTGTCGTGGGCCGAGGACGACGAGACGGCGTGGGCGAACGCGCTCGACCAGTGGCCCAACGGCGGCATGAAGTTCCCGAAGGCCGACATCCGCTCGCCGTTCGACTTCGCGCAGATGGCGAAACTGGTGCGGCGTGAGGACTTCGAGGGGCGCATGGTCGTCTCGTCCGATCCGGACGTGCACCGCGCGGCGCTGCAGAAGTACGTCGACGCGGGCTTCAACCGGATCTACATCCACAACGTGGGGCGGAACCAGGACGAGTTCATCGAGACCTTCGGGCGGGACGTACTGCCCAAGCTGACCGCCTGACGCGCGCTATGAAAGGTCCTTTCCTTGCAAATTTTGCCAGGAAAGGACCTTTCATGGCGTTCAGACGTTCTTGTCCAGCAGCAGGTGCACCGAAAGCTCCAGCCGGTTCGCGACGTCGGCCGCCGACGCGCGCCGCGTCACCCAGGCGACCAGGTTCGCCATCCAGACGTCGGCGATGACGTGGAAGATGTCGCGATCGGCCTCGGTCGGGTCCTCGATGCCCATGGCCTTGGCGAACATGTTCTCCATGAGCCGCCCGACCTGTTCGACCTCGGCGGCCGCGGTCGTGTCGGCGAACATGAACGCGCGGACCATCGCCTCGGTCAGGTGCGGGTCCCGCTGCATCAGCCGGGTGTTGCGGCCGAGGACGAACATCAGCCGCTCGCTCGGGGTGTCGCCGGGGATGGCGGCGCGGTCGAGCTTCTCCTGCGCGCGCTCGAATTCCCTGGCCAGCCCGGAAACCAGCAGGTGGATCTTCGAGGGGAAGTAGCGGTACAGCGTGCCGAGCGCGACGTCCGCCTTCTCGGCGACCGCGCGCATCTGGACGGCGTCGTACCCGCCCTTCGCGGCGAGCGTCAGGGTCGCGTCGATGATGCGGCGCCGCCGGTCGCGTTGGGCCGCGGAGCCGAGTTCCTCGCCGCCGAGCGCGGAGAGACCGTTGCCGCTTCGCGCTTTCGCGCTCGTGGGCGCCTTGGCCTTCCCTGGCATCGCCACGTCCCCCTTCGTCGGAACTTGTTCCACTTTCCTCACGTAGCGTACCTAAGCGGACGAACTGTTCAAGACGTGACCCACTGGGCAAGAAACTGTAACACGTTCTACACTCGCGGGTAGGTCCGGCGAGGAGGTCTCACCCGTGTCGATCGCGCTCACCGAAGAACAGGCGGCCCTGGCCGCGTCGATCCGCGCCTGGGCGGCCTCGGCTCGTCCCGTCGACGCCGTCCGAAGTGGCCGGATCGCCGAGCCGCCGTCAGGGCTGGCGGAACTCGGCCTGTTCGGCGTGGCGATTCCCGAAGACGTCGGCGGCGCCGGCGGCACGCTCGCCGATCTGGCCGCCGGGCTCGCCGAAGCCGCCGAAGCGCTCGTACCCGGCCCTGTCCTCGGGACGGTGCTGGGCGGGGCGTTGCTCGCGACGGTTCCCCAGACCGCCAAGGAGATCCTGCCCGGTCTCGCCGACGGGACCGAGCGGCTGGCGGTGGTGCTGGGCGGAGGTTTCCGCGTCGAGGATTCGGTCGTCGACGGTGAATCGGGAACGGCGCTCGACGTTCACCCGTCGGCGTGGACGCTCGTCGCCGACGGCGCAGTCTCCGCGCTCATCCCGCCCGGAGCGTCCGGAATGGACATTCGGCAGGAGGAGCCGTTCGATCTTTCACGGCCGGTCGGCCGGGTCCGGTGCGAGAAGGTGCGGTCCGAAGCGGTTTTCGAGGCGCTGCCGGTGGATGCCTACGCCGCCACGCTCGGTGCCGCCGAAGCCGCGGGGATCGCCCGATGGTGTCTCCGGACCGCTGTCGACTACGCGAAGGTCCGGGAGCAGTTCGGCCGCCCCATCGGGTCGTTCCAGGCGATCAAGCATCTGTGCGCGGAAATGCTGTGCCGGGCCGAAGCCACCGACGCGCTCGCGTGGGACGCGGCGAGGGCGGCCGAAGACCCCGCGCAGCACGCCCTCGCGGCCGCGACTGCCGCGGCGTACGCGCTCGACGCGGCCGTGGCCAACGCGAAGGACTGTATCCAGGTCCTCGGCGGCATCGGATTCACCTGGGAGCATGACGCGCACTTCTACCTGCGCCGCGCTGTAGCCCTGCGGCAGTGGCTCGGCGGTTCCGCCCGCTGGCGCCGTCGCGCGGCCGAACTCGCGCTGCGCGGTGACCGCCGGACGCTGAGCGTCGACGTCGGCGAGGACGCCGAACTCCGTGACCTGGTCGGCGGAATCGCCGCCCTGCCCGAGCCGGAACGCCGGGTCGCGCTGGCCGACTCGGGACTGCTGGCCCCGCATTGGCCTGCTCCGTACGGCAGGGGCGCGACGGCCGCCGAGCAACTGCGGATCGACGCCGCGCTCGACGGTGCGGGGGTCCGCCGCCCGGATCTGGTCATCGGCGGCTGGGCCGTGCCGACGTTGCTGGAACACGGCTCCCCGGCGCAGCGAGAACGGTTCGCCGTACCCACGCTGCGTGGCGAGATCACCTGGTGCCAGCTGTTCAGCGAGCCGGGAGCGGGTTCGGATCTCGCGTCGCTGCGCACGTCGGCCCGCCGCGCCGACGGCGGATGGCTGCTCAACGGCCAGAAGGTGTGGACCTCGCTCGCGCGCGAAGCCGACTGGGCGATCTGCCTGGCGCGCACCGATCCGGACGCGCCGAAACACCAGGGGATCACCTACTTCCTGGTCGACATGACCGCCGACGGGATCAGCACGCGGCCCCTGCGCGAGATCACCGGCGACGCCGTCTTCAACGAGGTGTTCCTCGACGACGTGTTCGTGCCGGACGAGATGGTGGTCGGGGAGGTCGACGGCGGCTGGCGGCTCGCGCGGACGACGCTGGCGAACGAACGGGTCGCGCTCGGGAGCGGTTCGGCGGTGGGGGAGGGCGTCGAGAACCTGCTCGCCACCCTGGGCGACGGCGCCGACCTGGAGGAACTCGGCGCGTTGATCGCGGACGGGAGCGCGTGTTCGGTGCTGGACCTGCGGGCGACGCTGCGGCGGCTCGACGGGCAGGACCCCGGCGCCGAGTCGAGTGTGCGCAAGCTGCTGGGGGTGCGGCACCGGCAGGCGGTGGCGGAGTTCGCGCTGGAGTCGCTCGGTGAGCGCGCCCTCGTGGACGGCGACCCGGCGCAGCACGAGTTCCTGCTGACCCGGTGCCTCAGTATCGCGGGCGGGACGACCCAGGTGCTGCTGTCGCTGACGGCCGAGCGGTTGCTGGGGCTTCCGCGGTCCTGAAAGTCCCTGTCACGCCCGTTCCGCGTGCTATGAACGGTCCGTTCCTTGCAAAATTTGCAAGGAACGGACCGTTCATAGCACCGCCGCCCGAGGGATGTCAGTCCGGTGCTCTAGCGTGCGAGCCGTGGAGTTCGGCACAGGAACCCAAGCCACCTTCGTCCCCTCGGATCCCCCGCGGGACGGAGTGCTGGCGCTGTGGGGAGACGGCGTAGCGGGTGACACCGCGATCGAACTCGTGCTGCCGGCGGGCAAGGTCTTCCGGCGCACGAAGGTCGACGCGGCACTCGTCCCGTTGTCACGCGCGATTCCGCGGCTGCTCACCGCGGAGGGCGAGCTGAGCCCGGCCATCGCCGCGTGGTCGGCCGTCGCCGAGGCCGGGGTGAACCTCATCGCCCGCGGCAGGCTGCTGCCCGCGGCCTCACCCGGTGGGGTGGATTCGTGGCGGGTCGGCCCGCTCGACGTCGCCGACGAGGAGATGATGCGCGGGCTCGCCGCCGCGCTGCCTCCCGAGGCGCACGCGCTGCCGTTGTCCGGGCTGAAACGGATCCGGCTGCATTCGCCGGAGTCGTTGATCCGCGCGCTCTGGGACGCGACGGCGGACGTGCTGGTCCGCACGCCCGCCGCGAGCGTCGCGGCGGGTGGTCCGGCGTTCGCGGCCGTCCAGCCGACGCTGGTCGGGCCGGACGGTGCCGCGTGGCTGGCGGAACTGAGCGCCCGGCAGGCCCAGGGCGCGCATCTCGTCCTGCGCATGGAGGTCCACGAACCCGAAGATCCCGAAGACGAGCCCACGTTCGAGGCCGTCCTCGCCGTGCGGAGCGCCGCCGACCCGAGCCTGATCGTCGAGGCGGCGACACTGTGGGACGCGCCGGAGGCGGTGCTGGAACGCATGGGTGAGCAGGTGGAGACGCAGCTGCTGCTCGGCCTGCGCCGGGGAGCCAGGGCGTGGGCGCCGCTCGGCCGCATGCTCCAGTCCGCCGCGCCGACAGGGCTGGTGCTGGACTACGACGAGGTCGTCGACCTGCTCACCCACGGGGACGCGGCGCTGGGCGGAGCCGGCATCGAGGTGCAGTGGCCGAAAGACCTCTTCGCGGGCGAGCTCAAGGCGAAGGCGAGCGCGACGCAGGCCCCGGGCAGCGTCACCGGGCCCGAGTTCACGCTCAAGAGCCTGCTGCGGTTCCGCTGGCGGATGAGTCTCGGCGACGAGGACCTCACCGACGCCGAGGTCACCGCGCTCGCCGAGGCGAAGCGGCCACTGGTGCGGCTGCGGGGCAAATGGGTCAAGGTCGACGCGCGCCTGATCGCCAAGGTGCGCGCCCACCGGGCGAAGAAGCTGTCGGGAGCCGAGGCACTGGCCGCGGCGCTCACCGGCGAGCTGGAGCTGGACGGCGAAAAGGTCGAGTTCACCGCCCCATCGGCGTTGACGGGGCTGCTCCAGCGGATCCGTGACAGCGCGGCGGAACCGATCGAGCAGCCCTCGGAACTGAAGGCCACCCTGCGGCCGTATCAGAAGGCCGGGCTCTCCTGGCTGGCGACGATGACCGGGCTCGGTCTCGGTGCCTGCCTCGCCGACGACATGGGGCTCGGCAAGACGATCCAGCTCATCTCCCTGCACCTGCACCGCCGCCCGCGCGGCGAGGGCCCGACGCTCGTCCTGTGCCCGACGTCGTTGCTGGGCAACTGGGAACGGGAGTTCGCCCGGTTCGCGCCGGACATCCCGGTGCGCCGGTTCCACGGCGGCGGACGGCATCTCGACGAGGTCGCGCCCGTCGAGGTCGTGCTCGCCACGTACGGTGTGCTTCGCCGCGATCGCGAGACACTGTCCGAAGTGGACTGGGGGATGATCGCGGCCGACGAGGCGCAGCACGTCAAGAACCCGCTTTCGGTCACCGCCAAGGAACTGCGGAAGATCCCGGCCGCCGCGAAGGTCGCGCTGACCGGGACGCCGATGGAGAACCGGCTCACCGAACTGTGGTCCATCATCGACTGGACGACGCCGGGCCTGCTCGGTTCGCTCGACGGGTTCCGCCGCAAGGTCGCGCGCCCGATCGAGCGGGACCGGGACACCGCGGCGACCGAACGGCTCGCCGCGACCGTCCGGCCGTTCCTGTTGCGCCGCAAGAAGACCGACCCGGACATCGCGCCCGAGCTCCCGCGCAAGACCGAGACCGACCGGTTCGTCCCGCTCACCGCCGAGCAGACGACACTGTACGAGGCCGTGGTCCGGGAAAACCTCGCGATGATCCGCGAACTGGACGGGGTGGCCCGGCGCGGGCAGGTGCTGAAACTGCTCACCGAGCTCAAGCAGATCTGCAACCACCCGGCGCAGTACCTCAAGGAACCCGGCGTGCTGCACGGCCGGTCCGGCAAGCTCGCCGCGTTCGAGGAACTGCTCGACGTCATCCTCGACGAGGGCGACAGCGTGCTCGTGTTCAGCCAATACGTCCAGTTGTGCCGCCTGCTGGAGAAACGCCTGGCCGAACGCGGGCTGCCGACGATGCTCCTGTCCGGGTCGAGCACGCCCAAGGTCCGGGAGGACATGGTCGCCCGGTTCCAGGCCGGCGAGGTCCCGGTGTTCCTGCTCTCGCTCAAGGCGGGCGGGGTCGGGCTCAACCTGACCAAGGCCACCCACGTGATCCACTACGACCGCTGGTGGAACCCGGCCGTCGAGGACCAGGCCACCGACCGCGCGTACCGGATCGGGCAGGACCGGCCGGTCCAGGTGCACCGGCTGATCGCCGAAGGCACGCTCGAGGAGCGCATCGCCAAGGTGCTGGAGACCAAACGCGGCCTGGCCGACGCGGTCATCGGCGCGGGCGAGGACTGGATCACCGAGCTCTCCGACGACGAACTGGCCGACCTGGTCCGGCTCGGGGGGACGTGATGCCCGGCGCGACAGGGCGGAAACGGCGCACCTTCGGCAACACGTGGTGGGGCAAGGCGTGGGTCGAGGCGCTGGAGGAGCGCGCCAAGCTCGATCCGAACCGCCTGCCGCGAGGGCGGACGTACGCGCGCAAAGGCACCGTCAGCAAGCTCGCGGTCGGCGCGGGCGAGGTGACGGCCTGGGTGCAGGGCAGCCGGGCGGTGCCGTACCGGGTGACCATCCACATGCGGGCGTTCACCGAGCCGCAATGGGAGAGCCTGCTCGGCATGGTCGGCTCACGGCTCGGGCACGTCGCCGCCCTCCTCGACGGCGAACTGCCCGGTGAGCTGGCCGAGGACGCGCGGACCGCCGGCGCGGACCTGCTGCCCGGCCCCGGCGATCTGCGCCCGAAGTGCTCCTGTCCGGACAGCGCGAACCCGTGCAAACACGTCGCCGCGGTGTACAGCCTGGTCGCGGACGAGGTCGACACCGATCCGTTCGTGCTGTTCCTGCTGCGCGGCAGGCCGAGGGAGGCCGTGCTCGCCGAACTGCGGTCCCGCCGCGCGCCCGCGAGCACGCCGGGCAAGCGGGTGCGCGCCCCCGCCGCGCCCGGAGTGGACCCGAAGCGGGCCTACACCCGGCGGATCGCCGCGCTGCCGCCGCGTCCGGCCGTCCCGAGCACGGTCGGGCCGCCCGCGGTCCTCGACGTCGACCCGCCGCACCGCACCGGCTGGAGCGGGGAGATGTTCGTCGAGCTGGCCGCCGACGCCGCCGCGAGGGCCTGGGAACTGCTGGTCATGGGGCCCGAGCGGGAAGCGGAGCTGTCGTTCGAGGAGGACCTCGCCCGTCGCGCGGCGGCGAGCGAACCGCACGTGGTTGCCGAACTCGCCGAAGCGGCCGGCGTGGCGGCGCGGGATCTTGTCCTGTGGGCGCAGGCCTGGCGTGAGGCGGGCCGGGGCGGGATGGCGGTGGTCCGGGAGGCGTGGCGTCCCGCGCAGGCGCCGCTCGCCCAGGCCAAGGCGGACCTGGCCGAGTCGGGGTTGCCTGGCGAGCCCAAGACCTGGCGGAACCGGATCACGCAGGGCGATCTGCAACTGCGCTACGGCCGTGACGAACGGTGGTACCGCTTCGTGCGCGACGGCGAAGGCTGGCGGGTCGACGGCCCGTCCTCTGCCCGGCCGATGGACGTGATCTACCCGCCCTAACCACTCACGACCACTGTTCCGAGCCGGTGGTTTCGCGTGATTGACCGGACGGCACCTGTGATCCGACGGACGACACATGTGACCAGATGGACGACACGCCTGCGGCGGAGCCTTCGCCGCGAGTCGTCCGTCCAGACACGCGTGTCGTCCATCTGATCACGTGTGTCGTCCAGCCAGTCACGCAAGACCGCCAGTAGGTATCCAGGACTAACCGTCCTTGCCACTCACGAGACGCGCCACACCACGCCGTTGGCACGCTCGCTCGCCCCCGCTGTCCGTGAAGGCCTCCTTGAGGGACCCAGAGTCCCTCAAGGAGGCCTTCACGGACCGGGACCGAGGTCGGGACACCGCTCACGCGGAGCTGGAGCGGCGCCGCCAGGTGCGGTAGCTCCACTCCAGGAACCGTTCCACCCCGCGCACCACATGGGCGCTGCGGATCGAGGGAAAGACGTCGAAGGCGTGCTGCGCGCCGGAGATCTCCGCGTACGCGACCTCGCGCTGGGACTTGTCCCGCAGGCGCCGCACGAATTCGCGCGCCTCGCCCACCGGCACCAGCGAGTCGTGGACGCCGTGGATGACGAAGAACGGCGGCGCGTCCTCGGTGATCCGGTCGAGCGGGGAGGCCGCGATGTAGTCGTCGAGGAAGTTCACCGGATCACGGTCCGCCTCGAAGACGTGCCGGGCGATGAGCGTCTTCAGCCGGGTCTGGCTGGAGCGCCGCCCGCTGGTCGCGGCGAAGTCGTACACGCCGTAGTGCGGGGCGCACGCCTGGATGCTCGTGTCGGCTTCGGTGAAGCCGGGCTGCAGCGCCGGGTCGTTGGCTGTCAGCGCGAGCAGTGCGGCGAGATGCCCGCCCGCGGATCCGCCTGTGACGGCGACGAAGGACGGGTCGCCGCCGTAGGTCTCCGCGTTGTCCCGGATCCAGGCCAGCGCGCGTTTCGCGGCGACGATGTGCGCGGGCCAGCGGGCGGCGGGGGAGAGCGGGTAGTTGATCGCGACGCAGATCCAGCCGCGTTTGGCCATGTGCAGCATCAGCGGCAGGCCCTGCTGGTCCTTGTTGCCGATCACCCAGGCGCCGCCGTGCACCTGGAGCAGGATCGGCGCGCCGGTGACCGGTTCCCGCGGGGCGTAGATGTCGAGCAGGAACCGTTTCCCGCCGGGCGCGTAGGCGACGTTGCGGGTCCGCCGCACCTCGGGGTCGCGCATGCGGAACGGCATCGCCAGCTGGCCCCACGGCGTCGCGAGGTCCGTCGGGCTCGGCGGGTGCTCGAGTTCGTCGGTGTACGCCTCGCCGATGCCTTCGGTCAGCGCCGTCTCGATCTCGTCGCGGGCCCGCTGGGACTGCGCGATCAGCGTGCCGAGCCCGGCCGCCGACGCCGCCGCGAGGGCGAGCCCCGTCTTGCTCGACGCCCCGCGGTGCCGGGCGACGTGCGCCGCCGCGTCGGCCGCGGTGAGCGCGAGCAGATGCGGGGCGAGTTCCCCGGTGAGCCAGCCCGCGAAGAACGCCGGGACCGCCGTGCGGGCGCCTCGCGGCGGCTTCAGCGCGTTCGCGGTGAGCGCGAGCTGGAGTGCCTGGCGGAGGACGAAACTCGGCTGCATGGCGACCGATCCTACCGCCGGGTGACCGCCTAGAACGGGTTGCAAAGTTCACTTAAGGTGATTCTCATGCAGAGATTGAGTGGTCTGGACGCGAGTTTTCTGTACCTGGAGACACCCGCCCAGGTACTGCACGTGTGCGGGCTGCTCACCTTGGACGGTTCGACCATGCCCGGCGGCTACGATTTCGAGCGCTTCAAGGAGAAACTGGCCGAACGGGTCGAGCTGATCCCGGCGTTCCGGCGCAAGCTGCACAATCCACTCTGGAATCCGGCGCATCCGGTCTGGGTGGAGGACGAGGACTTCGACCTCGAAGCCCACGTGCACCGCATCGGCGTACCCGCTCCCGGCGACCGGCGGGAACTGGCCGAACTCTGCGCCCACATCGCGGGACAACGGCTGGACCGCGCGCAGCCGCTCTGGCAGTTGTACGTCATCGAAGGCCTGGCGGACGGCGGGATCGCGGTCCTCCTGAAGATGCACCACGCCAGCGTCGACGGGGTCGGCGGCGCCAGCCTGATCGCCTCCCTCGCCGGGCTCGAACCGGACGCCCCGCCGCCGGAGATCGCGCGGGACGAACGCCGCAACGCGGACGTTCCCGGCAGACGAGCGCTGTTCGGCGCCGGGCTGACGTCGTTCGTGAAACGTCCGGTCGAGGTGGCGAAACTGCTCCCCGGCCTGCTCGAACTCGTGCCGAGATGGCTGGGTAAAGCGTTGCAGGGCAAGGGAATGCCGGTCCCGTTCACCGCGCCGCGGACGTCGTTCAACGGCACGATCACCGCGCACCGCAGCGTCGCCTACGCCTCGCTCGACCTCGAGGACGTCAAACGGGTCAAGAACGCCTTCGGGGTGACCGTCAACGACGTCGTCCTCGCCGTGGTCGCCGGTGCCCTGCGGCAGTTCCTGCGGGATCGCGGTGAACTGCCGGACGATCCGCTGGTGGCGACCGTTCCGGTGTCGGTGCACGGACGCACCGAGCGCGAGCACGGGATCAACAAGGTCTCGGCGTTCTTCGCGTCGCTGCCCACTCATCTGGAGGATCCCGCCGCGCGCGTGTTCATGCTCGCGGAGTCGAACCGGCTGTCCAAGGACCATCACCACGACATCGACGCGGACATGCTTCAGGACTGGGCGCAGTTCTCGGCGGCGACCATGTTCGGGCTCGCGGTCCGCGCGTATTCCGCGCTGCGCCTGGCCGAACGGCATCCGGTGGTGCACAACCTGGTGGTCTCCAACGTGCCGGGGCCGCCGATGCCGCTGTACCTGCTGGGCTGCCGGATCACCGGGCTGTACCCGCTCGGCCCGGTGTTCCACGGCGCCGGGCTCAACATCACCGTGCTGTCCAACGCGGGCAGGGTCGACGTCGGCCTGCTCGGCGCCCGCGAGCTCACCGGTGAGCTGTGGCCGCTCGCCGACCACTTCGCCGACGCGCTCGCGGAGTTGCTCGAGGCCACCTCCTAGATCCTCCCCCTTGCCGTCGCGGCTCCTTCCGGTTAAGACTAGAACAGGTTTCAATATTGTGCCCGTTCGCCCCGGTGAGGAGCCAGTGTGGACTTCCAGTTCGACGAGACGCAGACCGAGGTCACCGCGCTGGCCGCGCGTGTGCTCGGCAAGGAGCGTGAGTCCGCGGACGCGTGGCGCGCGCTGGCCGACGCCGGTTTGCTCGCCCTGGCGCTGCCCGCCGAACTCGGCGGCGACGGCCTCGGTGTCGCCGAAGTCGCCTTGGTGCTGACCGAACTCGGCCGCGTCGCCTCGACGGCGCCCGCGCTGGCGTCGCTGGCCTTCGGTGTCCTGCCGGTCACCACGCTCGGCGGGCCGGATCAGCGGTCGGCGCTGCTCCCGCCGGTCGCCGCGGGCGAATCCGTGCTCACCGCCGCGCTGCACGAACCTTCCGCGCCGTTCACCACCCGGCCCGCGACCGCCGCGGAGTCGGCCGGGGACTGGCGCCTGAGCGGGGTCAAGGTCGGTGTGCCGTTCGCGGCGGAGGCGACCCGGATCCTGACGCCCGCCTCGCTGCCCGGCGGCACCGGCGTCTTCCTCGTCGATCCGCACGCGGACGGCGTGACCCTGACGCCGACGAGAACCTCTTCCGGCACACCGGACTACACGATGACGCTGGATTCGGTGACCGTCACCGACGCCGACCTCCTCAACGGGCACGGCCCCGGCGAGTCGATCGCGACGCTGCACCGGTTCGCGCTCGCGGGTGCCGTGGCGTTCGGCGACGGGCTGCTCGCCGGCGCGCTCGCGCTGACCACGAAACACGTCGGCGAACGGGAACAGTTCGGGCGCCCCTTGGCGGCGTTCCAGGCGGTGGCGCAACAGATCGCGGACGTCTACGTCGCTTCGAGAACGGTCCAGCTGGCCGCGCGGTCGGCGGTCTGGCGGCTCGCGGCGGGGCTCGACGCCGACACGGAACTCGACATCGCGGCCTACTGGCTGGCGGAGGAGGCGCCCTCGGCGCTGGCCGTCTGCCATCACCTGCACGGCGGGATCGGCGTGGACGAAACGTATCCGCTGCACCGGTTCTCGTCGGCGGTCAAGGATCTGGGACGAACGCTCGGCGGCGCCTCGCATCGGCTGGCCGGTCTGGGCGAACTGGTGGCGGGGTGAACCGATGCTGATCGAACTGACCGCGGCGCAACACGAGTTGCGCTCCGAACTGCGAAAGTACTTCGCCGGGCTGGTGAGCCCGGAGGAGCGGCGCGCGATGCTGCGGGAGCGGCACGGGCCGGTGTACCGCGAGATCGTGCGCCGGATGGGCCGCGACGGCTGGTTGGGCGTCGGCTGGCCGGAACAGTACGGCGGCCGGGGTTTCGGCGAGATCGAGCAGCACATCTTCGTCGACGAGGCCGCCCGTGCCGACGTCCAGCTGCCGTCGGTGACCTTGCAGACCGTCGGGCCCACGTTGCAGGCGTTCGGCACCGATGAGCAGAAAGCCCTGTTCCTGCCCAAGATCCTCGCGGGTGAGGTGCATTTCGCCATCGGCTACACCGAACCCGAGGCGGGAACGGACCTGGCGGCGCTGCGCACGACGGCGGTGCGCGAAGGGGACGAGTACGTCGTCAACGGCCAGAAGATCTTCACCACCGGCGGGCACGACGCCGACTACATCTGGCTGGCCGTGCGCACCGATCCCGCCGCGCCCAGGCACAAGGGCATCTCGATCCTCATCATGGACACCCGTGACCCGGGCTACTCGTGGACGCCGATCATCACCTGCGACGGCGCCCACCATGTGAACGCCACCTACTATTCGGACGTCCGGGTGCCCGCGAACATGCTGGTGGGCAAGGAGAACGAGGGCTGGCGGCTGATCACCACGCAGCTGAACCACGAACGCGTCATGCTCGGCCCCGCCGGGCGGATCGGCGGTCTCCACGACCGCGTCCGCGAATGGGCGGCGGCGAGGAAGATCCCGGACGGGACGCCGCTGCTCCAGCTGCCCGACGTCCGGGCCGTCCTCGCGGAAACCCTGGCGACCGCCCGGATCAACGAACTGCTGAACTGGCAGGTCGCCGCGTCGTCCGCGACCGGGCCGGTGGCGGTGGCCGACGCGTCGGCCACCAAGATCGTCGGCTCCGAGCGGATCCAGGGGCTGACCAGGAAACTGGAGGAGATCGTGGCGCGACACGGCGATCAGGCCGACGCCGGAACCGCGGAACTGGCGCAGTGGCTGGACGTGGTGGCCAAACGCAATCTGGTGCTGACCTTCGGCGGCGGCGTCAGCGAGATCCAGCGCGAGCTGATCGCGACCGCCGGGCTCGGCCTGCCGAGGGTGCCGCGATGAGCATCCAGGAAGCGGCCGAACGCATCGCCGCGCGCGGGGAATCCGCGCCGAGGGCCGCACGTGACGCGGTCAATCAAGCGATGGTGAACAACTGGGTCGAAGCCATCGGCGACCGCAATCCCGTGTACGTCGACGAGGAGTTCGCCGCCACGAGTGTCCACAAGGGACTCGTCGCGCCGCCCGCGATGGCGCAGGTGTGGACGATGGGCGGGCTGCACTGGACGAGGGCGTCGGACGATCCGCTCGGCGCGATGATGGAGGTGCTCGACGAGGCCGGGTTCACCTCGGTCGTCGCGACGAACTCCGAACAGAACTACTTCCGGTACCTGCGCCACGGCGAACGCGTCGCCGCGACCGCGAAACTCGAAAGCGTCGTCGGGCCCAAACGCACCGCGCTGGGTGAAGGCTGGTTCGTCACGACGAAGACCACCTGGTACGTCGGCGACGAGGCCGTGGCGGACATGGTGTTCCGGGTGCTGAAATTCCGTCCGCCGGGCGCCGAGCCCGCCAAGACGGCCGCACCCGTGCTGCGGCCGGTGATCAGCAAGGACACCGAGTTCTTCTGGGCTGGACTGCGGGAAGGGGAACTGCGGATCCAGCGCTGGGGCGAAACCCTGCGGCATCCGCCCGGGCCCATGCCGCCGGACGGGGATTTCGACGCCAAGCCGGACTATGTCGTCGCGTGCGGACGCGGCACTGTCTACAGCTACGTGGTGCACCACCATCCGAAGGTTCCCGGCAAGGATCTGCCGTTCGTGGTCGCGCTCGTCGAACTGGAGGAGGGTGTCCGGGTGATGGGCGAGCTGCTCGACGCCGATCCCGAGACCGTCCACATCGGACTTCTGGTGGAAGCGGCCTTCGTGAAGATCGACGAGGAACTGACGTTGCCCGCTTGGAGGGTCGCGCGATGAAGGACTGTTCGGTCGGCACCGAGCTGCCGCCGCTCACGATCGAGGCCACCCCGACCTTCGTGGTGAGCACCGCGCTGGCGACGCGGGACTTCCAGGACGTCCACCACGATCGCGACGCCGCCGTCCAGCGCGGTTCGAAGGACATCTTCCTCAACATCCTCACCGACACCGGCCTGGTGCAACGGTTCGTGACCGACTGGGCGGGCCCGGAGGCGTTCGTGCGCTCGATCAAGATCCGGCTCGGCGTACCTTGCTACGCCTACGACACGCTGACCTTCACCGGCCGGGTCACGGAACGGGACGGCGACGACGTCGTGATCGCGGTGTCCGGTGTGGACAGTCTCGGGGAACATGTGGTGGGCACCGTGGCGATCACGTTGGGAGGCGAGTGATGACCCTCTCCGGACGGGCGGCCATCGCCGGGATCGGCGCGACGGAGTTCTCGAAGGACTCCGGGCGCAGTGAGCTGAGGCTGGCGGCGGAAGCGGTTTCGAGCGCGCTGAAGGACGCCGGGCTCACTCCGTCCGATGTGGACGGACTGGTGTCGTTCACCATGGACGGCAACAGCGAGATCGCCGTCGCCCGGGAACTCGGCATCCCGGAGCTCAAGTTCTTCAGCCGGATCCACTACGGCGGCGGGGCCGCGGCCGCGACCGTGCAGCAGGCCGCGATGGCCGTCGCGACCGGCGTCGCGGACGTCGTCGTCGCGTACCGGGCCTTCAACGAACGGTCCGGGATGCGGTTCGGGCAGGTGTCCTCGGCCGCGGCGGGGCAGGTGAACTCGTCCGGCGTCGACAACGCGTTCCACTACCCGATGGGCATCGCGACGCCGGCCGCGACCGTCGCCATGCTCGCCCGGCGCTACATGCACGAGTACGGCACGACGAGCGAGGACTTCGGCCGGGTGGCCGTCGTCGACCGCGCCCGCGCGGCGACCAACCCGAAGGCGTGGTTCTACGGCAAGCCGATCACGCTCGAAGACCATCAGGCCTCCCGCTGGGTCGCCGAACCGTTGCACCTGCTGGACTGCTGCCAGGAGAGCGACGGCGGGGTCGCTCTGGTCGTCGTCAGTGCCGAGCGGGCGCGCGACCTGCCGCACCGGCCCACCGTGATCGCGGCGGCTGCGCAGGGGAGCGGGCCGGACCAGTACGTGATGACCAGCTACTACCGCGACGATCTGCCGGCGCTGCCCGAAATGGGTGTCGTCGGACGGCAGTTGTGGGAGCAGTCCGGGCTGGGCCCCGGCGACATGGACCTCGCGGTGCTGTACGACCACTTCACCCCGTATGTCCTGATGCAGCTGGAAGAACTCGGCTTCTGCGGGAAGGGCGAGGCCAAGGACTTCATCGGCGGCGGCACCCTGGAACTGGACGGGAAGCTCCCGCTCAACCCGCACGGCGGGCAGCTGGGGGAGGCCTACATCCACGGGATGAACGGGATCGCCGAAGGTGTCCGGCAGCTCCGGGGCGACGCCGTCAACCAGGTGGACGGGGCCGCGCGTGTGCTGGTGACCGCCGGCACCGGCGTACCTACGAGCGGACTGGTCCTGACCGCGGGTTGAGATCACCTCAATGCCCGATGGTGTACTAGAGCGGTACCTGCCACGGTGAAGGGGTTACCGGCCGGGAGGTGCCATGTCTGGACCAATCGTCGTCGCGTGGACCCTCACCGCGGTGTTCGCCGCGCTCGTACTGCCCTGCGTGCTGAGACTCGTCCGGCTGGACTACGGCAGGCAGGGCGCGGCGGTCCGCAACGGCGACCTGGCCGAACTACTGCTCGTCGTCGCCATGGTCGCGATGCTGTCCCCGGTCGGCGGCCCGATCCCGGCGGCGGGCTGGCAGGCGGTGCTGGCGCTGACCGCGGGCTGGTTCGCCGTCTCGTGGTGGAAGGGGCGCCGCTCCGGGCACACGTCGTGCGGGCATCACGCGGTCTCCGCCGTCGCGATGCTGTTCATGGTGACGTTCATGCCGCACAGCGACGTGACCCACGGGCCGTGGCTGGTGATGTCCGGCCCCGGCGGCACTTCCGCGCTGTGGCTTTCGCTGATCTTCGGCGCTGTCGCCGCGTATTTCGCGGCGGACGCCGTGCGCGCCGGGGTGCTGGCGGCGCGGGGCGCCTCGGCCTCCGGTCAGACGTCGCGGCGGGTGTGCCGGGTGATCATGGGGCTCGGCATGGGCTACATGCTGCTGGGCGCGGCGGTCTAGGAGCAGGAGCCGTCGTGCGTGTTGCGAAAGCCACTTTCGCAACACTCAACGTTGCGAAAGTGGCTTTCGCAACGGCCGTGGGAAGCCGGTGCTGAAGTGCCGGTTCAAGGGGATAAGTGGTGTGCCGGGCTGGAAGACATGTCGCGAAAGCCACTTTCGAGACATCTAAGGTCGCGAAAGTGGCTTTCGCGACCTTGCCGGGCGGCGGTCTAGGAGGCGAGCGGCACGCGCCGCACGACACCGGCCTCCGCGGCACCCGCGTCCGGCAAGCCGCCGGCCGGGTTCTCCGCGGCCCACTTGCGGGCGTCCGCGATGTCCTTGTTGAGCGCGACGATCAGCGCCTCCGAAGACGGGTACGCCTCCTGCTCGCGCAGGTGGTGGCCCAGCCACACGGTCAGCACCTCGCCGTAGAGGTCGCCGCTGAAGTCCAGCAGATGGGCCTCGACGAGCCGGTAGCCGTCCGCGCCGTAGTAGGTCGGGCGCCTGCCGACCGAGACCGCGGCCGCGATCCGGGTGCCGTCGGCGCGTTCGGCCCAGCCCGCCCACACTCCGTCGCCGACCTGGCCGTCTTGGTCGCGCAGCGCGATGTTGGCGGTGGGGAAGCCCAGCTCCCTGCCCCGCTGGTCGCCCTTCTCCACCTGGCCACGGACCACGAAGTACTCCGTCGTCATGCCGCTCCCGTCGCTGCCGTCACGAGAGCCATGAATACCATGCCTCGCGGCCGGGGTCGACCGCCGTTCACGCCGCGAGAGTGTCCACTGTGTACTCGGTCACGTCGTGACGACGCGATACCCGAGGTCGAGTTCCGTCCGGCCGAGCAACCCGACGTGGTGCCGGTGCCAGTGCCCGTCCGCGAGGTCGGCGCGCAGCCGCTCGACCGCCGTCGCGACGACGTTCTGGTCCAGCAGGGCCACCCCGGACATCCCCGCGCGCACGCGCTCGGACAGATACGCCTCCGGCCTGCGCCAATACGCGCCGAGGAATCCGTCGACGCAGTCCGACGGCACCGGCAGCGGTGCCACCGTGGGCGCCGCACCCGCCTCGGTCAGTTCTTCGACGACACGGTCGAGACAGGCCAGCCTGCTCTCGTGTTCGGCGATCTCCGGCAGGTAGTCCCGCACCAGCCAGAACCGCGCGAACACCGCCTGGTCCCAGGTCACGATCACCTGGCGGCGGGAGACGCGCCGCAACTCGGCCAGCCCGGCGGTCACGTCCGTCCAGTGATGCACGGTGAGCACCGCCAAGGCGACGTCGAAGGCGCCGTCGGCGAAGGGCAGCCCTTCCGCGCACGCCTGGACGGCGGGCGCCGCCGTGGCGGGACGCTGCGCGATCATCCGCCGGGACGGTTCGACGGCCACCACGTCGCGATCTTCCGGCTCGTAGGAACCGGCTCCGGCCCCGACGTTGACCACCGAGCGCGCGTCGCCGAGGGCCGCGGTGATGGGCGCGGCGACGCGGGGGTCCGGCCGTCTCGATCGCGCGTAGTCCCGGCCGAGTTCGGCATACGGGTCCGAGATCAAGGGGCGCACCCGGCCGAGTCTAGCCAGGAGCGCTACCTGCGGGAACGATGATTCAGTCTGTCGTGGTCAAGAAAGTGTCGGAAAGGACGGGCGCGTCGTCCCGGTCCGGCGCCGTGGTCGCGATCAGCAGCCCGGCGGGCTCGCGCCAGACCCGGGTCCGCAGCGGTTCGCCGGGGAAGACGACGCCGGCGAACTTGGCCGAGAACGACCCGACGCGGGCGGTGTCGCCGTCGAGGCACGCGTCGGTGACCGCCTTCGCGACGACGCCGTAGGTGCACAGGCCGTGCAGGATCGGCCTGTCGAACCCGGCCGCCGCGGCGAACGCGGGGTCGGCGTGCAGGGGGTTGCGGTCCCCGCAGAGCCGGTAGAGCAGTGCCTGTTGCGGCAGCGTCGGGGTGTCGATGACGGCGTCCGGCTCCCGCGACGGGGGCTCGGCCCGGTCGGACGGGCCGCGTTCGCCGCCGAAACCTCCTTCGCCACGGGCGAAGATGCTCGATCGCAGTGTCCACAGTGGAGCGCCGTCCGAATCGGTGGCGACCGTCTCGTTCACGATCACGGCCGCCTTGCCCTTGTCGAAGACGTCGACGATCCGCGTCCGCGCCACGGCCTTCCCCGAGACCGGGATCGGCCGGTGCGCGATCACCTCCTGCTTGCCGTGCAGTACTTTCCCGAGGTCGACCTCGACGCCGGGGAACGAGACCGCGGGCGGCTCGAACACGCGCAGGTTCGCCGCGACGGTGGCGAACGTCGGCAGCACCTGGAGGCCGTCCTCGTAGGTGTAGCGCAGTTCGCGCGGGCTCATCGGGTCCGCGCCGGCGCCCAGCGCCAGGTGGTAGAGCTGCACGTCCGACGCGGTCCAGGCGAAACTCACCTCGCCGAGGTCGGCGCCGATCGCGACCGAAGGATCGATGGGCACGGGGGAACTCCTACTCGTAGGTGACGGTGACCTCGTCGGTCAGCGGCAGGGACTGGCACGCCAGCACGATGCCTTCGGCGATGTCGTCGCCGTCGAGGACCTCGTTGTTCAGCATCTTCACCTCGCCGGAGACGACCCGGCAGGCACACGCGCTGCACTGGCCCTCGCGGCACGAGTACGGCGCGTCGAAACCCTTTTCCAGCAACAGGTCCAGCAGCTTCGTCCGGCGCGGCCAGGCGAGGTTCCTGGTCTCGCCGTCGAGGGTGACCTCGACCGACGCCGGGGTCTCGGCCTCTTCGACGGCGACGGGCTCGGCCACCTCGAACGGGTTCCCGCCCAGCGACAGGAACCGCTCCAGGTGGATCCGCTTGCGCGGCAGCCCGAGCTCCTTGAGCACCGCGCGCGCCGCGTCCATGAACGGGCCGGGTCCGCAGATGAACGCCTCGTGCGCGGTGTACGGCGTCACCAGCGCGCGCAGGTGAGCTTCCGTCGGCAGCCCCTGGAGACTCTCCAGCCAGTGCACGACGACCAGCCGGTCGGAGTACCGGGCGGCGAGATCCGCCAGCTCCCTCGCGAAGATCACCGAGCTCTCGTCGCGATTGGCGTACAGGAGCACCACCTTGCCGGTGCCGTGCTCCAGCGCGGATTTGAGGATCGACATCACCGGCGTGATCCCGCTGCCGCCCGCGAGCAGCAGGAAGTCCTCGTCGAGCGACGCGGGACTGAACACCCCGGCCGGCGGGAGAACCTGGACCTCTTGCCCCGCCCGGAGGTTGTCGCACAGCCAGTTCGACCCGTAGCCGTCGGCGGTGCGTTTGACGGTGACCTGCACCCGGCCCTCGTGCGGCGCGCTGGAGAGCGAATAGCAGCGGGCCACCGAACCGGTCCGGTCGCTCGGCACCCGGACGGTGAGGAACTGCCCTGGGGCATAAGCGAAAGCGGAGGTGTGCTCGGCCGGGATCTCGAACACGATCGAGCGTGCGTCGGCCGTCTCGGTGATCACCTCTGCCACGGTCACGGTCACGGGGCCGCTCATTCGGGCACCTCCAGCAGGCCGTCCTTCAACGCGGCTTCGATGCTCTCGCTGAGATTGCCGCAGGTGTCGAGCAACGCGGTCTGCGCCCCGGACGCCTTCTGCTCGGCGAACACCGGGCAGCTCCGGGACGCGTCGCTCGTCCATTGGATGCTGGTGTGCTGCATGCTGTTCTTCTTGACCAGCACACAGGTCCCGCACGAGCGGCAGTTCAGCGGCCGCAGCCCGGCGGTGAGGAATTCGACGGTCTCGGGCTTCACACCCCGGCCTCTTCCGCCTGCTGCCGTGCCAGGTTCTCGGCCACCTCCGCCGCCCAGACCTCGTTGGCGCGGCTGGTGTCCACTTCGAACTCGAACCGCCGCGTCATGTCCTCGGTGACGTCGGCCGCGTCCACATAGAACTGGTCGTACCAGCGGCGCAGCTGGTACACCGGCCCGTCCTCCTCGCACAGCAACGGGTTGTCGATACGGGTCTTGTTGCGCCAGATCTCCACGTCCTGCAGGAACCCGACGCCGATGCCCTTGGCGAACTTGCCCGCGATCTTGTCCGCGTGCTCGTCCGAGACGCCCTCGAACTTCTTCACGCTCACGCCCCACTGCAGCACGAACGAGTTCTCGGTGACCGGGTAGTGACAGTTGATCAGCACGTTCTCGATCTCGAAACCCTGGTACGTGTTGAGCAGCTTGTTGATCATGTACGACGGGCCGAAGTACGACGCCTCGGACCGCAGCAGGTTCTCCTCGCCGCCGTAGTTCGACGCCATGCCCTTGTCCGGGCGGCCCTTCGTGTTCAGGTACTGCGTGGCGATGTGGCCCTCGAACACGTTCTTGAAGTAGGTCGGGAAGGCGTAGTGGATGTAGAAGAAATGCGCCATGTCGACCATGTTGTCGATGATCTCGCGGCAGTTGGAACCCTCGATGAGCACCGAGTCCCAGGTCCAGTTGCTCCACTCGCCGGTGAAGATGCCCTCGATCCGCGGGATGACGACGTCCTCGGGCGGCGGGTTGCCCTCTGGGTCGTGCCAGACGAACAGTTGCTTGTTCTCCTCCAGAACCTGCCACGACTTCGTGCGCGCCCGCAGCGGAACCCGTTTGGCGTAGGGGATCGACACGCATTTGCCGTTGCCGTTCCAGCGCCAGTCGTGGAACGGGCAGGCGATCTCGTCGCCCTTGACCTCGCCCTGGGTGAGGTCGCCGCCCATGTGGCGGCAGTACCCGTCGAGCACGTTCAGCCTGCCGGACGAATCGGCGAAGACCACCAGTTTCGTCCCGAACGCGGTGATGGCGTGCGGTTTCCCGTCGCGGAACGACTCGGCGAGGCCGAGACAGTGCCACCCGCGCGCGAACCGCGTGGGGGGTGCGCCCGCGTCGATCTGCCGTACGGATTCCGTCGTCATCGGCTGCCTCCCGCTTTGGTGTGATCTTGCTGCGCGAGGTGCTCGGCCGCAAGGTAGCCGAACACCATCGCCGGGCCGATCGTCGCGCCGGGGCCGGCGTAGGTGCGGCCCATCACCGCCGCGCTCGTGTTGCCGGCCGCGTAAAGCCCGTCGATGACCGACCCGTCCTCGCGCAGGACGCGCGCGTGCGGGTCGATCCTCAATCCGCCCTTGGTGCCCAGGTCGCCGGGCACGATCTTCACCGCGTAGTACGGCGCGACGTCCAGCGGGCCCAGGCTCGGGTTGGGTTTGTTCCGCGGGTCGCCGTAGTAGTGGTCGTAGGCGCTGCGCCCGCGGTGGAAGTCCTCGTCCACGCCGCTTTTCGCGAAGCCGTTGAACCGGCGCACGGTGTTCTCCAGCGCGTCGGCCGGGACCTCGATCCGCTCGGCGAGTTTCGCGATGGTGCTCGCTTTGACCGCGATGCCCGCTTTGAACCAGCGGCCGGGCAGCGGCTGGCGGGGCCCGAGGCCGGTGAACATGTACCGGTTGCGGTTGCGCTGGTCGAACACCAGCCAGGTCGGGATGTTCTCGCCGGGTCCGTCCCCGTCGCCGTACATCGCGTGCACGGCCTCGACGTAGGGCGCCGACTCGTTGACGAAGCGCTCGCCCCGCGCGTTGACCATCAGGCAGCCCGGCCGCGACCGCTCGGCGAGCGCGAACCACGGGCCGCCGGTGAGCGGGATGGACGGACCCCACCAGGCGTCGTCCATCAGGTCGACGGCCGCGCCGAGTTTGAGCCCGGCGTCGATGGCGTCACCGGTGTTGGCCTCCGCGCCGACGGTCCACTCCGTACCGATGGGCGCCCGCTGGTACTTGACCCGCATCTCCTCGTTGCGCTCGAACCCGCCCGCGCCGAGGACGACGCCGAGCCGCGCGCGGATCGTCTTGTCCTCACCCTCGTGGCGCACGACGACGCCGGTCACCCGGTCGCCTTCGATCTCCAGATCCACCAGGGGAGTGTTCAGCCAGACGGGGACTTCCGCCCGCCGGAGCCCCTCACGCAGCCCGGCCGCAAGCGCTTGCCCCATGGACAGCAGCCGCTGACGGCGGATCCGGCCCGCGAGCCACCGGCCGCCGAGGCTCAGCACGCGGAGGATCCCGCGCGGATGCCGGGCGAGCAGGCTCAGCCACCGGTAGTCCGCCTGGGTGATCGGCGCGCCCAGCGGGGGAGCGCTGTACGGCGGCTCCAGCTTCGCCAGTTCCGGGCCGAGCAGGTTGCCGTCGAGCGCGACCGGTTCGACCGAGCGTCCGCCGGCGCGCCCGCCGGGAGCCTCCGGGTGGTAGTCCGAGTAACCGCGGACCCAGCGGAAGCGCAACGGCGTGTGGTCGCAGACGAAGGACAGCACCTCGGGGCCGCGGTCGAGGAAGGCCGACCGGAGTTCGGCGGGGACCACGTCACCGACGATCGCTTCGAGGTATTCGCGCGCCCGCTCCGGGGGTTCGGAGATCCCGGCCGCCCGCAGCGCGTGGTTGCCGGGGATCCAGACGCCGCCGCCGGAGCGCGCGGTGGAGCCGCCGAAGTGGGCGGCCTTCTCCACGACCAGGACCTCGAGTCCCCGGTGGGCTGCGGACAGTGCGGCGGTCATCCCGGCGGCACCGGTGCCCGCCACGATCACGTCGAACTCCATACGCCCCTCACCTGAAACACGTTGTAGGAAGCATCGAGCAGCATCCGCGCTGCTCCAGTCACCATAGACGAGAACGTGTTCTAGTTCTAGGGTGGGGCCATGGACTCCCTCGTCGCGGATGTGGTGATCGTGGGTTTCGGTGCGGCGGGCGCCTGCGCGGCGATCGAAGCGGCCGACGCCGGTGCCCGGGTGCTCGTGCTGGACCGGTTCTCCGGCGGTGGCGCGAGCGCGGTCAGCGGCGGTGTCGTCTACGCCGGTGGCGGGACGGCGCAGCAGCGGGACGCGGGCGTCGACGACAGCGTCGACGCGATGTACGACTACCTGCGGCTCGAAGTCGGCGACGTCGTCTCCGAAGAGACCCTGCGGCGGTTCTGCGCGGGGAGTACGGAGATGATCTCGTGGCTGGAAGGCAACGGCGTCCCGTTCGAGGGCAGTCTGTGCCCGTACAAGACGTCTTATCCGAGCGACAAGCACTATCTGTACTACTCGGGCAGCGAGGCGGCCGGTGGTTTCCGCGAGGCGGCCAAGCCGGCGCCGCGCGGGCATCGCGTCAAGGGGCCGGGCACCTCCGGGAAGCTGCTGATGAAACGCCTGGCCGACGCCGTCCGGAGCCGCGGGATCCAGGTGCTGCCGCAGACGGCGGCGCGGAACCTGATCGTGGACGCCGACGGGACCGTCACCGGCGTCGTGGTGTCCACCCTGCGGGACGCTCCCGCCCGCGTGCGGGCCGCGCACCGGAGGCTGTTCGCGTATGCCGCGAAACCGGGGATCTACGTGCCCTCACTGCGGAAGTCGCTGCACCGGCGAGCGGAGCGTATCGAACGCCGATACGGTCGTGAACTGCGGATTTCCGCCACGCGCGGGGTCGTTCTCGCCGCGGGCGGGTTCATCGCGAACCGCGAGATGGTGCGCGAGCACGCGCCCGCGTACCGGGGCGGGCTGGCGCTCGGGACGTCGGCCGACGACGGGTCCGGTATCCGGATGGGGGTCGAGGCGGGCGGGGCCACCGCCGAACTCGGGCGGATCTCCGCCTGGCGGTTCATCACCCCGCCGTCGGCGTTCCTCGGCGGCCTGCTCGTGGACGAGACGGGCGGCCGGATCATCGACGAATCCCGCTACGGCGCCGCCGTCGGCGAACGCATGATCACCGCGCACGGCGGACGCGGCTGGCTGCTGGTCGACGACGCCATCGTCGGGGAGGTCAAACGCGACGCGCGCGGGCAAAGCCAATGGTTCCAAGGGCTTCAGGTGCGGTATCTCCTGCGGCAGCGGGTCGTCGCCGGGTCGCTGGACGAGGTCGCGCGCAAGGCGGGCGTCGACCCGGGCGGGCTGGCCGCCACCGTCGAGGCCGCGCGTTCCGGCGCGGATCCGACGGGTAAACCGGCGGAATTCGCCCGACCGCTGGATCGGGCGCCGTATTCGCTGATCGACGTTTCGATCAAGCCGAACCTCGGCTATCCGTGCCCGATGCTGACGCTGGGCGGCCTGGTCGTCGACGAAGAGACCGGTGCCGTGCGTTCCGGGGCCGGTGTCCCCATCCGCGGTCTGTACGCGGCGGGCCGGACCGCGGTGGGAATCTGTTCTAGGTCCTATGTGAGCGGTCTGTCGCTGGCCGATTGCGTGTTTTCCGGTCGGCGTGCCGGACTGCACAGTGCGCTCGACCGGGGATCGGTCGACAAAAACGAGAACGTGTTCTAGTCTTGGATCCGGTTCACGGAGTATGGCGAGAGAGGGAACGCATATGAGCGAGCACGCCGCGCAGGACGTGATCGCGGGGATCCGGGAGCTGCTGCCGGTCCTGCGGGAACGGGCGCAGGAGGCGGAGGACGCCAGGCGCGTTCCCGAGGAGTCCGTCAAATCCCTGCAGGAGACCGGGTTCTTCAAAATGCTGCAGCCGAAGACCTTCGGCGGCATCGAAGCCGACCCGGTGAGCTTCTACACCGCGGTCAAACTCGTCGCGAGCGCGTGCGGGTCCACCGGCTGGGTCGCCTCCATCCTCGGCGTCCACCCGTGGCATCTCGGCCTGTTCGAGGCGCAGGCACAGCAGGACGTCTGGGGTGACGACACCGACGTCCGGATCTCCTCGTCGTACGCGCCGATGGGCAAGGCGGACGTCGTCGAGGGCGGCTACCGGCTCAGCGGGCGCTGGAGTTTCTCCTCCGGCTGCGACCACGCGACCTGGGTGCTGCTGGGCGGGCCGACGTTCAAGGACGGCAAACCCGTCGACTTCTGCACCTACCTGGTGCCGATCTCCGACTACACGATCGAAGACGTCTGGGACACCGTGGGCCTGCGCGGCACCGGGTCCAACGACATCATCGTGAACGACGTGTTCGTCCCGGCGCACCGTGCGCTCAGCTTCATCGCGACGTCGAAGTGCAAGACGCCCGGGCAGGAGATCAACCCCGGGCCGCTGTACAAACTCCCCTACGGTTCGGTGCATCCGAGCACGATCACCGCGCCGATCATCGGGATGGCGCAGGGCGCGTACGACGCGCACGTGGAGTACCAGGGCAAGCGGGTCCGCGCGGCGTACGCGGGTGAACAGTCCAAAGAGGACCCTTTCGCGAAGGTGCGCATCGCCGAGGCGGCCAGCGAGATCGACGCGGCCTGGCTCCAGCTGACGCACAACATCGACGAGCTGTACCAGCTGGCGTGCAAGGGGGAGAAGCTCCCGTTCCCCACGCGGCTGCGGGTCCGCCGTGATCAGGTCCGCGGCACGGAACGCGCGATCTTCGCGATCGACCGGCTCTTCGAGAACTCCGGCGGCCGCGCGCTGCGGGCCGGAACCCCGATCCAGCGGTTCTGGCGCGACGCGCACGCCGGCCGGGTGCACGCGGCGAACGACGCCGAGCGCGCCTACGTCATGTTCGGAACCGGCGCCTTCGGGCTGCCCGTCGAGAATGCGATGGTCTGATGACCGAAGGCAAGTACGTCACCGTCCAAGGTGGACTCAAGCTGCACTACCACGAGGCGGGCGCGGAACATTCCGAGACGGTGATCCTGCTGCACGGCGGCGGGCCCGGCGCGTCGGCGTGGAGCAACTTCGGCCGCAACCTGCCGGTGTTCGGGAAGAACTACCGGACCCTGGCGATCGACCAGCCCGGGTTCGGCCGGTCGGACAAGCCGACCGACCATCCGCAGTACTTCCGGCACAGCGCGGACGCCGTGGCCGGGCTGATGGACGAACTCGGGATCGAGCGGGCGCATTTCGTCGGGAACTCGCTCGGCGGCGGGACGTCCGTGCGGCTCGCGCTCAACCATCCGAAGCGGGCCGGGCGGCTCGTCCTGATGGGACCGGGTGGCCTGAGCGTGAACCTGTTCGCGCCCGATCCCACCGAAGGCATCAAGAACCTCGGCCGGTTCAGTGCTCCGCCGGGGCCGAGCCGCGAGAAGCTCGAAGCCTTCTTGCGCGTCATGGTGCACGACCAGTCGCTGATCACCGACGAACTGATCGACGAGCGGTTCGCCGCCGCGAGCGCGCCGGAGTCGCTGGCCGCGATGAAGGCGATGGGCAAGTCGTTCGCCCAGCCCGACACTTACGAAGAGGGCATGCTGTGGCGTGAGGCGCATCGCCTGCGGCAACGTGTGCTCCTGATCTGGGGGCGGGAAGACCGGGTGAACCCGCTCGACGGCGCGCTGCTCGCGCTCAAGACGATCCCGCGTGCCCAGTTGCACGTGTTCGGCGGCTGCGGCCACTGGGCTCAGCTGGAGAAATTCGACGAGTTCAACCGGCTGGCACTCGACTTCCTGGGAGCCTCCTGATGGGTATCCGTTCGCTCGCCTACCTGCGTATCGAAGCCACGGACATGGCCGCGTGGCGCGAATACGGGCTGAAGGTCCTCGGCATGGTCGAGGGCTCCGGCACGAATCCCGAGGCGCTTTACCTGCGCATGGACGACTTCCCGGCACGGCTGGTGGTGTTCCCCGGTGAGCGGGACAGGCTCGCCGTCGCGGGCTGGGAGGTCGCCAACGCCGGCGAACTCGACGAGATCCGGGCGTCGCTGGACGCGCACTCGGTGCCGTACAAGGAAGGCACGCCGGATCAGCTGGCCGATCGCCGGGTCGACGGTCTCGTGTCCTTCGAGGACCCTTCCGGCAACACGCTCGAAGTGTTCCACGGTGTCGCACTGCAGCATCGGCGCGTGGTGAGCCCGTACGGGCACAAGTTCGTGACCGGCGAGCAAGGGCTCGGGCACGTCGTCCTGTCCACACACGACGATGAGGCTTCCCTGCGCTTCTACCGTGACGTGCTCGGATTCCGGCTGCGGGACTCGATGAAGCTGCCACCGCAGATGGTCGGCAGGCCCGCCGACGGGGCACCGGCCTGGCTACGGTTCTTCGGCTGCAACCCGCGGCACCACAGTCTCGCGTTCCTGCCGATGCCGACTCCGAGCGGCATCGTGCACCTCATGGTCGAAGTGGAGAACACCGACGACGTCGGTCTCTGCCTCGACCGGGCCATCCGCCGGAAGGTGCCGATGTCGGCGACCCTCGGGCGGCACGTCAACGATCTGATGCTCTCGTTCTACATGAAGACCCCCGGCGGCTTCGATGTCGAATACGGCTGCGAGGGGCGTCAGGTGGACGACGAGAGCTGGATCGCCCGAGAGAGTACGGCGGTTTCGTTGTGGGGACACGACTTTTCAGTCGGCGCCAGGCCGCCGGGGCAGTCGTGACCCCGGTGACGGACCTCGGCGCGGACATCGATCCGGCACGGTTCCGCACGGTGCTCGGGCATTTCTGCACGGGCGTCGCGGTGGTGACCGGCCACGACGGCGAGGCTCCGGTGGGCTTCGCCTGCCAGTCTTTCGCGGCGCTTTCCCTCGATCCGCCACTGGTGCTCTTCTGTCCTGCCAAGACTTCCCGGACGTGGGCGGTACTCGCCGAGTCCGGCCGGTTCGCCGTCAACGTGCTCGCCGAAGACCAGCAAGAGGTCAGCGCGGTGTTCGGTGCGCGGGGCGCGGACAAGTTCGCGTCGGTCGACTGGACGCCCGCCCCGTCCGGATCTCCCTTGCTGACCGGGGCTTTGACGTGGATCGACTGCACGCTCGAAGCCGTGCACGAGGCGGGGGACCATTACGTCGTCGTCGGCCGGGTCACCGCGCTCGGGGACCCGTCCGACGATCGGCCGCTGCTGTTCCACCGCGGGCGGTACACGGTGACCGAACCGGTGACGGACGCGCTCGCGGCGCTCATGCCGTGGCCGCGTCCCGACGATTGGCTTTAAACTGGATAAACGAAAAAATGTAAAGCTGTCCTTTCTTGCGGCTTCCGCTTAGCGTTTTCTGCGGAAGCTCACCAAGGAATGGGGACAGCAACGTGAATTCTCGCAGACTGGCCGGAATCGGGTTGGCCGCCGCCGTCGCCGCGGTCTTGGCAGGTGTGACGCCGGCGCAGGCGGCCGAGGGCGCGATCGTGGGCGCCGGTGCGGAAGGCGCCGTCGCCGACAGCTACATCGTCGTGCTCAAGGACGGCTCGACCGCCGACAAGCCTTCGCTGGCAAGCAAGTTCGGTGGTGCCATCGGGCGGCAGTACACGCAGGGCATCAGTGGTTTCTCGGTGGCGCTGAAGGAGCGGCAGGCCAAACGGCTCGCGGCCGATCCGGCGGTCGCCTTCGTGGAACAGAACAAGGTGCTGCGCGCCGAGGCGACGCAGACGAATCCGCCGTCGTGGGGGCTCGACCGCATCGATCAGCGCAATCTTCCGCTCGACAGCAAGTACAACTACTCAACGACCGCTTCGAATGTGAACGTGTACGTCCTCGACACCGGAATTCGCGCCACGCACACCGATTTCGGCGGCCGGGTGAAGCAGGGTTACGACTTCGTCGACAACGACACCAACGCGGACGACGGTTACGGTCACGGCACCCATGTCGCGGCCACCATCGCCGGTGCGAAACACGGTGTGGCCAAGGGGGCTTCGCTGTACCCGGTGCGCGTCCTCGGCTCCGACGGAAGCGGTACGACCGCGGGCGTGATCTCGGGCGTCGACTGGATCACCAAGAACGCCAAGAAACCCGCCGTGGCCAACGCCAGCCTGGGTGGTGGCGCGTCGACCGCGCTGGACACCGCGGTGCGGAACTCCATCAAGGCGGGGATCACCTGGACGGTCGCCGCCGGCAATTCCAACGTGAACGCCGCGAACACCTCGCCCGCCCGGGTCACCGAGGCGCTCACGGTCGCCGCGGCGGACCGCACCGACCGCCGCGCTTCCTTCTCCAACTACGGTTCCGTGGTCGACCTGTTCGCGCCGGGCGTCTCGATCACCTCGGCCTGGAACGACAACGACACCGCGACCTACACCGGTAACGGCACCTCGTTCGCCGCGCCGCACGTGGCGGGTGCCGCGGCGCTGTACCTTTCGTCGCACACCGGCGCCACCGCGGCGCAGGTCGCTCAGGCGCTGATCGGCGCTTCGACTCCGGGGAAGGTCACCAACCCCGGTAGCGGCAGCCCGAACCGCACGCTCTACGTCGGATAGGTTTCCTCGGGGGTGGCTCGGTCCCGGCGCTGTGCCGGGACCGAGCTCTTCCGTCCGCGGGGCCGGGGCGGGCCGAGCAAGGAGCGCAAGGCCGACGGCGGCAAGGACAACAGTTGGTCGAGTTCGGCGAGCGCCCGGAGCGATTCCGGGCGTTCCGGTCTCCGTCTGCCGGACTGCCAATGGCTCAGCGTCGGCACGCTGATGGAGACGCCGCGGAGTTCGAGGCGATGGCGGATCCGGTCGAGCGGGAGCCCGCTGGCCGTGATCGCCGCGCGCAGGGCCCGCGGGAACGGTTCCGGATGCAGGGTGGCGCCGGGGAAGATCTTCGGGGGCGACATGCACTGAAAGTAAGAAGCCGTATCTGGAGTGTCAACGGCGTCCGGCGGGCGTCTCAGCCGGTGAACCCGACGAAAGTCGGATCGGCTCACCCGCTTCGTGCAGGCTCCGCAACGCGAGTGCGTACGACTCCAGCAGACCCGTCTCGTGATACGGGACGCCGATTTCCGCGCAGTATTCTTGGACGATGGGCCGGGCGCGGCGAAGATGCGGCGACGGCATGCTCGGGAACAGATGGTGCTCGATCTGGTAGTTGAGCCCGCCGAGCGCGACGTCGACGACCCGGCCGCCGCGGACGTTGCGGGACGTGAGCACCTGCTTGCGGAGGAAGTCGAGCTCGGTGTCACCGGACAGGATCGGCATGCCCTTGTGGTTGGGCGCGAAGATCGATCCCATGTAGACACCCCACAGTGCTTTGTGGACGATGAAGAAGGCGAGCGCCTTACCGGGGGAGAGGACCACGAGCAGCGCGCTGAAGTAGAGCGCGAAATGCGTCAGCAGCAACGCCGCTTCGAGCCCGCGCCTGCGCAGGCCCGGCTTCCATACCGCGCGTATCCCGGAAAAGTGCAGGTTCAGGCCTTCGAGGGTGAGCAACGGAAAGAACAGGAACGCCTGGTAGCGGCCGATGAACCGGGGGAGTCCCTTGCTGGCCCGCGCCTGCTCCTTCGACCACACGAGGATGTCCGGATCGACGTCGGGGTCGAGGTCCTCGTGGTTCGGGTTCGCGTGGTGGCGGGTGTGCTTGTCCATCCACCACCCGTAACTCATCCCGACGCCGAGATTCCCCGCGATCCGCCCGGCGATCTCGCTCGGACGGCGGGTGCGGAATACCTGGCGGTGCGCGAGATCGTGCGACAGCAAGGCGATCTGGCCGAACATCACCGCCTGGAACACGGCGATCCCCAGCTGCCACCAGGAATCCCCGATCGCGAAGAAGGCGATCCAGCCGCCGACGAAGAGCGTGGCGACCAGGCCGATGCGGAAGACGTAGTAGCCGGGACGGCGGTCGAGGAGGCCCGCTTCGCTGACGCGGCGGGACAGACGGGCGAAATCGCTGCCTGTGCGGAGGTTTGCGGTCACCGTTGTGAGTCTGGTTGGGGGCGGGGGTGGGGTGAATGCGGTGCGCCGGTGGGTTGGTGCGGGGGTTGGCCCTACCTTTGGAGTCCGTTCGCGGATGTGGGACCTGCGGATCGGCCGTTTTCTTTATCGCTCACCGCCGATTCAATGGCGATCGAACGCACGTTCGAGTATGATCTTGGTTATGACCCAGTCTCTTGCTTTTAATCCGAAAGCTGCTCGTTTTCTCGACGCCGCCTATGACGAGGAGGTGGTGCTTCGTCGTGCGCAGGGGCGGCAGGTGCATTCGATAGCCCAGTTCGCTGGGGTGGGTGGCTCGCGAAGATCAGTGACCGAGGAGGTCGCTCTGGCCTTCTCGGTCTCTCGTAATCAGGCCTATCTGCTGGTGGAAACCTCGTGCGCGTTGGTTCGCCGGTTGCCGAACACGTTGGCGGCGCTGGAGAAGGGTGATATCGATCTGTACAAGGCGTCGAAGGTGTCGCAGTTGACGCGGGAGGTGTCCGATGAGGTCGCCGCCCGGGTGGATGCGTGGATGGCGGGCCGTCTGGCCGGGCGTGACCCGACGGCGATCCGGAAGTCGGTGGATCACGCGGTGCAGAAGTTCGACCCCGACGGGTATCGGGACCGCGCCGAGCAGAAACGCGTGTTGCGGCATGTGTCGCTGGACCACGAGGACGAGACCATGTCGAAACTGACGGGCTATCTTCCCGCCGAAGTCGCCAGTTCGGTCTACGCGTCGCTGTCCCGCGCGGCTAAGGCCCGCCGGGCATCCGACAAGTCCCGCACGCTGGATCAGCATCGGGTGGACATCTTCGCTGAACGGCTGCTGGCCGAGGACGGTCATGGTGCGCCGCGGGCGCATGTCCATGTCTATGTCGACTTGCTGACCCTGACCGGCGCCCGGGAGGACCCCGCGACCCTCGCTGGTTACGGCCCGATTCCTGGCTGGCTCGCCCAGGAGATCGCCGCCGACCCCGGCTCCACCTGGTCCCGGCTGATCACCGACCCCACCACTGGGCAACTCCTCGAAGCCTGCCCCGGCACCTACCGGTCCCCGGCGTCGCTCGCCCGCCTGATCAAAGCCCGGGACCGGGAATGCACCCACCCCGGCTGCCACCGCCCGGCCGAGTTCTCCGAGATCGACCACATCACCACCTGGGCCCGCAACGGCGGCACCGACCACCACAACTGCCACGCCGCCTGCAAAATCCACAACATGCTCAAAGAAGAACCCGGCTGGACCGCAGAACCCACCGGCAACGGCGGCATGACCATCACCACCCCCACCGGTCGCACCTACACCGCAACACCCGAACCACTCCACGACCCACGACCCGAACCCGAGGACGACACCCCACCCTTCTAACCCACACCGACACCCAGCCACCCAGAAACCCGCCGGGCGGCAACACCAGCGCGCCCAAGGACGGGGTCCGATTGAAAACCGCACAGAGAACAGGCGCGCCCTGACGACCGCCCGAGCGCCCGTGAGACGGCGACCCCCGCGCGCCCGAAACCGTGCGCGTGAAGGTCCCCTTCCCTTCGCTGAGCCGAGGGAAGGAGTCCTTCACGCGTGCCCGAGGTGACCGGGACCCCTAGGTCCCAGCAGCAGCCGCCCGAGCCGCATCGAAAGGAGCCCGGTCGAAAACGATCCGCAACTCCACGATCTTCCCCGCAAGCACCGTCAGCAACTCGGCCCCCGGCGCGCTCGCCACCGGCAGGGTCGCGGTGTCGTACATCAGCAACGCCGTGGTCTCGTCCCCGAACGCCGAAAGCAGGGTCGAACCGGTCAGGATCTCGGTGAACGGGCCCATGAACCCGCGAAACGCCTCCGCACCGGAAAGCGGCCCGCCGGGTGTGTGGCAGACGATGTCGTCGGCGACGTAGGTCATCGCCTTCTCGAAGTCCTTGCCCGTCCAGGCGTGGTGGTAGGACAGCGCGACATCCAAGGCGGGACTGGTCATGATGGTTCCTTTCGTCGGTCTTCACCCGGTCAGACACCACCTCCGCCGCGAAAGGAACGGTCTGTGAGCATCAGGGCAACGGACGAGCAGTCGTTTCGCGAGCTCGCCGAGACGTATCGGCACGAGCTCCACCTGCACTGCTACCGGATCCTCGGCTCCCTCACCGACGCCGAGGACGCCGTCCAGGAGACGCTCTTGGCCGCCTGGCGCGGCCTCGACGGCTTCGAGGGGCGCTCGTCGCTGCGCACCTGGCTGTACCGCATCGCCACCAACCGCTGCCTCAACGCCCTGAGGGACGCGGGCCGCCGTCGCCCACCGGAGCCGGTGCCGCCCTTCGACCCGCCGGAACCGAGCCGCCGCGGTGAAGTGACCTGGTTGCAGCCGTATCCGGACGAACTCGCCGACAGCGAACCCGGTCCCGAAGCGCGCTACAGCACCAAGGAGGCGATCGAACTCGCCTTCATCACGGGCCTCCAGCTTCTCCCACCGAGGCAGGCCGCCGTGCTCGTCCTGCGCGACGTCCTGTGCTTCCCCGCCGGCGAGGTCGCGAGCATGCTCGGCACCACCGAGACGGCGGTCAAAGGCATCCTCCAGCGCGCTCGCGCCTCACTCGACAAGCATCGCGACCGCGCCGGGCACCGGCCGTCACCCGGCGAACGCGAGCTGACCAGGCGCTTCGCCGACGCCTTCACCGCGGGCGACCTCGACGGCGTCCTCGGCCTGCTCACCGACGACGCCTGGCTCGCCATGCCGCCGGCACCGCACGAGTACCACGGCCGCGAAGCGATCGCCGGTTTCCTCCGCGTCACCATGGCCGTTCCGGTGGAGCGTTTCACCATGACGCCGACGCGGGCGAACAACCAGCCCGCCTTCCGCTGCCGCCACGGGGGGACACCCGCCGGGCTGATGGTCCTCACCCTCGACGGTGACCGGATCCGTGCGATCACCCGGTTCCTGGATCAGAAGTAGTCAGCCAGGCGACGGCAGAGCGCGCCGATGTCGACGACCGGCGCGCCCGTCGACGAGGGACCGTCCATCCACCCGATCTCCGAGGGCGTTCCCCGATACCGCACGAAAACGTGCTGATGGAAATGCGCGACGCTCCGCCCGGCGATGGCGGAGAACACGTGCTCCGGAGTCAGCTCCGCCCGCAGGCCGCGAGCCGCGCACCAGGCCGCCCGCGACACCGCCGCCACCTCGTCCGCGGTCAGTCCGTCCAGCGCCGCGACGTGCCGCCGGGTCTCCACGAACAGGTACCCGGGGAACTCGCCGGGACGGTGCGACACCACGACCACGTCATCGGCCCAGACGACCGGCCCCACCAGCGGGCCTTCACCACGGTGCTTGGCACAGATCGCGCACTCCACCGGCTCACGATAACGGCGGCCGCACCCGCCCGAGGTGGTCTCCAGGCGAGCCGAACAACTGCGCCGCGCCATGCGCCCGCTTGAAATACCGATGCGCCGGATGCTCCCAGGTGATCGCGATCCCGCCGTGCAGCTGGATCATCTCGCCCGCCACCGTCGCCAGCGCAGCCGAACAATGCACCTTCGCCACCGCCGCCAGCCTGCTCGACTCCGGAGCCGCGTAGGCCGCCGAACGCGCGGTTTCCACCAGCACGTGGAGGTCCGCCATCCGATGCTTCAGCGCCTGGAATCCGCCGATCGGCCTGCCGAACTGGTGCCGCTGCTTGCTGTACTCCACCGTCAGTTCGAACGCCCGCGCCGCGGCACCGGCCTGCTCGGCGGCCAGGACGGCACACGCGACGTCCCGCAGCGCGCCGAGGTCGACGGGACCGAGCAGCCGGGCGGGAGAGCGCTCGAAGCTCACGCGGGCCAGCCGCCGGGTTTCGTCCATCGCCGGAGTCCGCACACGCCGGGCATCGGAGACCTCGTACAGCGAGCCGTCGGCCACGACCAGCAGGATCTCGGCCGCGTCGCCGTGGAGGACGTAGTGCGCCTCGCCCTCCACCGCGGAGCCGACGGCATGGCAAGCAGGCGTATCCCACTGGCCGTCGGCGTCGGTCCAGGCCACCGCGCCGACAGTGCCTTCGGAGAGGCGGGGGAGCAGACGCTCACAGGCTTCGTCGTTGCCCGTGGCCAGGAGGGCGTGCACAGCGAGCACGGCCGAACCGAGGAACGGGACGTCGGCGAGGACCCGGCCCAGTTCTTCGGCGACCACCTGCAGTTCCGCCGTCCCGGCGCCGAGCCCGCCGAACCGTTCGGGTACGGCCAGCGCCGCCACACCGATCTGTTCGCACAGTTCCGGCCAGGGATCCGCTTCCCGGTCCAGCAGTTTCCGGACGCTGTCCCGTAGCGCGTCCTGTTCGGCGGTGAACGTCATGAGAGCACCCGCTCCCGGTGGAATCGCGGCGTGCCCCAGGCGCCGGCCAGCGCGCGGACCCTGGTCAGGCGCAGGCCGAGCGCGTGTTCCGCGGTGTAGCCGATCGCGCCGTGCACCTGCAGCCCCGTCCGGGCGGCGAGGTGCGCGGCGTCGCCACACGCCACCTTGGCCGCGGAGACGTCGCGCCGGTCCAGGGTGACCGCGGCGCCGAACAGCAGCGGCTCCGCCAGCGTGAGCGCGGTCGCCACATCGGCGAGCAGATGCTTGACCGCCTGGTACCCGCCGATCTCGCGGCCGTACTGCTTGCGTTGCGCGGCATAGGCGACCGACGTGTCGAGCAGCCACCGTCCCGCGCCGAGGAGTTGCGCGGCGGTGGCGAGACAGCCCAGTTCGAACGCGCGGTCCGCGTCGAGCGCCGTGCCGAGATCGTCGCCGGTCACCGGCGGGAACAGCCGTCGTGAACTGTCCACAGAGGACAAAAGCGTTCCGGGGGTGAACGCGCGCAGCCTGCCGTTCTCGACCGCCAAACGAGCGTCCGCGACATCGGAATCCAAGGCGTACGGCACATGTGGCGCGTAGGCGACCGACGCCAGTGTCTCACCGGACGCGACCGAAGTCAGCAGCTCGTCGTCCAGCAAGGACGGCAGCACGGCCACGGTGTCGGTCCACGGCCCGGAAGCACAGTGGTAGCCGAGCCGTTCGAAGCCGACGGCCAGATCCACCGGCGTGGCGCCGAGACCGTCGTACTTCTCGGGGACCGCCAGCGCGGTCACGCCCAGTTCCGCCAAGCGCCGCCAGATCTTGAGCCCGGGCCCGGGATCGCCCGCCGCCCAGGCACGATTGGCCGAGTCGGTGTCCACACCGGACAGAAGGTCGTGCAGGCTGCGGGAGAACTGCTCCTGCTCACCGGAGAGTGCGAACCTCATCGAGCCCCCTTCGGCAGGCCGAGCAACCGTTCGGCGACGATGGACCGCTGGATCTGGTCGGTCCCGCCGTAGATCGGGCCCGCGAGGGAGAACAGCCAGCCGTCGCTCCAGCCGCCCCGCAGTTCGGCGTCCGGGCCGAGGATGTCGAGCGCGGTTTCGTGAAGGGCGACGTCGAGATGGGACCAGAACAGCTTGTTGACACTCGATTCCGGCCCGAGCTCGGCACCGTCGGCGAGGCGGGTGACCGTGCCCAGGGTGTACAGCTGGTAGGCCCGCGCGCCGATCCACGCGTCGGCGACCCGGTCCGCGGTGTGCGCGGGGCGCCCCGCCTCTTGCCAGAGCGAGACCAGCCGGTCGGCCGCGGCGAGGAACCGGCCGGGGCTGCGTAAGGAGAGGCCGCGTTCGTTGTTCGCGGTGGTCATCGCGACCCGCCAGCCCTCGCCCGGCGCGCCGATCACGTCCTCGTCGGGGACGAAGACGTCGTCGAAGAAGATCTCGGCGAACCCCGGTTCGCCGTCCAGCTGCGGGATCGGCCGCACGGTGACGCCTTCGGCCCGCAAATCCACCATCAGATAGGTGAGTCCCTTGTGCCGTGCCGAATCCGGATCGCTGCGGAACAGGCCGAACGCGCGATCGGCGAACGCCGCCCGCGAGCTCCACGTCTTCTGCCCGCTGACCCGCCAGCCGCCGTCGCAGCGGAGCGCGGTGCTCCGGAGCGCGGCGATGTCGCTGCCCGCCTCGGGTTCCGACCACGCCTGCGCCCAGACCTCCTCCGAACGCGCCATCTTCGGCAGGATCCGGGCCTGCTGTTCTTCCGTGCCATGGGAGAACAACGTCGGCGCGAGCATGAAGATGCCGTTCTGGTTGACCCGCGACGGCGCCGCCGCCGCGTAGTACTCCTCCTCGAACAGCACCCACTCCAGGAGGCTCGCGTCCCGCCCGCCGAGTTCGCGCGGCCACGAGACGACCGACCAGCGGGCGTCGGCCAGCCGGGATTCCCACTCGCGGTGCTGAGCGAATCCCTCGGCGGTGTCGAACGACTTCAGCGGCTCGGCGGGGACGTTCGCGGCGAGCCAGGCACGTGCTTCGTCGCGGAAGGCGAGTGTCCGCTCGTCCAGGTCGAGGTCCATCACGAACTCGCGTCCCGCATCGAGCGCGCGTCCTGCCCGCCCAGCGAGTCGCCGCCGGAGACCTCGGCGTTGTGCGCGTGCGCGAAGTGATGGAGCCCGAACACGGAGTCCATTCCGGACCGGAGACCCATCAGATCCTCGGCCTGGTTGACGGCCTTCTTGGCGAGAGCCAGCCCCATCCGCGGCATCACCGCGATCTTCTCCGCCAGCGCCATCGTCGCGGTTTCGAGGTCGGCGCGGGGGACGACGCGGTTCAGCATGCCCCATTCCTTGGCCTGCTGCGCCGTGAAGCGCTCACCGGTGAACAGCACCTCCTTGGCCGCGCGCGGACCGAGGACCCAGGGATGTGCGAAGTACTCGACGCCGGGAATTCCCATCCGCACCACGGGATCGGCGAAGAACGCGTCGTCGGAGGCGACGATCATGTCGCATACCCATGCCAGCATCAGCGCTCCCGCGATGCACGCGCCCTGCACGCTCGCGATGGTCGGCTTCGGGATCTCGCGCCACCGGCGGCACATGCCGAGGTAGACCTCGGACTCGCGGGCGAACCGCTGATCACCGCCCTCGGCACCGACGTGGTCCCACCACAGCACCGCTTTGCGCTCGAACGAGACGTCGACGTCTCGTTCCGGTGTCCCGATGTCATGCCCGGCGGAGAAATGCTTGCCCGCCCCGGCCAGCACGATCACCTTGACCTCGGGATCGTCGACGGCGCGGGTGAACGCGGCGTCGAGCGCGTAGGTCATCGCCGAGTTCTGCGCGTTCCGGTACTCCGGCCGGTTCATCGTGACGACGGCCACCGGCCCGCGCCGCTCGTACTCGACGGTCATCCGTTCTCCTCCCTCAACACGCGTTTCAGTACCTTCCCCGACAGGTTTCGCGGAAGCTCCGCCACGAAGTCGACAAATCGAGGTGTCTTGTAGTTGGCCAACCGGCCTTCGCAGTACGTCAATACGTCCTCTGTGGACAGTGAAGCGCCGGGAGCGAGCCGGATGAACGCCTTGCCGACCTCGCCGAGCCGTTCGTCCGGCACACCGACGACGGCGGCTTCGGCGACCCCGGCGAGGCGGCTCAGCACCTGCTCGATCTCCGCCGGGTAGACGTTGAACCCACCGCAGACGTACATGTCCTTGATCCGGTCGACGATCTTCAGATACCCGCGTTCGTTCAGCACACCGACATCGCCGGTGTGCAGCCAGCCGTCGGCGTCGACGGCCTTCGCGGTGGCGTCCGGATCGTCGAGATAGCCCAGCATCACGTTCGGCCCGCGCAGCAGGACTTCGTCGTGCTCGCCGAGTTTCACCTCGAAGCCGGCCGTCGCGCGGCCGGAGAAATTCGCCACCAGTTCGACGTCGTCCTCGGGGCGGGACATCGTGGCCACCACCGCCTCGGTGAGGCCGTACGCGGTGAGCACCGTGTCGATGTCCAGGTCCGTCCGCATCCGCTCGACGAGCGTGACCGGCACGGTGGCGGCACCGGTGACGGCGAGCCGGAGGCTGGAGAGGTCGTGGTTCCCGCGTTCGGGCGCCTCCAGCAGGACCTGGTAGATCGTGGGCGCGCCGGGCAGTACCGTGACCCGCTCGGTTTCGACGAGCCGCAGGGTCTCCCGGACGTCGAAGGTGCGCTGGGGCAGCAGCGTCGCGCCCCGCAGCACGGCGGCGAGGATCCCCGCCTTGTAGCCGAAGCTGTGGAAGAACGGGTTGATCACGAGGTACCGGTCTTCGTCGGTCAGCCCGCCGCATTCGGCCCAGGCTTCGGCGACACTCAGGGCCTGCCGGTGGCTGCTCATCGCGCCCTTGCTGCGGCCGGTGGTTCCGGAAGTGAACAGGATGTCGCTGACGTCGCCGGGGCGCGCGGGGCTGACGAAATCACTGTCGAGATCGGCGAGCGCGTCCCATTCGGTGACGCCGTCGACGGGGGCTTCGATGCCCTCGACAGGGATGCGCACCACGGTGCCCGGGCGCGAGGAGCCGAGGTCCGCCAGCCGGTCGGTGCCGAGGAACGTGCCGGTGATCGCCAGTGCGGAGACCTTCGCGCGCTCGAGGATGTCGATCGTCTCGCGCGCGGTGAAGCGGGTGTTGACCGGGATGAGCGTCGCGCCGGCGTACAGCGCGCCGAGCCCGGCGACGACCCAATGCCAGGTGTTGGGGGAACAGATCGCGACCCGTTCGTGGCCCTCGAAGAACCGCGCGGCCTGCCGCACTCGGCGGGCGAGTTCGGCATAGGTGAGCCGGATTTCGCCGTCGACCAGCGCTTCCCGGCCGGCGAAGCGCTCCGCGGCCCTGTCGAGCGCCGCCGGGATGGTTCCTTCAGTCATCGAAGTCTCCCTAGCAAGTGCTTGGTAGGGTAGCCTACGCAGCAGGCTCTGGTTTGGCTAGAGGAGGCAGGCGTGGCTCAAGACGGTTTCCGTGACCGTGTGCGCACCTGGCTGGCGGAGAACCTGCCGCCGGAACTGCGCGGCTTGGGCGGTCCGGGGCGGGAGCACGAGGCCTTCGACGAACGCGTGGAGTGGGAGCGGCGGCTCGCGGCGGCGGGCTGGACCTGCGTCGGCTGGCCGGTCGAGCACGGCGGACAGGGCGCGACGCTCGACCAGCAGGTCGTCTTCCACGAGGAGTACGCGCGAGCGAACGCGCCGGCGCGGGTCAGTCATCTGGCCCAAGAACTCCTCGGCCCCACCCTGATCGCGTTCGGCACGCCCGAACAGCGGAAGCGGTTCCTTCCGCCGATCGTGGCCGTCGAAGAGCTGTGGTGCCAAGGGTATTCCGAACCCGGCGCGGGTTCCGATCTCGCCGCCGTGGCCACCACGGCGACCCTCGAAGGCGACGAGTGGGTGCTGACCGGCCAGAAGGTGTGGACGTCCCTCGCGCACGTCGCCGACTGGTGTTTCGTCCTCGCTCGCACCGAGCCCGGCTCGAAACGCCACAAAGGACTGTCCTATTTGCTCGTCCCGATGAACCAGCCCGGCGTCGAGGTCCGGCCGATCCAGCAGCTCACCGGAACTTCGGAGTTCAACGAAGTCTTCTTCGACGGCGCACGCACGGCGAAGGACCTCGTGGTCGGCGAACCCGGCGACGGCTGGCGCGTAGCGATGGGGACCCTCGCCTTCGAGCGTGGTGTCGCGACGCTCGGGCAGCAGGTCGGCTTCCGCCGGGAACTCGAAGAACTCACCAGGATCGCGCCGGACGACCCGGTGATCGCCGAACGGATCGATCGCGCCTGGGTCGGCCTGGAGGTCATGCGAGCGCAGGCGATCCGCACGCTCGGCGACTCTTCACCGGGTGTGGCCGAGGTGTCCAAACTGGTCTGGGCGAACTGGCATCGTGACCTCGGGGAGCTCGCGATGCTCGTCCGCGGCGCACGGGGAATGGTCGCGGAAGACGGGCTCGACGCCTGGCAACGGCTCTTCCTCTTCACCCGCGCGGACACGATCTACGGCGGCTCCAACGAGATCCAGCGCAACGTCATCGCCGAGCGGGTGCTCGGCCTGCCAAGGGAGGTACGTCCGTGATCCCGGTGCCGAAGTATCCCGAGGGGGCGAATCTCCTGCGGGACAAGGTGGTCGTGGTGACGGCGGCGGCCGGCACCGGGATCGGTTCCGCGGTGGCGAAACGCGCGCTGGAGGAAGGCGCCCGCGTCGTGATCAGCGACTGGCACGAGCGACGGCTGGGCGAGAAGGCCGCCGAGCTCGGTGACGTCCACGCGATTCCGTGCGACGTCACGCAGGAAGAGCAGGTACAGGCGCTCATCGACGGCGCCGCCGCGCACTACGGCCGGATCGACGTGCTCATCAACAACGCCGGGCTCGGCGGCACCAAATCCATTGTGGACATGACCGACGACGAATGGGCGCGGGTCGTCGACGTGACCCTCAACGGCACGTTCCGCGCGACCAGGGCCGCGGTGAACCGGTTCATCGCCCAGGGCGACGGCGGGGTGATCGTGAACAACGCGTCGGTGATCGGCTGGCGCGCGCAGGCCGGGCAGGCCCACTACGCGGCCGCGAAGGCGGGCGTCATGGCGCTCACCCGGTGTTCGGCCGTCGACGTCGCCGAACACGGCATCCGGGTCAACGCGGTCGCGCCGAGCCTGGCGATGCATCCGTTCCTGGCCAAGGTGACCAGCGAGGAACTGCTCACCGAACTCACCGCGCGCGAGGTCTCGGGGAGGGCGGCGGAACCCTGGGAAGTGGCGAATGTGATGGTGTTCCTCGCCAGTGAGTACTCGTCGTACCTCACCGGCGAGGTCGTGTCCGTGAGTTCCCAGCATGCGTGAGGTAGCAATGAAAGCCAGCCCAGGGTCCCGCCGCGCCGAACTGCTCGCCCTGGCGGCGAAGCTGTTCGCCGAGCGCGGCTACGTCTCCACCACCGTGCGGGACATCGCGGACGCGGCGGGCATCCTTTCCGGCAGCCTCTACCACCATTTCGACTCGAAGGAGTCGATGGCCGACGAGATCCTCACCGGCTTCCTCGACGAACTGTTCGGCGCCTACGCCGAGATCGTCGCGGAAGGGAAAGGCCCGCGGGAAACGCTCGAAGCCGTCGTCGTGGCGTCGTTCGAATCCATTCACCGGCGGCCCGCCGAGGTGGCGATCTACCAATCCGAGGCGAAGCACCTGATGCAGTTGCCGAGGTTCGACTACCTCAACGACCGCAACACCGAATTCCGCAAACTGTGGAACGGGATCCTCACCGACGGCATCGCGGCCGGCGTGTTCCGCGAGGACCTCGACGTCGAACTCACCTACCGGTTCATCCGCGACACCGTCTGGGTGGCGGTGCGCTGGTACAACCCCGGCGGCACGCTCAGCGCGGACGACGTCGCGCAGCAATACCTCGGGATCCTGCTGGACGGCATCGCAACCAAAAGGAGGAAACGTGGGTGAGGCGTATGTGCTGGACGCGGTCCGGACCCCGGTCGGCAAACGCGGGGGAGCGCTGAGCGGCATCCATTCCGCCGACCTCGGCGCCCACGTCATCCAGGCCGTCGTCGAACGGGCGGGCGTCGAGGCCGATTTGGTCGACGACGTCATCCTCGGCTGCTGCGACACGCTGGGGCCGCAGTCCGGGAACATCGCGCGCACGGCGTGGCTCGCCGCGGGGTTCGGGCACCACGTGCCGGGAGTGACGATCGACCGGCAGTGCGGTTCGAGCCAGCAGGCCGTGCACTTCGCCGCGCAGGCGGTGCTGTCCGGGACGATGGACCTCGTCCTCGCCGGCGGCGTGCAGAACATGAGCGCCATCCCGATCAGCGCGGCGATGCTGGCCGGACGCGAGTACGGCTTCGAAGACCCGTTCTCCGGCTCGAAGGGCTGGCAGGAGCGGTACGGCAGCGTCGAGGTCTCGCAGTTCCGCAGCGCCGACATGATCGCCGAGCACTGGGATCTGACCCGCGAGGCGATGGAGGAGTTCGCCTTCCGAAGCCATCAGCGCGCGATCGCGGCCATCGACGAAGGCCGCTTCGCCGCCGAGATCACTCCGTTCGCCGGTGCCGCCCTGGATGAGGGGCCCAGGCGTGACACCAGCATGGAACGGATGGCCGGGCTCAAACCGTTGAGCGAGGGTTCGCGCATCACCGCGGCCGTGGCCAGCCAGATTTCGGACGGCGCCAGCGCGGCACTCATCGCGTCGGAGAAGTTCGTCGAGGACCACGGGCTCACCCCGCGCGCGAGGATCCACCACCTTTCCGTGCGGGCGGCCGATCCGGTATGGATGCTGACCGGGCCCATCCCGGCGACCGCGCACGCGCTGCGGAAGACCGGGCTGAGCATCGACGACATCGACCTGTTCGAGGTCAACGAGGCGTTCGCGAGTGTCGTGCTGGCGTGGATCGAGGAGACGGGCGCCGATCCGGACCGCGTCAACGTCAACGGCGGCGGGATCGCGCTCGGTCATCCCATCGGGGCGACCGGCACGAAACTGTTCGCGACCCTGCTGCACGAACTCGAACGGCGGGGCGGCCGCTACGGGTTGCAGACGATGTGCGAGGGCGGCGGCACGGCGAACGTCACCATCATCGAGCGGCTTTGACACCCCACACCGTGAGTGCCAGGGCGCTGAACGCCGCGCCGAGCAGGCAGACGCCGGTCCAGCCCGCGACGGCGTAGACGGCGGTCGAACCGATGGCGCCCAGGCCGCTGCCGACCGAGTAGAAGATCATGTACCCGCCGATCAACCTGCTCCCGGCATCCGGCCGGAGCGGGTAGATCAGGGTCTGGCTCGTGACGTGCACGGCCTGGACGGCGAGGTCGAGCAGGATCGCGCCCACCACCAGCGCCCACAGTGACGTGCGGGTGAAACCCAGCGGCACCCAGGAAAGCAGGAGCAGGCCGAGCGCGAGCCCGGTCGTCCACCGCGCCCGGCCGCGATCGGCGAGCCGTCCCGCGGGTGCCGCCGCCAGCGCGCCCGCGGCCCCGGCCAGCCCGAACGCGCCGATGGCGGTATGCGACAGGCCGTCCTCACTGAGTGGCAAGGCGACCGAGCTCCACAACGTGCCGAACGCGGCGAAGATCAGCAACGCGAGCGTGCCGCGTGTGCGGAAGACGGGCTCCTCGACGAAGAGGGACAACGTGGATCGCAGCAGCCGCCCGTAGTTCATGGTCTCGCCTCCGGCCGTGGCGGGCAGGATGCGGTACAGCACGATCGCGATCACCACGGTCACCCCCGCGGACACGACGTACACCGCGCGCCAGCCGGCGAGGTCGGCCAGCGTGCCGGACACGGTGCGCGCGAGCAGGATCCCGAGGACGACTCCGGTCGTCACGAGACCGACCACGCGTCCGCGTTCGCCGGGGTCCGCGAGCGACGCGGCGAACGCGACCAGGAGCTGCGTGACCACCGCGAGCACGCCGATCGCCGCCATCCCGGCGAACAGCATCAAGCCGTTCACGGCGGTCGCGGCGACCAGTTCGGCGATCGCCAGCAGCGTCAGCAGGCCGGCGACCAGCCGCCGCCGGTCGAGCAGGTCACCGAGCGGGACCAGGAGGAACAGGCCGAGGCCGTAGCCGAATTGCGTGAGCGTGACGATGCCGCCCACGGTCGAAGAGGCGATGCCGAGCTCGGCGCCCATGGTGACGAGCAACGGCTGGGCGAAGTAGATCGTGGCGACGGCCGTCCCGGCGGCCACGGCGAACAACAGGACGACACCGCGATGCACAGACCCTCCAGATGGTTTCAACTTGCTACCACCTGACGGTAGGGCACTGCGGTTGTAAGATGCAACCATGGTCAAGCGGACGACGTTCGACGACGCCTCCTGCCCGGTGGCGCGCTCGGTCGACACGATCGGCGACTGGTGGTCGCTCCTGATCGTGCGCGACGCCTTCGACGGGGTGCGCCGCTTCGGGGAGTTCCAGCGCAGCCTGGGCGTCGCGAAGAACATCCTGTCCGCCCGGCTGCGGGCGCTCGTCGGGCACGGGGTGCTCGAGGTGGTCCCGGCTTCGGACGGGAGCACGTACAGCGAGTACGTCCTGACGCCGAAGGGACGAGACCTGTTCCCGGTGATCGTCGCGCTGCGGCAATGGGGCGAGGCGCACTTCTTCGCCGACGACGAGCCGCGTTCGGAACTGGTGGACCGCGACGGCGGGCTTCCGTTGCGGGGCCTGGAGATCCACGCCTCCGATGGGCGTGTGGTCGGCCCGGACGACACCGTCGTCGTGAAGCCATCGTGAGCGGTCAGGCCAAGTGTCGCGAAAGCCACTTTCGAGACATCTGATGTCCCGAAAGTGGCTTTCGCGACATGGTTTCCTGCGGCCGCTCGCGGCGAAAGCATCGTTCCGCCCGGGCCGCCGCGTGATCAGAGGCGGAACTCATGTGATTGGAGGCGGAACTCGCGTGATCAGATGCCGCACACCGAGTGCGGCACCCCATCACGCGAGTTCCGCCTCCAATCACGCGAGTCACGTCTCTGATCACGTGAGTGACGAGTTCATGGATCGGGGCCCTCCCAGGTGAGTCAAGCCTGGAAGGGCCCCGACCGGAGACGGGGAGCCCGGAGGCGGTACCCGACGGAGCCCGAATCACCGTCGGGCCGGATACCTCCCGGCGTCCCCAGGGGGTGGCGGTGGGTGCGGAGGCCCAGCTACCCACCGCCACCTGAGGGGACCGCGGCCGCCGCGCGCGGCCCCGGTCCGTTCGCGCTCCCGGGTCACCCGGCGGGAACGCGAGCCCAGGGCATCCTTTCCGGCGCCGGAACGGCCTCGGTCGGGGTCTCGGACAGGAAGTCCCGCTCGAACGGGGCGAGGATGTCCTCCCCGATCGGCGTGTCCGCCGGCGAAGGAACGGGGGCGGGGAACACCGGCTCGGGCACCGGCAGCCGCCGGTCGAGTTCGGCGGTCCAGTGGATCATCGCCTTCGGCCGGTCCCAGCCCGCGGCGCCGATCAGCCTGCCGTCGCGGACGAAACCGGTGACCCCGTCGGAAAGTTCGATCGTGTCCTTGCCCAGCGACGGCATCCCGACGGTCTGCAACCGCGCGTCGTAGAGGGACGACCAGGCGCGGGGGAGCGGCGTGTACGGCCGCGCGTTGCCCCGGCCCAGCATCAGGCTTTCCGCCGCCGCGCGCCCGGATTCGACGCCGTTCATCCAGTGCTCGACCCGCCGCGGGGTCTCGTCGATCCGCAGGTTCGGCCATTTCGCGACGTCACCGGCGACCACGACGTCCTCCGCCCCGGTGGCGAACAGGGTCGCTTCGCACAGGACGCCGTCGTCGATGGTCAGCTCCGACCCGCGCAGCCAGTCCACGGCCGGCACGCTGCCGATCGAAAGCACCACGCAACTGGCCACCAGGAACTGGTTGTTGGTCAGGTGCAGCCCGACCGTCTCCTTGGTGCTGATCCAGTTCCGCACCTCGGTGTTCATCGCGAGCTTGGCGCGATGGTGCTGATGCTCCTTGGTGAGCGCCGACGCGATCCGCTCCCCGAAGCGGTGCAAAGGCGCCTTCGCGTGGCCGATGAGCGTGACGTCGCGGCCCATGTACCGCATCGACGCGGCGAACTCGTTCCCGATCAGGCCGCTGCCGATCACCACGACGGATTTGCTGCTGTTGCCCAAAGCCCGCCGGACGGCCAGTGAGTCCTCCACGGTGCGCAGCACCCGGACCCGGGGATCGTGGCGCGGCGAGCCGGGGAGATGCCGGGGATACACCCCGGTCGCGATGATCAGCCCGTCGTACCAGAGGGATTCCCCGCCCGGCAGGTGCACCGTGCGCTCCTTGCTGTCCAGCCAGGTCGCGCGGGTGCCGAGCCGCCAGTGGACGTCCAGGTCGACGTAGGGCTCCAGGCTCGCGGCGACCGGTTTCACCCCGCCGGTGATGAGCTCCTTCGACACCATCGGCCGGTGGTACGGCTTCCGCGGCTCGTCGCCGACCAGCACGATCTCGCCGTCGAAACCGAGCTCCCGCAACCGTTCCGCGGAGCGGAGCCCGGCGACGCCCGCGCCGACGATGACGATCCGATCTCCGTCACTCATCGTCGTACGCTCCTTCTCCCTTGACTCTGATGGCTTGTTTCGGGCAGAGCCGCGCGGCGGAGATGGCCTGGTCCAGCCCGTCCCGGTCGACCATGCGGCGGATGCGGAGCTTGCCGTCCGGCCCGATCTTGAACGTGGACGGCGCCTCCATCTCGCAGAAGCCGAAGATCTCGCACCGCTCGTTGTCGACGCTGACGCGGGTGCCACGCCGTATGCTTCCGAAGATCATCTTTCGTCTCTCCAAGTCTTCAGACCAGCTCTTCGACCAGGCCCAGCCGTTCCAGGTACCGGGTCGGCGTGAACCGCAGCGCGGTCAGCAGCACCACGGGGACCAGCAGCGTGATCCCGCCGAACCACAGCAGGCCGAGATGCCCGTTGGCCATGGCGCCGAAGAACGAGTGCAGCGCGGTGATCCCGACCGCCGGATAGGCGAGGCGGTGGATCCACAGAAAGCGGCGATAGGAACTGAACCGGCTGATCCCGCCGGTCAGCGCGACGGCGATCATGACCTCGAGCCCGACGACGCCGAGTTCGTGCCGCGCCAAGGTGCCGGGCAGGAGCGGGATGGTGACCTGCGCCAGGGTGAAACCGTCGGGCAGGAACAGGAAGGACATCGCGTGCACGACGCCGAAGGACAGCGTCAGGATGCCGAGCACCATATGCGAGTTGCGCAGCGCCTTCCGCCCGGTCAGCGACTTGATCCAGCCGGTCGCGGTGAGTACGCCCCAGCAGAGGGTGAGGCACATGAAGCCGTAGGCGATCCGGGCCGAGGTCTGCGCCATGCCCTTGATGCCGGGGTCGGTGTCCGCCTTCTGGGTCAGCACGATCACCACCTCGGACCACTGGTCATACATTGATCTCTCCTGGGGCACTGGGAACCGGATCCGGTTCGGGGGCGGCCGCGCGGTCGCGGGTCCGGGTGTTCTTGCCGCGCAGGGCCCGCAGGGCGAGGAACAGCCCGCCGCCGAGCACCACCGCGAGCAGCAGGCCGAGCGCGAAATCGCCGAAACCGACGTCCATCGCGGCGTTGGCCGAATTCGACTGCGGCACCGGCGCCTCCGGCATCAGCGACTGGTCGACGACGCCGGTGCTCTCCAGCAGCGTCATATGCCGCAGCACCGCCTGGTTGGCCGTGGTGGCGTAATCGCGGACGACGTCGTTGCGGGTACCGGCCCTGACCTGCGCGATGACGGGGAACAGCACGCCGTGCGCGTACCGGAGCCGGTTGGCGAAGATCCGGTCGAACTCGGTGTCGTCGCGGGCGGCCTTCATCTCGCCGAGCCACGCGGACTGCTGATCCGACGGCTCGGCGGGCAGGGCGATGCCGAACCGGTCGGCGATGGCGTGCGTCGCGGTGTCGAGCCTGCCGTGGTCGATCATCAGCGTCCGGCCGACTTCCCGGGTCCGCTTGCTCTTCCCGCGTTCCTGCGCCCACATCCCGGCCGGCATTTCCCACAACCCGGCCAGTTTGACGTTGACGATCAGGTTCTTGTCCGCGGCGGAGAGTTCTTGGGCATGCGCTTCGCCGAGGGGGCCGAAAAGGCTCACCACGGCCGCGATCAGCAGGACGAGCAGCGGGCGGACGGGTCTGGGGAGGTCAGATGCCGAGGTCATCGGCCTGCCAGGTCTCGGCGGTGAGCAGCACTTTCGTCCCGTCCGGCTTGGCGGGGAACCACGCGTCGTCGGCACCCTGCCCGCTGGTGTTGCCGGGCATCGTGTCCTTGGCGTTGCGGTAGAGCGGCCAGCCCGCGAGCGTGAGCTGCTCGGTGCCGTCGTCCCTGGTGACGGTACCGACCAGGGCGCGATCGATCCCGGTCACCACGAGGTCGGCGCCGGCCTTGGCGGGAATCCAGGTCCGCGCACAGGTTTCGGTGCAATTCGATTTGGGCGGATTCACCGTGTCCTTGTCGTAGCGGTAAAGCGTGAAGCCTCCGGTGTCGGTGACGATCGGCCCGAGGTCGAACAGGATCGCCGCCGTGACACCGGGCGCGGGTTCGGCCGCGGGGTCGGGCATTCCCGGGATCCGCGCCGCTCCGGCGGTGGAGCCCGCGCCGGGAGCGCCGTTCGGTCCCGCGGTACCGGTGGTGCAGGCGGCGGTCAGCGCGACCGCGGCCAGGATGAGGGGCAGAGGTATGACCGAGCGTGACACGGGGTTCACGGAAATCCTCCTGTCGGGGCAGAGGAGAACGCCATCACCGCGGGGAGATGGTGTGCAGGCAGGTTCAATTCCACTGTGGACAGTCATGATCCACAGTGGATTCGGCGGTGCGGGGGACAGCGCCGGGTCGGGGTCTTCGGTAGGGGATACGGTCACGGGCGGGAAACGGTTCAAAAAACTTTCGCTCTGGACTTATCGCCCCTGAGCCCACAAAGATGTGCCGCGTGGGACGCCACTCTCGGATACTGCAGCCAATTGTCGATCATGAACCCGCGTCGAACGGGCATGACGACCTCATCAGGGCGTTGTACCAGGAGTTCGGATCGAGCCTGATGGCGTTCGTGCTGAAGCTGACCGGCCACGATCGCCAGTGGGCCGAGGACGTGGTCCAGGAGACGCTCATCAAGGCGTGGCGCAACGCCGGCAAACTCGACCGGCAGCCGGAAATGCTGCGCGCCTGGCTGTTCACCGTGGCCAGGCGCATCGTCATCGACGGCTGGCGGAGCCGGAGCGCCCGCCCTCAAGAGGTGGAGGAACTGGAGTCGGATTCGATCGGAGTGCCGGACGAATCGGAGAAGACGCTCGCGGCCATGATCGTTTACGAGGCCCTGCGCAATCTTTCCCCGGAACAGCGTGAAGCCGTCCAGCAGACCTATCTGCGTGACCGCACCGTGAACGAGGTCGCGGCGACGCTCGGGGTCCCGCCGGGTACGGTGAAATCGCGGATCCACCACGCTGTGCGCGCGCTGCGCAGGGCGCTGCAGGAGCGGGGGTGAGCGAGGTGTCCGGACCCGTCCACACGGACATCGCCGCCTACGTGCTGGGCGTCCTCGGCGAGGAGGATCACGCCAGGTTCGAGGCGCATCTGCTGGAGTGCCCCGAATGCCAGGTCGAGCTGGTGGAGATGTACCACCTGCCCGACATCCTGGACATGGTCAAGAAGAGCTGGCCGGATCCGCCGGTGAAGGGCCCGGGCCCCCGGGTGCTGCGGATGCTGCTCGCGGACGCCGCCAAGGCGGGCCGGCGGCGCAAGGTCATCCGGCTGGTGACGGCGGCCGCCGTGCTCGTGCTCGTCGTCGGCGGACCGCTCACGGTGCTTTCGCTCACCGATCGTGAGCCGGTCATCACGCAGGCGGCGCCTTCCGTCGTGACGTCGGTGGTGCCGTCCCCGGTGTCGTCGAGGGAGCGTGAGGCGGGCCCGGACGGTGGCGCCGCCCCGTTCGGCTGGTCCGAAGCGGGCAACGCCGTCGCGGCCGAGGTCACGGTGCAGGAGAAGGAATGGGGCAGCGCCGTCGAGCTCGAACTGCGCGGCCTCATCGGGCCGATGACCTGCCAGCTTTTCGCCTACTCCCACGGCGGAGAGGCCTACGTCGTCAACAACTGGAGCGTGCCTGCCAAGGGGTACGGCGTCCCCGGCTCGCCGGATCCTCTCGTCATCACCGGATCGACGGCGTTGCAGAAGGCCGACATCGAGCGGTTCGAGGTGCACAAGCGGGACGGCACCGTGCTGGCCGTCGTGCGCCGGTAAGTCATATAACGGAAAGATAACGGCCGGATCGCGTTTTGAACCGGATCCGCACGGGAGCCGTATCTCCAGATAGCCGGATCTGAATCGGCGGGCGAACAGAAGGGTTCGCCGCGAATGCGGCTATTTCCCGTATTCGACGAATGCGTGGCTCATGCCCGGGCGCGAGTGATCGGCGTGCCCGGAAAAGAATGAGGTGAGCAGCCAATGGCACGAAATCAAGGGCGCCATCGTATCGCCCGCAGGACCAAGATCGCGACCGCGTTGCTGGGCCTGTCGATCGCGGTCGGCGGGCTGGTGGTGTCCACCACGACCGGCGAACCCGAGCGCGCCGCCGCGGACGAGGTGGACAGGTCGCAGTTCGTGGACATCACGAAGGTGCGCCCGAATGTCGACGAGCCGAGGCCGGGCCGGAACGCGTCCACGGGTTCGTTCACCGTCGACTGCGGCAGGAACGAGAACGGGCATTTCAATCCCGACAACTTCATCGCGCAGCCGGGTGTCCGCAACGGCGCCCAGCATCTGCACGACTACGTCGGAAACCTGTCCACGAACGCGGATTCGGACAACGACAGCCTGCTGGGTGCCGGCACCACGTGCCGCAACGGCGACGAGTCGGCGTACTTCTGGCCGGTGGTGCGGATCGACACCGGGGAAGAAGCCGGGCAGCGACGGAACCGGAACGACGAGCAGGAACAGGCTCAGCTCGAAGAACCGAACGCGGACAACGAACTCGCCGGCAACGACGGTGAGATCCAGCGCCCCGCGGTCGTCGACATCACCTTCAAGGGTAACGCCAGGGAGAAGGTGAAGGAGATGCCGAAGTTCCTCCGGATCCTTTACGGTGACGCGAAAGTCACCACGAACGGCCCTGCCAACGCCCGGGAGAGCTGGACGTGCACCGGCTTCGAGAACAGGCTCATCAAGCAGTACCCGATCTGTCCCGAGGGCAGTGACGTCAAACGGGTGCACACGTTCCCGAGCTGTCTCGACGGGAACAACATCGACAGCGAGAACCACCGGGACCACATCAAGTATCCCGACGAGAACGGTGAATGCGCGAACGGCCTGACCGCCGTCCCGGAGCTCACCATCTCGCTGACCTACGAGATCCCGAGGCGGATCCAGCTCGACGGACAGTACAAAGTGGACTCGTTCCCCGAGGAGGACCACAACCCCTTCTCCGACCACGACGATTTCGCGAACGTGATGCCGGACCGGGTCATGGACCGCCTCGTCGACTGCGTCAACGAAGGCCGCGAGTGCCGCGAGTGACGCCCTGAAGCGGAAGCAGGAACCTGCGAAGAGAAAGGAAGAAACTCCGGCCCGGCGGGTCCCCCCTACACCTCACCCACCCGCCGGGCCGGCCCTACCCGGAAACGATCGACACAACTGAAGAACGCTCCGCAAGCATTCACCCCGCCCTGCCGCCGGCTTCCCGAGGGAAGCTCGACGGCAGGGCTCTTTCGGTAGGTTGGCCGCATGGGTGAACAGAAGGACCGCATGCTGCGCGGCGAGCTGTACCGGGACAACGACCCCGAACTGGTCGCGGATCGCAGGCGCGCGCAGGCGCTCGTCGACCGGTTCAACGGCACCGGTGCCGAGGAGACCGGTGAGCGGGACACGATTCTGCGCGAGCTGCTGGGAAAGCTCGGTGAGGGTTCCTGGATCATGCCGCGGTTCCAGTGCGACTACGGCTACCTGATCGAGATCGGCGCCAACAGTTTCCTCAACTACGACGCCATCCTGCTCGACTGCGCGCCGATCAAGATCGGCTCGGACTGCTCGATCGGCCCGCGCTGCCAGCTGCTGACCGCGTTGCACCCCATGGAGGACCACGAACTGCGGCGGCAGCGCTGGGAATCGGCCGCGCCGATCACCATCGGGAACAACGTCTGGTTCGGCGGCGGGGTCATCGTCTGCGCCGGGGTCACCATCGGGGACGACGTGGTGGTGGGCGCCGGCAGCGTCGTCACGCGCGACCTGCCGTCGAAGGTGTTCGCCGCGGGCAACCCGGCCCGCGTCATCCGGGAGCTTTAGCGGTCCACGGGGGTGATCTTGGTGCGCCTGCTGTGCTCGAACACCATCGAGGTGCGCACGTCGGCCACCTCGGGGCGTTCGGTCAGCTTGTCGATCACGAAGGCGTAGAGGGCGTCGTTGTCGGGGACCGCGACATGCAGGATGAAATCCTCGGTCCCGGTGGTCACGTAGAGCCCGACGAGGTCGGGCAGCGCGTTGACCCAGTTCCGGAAGCCCTCGATGTTCCGCCGCGAGGGCGGGCGCACGCGCACCGCGATGAGCGCCTGCACCCCGCGGCCGATCGAGGGCAGGTCCACGTCCAGCAGCGCGCCGCGGATCACGCCGCGTTCGCGCAGCGCGCGGGTGCGGTCCAGCGCGGTGGTCGGCGAAACGCCGACGGCGGCGGCCACTTCGCGGTTGGTCTTCCGTGCGTCCGACTGCAGTTGCGCCAGGATCGCCTTATCAAGTTCGTCCAACCGCGCCATCGTGGCCCTCTCGCCGTATTAAGTACGAACACGGTGGACTGTACTCGTACGTCTCCCTAGCTTGGCCTTGTTCGTCCGTCGAAGTGAGCAGGAGACCAGCTGAATGTCCGAGTACGGTACGGCCATCGGGTTCGCCCCCGAGGAGATCGACTTCACCGCGTCCACCCGGTCGGCCCGCCTGAAATGGGTGATCGTGGTCGACAGCGGGCTGCCGCCCGGCCGCGCGGTCAACGCGGCGGTGTGCACCGCCGTCGCCACCGCGCGGAGCGTCACGGGTCTCCTCGGCGACGAAGCGGTCGACGCCGACGGAGAGCACTACACCGGCTTGCCCTGGGTCGGCTGCTCGATCCTGTCGGCCGACACCGGGAAGCTGCGCGCCATCCGCGCCAAGGCCGCCGCCTCGCCGGACTGTCACGTCGCCGACATGCCCGCCGTCGCCCAGCGGATCCGGGTCTACTCCGACTTCCTCGCGACGATGAAGGAGATCCCGACCGGGGAGATGGACTACTGCGCGATCGGCATCGTCGGCCCGCGCAACCGGATCGACAAACTGGTCGGGAAGCTGCCGCTGCTGCCGTGACTCAGCCTTCGAGCAACTCCCGCAGCGCTTCGGTGAACTGGGCGGGATTCCGCTGCGGCGCCAGATGCGCGCCGGGGACCTCCGTGAACGGCAAGCCCAGTTCGAGCGCGAGGATCTTCGCGGGCTGGTAGTGGTAGTGGCCGCGGCTTCCGACACCCGCGACGGGGATGATCTCGGTCCTGCTCCGGCGCAGGGCCCGCAGATCGGGAAGGTAGTCGAGGATCTCGGCCAGCTCGCGGCCGAACAGCCGCTTCCAGTCCTCCTCGTTCGGCAGCCGGATCGCGCGCAGTTCGGGCAGTGCGGCACCGGCGATCCCGTCGGTGAACCGTTTGAACGCCCCCATCAGGTCGCCCGCCTGGGCGAGCCGGACCTGCGCGTTGGCCTCGTCGAGCCAGCCGAGCGCGTCGGGCAGCAGCTGGATGGCGGGCGGTTCGTGCGCGATCAGCATCGTCGCCGCGTCCGGGTAACGGGCGACGAGGTCGAGGCCGATCATGGCGCCCGCGCTGGTCCCGAACACGCTCGCGGGGCCGCCGCCGACGTGCTGGAGCACCGCGTGGGCGTCGTCGGCCTGCTTCGGCACGCTGACCGGTCCGGTGCTGGTGTCCGTGCTGCGGAAGTGCCCGCGCCGGTCGTAGGTGACGACGGTGTAGTCGTCCGCGAGCAGCTTCGTCATCGCCCGGAAGGTGTCCGCCGAGCCGAGCCCGCCCGCGATCAGGAGCAGAAGCGGCCCTTCGCCGGTGCTGCGGACGTACAGCTCACCGTCCTCGACCGGACAACGACTCTCCGAGATCATGGCCGAAGTCAAGCACAGCGCGTCCGGCCGCTCACTCCGAGGCCAGCCGCCGCAGGATGCCGGTCGCGTCGGCGACGATCGTCTCGATCAGGTCGCCGACCGCGGGCAGGTCGTCGAGCAGGCCGACGACCTGCCCGGACGCCAGCACACCGGCGTTCCGGTCGCCCTCGACCAGGCCGGCGCGCAGCAACATCGGCGTGTTGGCGGCCATCAGGACCTGCGACCACGTCCGGTCGCCGCCGCGTTTCATCCGCAGCCCTTCGGTGGCCAGGGACCGCCACGACAGCCCGGTCAGCTTCCGGAACTTCGCGGCGTTGCGGGCGGCACGGGCGAACCCGCTCACCGGACCGGCGGACTCGAGCGCGTCGACCAGTTCCGTCCGGAGCACGCGATGCGGCATGCCGTCCACCTTGCGGGTGACGACGGTGCCGTTGAGATCACGGGCTAGGTACGCCTGCTTGATCTCGTCGGGGACGGTGCTTTCCCTCGTCAGGAGGAACCGGGTACCCATGGCGACCCCGGCCGCCCCGTAGGCGAGCGCGGCGGCCAGCCCCCGGCCGTCGAAGAAGCCGCCCGCCGCGACCACCGGGATGTCGACCGCGTCCAGCACCGAGGGCAGCAGCAACGTCGTCGCCACCCCGCCGGTGTGCCCGCCGCCCTCACCGCCCTGCACGATGACGGCGTCGGCACCCCAGCCCGCGACCTTTTCCGCATGCCTGGCCGCGCCGACCGAGGGAACGACGAGGACGTTGTTGTCCTTGAGCCGCGCGATCATGTCCTTCTTCGGCGCGAGCGCGAAGGACGCGACGCGGACTTCCTCGGTGATGAGCAGCTCGACCCGGCGCGCGGCGTCTTCGGCGTCCGCGCGGAGGTTGACGCCGAACGGCTGAGACGTGCGGCTCTTGACCTCCTTGATCGCGGCCGCCAGCTCGTCGTAGGTCATCGTGGCGGACGCGAGGATGCCGAGGCCGCCCGCCTCCGCCGTCGCGGACACCAGCCGTGGCCCGGCGACCCAGCCCATCCCGGTCTGCACGATCGGGTGCCGGATGCCCGCCAGCTCGGTCAGCGCCGACTTCATGACGGAACTTCCTTGTCCCGCAAGGACTTCGGATCCAGACTGGTGCGGATCAGGAGCAGCTCGGTCTCGGTCGGCAGCCGGGTCTCCGTGACGCCGTCGGTGCTCAGCGGGAACGACGTCGCCTCGACGACCTCGTCCACGGAAACCCCTGGATGCACGGAAAGCAGCCGCGGTGCGTGGTCTTCGCCGCCGAAGTCCAGCACCCCGAGGTTCGTGACGACCCGATGGACGTCGTGATGCCGCAAACCTGCCGCGCGCGCCCGGGCGTAGCCGACGCCGGACACGACGTCGACCTGATCGACGAAAACCCGCTTGCCGTGCCGGGGGACCCAGTAGCTCGTGCGGTGGTTGGCGGTGTTGCCCGGCCCGCCCCGCACGCCGAGAAGTTGTTTCTTCGGGCGGGAATGCTCGCCGATCGCCGAGATGTTCTGGTTGCCCTCGCCGTCGATCTGGTTGGCGCCCATCACCACATGCCGCTTTCCGCGCGGCACCACGGTGTCGAGGACCTTGCGGAACGGCTGCCAGCCTTCGACGACGGCGTCCGGGGTCATCAGGTACGCCTCGCCGTCGGACAGCAGGATGTCCGGCTCGAACGTCAGCCTGGCCAGCCGTGCCCCCAGCGAAGGGATGAAACCCATGGGGCTCACCACGATTTCGCCGTCTCCACGGAACAGTTCGGCACAGGCCACGACGGCCACTTCGGCACGGCTGATGTCACTCACGCGGACTCCCCGAACTCGGCGACGGCCTTCTGGTACTGCGCTTCGTCCCCGGACAGGAACCTGTCGACGAATTTCGGCCACGCGTCGAGATCCTTGGCCGCTTCGGCGTAGTGGCGCTGGAAACGTTCGTCGCGGCCGTAGTCCGGGACGGCGGTGGTGAAATGCGCGCCGTTCGGGGTTTCGGCCACCCCGGTGACGAGCATCCGGCTCAGCAGCAGGCTCTGCACCGGGCCCGCCTCGGTGAGCTCGGCCGTCTCGACAATCTGTTCCGTGGACACGTAACACTTGTCGGCGGCGAGCGCGAAGAGTTCGTCGAAGTACGGATCCGGCCCGAGATACTGCGCGTTGCCCCGGGCGTCGGCGCGGTTGAGGTGGACGAAGGCGGCGTCGAGCTTGAGCGCGGGCACAGCCAGCAGCTCTTCGGCGTCGTCGTACGGCGAGCGGACTGTGCGCAGCGACGGGTTCAGGTCCATCACGCCGGAGCCGAGGCCCGCCCGGGTCGGCAGGAACGGAAGTCGTTGCGCGGCAGCGGAAAGACCGGTGCCGAACACGCCTTCGTCGTATTCCGTGACGGTGATCGACCCGGATTCCCGCGCCCGGGAGAACCACGGGTCGTAGGGGATCGAATCGAGCGTGACGAAGCCGAAGACGAGATGCTTGATCTTGCCCGCCGACGCCAGCAGCCCGACGTCCGGACCGCCGTAGGAGACCACGGTGAGATCCTTGACCGGTGAGCGCAGGATCGCGCGCACCAGCGCCATCGGCTTGCGCCGCGAGCCCCAGCCGCCGATCCCGATCGTCATGCCGTCCTTCAGTTCGGCGACGATCTCGTCCGGCGTCATCCGCTTGTCGGCCATCACTTCCCCTTACCGTCCAGGAATTCCTGGCGCGCGCCGTCCGAAACGCCCGCCAGGTTGAGTTCGAAGGTGAATCCCTGCTCGAAGCGGTAGCTGCGGTGCACGGGCTGGACGTCGATGCCGTTGATGGCCTGTTTCGCCGCGCGGATCACGCGGGTGTCCTTCGCCGCGATCTGCCGCGCCACACCGAGCGCGGTCTCGTCGAGTTCCTCCCGCGGCACGACGGCGTAGACCGAACCGTGGTGGTGCAACTGGGCCGCGGTGATCGTGGAAGCCGTGTAGTACAGGGCGCGCATCAGATGCTGGGGGACGAGGCGCGCGAGATGGGTCGCCGCGCCCAGCGCGCCGCGATCGACCTCCGGTAGCCCGAAAGTGGCGTCTTCACTGGCGACCACGACGTCCGCGTTGCCGACCAGGCCGACCCCGCCGCCGAGGCAGAAACCCTGTACCGCGGCGATCACCGGGACCGCGCAGTCGTACACCGCGGAGAACGCCGCCGCGCAGCCCTCGTTCGCGCCGATCAGCGCGCCGTAACCCGGATCGCGCTGGATCTCCTTGATGTCGACCCCCGCGTTGAACCCGCGGCCTTCCGCGCGCAGCACCACCACGTGGGTCGCGGGGTCGCGTCCGGCGTCGGTGACGGCGGACGCGAGGGCGAACCATCCCTTCACGCTCAGCGCGTTCACCGGGGGCGCGTCGACCGTGACCACGGCGATGCCGGGCTCCGGTGAGTGGGTGGAAACGGTCATCGTGCACCCTTCTCCGCTACCAAACCTAGCACTTGCTTGGTACGTTAGCAGGACGTCCGGCCCGGGTACAGCGACGTGAAGGAGGCCCGGCATGGCACTCGAACTCCGGCTCGACGGCGCCGTGGTGCTGGTGACCGGTGGGGTCCGCGGCGTCGGCGCCGGTGTCACGAGGACTTTCCTGCGTGCCGGCGCCGAAGTCGTCACCTGCGCCCGCACCGAACCCGAGCGGCCGGTCTGCGCCGGGGACAAGGCGTCCACCTTCATCTCCTGCGACGTCCGCGACCCGAAAGAGGTCGACGCGCTCGTCGAGGAGGTCGTCCGGCGGCACGGCAGGCTCGACGTCGTGGTCAACAACGCGGGCGGCGCGCCGTACGCCGAGGCGGCGCACGCGTCGCCGCGGTTCCACGAGAAGATCGTCGCGCTGAACCTGCTGGCGCCGCTGAGCGTCGCGCGGGCGGCGAACGCCGTCATGCAGGAGCAGGAAAGCGGCGGTGTCATCGTGAACATCAGCAGCGTCAGCGCGACGAGACCGTCGCCGGGGACGGCGTCCTACGGCGCGGCGAAGGCGGGCCTGGACAACCTGACCGCGTCACTCGCCGTCGAATGGGCGCCGAAGGTGCGGGTCAACGGGCTCGACGTCGGCATGGTGCGGACGGAGCACTCGCATCTGCACTACGGCGACGAGGCGGGGATCGAGGCCGTGGGCGCGACCGTCCCGTTAGGACGGTTGGCGGATCCGGACGAGATCGGTTCCTGCGCGGTGTTCCTGGCGTCCCCGCTGGCCTCCTATGTCAGCGGAGCCTGCCTGACCGTCCACGGCGGGGGAGAGGTGCCTGCCTTCCTCGCCGCTTCCAATTCCCTGGTGAAAGAACGAAAGGAGCCGGTGTGAACGGGATCGCCGACGGCCGGATCGTGGTGGTGACCGGAGCCGGTCGCGGCATCGGACGGGCGCACGCGCTCGCGTTCGCCGCGGAGGGCGCGCGGGTGGTGGTGAACGACCTCGGCGCCGGGATCGACGGAAGCGGCGGATCGGCCGGGCCCGCGCAGGACGTCGTCGACGAGATCGAGGCGCTCGGCGGCAAAGCGGTGGCGAACACCGACGACATCGCCTCCTGGGACGGTGCCGCGGCACTGGTGCGGAAGGCCGTCGAGACCTTCGGCGGGCTGGACGTCCTGGTCAACAACGCGGGTTTCCTGCGCGACAGGATGCTGGTCAACCTCGGCGAGGACGAATGGGACGCCGTCATCCGCGTCCACCTGAAGGGGCATTTCGCGCCGACGCGGCACGCCGTCGAATATTGGCGAGCCGAGGCGAAGGCGGGCCGGACGCGGGCCGCCCGGGTGATCAACACCAGCTCCGGGGCCGGCCTGCTCGGCAGCGTCGGGCAGGGGAATTACGCGGCCGCGAAGTCCGGCATCCTGGGGCTCACGCTGGTCGCGGCGACCGAATTCGCGCGCTACGGCGTCACCGTGAACGCGATCGCCCCGGCCGCCCGCACCCGGATGACCGAAGTCGCCTTCGCCGACGACATGGCCGCGCCGGAAGACGGATTCGACGCCATGGCACCGGAAAACGTGTCGCCACTGGTGGTGTGGCTCGGCAGCGAAGAATCGTCCGGGGTCACCGGCCGGGTGTTCGAGGTCGACGGCGGACGCGTCTCGATCGCGCAGGGCTGGCGGCACGGACCGGTGCGGGACAAAGGTTCCCGGTGGTCGCCTGCCGAGCTCGGCCCGGTGGTGGGGGAGCTGCTGGCGGAGGCTCCGGTGCCTGAACCCGTTTACGGGGCGTAGGTCTTCGGTGCTGTCTCGTGAGTGGTAAGGACGGTTCTAACCGTCCTTACCACTCACGAGGCGTCTCGCGTCAGGTCCCGGATCTCGGGCCACGGCTGGAACCCGCCCGATTCGTAGGTCGTCACGGCGGCGACGTTGGAACTGGGCGTGTTCACGGCCGCGCTCGACGAGCCGAGCTCCCGGAGCGCGGCCGCCGCGGCGACGGTGATCGCCCGGCCGTATCCGTGGCCGCGCTGGTCGGCACGCACGCCCATCGGTTCGAGCAACCCGGGCTTGCCGGGGCCGGACGACCACACGGCGACCGCCGCGACGGCGTCACCCCGGTCGTCGTAGCCGAGCAGGCACCGGGCATCGGCGTACGGCGCCGAGGCCGCCATCGTCCGCCACTTTTCGGCGGTGAACGTCGATCCGCCGAACGCCGCCCCGATCACCTCGGCCCAGGCGGCCGCCAGATCCGCGCCGACCGTCTCGATCCGCAGGTCCGGAGCCTTCACCGGCTCCGTGAGGTCGAGGCTCAGCGGCGTCCATGGTTCTTCCTCGTCGACATGCCAGCCGTGCCCGGGCAGCACGTCCTGGAGAAGCGCGTCCATCGGCGCCTCGACGGAGACCCTTCCAGCAGGAAGGACACCACGTTCGGGCGCGGCCACGTCTTCGGCCAGCCGTCGCGCCAGTTCCTCGTCCCGGCGGACGTCCGGCGCGGTCGTGAGCCGCAGGAGGTCGGCTCCGTCGAGGAAACCGACGGCGAGGATCCGGCCGTCCCGGCGCCAGATCCGCACCGCTTCGGCCACCGCGGGCGCGCCGTTACGCCAGTACCAGCCGAGGTCACCGGGATGCACTTGCCAAGCCACGCCTTCGGATTGCCAGTCCCGCAGCGCCTCGACGGCTTCGTCCAGCCCGTCGGTCTCCGGCTTCTCCAAGCTGATCACCATGGCGCGATCACACACCATGCCGCGAGGAGCCGCATCCGGTTTTCGGCGGGGGCAAGATGGGGGAGTGAAGTCACTTCAGCGCCGTCTCTGGGAAGCGGTCGAGCCGCTGCACGCCGTCGTCTACTTCGCCCCGGAGACCGCGGCCGCAGCGAAGGCGGCGGGCCTGCCGGGCTGGTGGATGGGTTATTTCGCCGGCCGGGTCGCGCCACTCGGGCCGCTGCCGGAACCACCCGCGACCGCCATGCTCTTCGGGTTCGCCCCGAGGATGGTCGCGCGCTCCCTGCCCGACGCGTGGAAATACGCCGAACCGGCGGTCGTGCTCCGGTCCCGGATGGCCGCCGTCGAGGAGGCCCTGAACCGGATCCTTCCCGCCGACGCGCCGCTCGGGGACCTCGCCGATCTGCTCGAACACGCCGTCACCGGCTGCGACTACGCGGCCAGGCCGCTCGCCGCCGCCTGGTCATCGGTCGCCAGGCCCGCGACGCCGGCGGGCCGGGTCTGGCTCGCGGCGACGGTGCTGCGCGAGCATCGCGGGGACGGTCACGTGCTTTCCGCCGTCGCCGCCGGGCTGCGCGGACTCGACACGACACTGACCCACATCGGCAGCGGGGCGGTGACACGCGAGGTCATCCAGATCAACCGCGGCTGGTCCGACGACGAGTGGGACGCGAGTGTCGCGCGGCTGTCCGGACGGGGGATCCTCGACGGCGATCTCCGGCTCACCGGCCCGGGAATCGAGTTGCGCCAACGGATCGAGGACGAGACGGACCGCCTCGCCCTCGGCCCGCTCGACGCCTTGGGCGAGGACGGGGCGGCCGAGGTCGTCCGGATCGCCGTCCCGCTGAGCCGCCGGATCTTCGACACCGGCGCGATCCCGCTGCCGAACCCGATGGGGGCGCCGCGGCCCTGACCGCTCGAAACTGTCGTACCCCGGTGGGACGCTGGTGCGCATGGCGACGTGGCAGCAGTTCAGTGAAGAGGCACCCGCGCTGGCGGAGAAGATCAAAGAGCGGTTCACCGCGGCGAAGTCGCATGTGCTGGCGACGGTCCGGCGGGACGGTTCGCCCCGGGTGAGTGGCAGTGAGGTCGATTTCCGTGAGCAGGACCTGCTGATCGGTTCGATGATCGGCGCGATGAAGGCGAAGGATCTGCAGCACGACGGCAGGTTCGCGATCCACGCCGCCTCGGCGATCGACGAGGGCGGCGCGGACGCGAAGGTGTCGGGAAAGGCCGTCGAGATCATCGATCCGGCGGAGGTCGCCCGCCTGCAGGGCGACGACGGGGAGGCGCACGTCTTCCGGCTCGACCTCACCGAGGCGGTGCTGACCTGGGTCGAGGGCAACACCATCTATTTCGACTTCTGGAAGGAGGGTCAGGGGCTCAAAAGGCTCGCGAGGCCGGACAACGGTCCGGTGGTCGAGGTCGGCCTGGACTAGCGGCGGCTAGATCCGTTCGATGATCGCGCCGGTGGAAAGCGCGCCACCGGCGCACATCGTCACCAGCGCGGTGCTCGCGTCGCGGCGTTCCAGTTCGTGCAACGCCGTGGTCAGCAGGCGGGCGCCGGTGCTGCCGACGGGATGCCCGAGCGCGATCGCGCCACCGTTCACGTTGACCTTGGCCTCGTCGGGCCGGTGCACCCGTTGCCACGACAACACGACCGAAGCGAACGCCTCGTTGACTTCGAAGAGGTCGAGGTCGCCGATCGTCATCCCCGCCTTGGCGAGGACGCGTTCGGTCGCCTGCACGGGCCCGTCGAGGTGGTAGTACGGCTCCGCGCCGACCAGCGCCTGCGAGACGATCCGCGCTCGCGGCCTGAGGCCCAGTGCCTTGGCCCGGTCCGAGTCCATCAGGAGGAGCGCGGCCGCGCCGTCGGAGATCTGCGACGACGTCCCGGCCGTGTGCACGCCGCCTTCGAGGACGGGCTTGAGCTTGGACAGGCCTTCGACGGTCGTGTCGCGAAGTCCTTGGTCGCGCGACACCAGCCGGGTCTCGCCGGTCGGCGTGCCGTCCTCGCCGAGCACGGGTGCCTTCACGGCGACGACCTCGCGGTCGAAGTGCCCCGCGGCCCACGCGGCGGCGGTTTTGGCCTGAGACTCGGTGCCGAACCGGTCGACGTCGAGGCGGGTGATCCCGCGGCGTTCCGCGATCCGCTCGGCCGCGCCGTACTGGTTCGGCATGTCGATCGACCACGACTCCGGACGAGGCGTGCCGATGCCCTCGCCGCGGTTCGCGCCCAGCGGGACCCGGCTCATCGCCTCGACACCGCACGAGACGCCGACGTCGATGGCGCCCGTCGCGATGAGCCCGGCGATCAGATGCGTCGCCTGCTGAGCCGAGCCGCACTGGGCGTCGATGGTCGTCGCACCCGTGGTCTCCGGGAGACCGGCGTGCAGCCACGCCGTGCGCGTGACGTTGCCCGCCTGTTCGCCCGCCTGGGTCACGGCCCCGCCGATCGCCTGCTCGACCAGCGCGGGATCCACGCCCGCGCGTTCGAGCAGGGCGCGCTGCGCCGCGCCGAGGATCTCGGCGGCGTGCAGCCCCGCCAGATGTCCCCTGCGCTTGCCGATGGGGGTGCGGACCGCCTCGACGATCACCGGACTACCCACGTTCGCCTCCTGGAAACACTGTTCACTACCAAGAAAAGTAGAACACGTTCTTGATTTGAGCAAGCCGCCCCAGGGTCGACCGGATTTTGATCACTGGTCGCCGTTTCCGCTTTTTGCAGGGAGTGCAAGATCGATGCGGGCCGAGTAAACGGGTTTCACTGAAACTCTTCACTTGGTAAACGCCGTATGCTTCAATCGGGTCTAGAACGTGTTTCATTGGCGAACCGCGTAGGAGGTAGCCCGTGGCCGCTCCCCTGATCCCCGCCGGTTTCGATTTCACCGATCCGGATCTGTACGCCACCAGACTGCCTCTGGAGGAGTTCGCCGAACTCCGCCGCACGGCGCCGGTCTGGTGGAACCCGCAGCCGCACAACACCGCGGGCTTCCGCGATGACGGCTACTGGGTGGTCAGCCGGCTCGATGACGTCAAGGCGGTGTCGAGGGACAGCGAGCTGTTCTCCTCCCGGGAGAAGACCGCGATCATCCGGTTCGACGAGAACATGACCGACGACAGCCTCGAAGCCAACCGTCTGGTCCTGCTCAACATGGACGCCCCGCAGCACACGAAGCTGCGCCGGATCGTGTCGAAGGGCTTCACGCCGAGGTCGATCGCGAAGCTCGAGGACACCCTGCGCGATCGCGCGGAGCGGATCGTCAGCGAGGCCAAGAAGAAGGGCTCCGGCGATTTCGTCGTCGACGTCGCGTGCGAGCTTCCCTTGCAGGCCATCGCCGAACTGATCGGCATCCCGCAGGAAGACCGCCTGAAGATCTTCGACTGGTCCAACCAGATGGTCGCCTACGACGACCCCGAGTACGAGGTCGAGCCGCTCGCCGCGTCCGCCGAGATCGTCGGCTACGCCTGGAACATGGCCGAAGAACGCCGCAAATGCCCGATGGACGACATCGTCACGAAGCTGGTGCAGGCCGACGTCGACGGCGAATCGCTGGCGTCGGACGAGTTCGGCTTCTTCGTCATCCTCCTCGCCGTCGCGGGCAACGAGACCACGCGCAACGCGATCACCCACGGGATGAAGGCCTTCCTCGATCACCCCGATCAGTGGGAGCTGTACAAGAAGGAACGCCCGAAGACCGCGCCGGACGAGATCGTCCGCTGGGCCACCCCGGTGGTCGCCTTCCAGCGCACCGCGACCCGGGACACCGAACTCGGCGGGCAGCAGATCCGCAAGGGCGACCGGGTCGGGATGTTCTACAGCTCCGCGAACTTCGACCCGGACCACTTCGACCGGCCGGAGAAGTTCGACATCCTCCGCGAGGACAACCCGCACGTCGGTTTCGGCGGCACGGGTTCGCACTACTGCATCGGCGCCAACCTCGCGCGGCTGGAGATCGATCTGATCTTCAACGCCATCGCCGACGTCATGCCGGACATCACCGAACTCGCCCCGCCCGACCGCCTCCGGTCGAGCTGGCTCAATGGGATCAAGCACTACCAGGTCCGCTACGCCTGATCGGCCGGGACTGCGGCCTTGGGGCACCATGGGGGCCATGGGTCCCCACGTGCAGGTCGACGTCGAAATGTCCTTCCGGGTCACGAAACCCGGCCCCGCCGCGTTCGTGATCGCGCTCGCCGGTGGGGCCGGGCAAGAGGAGTTCGCCTATCCCGCGCCGCCGCGCCAGGTGGCGTTCGAACACGGCACCCGGGCCCAGGTCGTCGATCTGCCGCCCGGTGAACACGTCGTGCGGTACCGGGCCGAACGCACGCTCGGCCCGGCCGATCCGGAGCCCGTCGGCCTGGACGACGTCATCCGCTACACCAGGCCCAGCCGGTACTGCCCGTCGGACCGGATGGGCGGGCTCGCGCTGTCCCGCTTCGGCGGCCTGCCCGACGCGCGCACCCAGGTGAAGGCGATCGTCCGGCACGTCGGCGAGCACCTGTCCTATGTGGTCGGTTCCGGCTCGCCGACCGACGACGCCGTCGACACCTACCTCGCCGGGGAAGGGGTCTGCCGCGATTACGCGCACGTCTGCATCTCGCTGTGCCGCGTGCTGGACATCCCCGCCCGGTTCGCCGCCGTCTACGCGCCCGGACTGTCCCCAATGGACTTCCACGCCGTGTTCGAGGCCGCGATCGACGGCCGGTGGTACGTGTTCGACGCCACCGGCCTCGCGCCGAGGCAGAGCCTCTGCCGGATCGCCACCGGACGGGACGCCGCCGACACCGCGTTCCTCTCCACCCTCGGCTGTGAGCTGGACTTTCTCGGCAACACCGTGCTGGCGACCGCGGGCCCGTCGCTGCCGGAGGACGACGGCTCGCGGCTGATCGCGCTCGCTTGATCGCGTGTTGCCCCCGACCCGTGACCTCGCTGAGGTAGACATTGCCGTGTGAGGGAGAAGCAAGCACCGACGAAATGGCAGCGGCTGCGGGCCCGCCACCGCTGGCTGGACCACGTGGCGCGGGCGGTGAACCGCTACGTCGAGTACGGCGGTTACCACTACGTCGCGTCGATCACCTATTTCAGCCTGTTCTCGCTGGTGCCCATCCTCATGGTCGCGGTTTCGGTGGCGGGCTTCGTGCTGGCGAGCCAGCCGCAGCTGATCGAGTCGATGCTGAACGCGATCACCGGCACCCTGCCCGGTGGCCTCGGTGACAAGGCGGGCGAGCTGCTCACCGGATTCGTCGAGCAGCGCACCAGCGTCGGGATCATCGGTCTGATCATCGGCTTGTACTCAGGCTGGAACTGGATGAACTCGCTGCGGGACGCGCTCACCGCGCTGTGGGGTCAGAACCGGTCGGATCTCCCGCTGCTGCGCACGATCGCCGCGGACCTGCTCGCGCTGCTCGGCCTCGCGAGCGCGCTGCTGGTCTCGTTCGCCATCACCATCTCCGGGTCCGCGCTCGGCCGGTATCTGCTGGGGCTGGCCGGCGTGGACGACACCGCCTGGGGTCACAACGTGCTCTCGGCGATCTCGATTCCGTTGGCGCTGCTGGCGAACTGGCTCGTGTTCCTCTGGGTGCTCACCCGGTTGCCGCGGAAACCGGTCGGCGTCCGCAGCGCGATGCGCGGCGCGGTCGCGCTGGCGCTGGGCTTCGAGCTGCTGAAGCAGGCCGGTGGGATCTACCTGCGCCTGATCGGGAACTCGCCGACCGGGGTCGCGTTCGGTTCCATCATCGGCCTGATCTTCTTCATCTCGCTGGTGGCGCGGATGCTGGTGTTCGTCACGGCCTGGACGGCGACCGCACGCGACGCCCCGCCGGACCCGGTCAAACCGCCGCCGCCCGTGGTGGTCCGGCCCGTGGTCGCGGCTCCCGATCGGCACGGGCTCAAGCCGGTGCTGGTGGGCGCGGTGACCGGGGTGATCGCGACCTTGGCCGCGCAACGCCTCCGGCCCCGGCGCCGCCCTTAGCTCGGCTTCGCCGACCCCACGACCCACATCGAGAAGAACTGCGAACCGCCGCCGTACGCGTGCCCGAGCGCGATCCGCGCCCCGTCGACCTGGTAGTCCCCGGCCCGGCCCATCACCTGCTTGGCCGCTTCGGAGAACCGCAACATCCCCGACGCGCCGATCGGGTTCGACGAGAGCACGCCGCCCGACGGGTTGACCGGCAGCCGCCCGCCGAGCGCGGTTTCGCCCGCCTCGGTGAGCTTCCAGCCCTGCCCCTCGTCGGTGAAGCCCAGGTTCTCCAGCCACATCGGCTCGAACCACGAGAACGGCACATAGATCTCGGCTGCGTCCACTTCGGACAGTGGGTCGGTGATCCCGGCGTCCCGCCACAACGCGGCCGCGGCGTCCCGGCCCGCCTGGGGGTTGACCTGATCGCGTCCGGCGAACGTGGTCGGTTCGGTGCGCATCGCGGTCGCGTGGATCCACGCCGCGCCACCGGGCACGGCGTCGCCCGACGCCTCGTCCCCGATCACCATCGCGCACGCGCCGTCCGAAGACGGGCAGGTCTCGTCGTAGCGGATCGGGTCCCACAGCATCTGCGACGCCCGCACCGACTCCACCGTGATGTCGGACTGCCGCAGATGCGCGTACGGATTCAGCGCGCCGTTGCGGCGGTCCTTGGCCGCGACGATCGCCCCGACGTGGTCGGGCGCGCCGGATCGCCGGATGTAGGACCGCACGTGCGGCGCGAAGTACCCGCCCGCCCCGGCGCCCACCGGCATCTGGAACGGCGGCAGGATCGACAGGCCCCACATCGCGTTCGATTCGGACTGCTTCTCGAAGGCCACGGTCAGCACCCGTTTGTGCACGCCCGCCTGCACCAGCGAGGCCGCCACGAGCGCGGTCGACCCGCCGACCGAGCCCGCGGTGTGCACGCGCAGCAAGGGTTTCCCGGTCGCGCCGAGCGAGTCGGCGAGGAACAGTTCGGGCATCATCACGCCCTCGAACAGGTCCGGCGCCTTGCCGAGGACGACCGCGTCGATGTCGTCCCAGCCGGTCCCCGCGTCGAGCATCGCGCGGTCGATGGCCTCCCGGAGCAGGCCGGGCATGGACACGTCGGTGCGTTTGGCCTTGTGGTGCGTCTGGCCGGTTCCCAGTACGGCCGCGAGGTGCTTCACGAGAGGACCTCCAAGGTCGCGACCAGGTTCTGCTGGAGGACGGGGCCGCTGGTCGCGTGGGCGAGGGTCTTGCGCGCGCTGCCGTCGAGGACGCGGTTCGCCGCCTCGCCGATCCGCGCCAGCCCCGCCGAGAACATCGGATTGCCGGTCAGGACGCCGCCGGAGGGATTGATCCGCACCTGGTCGCCGAGGCCGAGTGCCTCACGCAGGATCAATTCCTGGTGCGTGAACGGTGCGTGCAGTTCGGCGACCTCGACGCCGTCGAGATCGAGCGCCCGCCCGGCGGCCGCCGTCGAAGGCGACTTGGTGAGGTCTCGGACACCGAGCGCGGGAGAGTCGACGCGGTGCTCGATCCCGGTGATCACCGCCGGGCTGTCGACAAGGTCCGCCGCCCGCTCGGCCGACGCGAGCACGAGCACGGCGGCGCCGTCGGTGATGGGCGCGATGTCGTGGGCCCGCAACGGATCCGCGAAGTACGGGGCGTCGAGCAGCTCCGCGACCTCGACCGTGCCGGAGATCTGCGCGGCGGGATTACCGGCGTCGTCGGCGCGGCTGCGCGCGGCGACCTCGGCGAGATCCTTTTCCGACCACAGCCCGGATTCGAGGCCGAGCCGCGCCTGGATCCCGGCCACGCTCACCGAGTCGGGCCACAGCGGCGCGACGACGTAGGGATCCATCTGCAGGGCGAGCACCCGCCGCAACTGCCCGGCCGACGATTTGCCGAAGCCGTAGACCAGCGCGGTCTCCACCTCGCCCATCCGGATCTTCAGCCACGCCTCGTACAGCGCCCAGGCGGCGTCCATCTCGACATGCGACTCGTGGATCGGCGGGAAGGCGCCGATCGCGTCGACCGCGGCGATGAACGAGAACGCGCGGCCGGCGAGGTAGTCCGAGGAACCCGAGCACCAGAATCCGATGTCCTCTTTGGACAGACCGGTGCGCTCGAAGACCTCGGCGAAGATCGGCACCAGCATCTCAACGCCGTTGGTGGTGCCCGGGGTGCTGCGGACGTTGGGGGCCTGCGCGAAGCCCACGACTGCTACATCTGGCACGGTGGTCCTCACAGATGGTGGGCGAAGGATTCGTACGGTGCGTCAGGCTCGCCGGTCGGTTCGAAATGGCCGATGTTCTCCAGCGAGGTCCACCATTCGTCCCGCGGTTTCCACGCGGCCCGGACCCGCATGCCCATCCGGACGTCGGCGGCGTCGCAGCCGAGGACCAGGTGCAGGAACGCGATGTCCGCGCCGTCGAGCAGGATGTACGCGGCCACGTACGGCGGTTTGATCTTCTGGCCGAGGAACGGCACGTTCACGATGCAGAACGTGGTGACGATGCCGGTGTCGGGCAGTTCGACCTCGTCGGTGGTCGGCACACCGTCGGTCGGGCACGCGCCGCGCGGCGGGATGTAGACCTTCTCGCACGACGGGCAGCGCTGGCCGATCAGTTTCCCCTCCGCGAGCCCGCGCAGGTAGCGGCTTTCCTCAGGCGACGCGGAATGCTCGTAGCGCAGGTGGATCGGCGTGATCACCACGCTGACCGGCGCGCCCTCCTCGCGTTTCGCGACCGGGGGAGGCGCCTCGGTGGTTTCGGTGTCGGGCCCGTCGGCGGGGACGAAGTAGGCGATGTCCCGGATGTGCCCGACGGTCTCGTCCGCCCAGCGGATCCGCACGCGCTGTCCGGTGTGGACATTCGAGGGCGTGCCCGCGTCGACGGCGTGCAGGATCGAGGTGTCGGCGCCGTCGAGCCGGATCAGCGCCCACGCGAACGGCCGCGACAACGGCTGGCCGTCGACGGGTTCGGCGATCCAGGACCAGGAGACGATCTCGCCCTCGGAGGCCACCGGAACGAACTCGGACAGGGCTTCGGCGGTCACGGGGTCGTACTCCAAGGGGGGCACATGGACACGGCCGTCGCTGCCCCGGACGCCTTCGACGCGGCGCTCGCGCAGGGCGTCGACGAACCGGCCGAGTACCGGGCCGACCGAACGCGTGTAGTCGAAGCCCACGTTGAGCGGGGCCGACAGCGGAAGTTCAGGTGCGCTCACATCCTGAGTGAAACATGTTCTCGATTTCTCGGCAAGATCGGTCATCTGGGCTTGGCTGGCGGTTGCTCTTGAGTGGAACGCGTTCTAGATTCACGGGTATGTCGACTGCCACCGGGACACTTGGGGTCTGGAACATCGCCGCACAGGAGCCGGAGCGGGTCGCGCTCGTCGATCCGGACGGCCGCTCGATCGGCTACGGGGACCTCGCCGCGAAAGCGAACGCGTACGCCCGGGGCCTGCAGGCCCTCGGGCTGGAGGCCGGGGACGTGGTCGTCGTCCTGCAGCCCAACGGAGACGAACTCGTCGCGGCCTACTTCGCCGCCATCCAATCCGGCCTGTACATCGTGGTGGTCAACTGGCATCTGGTCGGGCCGGAGGTCGCCTACATCCTGTCCGACAGCGGCGCCAAGGCCTTCCTCGCGCACGAACGGTTCGCCGACGTCGCGATCGCCGCCGCCGACGAGGCCGGCATCCCGGAACGCGGCCGGTTCGCCGTCGGCGACGTCGACGGCTTCCGCCGGATCGAGGAACTCGGCTCCGGCAATGGTGAGAGCTCGTGCGACGGACGTCCGGAAAGGCGCACGGCGGGCTCGCCGATGCTCTACACGTCGGGGACCACGGGGCGGCCCAAGGGTGTCCGGCGGCCGCTGACCGGCGCCGACCCCGACTCCGTGCCGGCCGCGTCGACGTGGTTCTTCGGGATCTTCGGGCTGGCGCCGCACGACGACCACGTGCATCTGTGCGGTTCGCCGCTCTATCACACGGCCGTGCTCAACTTCGTCGCGATCTCCCTGCAGCTGGGCCATACCGCGGTGCTGATGGACCGGTGGGACGCCGAGGACATGCTGCGGCTGATCGAGCGGCACCGCGTCACGCACAGTCACATGGTCCCGACGCAGTTCCGCCGCCTGCTCGCCCTGCCGGACGACGTCCGCGCGGCCTACGACCTGAGTTCGCTGCGCGTGATGATCCATGGCGCCGCCCCGTGCCCGCTGGAGGTCAAACGCCGGATGCTCGACTGGTGGGGCCCGGTCGTCACCGAGTACTACGCGGCCACCGAAGGCGGCGGGACGGCGATCTCGGGCGAGGAGTGGCTGAAGAAACCGGGTTCGGTCGGGCTGCCGTGGCCGGGTTCGACGATCAAGATCCTCGACGACGAGGGCACGGAACTGCCCGCCGGTGAGACCGGCACGGTGTACATGAAGATGGGCGACTCGAAGTTCGAGTACCACAAGGACCGGGCGAAGACGGACAAGGCGCGGGTCGGGGACCTGTTCACCCTCGGCGACGTCGGTCATCTCGACGAGGACGGCTACCTCTTCCTGCACGACCGCAAGGCGGATCTGATCATCTCGGGCGGGGTCAACATCTACCCGGCGGAGATCGAGGGCGAACTGGTGATGCACCCGAAGATCGCCGACGTCGCCGTGTTCGGCGTCCCGCACGAGGACTGGGGCGAGGCGATCAAGGCCGTCGTCGAGCCCGCGGACGGTGTCGAGCCCTCCGAGGAGCTGACCGCGGAGATCCTCGAATACGCGGCGTCACGACTGGCGAAGTTCAAGCTCCCGCGTTCGGTCGACTACTTGCCCGAACTCCCGCGCGATCCGAACGGGAAGCTCTACAAGCGCAAGCTCCGCGACCCGTACTGGGAAGGCCACCGCGCCCCCTGACGCAGTTAGTCCTCTGGATGCGGTAGTTCACCGGCGAACTACCGCATCCAGAGGACGAAACGCGGGGGTTAACGGCCCCGGAAGACGGGCTTGCGCTTCTCGGCGAAGGCGCGGGGGCCTTCCTTCGCGTCTTCGCTCGCGAAGACCTCGATGCCGTACTGGGCGTCGAGCTTGAAGGCCTCTTCCTCGTGCATGCCCTCGGTGTCCCGCATCGTTTTGAGGATCGCGCGGACGGCCAACGGGCCGTTCGCGGAGATGAGGCCGGCGAGTTCGAGCGCCTTGTCCAGCGCCTTGCCGTCCGGAACGACATGACCGATCAGGCCGATCTCCAGCGCCTCGGCCGCGGTGATGTGCCGTCCGGTCAGCAGCAGGTCGGCCGCGACGGTGTACGGGATCTGGCGGGGGAGCCGCACGGCCGAACCGCCCATCGGGAACAGGCTCCACCGAGCCTCGGACACGCCGAACTTCGCGCTCTCGCCCGCGACGCGGATGTCCGTGCCTTGGAGGATCTCCGTCCCGCCCGCGATCGCGGGGCCTTCGACGGCCGCGATCAACGGCTTCGTCAGCCGTCGTCCCTTCAGCAGGCCCTCGATCTTGCTGGGGTCGAAAGTGCCCTTCACGAACGAGTCCGACGGCGAATTCTTCGACATCGACTTCAGGTCCGCCCCCGCGCAGAACGCGCCACCAGCGCCGGTGAGCACGCAACACCGGACGTCCTCGTCCTCGTCGACCCGGTTCCACGCCTCGACCATGATGCCGAGCATCTCGCCGCTGAGCGCGTTGCGGGCCTCCGGTCGGTTCATCGTGACCACGAGGGTGTGTCCGATCTTTTCCACCAGCGCGTGCGGTTCGCCCACTTGAACCTCCCAAAGAGCGGCCATTGCCCAGAACGATAACATGTTCTACTTTGAGGAAGTGGCACTCAACATCGCGGATCTACTCGAGCACGCCGTCGACGCCGTGCCGGAGCGCATCGCGGTCGTCTGCGGCGATCGGCGGGTCACCTTCGCCGAATTGGAAGAGCGCGCCAACCGGCTGGCGCACCACCTCGCCGCACACGGCGTGGGACCCGGATCCCACATCGGTGTCTATTCCCGGAACTCGATCGAGGCCCTGGAATCGATGATCGCCGCGTACAAGCTGCGCGCGATCGCGGTCAACGTCAACTACCGCTACGTCCACGGCGAACTGCGGTACCTGTTCGACAACGCCGACCTCGTGGCGCTGGTCCACGAACGCGGCTACTCGGACAAGGTGGCCGCCGTCCTGCCGGAAACCCCGAAACTGAAACACGTTGTCGTTGTCGACGACGGAAGCGACGGCGACTATTCGTCCTACGGCGGTGTGGACTACGAAGCCGCGCTCGCCGAAGGCTCGCCCGAGCGCGACTTCGCCGAACGCAGCGCCGACGACATCTACATCCTCTACACCGGCGGCACCACCGGCTATCCCAAGGGCGTCCTGTGGCGCCACGAGGACATCTGGCGCGCGCTCGGCGGCGGCATCAACTTCGTCACCGGCGAGTACGTCCCGGACGAGTGGACACTCGCCGAACAGGGCAAGTCGGGCAGCCTGGTCCGGCTCCCGGCCGCGCCGCTGATCCACGGCGCCGCGCAGTGGGCCGCGTTCGGCGCGCTGTTCACCGGCAGCCCGGTCGTGTTCGTCCCGCGGTTCGACGCGCACGACGTCTGGAAAGCCGTGCAGGACAACAAGGTCCAGGTGCTCACCATCGTCGGCGACGCGATGGCGCGGCCGCTGATCGACGCCTATCGCGAGGGCGACTACGACGCGTCGTCGATCGTGGCGGTGTCGAGCCACGCCGCGCTGTTCTCCCAGTCGGTGAAGCAGGAATTCCTGTCGCTGCTCCCGAACGTGGTGATCACCGACGCGATCGGTTCCTCCGAAAGCGGGTTCACCGGCATCGGCATGGTCAGCAAGGACAGCGATCATTCCGCCGGTCCGAGGGTCAACTTCGGCAAGGACGCGATCCTCGTGGACGACGACGGCGCGCTCGTCGAGCCGAAACCGGGCGCGATCGGCCTGATCGCGCGGCGCGGGCACGTCCCGCTCGGGTACTACAAGGATCCCGCGAAGACCGAGAAGATCTTCGTCGAGATCGACGGCAAGCGGTACGTCGTCCCAGGTGACTACGCACGTTACGAGGAAGACCTCACGGTGACCCTGCTCGGCCGGGGGTCGCAGTGCGTGAACACCGGCGGCGAGAAGGTGTACCCGGAAGAGGTCGAGGGTGCGCTCAAATCGCATCCGGACGTCTTCGACGCGCTCGTCATCGGCATCCCCGACGACCGGCTAGGCCAGCGGGTGGCCGCGGTGATCCAGCCGCGCTCCGGCAAGGAACTCGACGTCGCCGCGCTCGAAGCGCACGTACGGACCGAGATCGCCGGGTACAAGGTGCCGCGCAGTCTGTGGCTCACCGAAGAGATCGGGCGCTCACCCAGCGGCAAGCCGGACTATCCCTGGGCCCAGCGCTACGCCGCCGAGCACGAACCCATCACCATCCAACCGGCGTAAGGAGTTTCATGCGGACGTCTCTGTGCGACCGGCTCGGGATCGACCTGCCGATCGTCGGGTTCACCCCGTCCGAGCACGTGGCCGCGGCGATCAGCCGGGCGGGCGGTCTCGGCGTGCTGGGCTGCGTGCGGTTCAACGACGCCGCCGAGCTCGACGCCGTCCTGTCCTGGATGGACGAGAACACCGGCGGGAAGCCGTACGGCGTCGACATCGTGATGCCGACGAAGATCCCGGCCGAAGGGACGTCGATCGATCTCGCGAAGCACATCCCGCAGGAGCATCGCGACTTCGTGGAGCGGACGCTGCGCGACCTCGCGGTGCCGCCGCTGCCGGACGACACCGACGAACGCGCGGGCGTGCTGGGCTGGCTGCATTCGGTCGCCCGGTCCCATGTCGAGGTCGCGCTGAAACACCCCATCCGGCTGATCGCCAACGCGCTGGGATCACCGCCGGTGGACGTCATCGAGCAGTGTCACGCGAAAGGCGTGCCGGTCGCGGCGCTGGCGGGCAAGGCCGAACACGCCGTCCGGCACGTCGACAACGGCGTCGACATCGTTGTGGCACAAGGGTATGAGGCGGGCGGGCACACCGGCGAGATCGCGTCGATGGTCCTGCTGCCCGAGGTGGTGGACGCCGTCGGCGACCGCGTTCCGGTGCTCGCCGCCGGCGGGATCGGCTCGGGCAGGCAGGTCGCGGCCGCGCTCGCGCTGGGCGCTTCCGGGGTCTGGATGGGCTCCTTCTGGCTCGCCACCGAGGAATACCTCCAGACCATGGGGGAGTCCGAGGCGATGCAGCGGGCGCTGGTCGCGGCGGGATCGTCCGACACCGTCCGCACGCGGATCTACACCGGCAAACCGGCGCGGCTGCTCAAGACGCGGTGGACCGAGGCGTGGGCCGCGCCCGGCGCGCCCGAGCCCCTGCCGATGCCGTTGCAGAACCTGTTGGTCTCCCACGCGCACAACCGGATCCACCACGCGGCGGATCCGAGCGTGGTCTCGATGCCGGTGGGGCAGATCGTCGGGCGGATGGACCGGGTGCGCCCGGTCGCCGACGTGATCGCGGAACTCGTGTCGGGCTACGAAGAGACACTGTCGCGTTTGGACAAGACCCGCTGAGGTCCCCTTCGAACGCCATGAACGGTCCGTTACTTGCGAATTTCGCAAGTAACGGACCGTTCATGGCATGCCGTGGGGTAGGGCTAGAGACCGGCGGCCGCGTTCTTGATCGCGGTCGCGAAGGTGCTCACCTCGGTGTAGACGCCGGGAGCGTGCGCCCGCGCGCAGCCTTCACCCCAGCTGGTGATGCCGACCTGGATCCAGGCACCGGCGCTGTCGCGACGGAACATCGGGCCGCCCGAGTCACCCTGGCAGGTGTCGACGCCACCGGAGGCGACGTTGCCCGCGCAGATCTCGGCGCTGTCGATCAGGTCGGCGTAGCTGCCGCCCTGCGCCTTGCAGGTCGAGTCGGAGACGAACGGGACGTTGGCCTTGAGCAGGTACCGCTGCTGCGCGCCACCCTCGGTCGCGGCACCCCAGCCGGCGACGGTGAAGGTGCCGCTGTTGTTGGCGGTCGTGGTGGCGATCGGCAACGTCGGGATGCCGCTGACCGGGCTGGCGAGCTTGATCAGGGCCCAGTCACCACCGGTGGAGGTGGGGTAGGTCGGCGACCGGTACACGTAGGTCGACTTGACCTTCTTGGCCGCCGTGCTCTGCAGGTCCACCACGCCGAGGGTGGCGGTGATACCCGTGTTGGCCCCCGTCCGCGACACACAGTGCGCGGCCGTCAGCACGATCTGCGGGGTGTAGAGCGCACCACCGCAGCCCATGGAAAGCCTGACCATCCAAGGGAATTCGCCCTGAGCGGCCCGGGTGCCACCGACCACGTCGGTGGACGGGGGCTCGGCGGCCGCGGCTTGCGGAGCCGTGGCGAGACCCGCCAGGGTTCCGGCCGCCGCGACGGCGATCAGGGTCTTTTTGAGCAGGCTGAACCGACGCTTGATGTCCAAGGGTTCATTCCTTCCGGCTGTCCACAGTGGAGGCAGGGAGACTGACTGCGGCCAATTGACTACAGCAGGTGGGCATACGCCGGGACAACCAACTTTCTTCGGATCTTTCGGCCGATGGTGGTGATTAACGGACGTCCGGGCCGGATCGCCGACGAATGGCGTGGGCCGGAGTGCCCAGCGCCCTTACTCCCGGAGCGGGAGCCGCCGGAACCGCCGGAAGGCTGAACGACCGCCGAGGGGTGCCCTTTCGGCCACGAGTGTGAGCGTGGCATGAACACTTCGTTCGGGTCAGTACAGGCATGGGGAATCGGGCCTAGGATCTGGATCGTGAAAGCGCGTTCGCCTAGACTGCATCCCCCCGCCGACGGCCCGGTCCGGGACGGAATTCCCGAGCACGGTCGCATTCCCCGCTATTACGCGGTCAAAGTCGATCTGCTCGACGTGATCTCCGAATTGGGCCAAGGAGCGGTACTTCCCACCGAAAGGGAACTGTCCGAAAGATTCGAGGTTTCCCGTGCGACGGTCCGCCAGGCCGTCGGTGAACTCGTGCTGGAAGGGCGGCTGAGCAGGCGGCAGGGGAGCGGCACGTACGTCGCGGGCCCCAAGCTCGTCCAGCCGCTCGCCTTGGTGAGTTACACCGAAGGACTCAGGAGGCAGGGCATTCAGCCCGGCCGGAATTTGATCTCGTTGGAACGCCGCGAGGCCGGCCCGTCACTGGCTTCGGAACTGGAAATCGATCCCGAAGACGACGTCATCCACATCGAACGGGTGCTGCTCGCCGACGACGAGCGGGTCGGGCTGGAATCGACCTATCTCACCGCCGCGCGATTCCCGACGCTCATGGATGTGTTCGATCCCACACAGTCGCTCTACGCCTGTTTGCGGGAACGGCTGGGGGTGGTCTTCGACGGCGCCGAGGAGCGGGTCGAGACCGTGCTCGCCACCCCGCGGGAGGCGCTGCTGATCGGGACGAACCCGGCGCTGCCGATGCTGTTGATGCACCGGACCTCGTGGGGACCCGACGGGGTCCCGTTCGAACGTGTCCGCTCGCTGTTCCGCGGCGACCGGCTCTCCTTCGAGACCCGACTGGGCCGCGTGGAGTAGCCAACTGCCGCATTTAGTCCTCTGAACGCGATATTTGCGGATTCAACGACCGCATCCAGAGGACGAAACGCGGCGTAATGTAACGCAAAGATAACAGGTCTGGTCCACATTTCGGTGGCACTTCACCTGGGGTTAGGGCGGGGGTCACGGAGCGTTGGTGCGCGCAGGCGAGCGTCTGCGGTGTGCGAATCCTCATCATCGGCGGCGGAGTGCTCGGCACCCAGCACGCCTGGCAGGCCGTCGAACGCGGCCACGACGTCGTCCAGATCGAACGGGAACCCGAGGCCAGGGGCGCGTCCGTGCGCAACTTCGGCCTGGTCTGGGTCGGCGGCCGCGCCAGTGGGCCCGAACTGGAGACGGCTGCCAGGGCGCGGGTGCTGTGGGAGCGCATCGGGGAACGCGTCGAAGGGATCGGCTTCCGGCCGAACGGCTCGCTCACCGTCGTCCGCACCGAGGCCGAACTCGCCGTCGCGCGGGCGGCCGCCGACACCACCGAAGACCGCGGCTTCAAACTGCTCGACGCCGCCGAGACCCGCGAGCTGAACCCGGCCCTGCGCGGTGAATTCCTCGGCGCGCTCTGGTGCGACCGCGACGCCGCCGTCGAACCGCGCGTCGCCCAGCCAGCCCTGCGCGCCGAACTCGCGAAGTCCGGCCGCTACACCTGGGTGCCCGGCCGCGAGATCCGCGACCTGACCGATCGTGGCGTCGTCGACGACACGGGTGAGACCCACGAGGGCGACGTCGTGGTGCTGTGCACCGGCGCCTGGACCGGCGGCCTGGTCAAGGAGCTCGCCGGGACGACACCGGTCCGCCGCGTGCGGCTGCAGATGGCCCAGACCGAGCCGCTCGGGGAAACCCTCACCACCACGGTCGCCGACGCGGACAGCTTCCGCTACTACCCGGCGTACCGCGGCGAGGCGCTCGACGGCCTCAACGCGGGCCAGCCGCAGGGCGAGATCGCCGCGGCCCACAAGATGCAGCTGCTCATGGTCCAGCGCCTCGACGGCTCGCTGACCATCGGCGACACCCACGAGTACGACGAACCGTTCTCCTTCGACACCACCGAAGCCCCGTACGACCACCTCGCCGAGGTCGCCGGGGCGCTGCTCGGACGGCCGCTGCCGCGGATCACCCGCCGCTGGGCCGGGGTCTACGCCCAGACCACCGACACCGCCCGGATCGTGCACCGCGCCCGCGTCGCGGACAACGCTTGGCTCGTCACCGGGCCGGGCGGCCGCGGCATGACCTGTTCCCCCGCCATCGCCGAAGACACCGCCGAGGAGCTGTCCTGGTGAACACCGAACTCGTCGTCCTGGACATGGCAGGCACCACCGTCGCCGACGACGGCCTGGTGATCCGCGCCTTCACCGCCGCGATCGCCGCCGCCGGAGTGTCCGAAGAGGACAGCCGCTTCCCCGGCATGCTCGACTACGTCGTCGAAACGATGGGCCAGTCCAAGATCGTCGTCTTCCGCGCCCTGCTCGACGGGGACGAAGAACTCGCCCAGCGCGCGAACACCGCCTTCCAGGACGCCTACGGGAAACTCGTCGCCGACGGCCACTGCGAGCCGATCCCCGGTGCCGAGCAGACGATCCAGGAACTGCGCGCCCACGGCGTGAAGGTCGCGCTCACGACCGGCTTCGCCCCGGGCACGCAAAAGGCGATCCTCGACGCGCTGGGCTGGCACGGCCTCGCCGACGCTGTACTGGCACCGGGTGACGGGGTACGCGGCCGCCCGTTCCCCGACCTCGTCCTCGCCGCCGCGCTGCGGCTCGAAGTCACCGACGTCCGCCGCGTCGCCGTCGCCGGTGACACCCCATCCGACGTCCAGACCGGGCTGCGATCCGGTGCCTCGATCGTCGCCGGCGTGCTCACCGGATCGGCGAAGAAGCAGGAACTCGAAGCCGCCGGCGCCACCCACGTCCTCGAATCCGTCCGCGACCTCCCCACCCTGCTGTCCTAAAAGGAGCTTTGACGACATGAAGAAACTCGCGGCCACCGCCCTCGCCGCCCTGCTCGCCCTCACCCTGGGCGCCTGCGGTGGAACCGCCGGTGGCGCGTCCGGCGACCAGACCGTCACGCTGTACACAGTGGACGGTCTCGAGGACTGGTACGCCCAGCGCATCGAGGAGTTCAAGGCCAAGACCGGGATCACCGTCCAGGCGGTCACCGCCGGTTCCGGCGAAGTCGCCTCGCGGGTGGAGAAGGAGAAGGCCAACACCCAGGCCGACATCCTGGTCACGCTGCCGCCGTTCATCCAGCGGGCCGCGTCGCAGGGCCTGCTGGCCGCCTCGGCACCCGCCGGGATCGACCAGGTGCCCGCCGGGCAGAAGGACGGCCAGGGCCGCTACTTCGCCCTCATGAACAACTACCTCAGCTTCATCCGCAACCCGCAGGTCTCGCCCAAGACCTGGGACGACCTGCTGTCGCCGTCGCTCAAGGGCAAGCTCCAGTACTCCACCCCCGGCGAGGCGGGCGACGGCACCGCGGTCCTGCTGCAGCTCCAGCACGTCCTCGGTGAGCAGGGCGCGCTCGACTACCTCAAGAGGCTCGAAGCCAACAACGTCGGCCCGTCGTCCTCCACCGGCAAGCTCCAGCCGAAGGTGGCCAAGGCCGAGATCCTGGTGGCCAACGGCGATGTCCAGATGAACCTCGCCGCGATCGAGAAGAGCGGCGGTTTCGAGGTCTTCTTCCCGGCCGACGCGCAGGGCAAGCGCTCGACCTTCGCCCTCCCGTACTACGCGGGCCTGGTGAACAACGCGCCACACGCCGAGAACGCCAAGAAGTTCCTGGACTTCCTGCTCTCGCCCGAGGTGCAGGGCAAGGCCGTCGACGCCTTCGGTGCCCCGTCGCGGACCGACGTCACGCCGTCCGGCCCGCGCGCGGACAAGGTGAAGGCCGCCCTCGCCGGGGTCGAGATCTGGCAGCCGGACTGGGACGCCGTCCTCGCGAAGCTCGACGCCGACCTCGCCGCGTACAAGAAGGCCGTGGGCCGATGACCCCGGCGGTCGAATTCCGCGGCGTGTCCGTCCGCTTCGGCCGGACGACCGCCCTCTCGCCACTGGACCTCACCGTGGCGAGAGGGGAGACGCTGGCGATGCTCGGGCCGTCGGGCTCCGGCAAGTCGACGGCACTGAAGGCGCTCGCGGGCTTCGTCGTGCCGAGCACCGGCCGCGTCCTGCTCGACGGCGAAGACGTCACCGCGCTGCCGCCACACCGGCGCGGCCTCGGCGTGGTCGTGCAGAGCTACGCGCTGTTCCCGCACATGCGGGTCGAGGCCAACGTCGCTTTCGGCCTCAAGGCACGGAAAACGCCCCGTGCCGAGACAGCGGGCCGGGTCGCCGAGGCACTGGAGCTGGTCGGGATGGGCAAGTACGCCCGGCGCTACCCGCGTGAGCTTTCGGGCGGACAGCAGCAGCGCGTCGCCCTCGCGCGGGCCTTGGCGATCCGCCCGAGGGTGCTGCTGCTCGACGAGCCACTGTCCGCTTTGGACGCCGCCCTGCGCGAGGACATGGTCGCGGAACTGCTGCGGCTGCGGGCCGAACTGCCCGACACCACGCTGATCTACGTCACCCACGACCAGGGCGAGGCGCTGGCGCTGGCCGATCGGATCGCCGTCATGCGCGATTCGAAGCTGGTCGAACTCGGGCCCAGCCGCGAGCTCTACCAGCGGCCGTCGACGGAGTTCACCGCGAGCTTCCTCGGCGCGTCCAACCTCATCCCGGTCGAGCTGATCCAGGCCGACGGCACCAGGGTCCGCCTCGGCGATCGCGAGCTGGCGGCCGACCCGTCCGGGACCTTCCGGGCGGGCCAGCCCGTCGCGCTCGGCGTCCGGCCGCACCGGGTCGGGATCACCGCGGCGGACACCCCCGGCGCGCTGCCGGCGGTCCTGCGCGGTGTCCAGTGGCGGGGCACGGGTTTCCGGCTCGACCTCGAACTCGCGCACGACGGCAACGAGGTCCGGGCCGAGGTGCCGGACATCGACGGTCTCCCGGACGTGGGGCAGCGCGTCGGAGTGTCCATTCCGGACGGTTGCCCGCTGGTGGGCGTCGGATGACCGGCCTCGCGCTCGCCACCACGGCGGCGGCACCGGCGCGGCGGCAGGAGAAACGACCCGGTCGCGGCTGGCTCCTGCTGCCGCCGGTGCTCGTCCTGCTCGGCTTCTTCGGCTACCCGCTGGTGCTGGTCGTCCTGCAGTCGCTGGAATCGAAGACCGGCGAGTTCGGCTTGTCGGTGTGGCTGGACGTCCTGGGCTCGGCGGAATTCCGGGACGCCGCGTGGAAGACCGTCGCGCTCGCGCTCGGCGCCACCGCGGGCTGCGTGGTGCTGGGGACGTTCCTCGCGCTGGTGATCGCGTTCGTGCCGTTCCCCGGCGCGCGGACGCTCTCGCGGCTGGTGGACACCGTGCTCGCGTTCCCGTCGTTCCTCATCGCGCTCGCGTTCACCTTCATCTACGGCAGCGCGGGAATCCTGGGCGCGGGCGGGTTCCTGTACTCGCCGTTCGGGATCCTGCTGGCGGAGATCACCTTCTACACGCCGTTCGTGATGCGGCCCGCGCTCGCCGCGTTCGGGCAGGTCTCCTCGGCGCAGATGGAGGTCGCGGCCAGCCTCGGCGCGAAACCCGGCCGCGTGCTGCGCCAGGTGATCCTGCCGGAGGCGTTGCCGTCACTGGCTTCCGGCGCGTGCCTGACCATGCTGCTGGCGATGAACGAGTTCGGCATCGTGCTGTTCCTCGGCGCCAAGGACGTCACGACGCTGCCGATGCTGGTGTACGGCAAGGGGATCGTCACCTTCGACTTCCCGCAGGCCTGTGTCATCGCGGTGGTCAACGTCCTGTTCTCCCTGGCCCTGTACGGAATCTACCGGCGACTGACGAAGGGAGGCCGCCGTGCTGCTGTGGACCAGGCGTAGCCGCGTCCTGCTGTGGGTGGTGTTCGCGGTGATGTTCACCGCGATCGTGCTGGCGCCGCTGCTGATGATCGTGCTGGCGTCGGTCGCCGGGAACTGGACCGGGTTGCTGCCGGGCGCGCTCACCGGCTCGCATTTCGCGCAGGCGCTGTCCGGGGAGACGTTCGCGAGTCTCTCGGTGAGCATCCAGACCGGTGTCATCGCGTCGCTGGTGTCGGTGGTGCTCGGCACGTGGGCCGCGCTCGCGTCGCCGGCCGCGCCGCCGAAGCTGCGGAAGGCCGTCGACACCCTGTTCCACCTGCCGATCGCGGTGCCGTCGGTGGTGCTGGGGCTGGCGCTGCTCGTCGCGTTCAGCCGTCCGCCGCTCGCCTTCAACGGCACGCGCTGGATCGTGCTGCTGGGGCACGTGATGATCCTGCTGCCGTTCTCCTACAGCACGGTGTCCGCCGCGATCGCGCGGATGGATCCGCTGCTGGCACAGGCCGCGGCGAGCCTCGGCGCGTCGCCGGTCCGCGTGCTGCTGCGGGTGCGGCTGCCGGTGCTGCTGCCGTCGATCTCGGCGTCGGCGAGCCTCGCGCTCGCGATGTCGATGGGCGAACTGGGCGCGACGATGATGCTGTACCCGCCGGACTGGCGCACGCTGCCCGCGAGCATCTTCGCGCTCACCGACCGGGGACAAGTGTTCCTCGCGTCGGCGAGCACCGTGCTCCTGTTGGCCGTCACCCTCGCCGGGGTGGTGCTGCTCGGGCTAGCCCGGGGGCGCGCTGCCCAGCGGTGATGCAACCGCGCGCGAGGTTCGTTCCGTCCTGGAACCATGATGAACGCAGCGAAGACGCTGGGCGCGGGGCTCGTGCTCGCCGCGACGACGGCGGCCTGCGGCGCGGGCGGCCCCGGAGCGCCGGCGAACACGAGCACCCCTCCGGTCGTCACCACACCTTCGGATCTGCCCACCTCGCTCCCGGCGAGCCCGCCGGTCGCGAAACCGCCCATGTCACGGCCGACCGCCGGCCCGCCGCCCTCGGACAAGATGCTGCCGCCGTCCCAGGTCGAGACCCGACTGCCCGCGCAGGTCAGCGCCGAGAACGGCGGCCTGAACGTGCACCTCGAAGTGAGCGGCTGCGACGAGGCGAGGGCGAACCTCGCCGAAGAGAACGCGCAGCGGGTCGTGGTCCACGTGACCATCGACCACGGGAAGCCGGGGCAGATGTGCCCGCAGGTGATCCGCAACGTCGTCCTGCCGGTGAAACTCGCCGAGCCGCTCGGAACCCGGACCGTCGTCCTTTGATCGGGCCGGGGATGCAACCCCCTGGCGGCTTCGTTCCGTCCCAGTCACATGAGGTACTTAACGAATGTCATCGGCCTTGGCCTGATCGTCGTTGCGGTATCCGCCTGCGGGGCGCAGAACCAGGCGGCGGAACCCGCGGCCGGACCCGGGAGCGGCACCCTGAGTACCGTGCCGCCGTCCCCGACCGCGCCGCCTTCGTCGTCGGCCCCCGCCCCGAGCAGCAAGCCCGGGAGCCAGCCGGGCGTGCCGGGCGCGCCGCGCCAGGAGGTTCCGGAAGGCAGCACCAAGCTGCCGGACAAACAGCTCGACGCGTCGGCACTGCCCGCGGACTACCCGCGTGAGGTGTACACCAGCAACGGCGGGACGATCCTGAACATCCGCGGCCAGGAAGGCGGCTGCGGGCACGCGACGGCGGAGGCCGCGCAGCAGGACGGGACCAGGGTCACCGTCAACCTGACCGAACTCAAGGGCCAGACCGGCCAGATGTGCACGATGGACATCCGGCATCCGGTGATCTCGGTGGCGCTTTCGGCGCCGCTGGGGGAGCGGACCGTGGTCCTGAAGCAGATGCGATAACGCTCAGGGGAGTCATCCCCGCGATGTCATGAAAGGGTCGTTCAGGACGAAAAACGTCCTGAACGACCCTTTCATGACACTGGGCCGGGCTGTCAGCGGAAGCTGATCTGCAGCACCGGTTCCGACGTGGCCTCGAAGAAGTCGTTGCCCTTGTCGTCGATCACGATGAACGCGGGGAAGTCCTCGACCTCGATCTTCCAGACCGCTTCCATCCCCAGCTCGGCGTACTCGAGCACGTCGACCTTCTTGATGCAGTCCTGCGCGAGCCGCGCGGCCGGGCCGCCGATCGAGCCGAGGTAGAACCCGCCGTGCTCGTTGCACGCCGCGGTCACCTTCTTGGACCGGTTGCCCTTCGCCAGCATCACCAGCGAACCGCCCGCGGCCTGGAACTGCTCGACGTAGGAGTCCATGCGGCCCGCGGTGGTCGGCCCGAACGAACCCGACGCGTAGCCCTCGGGCGTCTTCGCCGGGCCCGCGTAGTACACGGGGTGGTCGCGAAGGTACTGAGGCATCTCTTCACCCGCGTCGAGCCGCTCGGCGATCTTCGCGTGCGCGATGTCGCGGGCGACGACGAGCGGGCCGGTCAGCGACAGGCGGGTCTTCACCGGCAGCTGCGAGAGCTGGGCGCGGATCTCGGCCATCGGCCGGTTCAGGTCGACGGTCACCACCTCGTCGGACAGGTCGTCCTCGGTGACGTCCGGCAGGAACTGCGCCGGGTCGCGCTCGAGCTGCTCCAGGAACACGCCGTCGGCGGTGATCTTCGCCTTCGCCTGGCGGTCGGCCGAGCACGACACGGCGACGCCGACCGGGCAGGACGCGCCGTGGCGCGGCAGGCGGATCACGCGGACGTCGTGGCAGAAGTACTTGCCGCCGAACTGCGCGCCGATGCCGAACTGGCGCGTCATCTCCAGCACCTGCTGTTCGAGGTCGACGTCGCGGAAACCGTGGCCCAGCTCGGAACCCTCGGTGGGCAGGTCGTCGAGATAGCGGGCCGAGGCCAGCTTCGCGACCTTCAGGTTGAACTCCGCCGACGTGCCGCCGACGACGATCGCGAGGTGGTACGGCGGGCAGGCCGCGGTGCCGAGGCTGCGCAGCTTCTCGTCGAGGAACTTCGCGAGCCGCTTCGGGTTCAGGACGGCTTTCGTTTCCTGATAGAGGAACGTCTTGTTCGCGCTGCCGCCGCCCTTGGCCATGAACAGGAATTCGTAGCTCGGGTCGCCTTGGCCGTCTTTGTGATAGAGCTCGATCTGCGCGGGCAAGTTGGTGCCCGTATTGCGCTCATCCCAGAAATTCACCGGCGCCATCTGCGAATAGCGCAGATTCAACTCCTGATAGGCGTCGAAAATACCGCGCGAGAGAGCGCGCTCGTCGTCGCCGCCGGTGAGCACGCCCTCGCCGCGTTTGCCGATCACGATCGCGGTGCCGGTGTCCTGGCACATCGGGAGGACGCCGCCGGCGGAGATCGCCGCGTTGCGCAGCAGGTCCATCGCGACGAACCGGTCGTTGCCGCTGGCCTCGGGGTCGTCGACGATCGCGCGCAGCTGCGCCAGGTGTGACGAGCGCAACAGGTGCTGGATGTCGGTGATCGCGGTCTTGGCGAGCTTGGTCAGCGCCTCGGGCTCGACCTTGAGGAACTTCCGGCCCGCGGCTTCGACGACCTCGACACCTTCGGTGCCGATCAGCCGGTACTCGGTGCGGGTGTCCTTGGCGAGGGGAAGGACTTCGGTGTACTGGAACGTGGTGGGCGCCACTGCGCGGGCTCCTTTGCCGGCATCGGGAACCCGCTCACGGTACTAGGCGGGCCCGACGTGACCGGCGCCACGTCCGCAGCGAAGGCGCGGGAATGCAATTCGCACTCCGCATTTTGTCGCCGCGCCCCACAAATGGTTCGGGAGGCCGGGCCCACCCCGACGGACCCGACCTCCCGGGGAAAGCGATCCGGGCGCGAACACCCGACCGCGAAGACTTTTTACCTGCTCGACGGTCTCGTGACGCAGGTCATAAGTCAACGCTGCCGAACGGGTGTTGCTTTTTCCGCGCCGAAAGGCTCTGTGGCGCTACGAAGCGTAGGCGCGCAGGCGGTCCGCCCGCTCACCTTGACGCAGCTTCGACATGACCTCTCGCTCGATCTGCCGAACGCGCTCACGGGAGAGGCCGAAGTGCTTGCCGATCTGGTCGAGCGTGCGCGGCTGGCCGTCGTCGAGGCCGTAGCGCAGGCGGATCACCTGGGACTCGCGGTCGTCCAGCGTCGCGAGCACGCGGCGCAGGTCGTCCTGGAGCAGACCGGAGATCACGGCGCTCTCGGCGTCGGTCGCCTCGGAGTCCTCGATGAAGTCACCGAGCGGGGCGTCCTCCTCGGTGCCGACCGGCATGTCGAGGCTCACCGGGTCACGCGAGTGGTCGAGCAGGTCGGAGATCTTGTGCGCCGGGATACCCGATTCGGCGGCCAGCTCCTCGTGGGTGGCGTCCCGGCCGAGCTGCTGGTGCAGGTCGCGCTTGATGCGCGCCAGCTTGTTCACCTGTTCCACCAGGTGGACCGGCAGCCGGATGGTGCGTCCCTGGTCGGCCATCCCCCTGGTGATGGCCTGGCGGATCCACCAGGTGGCGTACGTCGAGAACTTGAACCCCTTGGAGTAGTCGAACTTCTCCACCGCGCGGATCAGACCCAGGTTCCCCTCCTGGATCAGGTCGAGCAGCGGCATCCCCCGGCCGGTGTACCGCTTCGCGAGCGAGACCACGAGGCGGAGGTTGGCCTCCAGCAGGTGGTTCTTCGCGCTGTGGCCGTCGCGCACGAGGGCGGACATCTCCGAACGCCGCTTCGGCGTGAGGCCCTCGGCCGTGTCCAGCATGTGCTGGGCGAACACGCCGGCTTCGATGCGCTTGGCCAGCTCGACCTCGTCGGCGGCGGACAGCAGCGCCGTCTTGCCGATTCCGTTGAGGTACACGCGAACGAGGTCCGCGGCCGGGCTCTGGGCGTCGAGGTCGGCGTCGGTGAGCGCCCCCGTGCTCACCGGCTCCTGGGTGGATTGCGCCGGGATACGGCGCTCGCGAATCCCGCGCGCTTCGCGTTCGAGAGTCTGGACTGACATTCTGCCTCCCCGGTCACGGGCTGAACGTGCTGCGATGTGTCCGCCGGATCCGCCTCGGCGTAGCAGGCCCTGTGGAAAACCCGCTACTCCTCGTCGGCCCAGCTTGGCTGGACACTTGGCTCAACGCCGGGAGGTCCGAAAACGTTCCCGGCCGCTACAGAGGAGACGGGTGGCTGACCTGGGGCGTTGCTCGACCAACCCTGAGCTTTTCCTGAGAATGCCCGTGCCCGGGAGAAAGAAACGTGGTCTAGACCTCTATCAGGAGGGTGAACGGACCGTCGTTCACGCTCCGGACCGCCATCATGGCCCCGAAGCGACCGGTTTCGACCCGGGCGCCGCGTTCGCGCAACGCGTCGACGACGGCCGTCACGAGCGGTTCGGCGGCCTCGGGCCGGGCGGCCGCGGTCCAGGACGGACGGCGGCCTTTGCGGGTGTCGCCGTAAAGAGTGAACTGGCTTACGACGAGCAGGGGAGCGCCGGTGGTGGCGCAGGACTCCTCGTCGCGAAGTATGCGAGCTTCGTGCAGTTTGCGCGCCATCGTCGGCACTTTCGACACGTCATCGTCGGCATGGATTCCCAGCAGCACCAGCAAACCCGGCTCGTCGATGGCGCCGGTCACCTCGTCGCCGACGGTCACGCTCGCTTCCGTGACCCTCGCCACCACCGCCCGCATCAGACGGCGGGCAGCAGCATGCCGTGCCGGACCAGTTCCCGGACGACGGGCAGCGCGGCCTCGGCCAGTTCCTCCGGTTCCAGGCCCTGAGCGGCCGCCAGGAGCACGATCAGGTCTTCCAAGGGCAATGCGCCCTGGCAACCGGCGAGCAGCCGTGTGGCGAGTTCGTCCACCTCGTGTGACCAACCGGGACCGTCGGTGCGGTGCAGCCGCTGGACGGTCGTGGCCCAGCCTTCCTCACCCGGCTCGGCGACGCTTTCCAGAAGCACGGTCTCCGGGACTCTGAACCGGACATCGAGAAGCGAGTCCCCGTTGGTGCGAAGCCATTCCACCCGGTCCAGCCAGTTCGCGGCCTCGGCGCCCAGCGGGTCGTCGTAGGCCTGGCGCAGGTCCTCGCACACGATCGTCGGAGTGGCGCCGTCCGCCCGGCGAAGCGTCACGAAGCCGAACCCGATGCCCTGGACGTCGTTTTCGTCGAACCAGTCGAGCCACGCTCCGGATTTCGCGCGGCCTTCGGGAGACCGGGGATCGATGCCCGCGTCACGCAGCCACGTTCCCACATACAGCCCAGGATCGGCGATGTCCCGCTGGACGAACCACGCGTCGGTCTCGGCCGGCAGCCAGCGGGTCACCCGATCGCCCCAGTCCTCACCCTTCACGTGCAGCCAGGACGCCAGGAGCTGGCCGGTGCCGCCGTCGTTGAGGAACCCGGGCAGCTGCCGCACCACGAGCGCGCTGGCGTCGTCACCGGCGAGACCGGAGTCGCGGTAGGTGTAGTCGACCCGCGGCGGGCCCACCACGAACGGCGGATTGCAGACGATCTGGTCGAACCGGCGCCGCGCGACCGGCGCGAACCATTCGCCGCGGACGAGTTCGACGTCCAGCTCGTTGAGCCGGAACGTGGCCGCGGCCAGCGCCAGCGCACGGGCCGAGACGTCGGTCGCGGTGACCTTCTTCGCGTGCCGGGTGGCGTGCAGCGCCTGGACGCCGTTGCCGGTGCCGACGTCGAGCAGGCTGCCGACCTCGCGGCGGCTGGTGGCCCGGATCAGGCTGAGGGAGGCGTGCCCGACGCCGAGCACGTGGTCTTCGGGCACGGTGCGGCCCAGGATGTCGGCGTCGAGGTCGGCGACGACCCACCACGAGCCTTCGTCGTCGCCGTGCGGGCGGACGTCGAGACCGGCGCGGTAGCCGTCGGCCACGGGCACGAGCAGGGTGGCGGCGACCGCGTCATCGAGGGAAAGCGGCGCGAAAGCGGCCTCGACGTCCTTCTCCGGTTCGGTCGACCCCAGGAGGAACAGCCGGATCAGCGTGCCGAGTTCCCCCGCGTCGCGTGTCGCGCGGTAGGCGAGTTCCGGTTCGCCGCGCCCGAGGGCGCCGTGCGCGGAGCCGAGGGCGCCGACCACGCCGTCGGCGTCGTAACCCGTCCGGCGGAAGGCGTCACGGAGCCTCGCGCAGACGTCGTCGGACAGGTCGGGGAGGGCCGCTCGTGTGCTCACGGTGGGTAATACTGCCAGGATTGCGTCGTGAGCCTCGAAAGTGTCCTGGCACCGCTGCAGGCGGCGCTGCCCGGATTGGAAGACCTGTACACCGACCTCCACCGGCATCCGGAGCTGTCGTTCGCCGAAACCCGCACCGCCGCCGAACTGGCGCGGCGCCTGGAGGCCGACGGTTACGAGGTGCACACCGGCATCGGGCGCACCGGAGTGCTGGGCGTACTGCGCAACGGCCCCGGCCCGAAGGTGATGCTGCGCGCCGACATCGACGCGCTGCCGGTCGAGGAGAAGACCGGCCTGCCGTACGCGAGCACGGCGCGCGGGGTCGACGCCGACGGCCGCGACGTCCCGGTGATGCACGCCTGCGGCCACGACATGCACGCCACCTGGCTCTCCGGTGCCGCGTCGCTGCTCGCGGCCGGACGCGAGCACTGGTCCGGCACGCTGATGGTCGTCTTCCAACCGGGGGAGGAGGCCGGGGACGGCGCCGCCGGCATGGTCCGCGACGGCGTCTTCGAACCCGCCGGCAAGCCCGACGTCGTGCTCGGCCAGCATGTCGTCCCCGGCCCGGCGGGCTGGGTGCTGACCAGGCCGGGCGTGATCATGGCGGCCACCGACGCGCTCCGCATCACCCTGCACGGCCGGGGCGGGCACGGTTCGCGGCCGGAGACCACGGTGGATCCCGCCGTGCTCGCCGCGTCCGTGGTGCTCAAGCTGCAGACCATCGTGTCGCGGGAGATCTCGGCGACCGAATCGGCGGTGGTGACCGTGGGGTCGCTGCACGTCGGCACCGCGCACAACATCATCGCCGACCAGGCCGTGCTCGAGGTCAACATCCGGTCGTTCGACCAGGCCGTGCGGGAGAAGGTCGTCGCGGCGGTCGAGCGGATCGTCCAGGGCGAGGCGGCCACCGCGGGCGCGCCGAAACCGCCGGAGATCGAGCGGATCGGCGCGTTCCCGGTCACCGAGAACGACGACGCGGCCACCGAGGGGCTCACCGCCGCGTTCCGCGACCACTTCGGCGAGGGCCGGGTGATGCCCGCGCCGCTGGTCACCGGCAGCGAGGACTTCAGCGAGTTCGGCCGCGCCGCCGGGGTGCCGTCGGTGTTCTGGCTGGTCGGCGGGCTGGACGAGGGCAAGGTGATCGCCGCGATGACCGCCGGGCGCTTCGAACAGGACATCCCGTCGAACCATTCGCCCCTCTTCGCGCCGGTCCCTCATCCGACGCTTTCGGCGGGCGTCGAGACGCTCGTGGTCGCGGCTTTGCACCGGCTCACCCACCCGGGTGTCGGATGAGCCGGGGGAGTGGGAGCATGGAAGCCGGAGGTGGTGCTGTGAACGCGCCCGCCCACGGTCCCGAACCGAGGGAACCCGCTCCGGTGCTGATCACCGAAGCCGCCCCGTCCTACGAAGACCAGCTGGCCAAGCGGAAGCGGAAGTACATCATCATGATGTCGTTCCGCATCCCGTGCCTGATCCTCGCCGGGATCTTCTACCAGACCTGGTGGCTCGCGCTGGCGCTGATCGCGATCTCGATCCCGCTGCCGTGGGTCGCCGTCCTGATCGCCAACGACCGGCCGCCGCGCAAGAGCGAGAAGGTCAACCGGTACCAGGCCGAGCCGACGCGGATCGAAAGCTCCGGTCACCGCGTCATCGACGGCGGCTGACTCGTTTCGCGCGTGCTATGAACGGTCCGTTCCTTGCAAAATTTGCAAGGAACGGACCGTTCATAGCATTCGGCTACGGCTGCGGCCCGACCTTCGCGACCGCCCGGGCCCCCAGCCGCGTCCCCGCCCGAAGCACCTCCACGGTGGACTCGCCGCGCAGCCACGCCGCCAGCACACCGGCGTCGAAGGCGTCCCCGGCACCGGTCGAATCGACGCACTCCGCCGGCTGCGCGGGCACCGAGGTGATGGTGCCGCTCGCGTCCACCCAGCTGGCGCCGTCGAGACCGGCGGTGACCACGACCTCGCCGACGTAGTCCAGCAACTCCTTCGCCGCCTCGGGATCACTCGACCCGGTCAGCGCGACCAGCTCGCTGGTGTTCGGCATCAGCAGGTCGACGCCGCGCACGTCGTCGAGGAAGGCCGCGGGATCGGTGATCAGCGTCGCCGCCTGCGGGTCGACCGACGTCGTCAGCCCGGCCTTCTTCGCCGCGGCCAGCGAGGCGAGCGCCGCGGGCCGTGACGACGGGTACAGCAGGACATAGCCCGAGAGGTGCAGGTGACTCGCCCCGGCCAGCGCCGCCTCGGTGACGTCCTCGGGACTGAACTTCGCGTTCGCGGCGCGGTCGGCGAGCATGCTCCGTTCACCGGCGCCGTCGACGAGCACGACGACGCAGAACGTCGGCTCCTCGGGATCCACCGCGAACTCGCAGCGGACGCCCGCGGCCTCCAGTTCGCTCTTCACCATGCGGCCGCCGGAGTCGTCCCCGATCCGGGCGACCAGCGTGGTCTCCGTGTCCTCGGCCCGCAGCCACAGCGCGGTGTTCGCACCCGCGCCGCCGCTGGTGAAATGGACCTTCGCGCGGATGTCGCCGCCGTGCGGGATGGGGCCTTCGTGCCGCGCGACCACGTCCAGGCCGACGTCGCCGACGACGACGATGCCGCTCATGCGGCGGTCCCGGCGAGCGCGACGGCGACCTCGGTGGCCAGTTCCGCGTTGGACAGCACCAGTGCCTCGTTCGCGTCGAGGCTCACGCCCTCGCTGGCGGTGTGGAAGTGCTCCAGCAGCACCGGCGTGACGTCCTTCCCGTGCACGCCCCGTGCCTTCAGGAGTTCGAGCCCTTCGGCGAGCAGCCGGTCGTGCAGTTCCCGGTCCATTTCGGACACTTCGGGGATCGGATTCGCCAGCAGCGCCCCGGAAGTCGCGTGCGCCCGGTGGGCGGCGATGACCGCGGCGGCCTGTGCGGCGTCGTCGACCCGCCACGGCACCTCGAAACCGGACGAGCGCAGGTAGAACGCCGGGAACTCGCCGGTGCGGTAGCCCAGCACCGGCACCGAGTTGGTCTCCAGCACCTCGAGGGTCGCGGCGATGTCGAGCACCGACTTCACTCCCGAGCAGACGACCGTGGTCGACACCTTCGCGAGCACGCCCAGGTCCGCCGACACGTCCCAGCTCTGCGCCGCGCCCTGGTGCACGCCGCCGAGCCCGCCGGTGGCGAACATGCCGATCCCGGCCGCGGCGGCCAGTGCCGCGGTGCTGGCGACCGTGGTCGCGCCGGAGCGGCCGAGGCCGACGGCCGGGCCGATGTCGCGCAGGGAGAGCTTGTCCAGGTCCGCGCCGGGTGCGCACACCCGTTCCAGCTGCTCGCCGGTGAGGCCGATCAGGGGGACGCCGTCGAGGACGGCGATGGTCGCGGGGACGGCGCCGCCGTCGCGCACGACCTTCTCCAGCCGCCGGGCGACGTCGAGGTTGCGGCCGGGCGGGAGACCGTGGGAGAGGATGGTGCTCTCCAGCGCGACGACGGGGTCACCGGCGGCGAGGGCGGAGGCGACCTCTTCGTGAAGGGACAGTTGCGGAGTCACGAACGAACATCATCGGTGATGTGGGTCCGCGTCACGCCATCGGGTCAGTTCGTTCGAGAGGTTCTCGCGTGCCTTGGCCTCCCAGCGTGCCCGCGCGATGTCGCTGCGGTACAGCCGCGGCCTGGCCAGCAGGTTCTCGAGCACGGCCGCGCGGCCCGCCCGCCAATCCGCGTCGGAGTAGATCGAATACTCCTCCCGGACACCGTTCGCGTACTGCTCGTAGTCCTCCGGCGCGGCGCCGAGGATGGCGAGGTCGGCGTCCAGCAGTGCCGTGGCGAGGAGGTCTTCGTCAGGGGCGGCGTGGTGGATCGTGCTGAGGACCAGCCCTTCGGCACGCTCGACATCCGCCTCGGGGACGCCGGCGTTGGTGAGTTCGTCGCGGGTCCAGGCCGCGCTCGCCTGTTCGTCCTCGCCGGGGCGGGCGTCGTAGACGACGTCGTGCGTCCACGCCGCGATGGCGACGAGGGCCCGCTCGCGGGCGCCCAGGCCGAAGGCGACGGCGAGGTCCCCGCTGTCCCGGGCGACGGCCGTGACGTGCCGGAGATCGTGGTAGCGGCGGTGCGGTTCGGCGTAGCGGGCTTGGAGGTCGGTCCATGCGACGGCGGCGATCCGGTGATCGCCGCCGAGCCGGGTGATCGCGGTCGGCCAGTCCATCAGTCGAAGATCCCGCGTGCCTTGGCCACCTCGTGCAGCCAGCCTTCGAGCTGCGGCTCCCACTTGACCCGCTCCAGCGCGGCGTGGTCGACCTTGAACAGGCCGAGGAACTCCTGGCCGCGTCCGCCGAACCCGCCGCTCTTGGACACCCGGACCCGTTTGGTCACCTCCAGCACGACCTGGGTCTCCGACGGCGAGGACAGGAAGGTCACCGCCACCGAGGTGAAGACGGGCGCGAACCGCGGCGAAGGGGTGAAGCGGATCTCCTGGAAGAACGGGAGCTGCTGGACCGCCCCGTCGACGCGGCCGCGTTCCAGCACGGCCTCGCGGAAGACGAAGCCGATCCGGCTGAAGGCGTCGAGGATCCGTTTCTGCGCGGGCAGCGGCTCGATCGCGGCGGCGTCGACGTCGACCGGGTCGGTGACGGAGTTCGCGATGTCGAGGCTGGTCTGCAGGCCGACGGCCATCCCGTTCAGCGGTTTGCCGAAGACGCTGGAGATCGGCGTCTCCCACGGCAGGGCCACCTCGAACGGGATCCGCACCTGCTGGCCGGGCCCGATCCGCTCCTTGCCCGCCAGCTGCTGGACACCGAACTCGAGGTCCTCGACGCCGGGGCGGCGCTCGTCCGGGACCGTGACCCTGGCGAGCAGCTTCACCGAAAGGCCGTTGATCTCTTGATCGACTTCGCCGCCGAGCAGCAGGACCTCGCCGCGCAACGGGCGGCCGGGGGAGACCGTGCGGTCGAGCAGCCGGGCGTCGATCTTCGCCCCGCCCGAGCCGAACGTCGCGAGCACCTTCTGGAACATGGGCGAGATCCTGCCAGGTCGCCGGTGTGCGCAGGAGGATTTGGGGCATTATGGAGGGGTGAGTACTCAGACCCTTCCGAAGCCGGATACCCGTCCCGAGGGCACCGACGGCACCGACGACGATTCGCCGAAGATGTTCCACTACGTGCGCAAGAACAAGATCGCCGAAAGCGCGGTCATGGGCACGCACGTGGTGGCGCTGTGCGGTGAGGTCTTCCCGGTGACGAAGTCGGCGAAGCCCGGTTCGCCGGTCTGCCCGGACTGCAAGAAGATCTACGACGGTCTCAAGCCGGGCGACTGAGTGTCCGTCCGGTGTCCGAAACCGGACAAAATCTGAAAATCCTTCACATGGCGGCTGCCCGTCCCGGTCTTCGCTGGTAATCAGTACGCGCCAGCGAAACCCAGCCGGGACGGAGCCTTCATGCGTAGAACCGGGATCGTGCTCGCCATCGCCGCGTTGGTCGCGGTGTTCTCACCCGCCGCCGCCCAAGCCGTCACCGGCTGGACCATCGTCGGCTCGGACAACGCCCGCCCGCTCGACGAGGGCCAGGGCCTGGCCACCATCGAACGGCCGTCCGGGACGATCTACCGCTACACCGGGATAGCGACCGTCCCGATGAGCCTCTCGACCCAGGGCTGGAACCACGTCGGCGACCCCGGCTCCGCGCAAGGGTGGTACGTCGAGCCGTACCAGCGCGACGACCGGGGCGCGAAGCTCTTCCGTGTCGAATCGCCCGACGGGAAGTGGGCGAACTACACGCACGCGCTGGAATCGTGGGAGGCGAACAACAACTCGTTCGCCGCCGTGACACCCGATGCCCGCTGGATGGTGGCGGGCGAGTGGGGCACGATGGACCGCCTCCTCGTGCACCCGATGCCCGGCGTCGCGCACACGAACCCCTCGGCGAACCTGCCGTACTCGTCCGCGATCAGGCTCGACAAGCCGGTGCGGGACATCCAGGGCTGCGACTTCGTCACCGCGACCCGGCTGCTGTGCGCGTCCGACGATCCCGAGGGCTCGCTGTTCGGGACCACGAAGCCGCTGCTGCAGGTGGATCTTTCCGGTGCGCTGTCCGGTTCGGACGTGACCGGGCGGGTCACGTCGCTGGGGCAGCTCCCCCTGAAGAGCACCTGCAGCGGGAACTTCGAGACCGAGGGCATCGACGTCGCCGCCGACGGGACCCTGCGGGTCGTCATGCTTTCGCCTTCGTGGTGCGTGGCCTTCGACAGCAAGACCTGGCGGTTCCGGAAGGCGTGACTCGCGTGATCAGACGCGTGACTCGCGTGATTGGAGGCGTACCTGCTCCAATCACGCGAGTTACGGCTTCGATCACGCGAGTCACGGGTTACCGGGCGGGTTCCGGGGTGAGGTCTTCCGAGTGCGGCGCCGCGGGGGACCGGCGGGCCGCCTTCTTCGCGCGGCGCTTCTCTTTCCGCGTCTCGACCATCGTGTACAGCGTCGGCACCAGGATCAGCGTCAGCAGGGTCGAGCTGACCAGCCCGCCGATCACCACGATCGCCAGCGGCTGCCCGATGAACCCGCCCTGCCCGGTCAGCCCGAGCGCCATCGGGATCAGCGCGAAGATGGTCGCCGCCGCGGTCATCAGGATCGGCCGCAACCGTCGCCTGCCGCCTTCGACGACGGCGTCGGCGACGCTCATCCCCGAAGCCCGGTACTGGTTGATCAGGTCGATCAGCACGATCGCGTTGGTCACCACGATGCCGACGAGCATCAGCATCCCGATCAGCGCGGGCAGGCCCAGCGCGGTCCCGGTGGCCAGCAGCAGCCCGATCGCGCCGGTCGCCGCGAACGGGATCGACACCAGCAGGATCAGCGGCTGGATCAGGCTGCGGAACGTCGCCACCATGATCAGGTACACGATCGCGACCGCGGCCAGCAGCGCGAGGAACAGGTTCCCGAACGCCTCCTGCTGATCCTCGCTGACACCGCCGAGCTTGTACGCCGCGCCACCGGTGAAGGTCAGTCCGTCCAGTTTGGACTGGATGGCCTTCGTGGTGGCCGCCAGGTCCGCGCCGGTGTTCTTAGCGGTGACCGTGGTGCTCAGCTCGCCCGAGGTGCGGTGCACCGCGGCCGGTCCGTCCACTGTGGACACGGTGGCGACGGAGTCCAGCCGCACCACGCCGGTCGCGCTCGGGATCGGCAGTGCCTTGACCGCGTCGACCGACACCGGGGCCGTGCCCGCGCGCAGCACGATGTCCGTGCGCTGACCGTCGACCGGCAGCTGGGTCACCGTGCGGCCGGCGATGGCCTGGTTCGCGATCTGGCCGATCGTGGTCGCCGAAAGCCCGCTCGCGGCGGCCTTGGCGGCGTCGACCTCGACCTGCACGCGCGGCGAGCCCTGCGCGAGATCACTGGTCACCTCGGTGAGGTCCGGGATGCCGGACAGCGCCTGGCGGACCTGCTCGGCGGCGGGTTTCAGCGCCGCTTCGTCCGGCGCGGTGACGGTGATCGAGACCTGGTCGGAGTTGAACCCGCCCGCTTCGGCGCCGATCTTCACCTCGCCGAGTTCCGGCCTGTCCAGCTTGCCCCGCAAGCGATCCGACAGCGCGTCGAGGTCGGTGTCCTTGGCGACGGTGACCTGGATGCTGGTCGCCGTCCCGCCGCCGCCGAAGAAGTTCCCTCCGCCGATGCTGACCTGATAGGTCTCGACGGCCGGTTCGGCGGCGAGCGCCTGCTCCACCGCGCCCGCGGCCTTCTCCTTGGCCTCGGGGCTGGTGCCGGGCGGCAGCTTCTGCGAAAGGCTCAGCGTCGTCGAGCCGGACTGGTCGAGGAAGTTCGTGTTCAGCTGCGAGGCCAGCCCCACCGTGCCGCCGAAGATGATCAGCGCCAGCAGCACGACGGTGACGCGGCGCCGGGTCGCGAACCGGATCACCGGCACGTATCCGCGCTGCAGCAGCCCGCGGCGTTCCTTGTCCTCGGCGGCCTGGCGTGTGAGCTCGGCCTCGCGTTCGTCCGCCGGGGCCTTGGGCGGCTTGAGGAACCAGTACGCCAGCACCGGCACGATCGTCAGCGACACGAGCAGCGACGCCAGCAGCGCCACGGTGACCGTGATCGCGAACGGCGAGAACAGCTCGCCGACGAATCCGCCGACGAAGGCGATCGGCAGGAACACCGCGACCGTGGTGAGGGTGGACGACGTCACGGCACCCGCGACCTCGCGCACGCCGTCGAGGACCGCGCGCTCCTTCTCCTCGCCGTAGGCCAGATGTCGTTTGATGTTCTCCAGCACCACGATCGAGTCGTCGACCACCCGCCCGATGGCGATGGTGAGCGCGCCGAGGGTGAGCAGGTTCAGCGAAAGATCACCCGTCCACAACGCCAGCAGCGCCACGACCACCGAAAGCGGGATCGACACCGCCGTCACCAGGGTCGAGCGCACCGACATCAGGAACAGCAGGATCACCACGACCGCGAACGCCAGCCCCAGCAGGCCTTCGGTGGTCAGGCCGCTGATCGCGTCCTTGACCGGGGTGCCCTGGTCGAACACGACGCTCATCTCGGCGCCGATCTTCTTCGACAACTCGGGCAGCTTGTCCCGCACCGCCTCCGAGATCGCGACCGCGTTCCCGTTCTCCACCATGGTGATCGAGAGCCCGAGACTCGGCTTGCCGTTCGTGCGCGTGATCGACGTCGGCGGCGCGAAGCCCGCCTGGACGTCCGCGACATCACCGAGCTTCACCGGTTTGCCCGCCGGCGCCCCGGGACGCGAAGCCGGTGTCAGGTACAGGTTCTTGATCGTGTCCACTGTGGTCGGTCCGCCGCCGACCTGGACGGTGAGCGTCTTGTCGCCTTCGGTCAGCGTCCCGGCCGGGACGGCGGCACCGGCGGTCTGCAGCGTGGTGGCGATCGACGCCGGGTCGACCCCCGCGGCCGCCAGCTTCGCGTAGTCCAGCGCGATGGTGACCCGCGGCTGCCGCGCACCGGTCACGTCGACCTCGCGGACGCCGTCGATCTTGCGCAGTTCCGGCGCGACCTCCCCGGTCAGCGCGGGCGCGAGCGCCTGCGGGTCACCGGTGGTGCCGGCGGCCAGCAGCACGACCGGGAGATCGTCGGTGGACCCCGCGGACACCGTCGGCTCGCTGTTCTGCGGCAGCCGGGTCTTGAGCCCGTCGATGACGCGCTGGATCTGCCCGACGGCCGCGTCGATGTCCGTGCCGAACTCGAACTGCGCGGTGATCCGCGACAGCCCCTCCGACGACGTCGAGCTCAGCTCTTCGAGCCCCTTCAAACCCTGCAGCCCGCCTTCGAGCGGCTCGGTGACCTGACGGTCGACCGCGTCCGGCGACGCGCCCGCGTACGGCGTGATGACCTGCGCCTGCGGGAACTGCAGTGACGGGAACAGTTGCTGCTTAAGCTGCGGCAGGGCGAAGGCGCCGAAGCCGATCACCACCAGGGCGAGCAGCCCGATGAGACTTCGGTTGCGCAGGCTCAGTCTGGCCAGCGTGGACATGACGGGATCCCCCAGGAAGACAGCTCGGGAACGTGCGGATTACCGCGAGCTTTTCACGGCGGGGGGTGGACTGGATTCACACCACGGGTGGAATCGGAGTACGACTTCGGGATGAGGTCCTGCTCAGACCGGCCTCAATTTTGCCGTTCGGTCACCTGATCGGCTTCGCTCTGCGTTTCTTCGTTCACCGATTGTTCTGATTCGGTCTCGCCGTTCTGGCGGGGACGGCGGAGCGGGACGGTCGTCCGTTCCCACAGTTTGCGGCCCTCTTCGGCACGGATCCGTTCGCTGGCGCGTTCCATTTCCAGCCGCCGCCATTTCCGGCGCTGGCGTTTCGTCGCCTTGGCGGGCCACAGTTCCTGGATCGCGCTGTTGAAGTACGCGCCGCCGACCACCGCGAGCCCGATGAAGAACATCAGCAACAGGAACGCGATCGGCGCGGCGAGCGCGCCGTAGGTGTAGCCGGTCTTGGTGATCCAGTTCAGGTAGATCCGCAGCCCGATACTGGAGAGCAGGAACACGACCATGGCGAGCATCGCGCCCGGCAGCCCGCGGTGCCACGGCAGACGGCGCGGCAGCGCCAGCTTGTACAGCGTCGTCAGCGCCAGCACGATCATCACGGCCAGCACCGGGTAGTACAGCGTGCCGACCCAGTACGACACCGTGCCGCGCCAGTCGGTGGGGAAGAACTGGGGGAGCAGGTCCGGCCCGATCGCCAGCAGCGGCAGCCCGACCACCAGGATGACCAGCCCGGCCAGGTACAGCAGCAGCGCGAAGATCCGCTGCCAGACGTCGTTGCGGACGCCGTACTGGTCGTGCGCCACGGTGATCGCGTCGACGAACGACGACATCGCCGACGAACCGGCCCACAGGGAGATCAGGAAGCCGACGGAGACGATCTCGCCCTTGCCGACGGTGAGGATGCTGTTGACCGTCGGCTCGATGATGTCGTGGACGGCGTTGTCGCTGAAGATCGTCTTGCTGAAGGTGATGATCCGGTCGTGGACGGCGGTCACGACCTCCTGGCCGAACCAGTCGCCGACGAAGCCGAGGCAACCGAGGAGACCGAGCAACAGCGGGGGGAGGGACAACGTCTGCCAGAAGGCGGCTTCGGCGGCCTCGGAGAAGATGTTGCCGTCCCACGCCTTGCTGAGCGTGCGGCTGAGCAGGCGCAACGGCCCCCTGCGGCCCTTCGCGACCTCGGCGGCCGTGTCGGGACGGCCGTTCTCCTCGCTCATGCAGCTCCTCCGCCGGCGCCGAGCGCCCTTGACGGTGTCCAGCATGGTCCATGCCGCGCCATTCGGCTCGCCACCCCTGGGTTTTCGGGTGAGTAAACCGACAACGGGGGTGGCGCTTCCGGCGTTCCACGGGGCTGGAAGGTAGGCTCACCGGAGTGCCCTCACCTCAGGCGCCGGCGTCGCGGCCGGATACCCAAGTGGGGGTTTTCGCTTGTGTCAGGGTGGATGACCAGGCGTTTCGGATGAGGGAGGAGGGGGACCTGCATGTCGGAAACCGTTGAGCGCGATCGAGGCGAGCTGGGCGCGCCTCCCGCGGCGAAGGACAGCACGGCCCGCCCGCTGCGTGCCTGGCAGCGGCGAGCGCTGACGAAGTACCTCACGAAGAAACCGCAGGACTTCCTGGCCGTGGCGACGCCGGGCGCGGGCAAGACGGTGTTCGGTCTCCGGATCGCCGCCGAGCTGCTGAGCGACCGGACCGTCGAGCGGATCACCATCGTCGCGCCGACCGAGCACCTCAAGCACCAGTGGGCCGCCTCGGCCGCGGCCGCCGGTATCGCGATCGACTCGAACTTCCGCAACGGCACCGGCGTCACCTCGCGTGACTACCAAGGTGTCGCGGTGACCTACGCGCAGGTCGCCGCGCATCCGTCACTGCACCGCGTGCGCACCGAGAACCGCAAGACCCTGGTCATCCTCGACGAGATCCACCACGGCGGCGACGCGAAATCGTGGGGCGACGCGATCCGTGAGGCGTTCACCCCCGCCGTCCGCCGTCTGGCGCTCACCGGGACGCCGTTCCGCAGCGACGACTCGCCGATCCCGTTCGTCACCTACGAGGCCGACGGCTCGGGTTTCCAGCGCAGCAAGGCCGACCATGCCTACGGCTACGCCGACGCGCTCGCCGACGGCGTGGTCCGGCCGGTCGTCTTCCTCGCCTACTCCGGTGAGGCCTCCTGGCGCACGAGCGCGGGGGAGGAGTTCACCGCGCGGCTCGGCGAGCCGCTGACCGCCGAGCAGAACGCGCGGGCCTGGCGTACGGCGCTCGACCCGGCGGGCGAATGGATCCCTTCGGTGCTGCAGGCCGCGGACACGCGTCTCGCGCAGCTTCGCGCCAACGGCATCCCGGACGCGGGCGGTCTGGTGATCGCCACCGACCAGGATTCGGCGCGCGCGTACGCCAAGATCCTGCAGCGCATCTCCGGCCAGAACCCGACGGTCGTCCTCTCCGACGACCCCAAGGCTTCGGGGCGGATCAAGGAGTTCTCGGATTCGACGGACCGCTGGCTGGTCGCGGTCCGGATGGTGTCCGAAGGAGTCGACGTCCCGCGCCTGGCGGTCGGTGTGTACGCCACGAGCGCGTCGACCCCGCTGTTCTTCGCGCAGGCCATCGGCCGGTACGTGCGTTCGCGCAAACCCGGTGAGACGGCTTCGGTCTTCCTGCCGAGCGTGCCGGTGCTGCTGGAACTGGCCAGCGAGCTGGAGGCGCAGCGCGACCACGTCCTCGGCAAGCCGCACCGCGAGAAGGAGGGCTGGGACGACGAGCTCCTGGCCCAGGCCAACCGCACCGAGGACGAGCCGGGCGAGGAGGAGAAGGCGTTCACCTCGCTGGGTGCCTCCGCCGAGCTCGACCAGGTGATCTACGACGGCAACTCGTTCGGCACCGCGGTGTTCTCCGGTTCCGACGAGGAGCAGGAGTACCTCGGCCTGCCGGGGCTGCTCGAACCGGACCAGGTCCGCGCCCTGCTGCGGAAGCGGCAGGAGGAGCAGCTCTCCGACGAGAAGCGGCGCAAGCCGAAGGCCGAGGAGGCGGCGCCGGTCGCGCGGCCGCAGTCGGTCAGCGAGCGGCTCGGCAGCCTGCGCAAGGAGCTGAACGCGCTGGTGGGCGTGCACCACCACCGCACGAAGAAGCCGCACGGCGCGATCCACAACGAACTGCGCCGGGTGTGCGGCGGGCCGCCGACGGCGATGGCTTCGGTGGAGCAGCTGGAAGAGCGGATCGTCACCCTGCGTTCTTGGTGACCGCCCCGTAACCAAGCGCTATGAACGGTCCGTTCCTTGCAAAATTTGCAAGGAACGGACCGTTCATAGCGTTCGGGGCGGAGAACCGGAGCTGCGCCGATCACGCTGAGTGAGTGGTGGCGGTCACACCGTCAGCGCACCTAGACTTCATACGCCTTGCTACGGCCACGTTGCCAAACCGTGTCCATTTGATGAGGCTTAATCGATTCAGCCGTCTTCCGCGAAACCCGTTCGGCGGCATATGTTGTCGCCCACAACATATGCGCGATGGTGCGACCGGTCCTCGAGGATCGCCGCCCGCGAGCAAGATCCGGAAGGAACGAGGATGCGCAGCAGAACCCTTACCCTCCTCGCCGCGACGGTGGGCGCCGGCCTGGTGCTTTCCGCCTGTGGCGCCAACACCGCCGACTCCGGCAGCGGCAACTCCTCGCAGTCCGCCCCCGCCCCGGGCGGCGCCGCCGCCGGTGGCAAGGTCGGCGTCATCCTGCCGGAGACCGCCACCTCCGCCCGCTGGGAGTCCTTCGACAAGCCCTTCCTGACCAAGGCGCTCAAGGACGCGGGCTTCGACGCCGACGTCCAGAACGCCCAGGGCGACGTCCAGAAGTTCACCACGCTGGCCGACGGCATGATCGCGCAGAACGTCAAGGTCCTGATCATCGCCGCGATCAACGGCGAGGTCGGCTCGGCCGTCGCCAAGAAGGCGCAGGCCGCGGGCATCCCGACGATCGACTACGACCGCCTCAACCTCGGCGGCAGCTCCGACTACTACGTCTCGTTCGACAACGAGAAGGTCGGCCAGCTCCAGGGCCAGGGCCTCGCCGACGCGCTGAAGGACAAGAAGGGCGCCGAGGTCGTCATGATCGAGGGTGCCCCGACCGACAACAACGCGACGCTGTTCGCCAACGGCCAGAAGTCCGTCCTGCAGCCGAAGTTCGCCAGCGGCGATTTGAAGCTCGTGCGCGAGCAGGCCATCGACAACTGGGACAACCAGAAGGGCGGCCAGACCTTCGAGCAGATCCTGACCGACAACAAGGGCAAGGTCGACGGCGTCGTCGCCGCGAACGACGGTCTCGCCGGCGCGGTCATCACCGTGCTGAAGAAGAACGGCCTCAACGGCAAGGTCCCGGTCACCGGCCAGGACGCCACCGCGGACGGCCTCATGGCCATCCTGCGCGGCGACCAGTACATGACCGTCTTCAAGCCCATCAAGGAAGAGGCCGAGGCCGCGGCGAAGCTCGCCGTCCTGCTGGCCAAGGGCGACAAGGCGGGCGCCGACGCGCTGGCCACCGGCAAGGCGAAGGACCCGAAGGGCAACCGCGAGGTCAAGTCCGTGCTCCTCGAGCCGAAGCTGACCACCAAGGACGGCGTCAAGGAGGTCGTGACGCAGGGCTACGTCAAGGCCGCCGAGATCTGCGGCGGCGACCTGGCCGCGGCGTGCACGCAGCTCGGTATCTCCTGACCCGTTAAATCCAGACGACCGGGCCGGTGCGTTCCCCCGACGGAGCGCACCGGCCCGGTACCCAGCCGGGAGAACCCCCATGAGTGAACCCATCCTCGAACTGAAGCAGCTCAACAAGAGCTTCGGGCCGGTCCACGTCCTGCACGACGTGGACTTCAACGTGCGCGCCGGCGAGGTCACCGCGCTGGTCGGCGACAACGGTGCCGGTAAGTCCACTTTGGTCAAGTCGATCGCCGGGATCCACGGCTACGACTCGGGAACGGTGACGTTCCAGGGCAAGCAGGTGAACATCCACGGCCCGCGCGACGCCGCGGACCTGGGCATCGAGGTCGTGTACCAGGACCTCGCGCTCGCCGAGAACCTCGACATCGTGCAGAACATGTTCCTCGGCCGGGAACGCGGCAGCAAATGGCTGCTCGACGAGGCCAGCATGGAGAAGGCCGCCCGCGAGACGCTCGCTTCGCTTTCGGTCCGCACCGTGAAATCGGTCCGCACGCCCGTTTCCGCCCTCTCGGGCGGGCAGCGGCAGACCGTCGCGATCGCGAAATCCGTGCTGTGGGACTCGAAGGTCGTCCTGCTCGACGAGCCCACCGCCGCGCTCGGTGTCGCGCAGACCCGGCAGGTGCTCGACCTCGTCCGCCGCCTCGCCGAACAGGGCCTCGGTGTGGTGCTGATCAGCCACAACATGGCCGACGTCTTCGAGGTCGCCGACCGGATCGCCGTGCTCTACCTCGGCCGTCTCGTCGCCGAGGTGCACACCAAGGACGTCACCCACGGCCAGGTCGTGGAACTGATCACCGCCGGTCGCTCCGGCGACCTCGGCCTTGCCCGCCCCGAAGCCGCCGTCCTCTGATCCGAGGCGAGAAAGAACCGGAAATGACTGAGACACCTGCAAAGCCCGCCTCGCCGGAGGGGGGCAAGTCGGCGGCCGCCGCGCTCAACCCGTCGGCGGCCATCACGGACTTCGGCATCGACACGACATCGATGTCGACGCGCGAAGCCGTCGGCGACTACTTCTCCCGGCTCAAGGCCGGACAGCTGGGTTCGCTCCCGGCGCTGCTCGGCCTGCTCGTGCTGGTGATCGTGTTCGCGTCACTGTCGGACACCTTCCTGACGATGAACAACATCGCGAACCTGATGGCCCAGGGCGCCGGCAAGGCGATCATCGCGATGGGCATCGTGTTCGTGCTGCTGCTCGGCGAGATCGACCTCTCCGCCGGTACGGCCTCCGGCGTCACCGCCGCGGTGCTGGCGATGCACTACGTCCGCAACGGAAACCTTTTGGGCGGTATGGGGAACGGCGTGTTCATCGCCTTCCTCGTCGTGCTCGCCATCGCCGCGCTGCTCGGCGTGATCCTGCGGATCTGGGCGGGCGTCGGGTTCGCCGTGCTCGCCATCGCGCTCGTGCTGTCGGGAACCGCGGCCAACGCGTGGATCGAGATGCTGCTCGCGATCTCCGTCGGCGGCGCGATCGGTGTCCTCACCGGCTTCCTCGTCTCGAAGATCGGCATGCCCTCGTTCGTCGTGACGCTGGCGCTCTTCCTCGCCTGGCAGGGCGTCATCCTCCAGTTCATCGGTGAGGGCGGCACGCTCGGTATCAGCACCTCCGATGTGCTGTTCAAGGTCGCCAACGGCAATCTGTCCACTGTGGGCAGCTGGATCCTGTTCCTGATCGCCGCCGGTGGTTTCGCCGCCGTGACACTGGGACAGCACTTCTCGCGGCTCAAGCGCGGCCTGGTCACCCAGCCGACGCCGATGGTGCTGTTCAAGGTCGGCGCGATCGGCGTGGTCGCCGCGATCGCGACCTACCTGCTCACGCTGAACCGCGCGCCGAACCCGAACATCGTCATCTCCGGTGTCCCGTACGTCGTGCCGATCGTGCTCGGCCTGCTGGTGCTCGGCACCTACGTGCTCAACCGCACGCAGTACGGCCGCCACATCTACGCCGTCGGCGGCAACCGCGAGGCGGCCCGCCGCGCCGGTATCAACGTCGAGAAGATCCGGGCCTCGGTGTTCGTCATCTGCTCGGCGGTGGCGGCGGTCGGCGCGATCGTCTACTCGTCGAAGGTCGGTTCCGTCGACCCGCAGGCCGGTGGCCTCAACACGCTGCTGTTCGCGGTCGGCGCCGCCGTCATCGGTGGTACGTCGCTGTTCGGCGGCAAGGGCCGGGTCGTCGACGCGGTGATCGGTGGTCTCGTGCTGGCGGTCGTCGAGAACGCGCTGGGCCTGCTGAAGCAGTCGGCGGCGGTGGTCAACATCGTCACCGGTCTGGTGCTGCTTCTCGCGGCCACGGTGGACGCGCTGTCCCGTCGCCGCGCGGCTGCGTCGCCGCGCTGAGTCCGCATGGAATGATGAAGCCCGTGACCAGCACACCCGTTGCACGACCAGACGAGGTGCGCAGGCACAACCGCACGACCTTGCTCCGGTTGCTGCACGTCAGCGGCCCGAGCACCAGGGCGACGCTGGCCACCGAGCTGGGGCTCAACCGCAGCACCATCAAGACCCTCGTCGACGGCCTCGCGGAAGCGGGGGTCGTCGAGGAGCGGGTCCCGAGGCCGGGACGAGGGGCGGGCCGTCCCTCGCTCCTGGTCCTGCCGCAGCCGCACGCGGCGGTGGTGCTCGCGGTCGATCTCCAGGTCGAACACGTGGCGATCGCGCTCGTCGGGTTCGGCGGCCAGATCCTCGGGCGCAACAGCTGGAACCTGCACGGCCGGACGCGGGAGGCCGACGAGGTGATCACGCACGTGATCGAGTCGACCACCGTCCTGGCGGGCGACCTGGGTGTCCAGCCGATCGCCGCGGGCGTGTCCGTGCCCGGCGTCGTCCGCCGGGCCGACGGGCACGTCCACGAGGCGCCCAACCTGCGCTGGACCGACGTGGCGCTCGGGGAACGGCTCGGCGGTGTGCTGCGTATTCCCGTCCTGGTCGGCAACGACGCCGAACTGGGCGCCATCGCCGAACACCTGCGCGGCGCCGCGCGGGGCTCGTCGGACGCCGTGTACGTCTCCGCCGACGTCGGGGTCGGGGGAGGGATCATCGCGGACGGCTCGTCGCTGCGCGGCGGCGCCGGCTACGTCGGCGAGATCGGGCACATGGCGATCCGGCCGGGCGGCCGTCCCTGCTACTGCGGGTCCAGCGGCTGCTGGGAGACCGAGGTCGGCGAGGCGGCGCTGTGCCGCGCGCTCGAACTGCCCGAGGACACCCCGCGCGGGGCGATCCTGTTCGAACTGCGCGAGCTGGGCCGGGATCCGCACGCGGCCGAGGAGCGGCTGTCGGAGTTCGCGGAATGGCTGACGCTGGGCCTGGTGAACGTCGTCAACCTGCTCGGCCCGCAGCTGGTGGTGCTGGGCGATCTGCTCACCGTGCTGCCGGATTCGGTCGTGAAGTCGGTGGCGGCCGAGGTCCGGCGGCGGAGCCTGGTCAGCCGGGCCGTGGGCGGGACTCAGATCGTGAGCTCCGCTCTCGGGGCGGACGTGAAGCTGCTCGGAGCGGCCGAGGCGGCGTTCGAAATGATTTTGGACACCGTCTAGCTCGCGTTTAGTCCTCTGGATGCGGTACTTGCACACGCAAGGACCGCATCCAGAGGACTAAACGCGTTCTTTCAGGAGGCCGGACAGCAGGGCCACCAGGGCGGCCAGGGACTTCTCCTTCGCGGCTTCGCGGTCTTCGGCGTGCGCGATCATCAGCGCCGCCTCCGCGCAGGCACTCAGCGCCAGCTGCGCCAGCTCCGGGATGGGCGCGTCGATCAGCAGCCCGTCCGCCGCGGCGGACTCCAGGATCTCCGTGATCAGGCCCAGCCCGTACCGGGCCTCCAGCTCACGCCATTCCTGCCAGCCGAGGACGGAGACCGCGTCGGTGAGCGCGATCCGCACCACCTCGGGCCGCAGGCACAGGTCCAGGAACCGGCTCAGCACCCCGAGCGCCCCCGTCCACGGGGCGGCCGCGGCAGCCAGGACGGTCTTCAGCTCCTCGGTGATCTCCGTTTCGATCTGCTCGATCACCGCGCGGAACAGCCCCTGTTTGTCCCCGAAGTGGTGGTACAGCGCGCCGCGGGTGACGCCTGCCGCCCGGACGATCTCGTCGGCGGGAACGGCGGCGTAACCCTGTTCGGCGAACAGTGTCCGCGCCGCCGTGATCAACGCGGCCTGCGTCGACTGCGAGCGTTCGGTCTGGCTACGTCGTGGCGTGGGCACGCAGGAATTCCACCATCATGCCGCTCAGCCGCTCCGGCTGGTCCTCCGGCACGAAGGCGTAGGAGTCCTCGATCGTCTTCAGTTCGGCGTTCGGCAGGACCCCGGCGAGCTTGCGGCCCACCCACAACGGGAAGTGCCGGTCTTCGGGCGTCCAGGCCAGCAGCACGGGCTTGGTGAAGGCGGGGAGCCGCTCGGCGGCGGTCAGGGTGTAGCGGTGGTGGACGCTCGCCAGGAACCGGCGCAGATCGTCGCGGATCTCCGCGCTCCGGCGGCTGGGCAGCAGGTACGCGTCGAGGATGTGGTCCGGCACCGGGTGCTTGGCCAGCCAGAGGAAGTCCGTCGCCTTCAGGAGCCACCGCCAGCGCAGCGCCGCGGTCACCAGCCCGACGCCGCCGGGGATCCGCGCCAGCGGGCTCAGCCCCGCGAACAACGGCGGCAGGAAGCGCTCGAAGCAGTCCGACGGGGTCAGCACGACCCGGCCCACCCGCTCCGGGTTCGTGGTCATGAGCAGTTGCGTCAGCGCGCCGCCGGTGTCGTTCGCGACCACGGTGACGTCGGTCAGGTCGAGCGCTTCGAGGAACCGCGCGATGAGCGCCGCGACCCCGGGCGGGCTCAGCTCGGCGTGGGGGACCGGGATCTCGTGCGAACCCAGCGGCCAGTCCGGGGTCAGGCAGCGGAAGCCGGCGCCGGCGACCGCGGGCGCCACCTTGCGCCAGAGCAGGCCGTTGGTCAGCAGGCCGTGCACGAAGACCACGGGAGGGCCGTCGCCGCGGTCGCGATAGCGGAGGCGGGCGTCGCCGAGATCCACCACGTGTGCTTCGCCGAGCAGGTCGCTGGTCGTCATGGCATCAACATACATGCTGTCTGTATGTTTTTGAAGGACAAAAACAGGGCGGCCGGCTCTCTCCCCGAGGGGAGTAGCCGGCCGCCGGTGGTCGTGGACTGGTGGGCTACCGCTGAATGTCCGCGGACATTTCCTTGAGCTTCGTCTCGTGTGCGCGGGCGTGGTGACCACAGAAGAGCAACTCGCCACCGGTGCTGAGAATGGCTCGAACCTGGGCTGCAGCTCCACACCGGTCGCATCGGTCGGCAGCGGTCAGTTCGGGGCGGGTGAGCGTCGGTGAAGTCATTGGAGTCTCCCTCCGTCCCGGCACCGGTGGCCCGGTGCCATCGATCCAGCTACGACCACTTCGGCACTGATGCCGGCAACGTTCGTTCCCGGCTCCGCCGTGTTCGTGCTTCCACTCTTCCAGACGTTCGGCGGCCCGCAAGTGTTCCCGTGCGGGTGTCTCATTTGTCACTGGTAATTACCTCGGATGCCGTAGCGTAATCACGCAACGTGGGAGAAGACTCCCCGCCGAAGGCTCTTTTCCCACGTCAGGCACCATGCAGGGGTGGGAATCGCAGTCGTCCGGAACCGTGTCGCGAGCGTGCCTGCGCCGGTCTTGTTCGTTCTCAGCGGAATTTCGATGTACGCCGGTGCGGCCGTCGCCGTAGGTCTCTTTTCGGTCGCCTCCCCCGCGGGGGTGGCCTGGCTCCGCTGTCTCGGGGCGGCCGTGGTCCTCCTCGCGTGGCGCAGGCCACCCCGCTCGGCGTGGACCGGCCGCACGTTCCTGCTCGCGGGCGCCTTCGGCGTCGTCACCGCCGGGATGAACGTGCTGTTCTACGAGGCGATCGCGCGGCTGCCGCTGGGCACCGCGGTCGCCCTCGAGTTCGCCGGGCCCGTGGTGGTCGCCGCGTTCGGCTCGCGGACCCGGCGCGACGTCCTCGCGCTGCTGCTGGTGGTGGCCGGGGTGGTCGCCATCGCGGACGTGCGGCTCGAAGGCAGCCTGCTCGGCGTGCTGTTCGCCCTCGGCGCGGCGGCCGCCTGGGCCGGGTACATCCTGCTCGGGAAGCGTGTCGCGGTCGGCGGGAACGGGATCGACGGGCTGGCCGTCGGCTTCGCGGTCGGCACCGTGGTGCTGTCGCCGCTGGCGCTCGGCACCGGGGCGGTGTGGGGTTCGCCACGTTTGCTGCTGCTCGGTGTCGGGGTGGGGGTGCTCTCGACCGTCGTGCCGTACGCGCTCGACCAAGTGGTCCTGCGCAAGGCCGGGCAGGCGCGGTTCGCGCTGCTGCTCGCGTTGCTGCCGGTCACGGCGGGCGTGATCGGCTTCCTCTGGCTCCGTCAGGTCCCGGCCCTGCCCGAGGCCCTCGGCACGCTGGCCGTCGTCGCCGGGGTGGCGCTGCGCTCTCCGGGGAAACGTGATGACTCGGCGCCCCTCTGAGCGGGATACTGAGCGGTCTGTGGCGCTTTCAGCACCGGGAGGACACGTGGCCGAGATCCGGCGGGCGGGCACCGTCGAGGAGGTCGTCGCCGCTCAGCACCTGTTCGACGGCCCCGCGCAACGGGAGGCGTCCGAGAAGTTCCTCGCGGGGGAGGAGAACCACCTCCTCGTCGCCTACGAGGACGGCGAACCGGTGGGGATGATCACCGGTACCGAGGTGACGCATCCGGACAAGGGCACCGAGATGTTCCTCAACGAACTCGACGTCAGCCCCGACTACCAGCGGCGCGGGATCGGCCGTGACCTCGTCGACGCGCTGGCCGGTATCGCGCGGGAGCGCGGCTGCCGTGGGATGTGGGTCGGGGTCGAAACGGACAACCAGGCCGCGCTGGCGACCTACACCTCGGCCGGTGCGTCGAACGACGGGCCGTTCATCATGCAGTCGTGGACGTTCGAAGACTGATGTCGTCCGGAATCGACGGCGACCGGACGGGGCTGTCCGATCGCCGCTGGCTGCCAGGGGGCGAGCACCTCGTCGCCGTCGCGCGGGCCGAACTCCCGCAGCGGGACGGGCTAGCCGGGCCGTTCACCGCGCTGGCCGCCCTCCGCGCGGCGGGTTTCGACGTCGCGGGCCAGGACGAGGTCGCGGCCCTGTCCGGCACCACACACGAAGGCCTTGCGCGGGCGATCGAAACGCTGTCGGGCGGACGGCTCGTCGCCGTGCCCGCCACCGGGAACTGGGCTCCGCATTCGTTGTTCATGCTCCTGGCCGCGCTGTGGCGGCTGCCGAGGGTCGCGTTGATCGCGGAGGTCGACGCGGGCGAATTCGGCGCGCACGACACCCCGGCGCGAGCGCTGCTCGACTATCTCGACACCGGGATCCCGCCGCTGTGGTCGTCGCGCTGGCGTCCGCCCGCCGGGCATCACGTGCTGGCCGCCGGGATGCGGATCGGCGCCGAAGGCACCCTGGTGTCCATTATGGACGGTTATCCGTCCTTGGGGGACAACGGTTTGCACGACCAGCCGGTGGAATGGATGGCCGCGGCGCTGAAGCGGATGCTGGTCGTGGTGGACGACGGCGACACCGAGGCCGCCGCCGCCGCGATCACGACGGCCGGTCTGTGGAGCTGAGTTCGTCCTTCGCGAAGCGGGAATGCTTGCGCCCGTAGAAGAGATAGATCAGCATGCCGAGGCCCAGCCACGCGGCGAACCGCAGCCACGTCATCACGTCGAGGTTCAGCATCAGGTAGAAGCACGCCAGCGCCGCCACGATGGGCAGATACGGCGAGAACGGCACGGTGAACGGGCGTTCCAGGTCCGGCCGTCGTTTGCGCAGCACCGGGACGGCCAGCGCGACGATGATCATCGCCGACAGGGCGCCGATGCTGACCATGTCGGCGAGTTCGGAGATCGGGACGAACGCGGCCAGCGCCGCGATCAGCACCGCGCCGGCGATGGTCATCCGGTGCGGGGTGCCCCAGCGCGGATGCGCCGTGCCGAACTTCTTCGGCAGCAGGCCGTCGCGGCCCATCGCGAAGCCGATCCGGCCGATCGTCACCAGCTCCACCATCATCACCGACGTCAGCCCGGTGACGGCGCCGAGCGAGATCAGCGCGCCCACCCAGTGCTGGCCGACCCGGTCGAAGGCGTCGGCGAGCGGGGCGCCCGCGTCGATCTCGGCGAACGGCACCATCCCGGTCAGCACCAGCGAGACCCCGATGTAGAGCAGCGCGCAGACGCCGAGCGCGCCGAGGATGCCGACCCGCAGATCGCGTTTCGGGTTCACGGTCTCCTCGCCGAGGTTGGCGAGCGCCTCGAAACCGGTGTAGGCGAAGAAGACGACGGCCGCGGCGGTCACCATCCCGGCGATGCCGTAGACGGACTGTTCGAGCCCGAGCACGGCTTGCACGATCGGCTGATGCAGTGTCCCGGCGGTCTCCGTCGGCGGCTGCGCGGCCGGGATGAACGGCGTGAGGTTCTCGCCGCGGATGTAGAACACGCCGACCGCGAGGATCAGCACGCACACCGCGACCTTGACCAGCACGAGCAGATTCGTCACCCGCGCCGACTCCTTGATGCCGAGGACGGCGATCACGGTCAGCACGGCGATGATCACGACCGCGCCTATGTTCACCTTCGCGTCTTCGCCGAACCAGTCGGGGGAGAGCCCCATCAGATTCGCGAGGTAGCCGGACCAGCCGCGGGACACGACGGCCGCGCCGAGGGCGAATTCGAGCAGCAGATCCCAGCCGATGATCCAGGCGAAGGTCTCGCCGAGGGTGGCGAAGGCGTAGGTGTAGGCGCTTCCGGCCGTCGGCACGCTGGAGGCGAGTTCGGCGTAACAGAGGGCGGCCATCCCGGCCACGACCGCGCCGAGCACGAACGACAGCGTCACCGACGGGCCCGCGTGGGTCTTCGCCTCGACCCCGGCGAGGGTGAAGATCCCGGTGCCGATGATGATGCCGACCCCGAACCCGATCAGGTCGCGCCCGTGCAGGCGGCGTTTCAGCTCACCGGAATCCTGCCGTTTCAGGACCTCGTCCACGTCCAGAGTTCGCCGCATGAAGGGTCACGCTAGAAGATCGCCGCCCACCTCGCAGATCGGTGGGAGCGGTCCAGCTGGTCGTGAAACCGCACTCACGTGATCAAAGCCGGAACTCGCGTGATTGAAGCCGGAACTCGCGTGATCAGCGGCGGAACACCGAGTGCGGCGTCCAGTCACGCGAGTCACGTCCCTGATCACGCGAGTTACGCCTTCGCTCACGCCGGCGGTTGGCTCAAACCCGAAACGCCACTCACGACCCGTATCCGGCGGAGGCGAAGGGAGCTTTCGCCGCATCAGACGCGGTGAAGGGAGCCTTCAGCCCACGCGCGACAACAACGGAACCGCCCGGACAGGAAGGGAGCTCAGCCCTCCAGCACGACACCGTTCTCCTGCGCCAGGATCGCCGCCTGCACGCGTGACCGCAGCCCCAGTTTCGTCAGCACCCGGGAGACGTGTGTCTTCACCGTGGTCTCGCCGATGTGCAGCCGCGTCCCGATCTGCGCGTTGGACAGGCCGCCGCCCAGGCACGCCAGCACTTCGCGTTCGCGTTCGGTCAGGTCTTCGAGCCCGGCGGGGACGGCGGAAGGTTCGCGGGTCCCGGCGGCGAACGCGGCGATCAGCTTCCGCGTGACCTGCGGCGCGAGCACTCCTTCGCCCGCCGCGACCAGCTTCACCGCCTCGATCAGCCGCGACGCCTCCACCGACTTCAGCAGGAACCCGGCCGCGCCCGCCCGCAGCGCGGCGTGGACGTACTCGTCGAGATCGAAGGTGGTGAGCACGAGGACCTCGCACAACCCCTCCGCGGTCAGTTCCCGCGTGGCCGCGATGCCGTCGACCCCGGGCATCCGCACGTCCATCAGCACGACGTCCGGCTTCAGCGCCTTCGCCTGGCGGACGGCGATGGCGCCGTCCGCGGCCTCGCCGACCACCTCGATGCCCTCGGCGTTGCCGAGGATCATCATCAGCCCGGCACGGATCGCGCCGTGGTCGTCGGCGACCAGCACCCTGATGTTCCCGTCGCTCAAGACCCCTCCAGAGGCAGTTCGGCGCGGACCAGCCAGCGACCGCCGGACGGCCCGGCGGTGAAGGTGCCGCCCACCGCGGCGGCGCGTTCCCGCATGTTCAGCAGGCCGAGGCCGGTCCCGCCGTCGCCGGAGCGGCCCGGCTGAAGATCGTTGCGCACCTCGACGGTGAGTATGCCGCCGCTCGACCGGATGTCGAGGACGGCCCGCCCGCCGGGAGCGTGTTTCATCGCGTTGGTCAGCGCCTCCTGCGCGATCCGGTACGCGGTGAGGTCGACCGCGGCGGGCAGCTCGGCCGACCGGTCCGGCACCGCGCCGAGCTCGACCGCCAGCCCGCTCGCCCGCGCCGATTCGACCAGTTTGGACAGTTCGGCCAGCCGGGCGGGCGCGGTCGGCTCGATCTCGGTGTCCGCGCGCAGCAGCCCGATCATCGCGCGCATCTCCTCCAGCGCGCTGACACTGTTCTCCCGCACCGATTCCAGCACCTTCCTGGACAGCTTCGGGTCGGCGGTGGCCATCGACAGCGCGGCTTCGGACTGGATCGCGATCGCCGAGAGATGCCCGGCGATGACGTCGTGCAGATCCCGCGCCATCTTCGACCGTTCCCCGGCCACGGCGGCCTTCCGGTCCAGCTCGCCGATCGTGGCCAGCTGGACCGCGTTCGCCCGCTCGTTGTGGGCGATGTCCCGCTGCTGACGGACGTTCGCCGCCCACCACACCGGGGTGACCAGGAACGGCAGGAACGCGAACGCGACGAGGATCGCCGTACGCCACTGTGCGGAGAAGAGGAGCGCCAGGCAGACCGCCGCGAGCGTCCCGACCGCGGCGACGCCGATCATCACCCGGCTGACACGTCGTGAGCCGTACAGCGTCGTCGCGTAGAGGAAGTCGGTGAAGATGACGAAGATCGGCAGCGAGGGACCGAACGCGATGTCCACGGCGAGGACGACGAGCCCGCACAGCAGTCCGAAAGGGACTTTGCGGCGCAGCAGTTGCAGGAGGCACAACACGGTCAGCTCGGTCAGCCGGATCCACAGTGGCGTGTCGTCCTTGCCGTTGAGCAGCACGTGCATCCCGCTGAGATAGACCAGCACGCCGAGGACCCAGGTGCCGAAGGCGATGACGAGGTCCTGTTTCCATTCGGCGAGGTGGTTCAGGCGCGGGACGAACGTGGGCACCGTTCCATCCCAGCACACCGGCACCCGCCACGGGGTCCTACGAACTGATGACGGTGATCTCGTGCCGTACGCCGACGCGGACTCGCCGTCTCCCGGGACAGACTCGGCTCGTGAACAAGATCTGGGACTTCATCGCGGAAAACCCGATGGCGGCCGTGATCGCCGGCGGGGAGATCGGTTTCTGGGTCGCCATCCTCGCCGGCCTCGTGGCCCGCTATCCGCTCAAGCTCAAGCGCACCGGTGTCGCGCTGCTGCTCCTGACCCCGGTGATCGACATCGTCGTGCTAGTCGCGACCGTCATCGATCTGCGCAACGGGGCCACGGCGAACTTCGTGCACGGCCTCGCCGCGGTGTACCTGGGCTTCAGCGTGGTGTTCGGGCATTCGATGATCAAGTGGGCCGACGTGCGGTTCGCGCACCGGTTCGCGGGCGGGCCGCCACCGCCGCCCAAACCGAGGGGCCGGGAGAAGCTGCGCGCCGAATGGCGTGACTGGTTCAAATGCGTGCTGGCCTGCGGGCTGGCCGCCGGGGTGCTGCTCCTGCTGATCGTCATGGCCGGCGGCACCGCACAGGTCGACCCGTTGTGGGGCTGGCTGCCGAGGCTGGGGGTCTTGACCGCCATCTGGTTCGCCACCGGGCCGCTGTGGCAGGAGTTGTCACCCAAGGACAAGGTCGGGGAAGGGGTACGACGATGATCGAACTGCTGGGGATCATCCTGCTGGTGCAGGGCGGCGGCGGGCTGATCAACCGGTTGCTGGGGAGCACGAACCCGAGCTGGTTCGTCCAGCTCCATCTGCTCCCGCCGGGGATGCACGTGGTGGCGAGCGCGCTGATGGTGGCCGCGGGGGTGGGGGTGCTGTTCGCCGAACGCGCCCGCAAGCAGCGCCGCCGGTCAGAGTGAGACGAGCACCTGCAGGACCCCGAGGACGATGGTGACGACCGTCAGCACGACGGTCACCACGGTGAGCCGCGTGACCCGCGCGCTCACCGTGTTCTCGTAGGCGTACCTGGTCTCCTCGTCCATCGCCTCGGCCTGGCGGTCGAGCTGGGCGATGATCCGCTCGACGCCCATGCTGGTGACCAGCCGGCGCTCCAGCGAATCGATCTCGGGCGGCAGCACCGAATGCAGCATTTCGAGGATGTCGTCGAGCGAGCCGCGCAACAGCCGGGTGCGGCTCCCGGTCTTCTTCATCGACGCCAGCCACTGGTCGGCCAGCGCCATCCGGATCAGCACCCGTTCGAGGATGAAGAGCATCCCGTGGTCGAGCCCGCCGATCTCGCTGTCGATGCCGAAATACGGCTCGGCGTCGCCGAACGGGCCGCGCATCAGCCCGGCCTGGTGCTCGACGTACTCGGCGTCCTTGCTGTTGAGGCAGACGATCCCGCCCGCCATCGTGTACGCGGCGACGAACGACCGCGTGCCCCACGACGGGCCGAGGGCGTCCCTGGCGACCTCGCGGGGCACGAACCGCCAGCCCTCGTCGCTGGTCGCCAGCCCGTAGAACGGCCGGGGATCGGCGGCGACCCGCTGGGCGGGCGGATGCCCGTCGTGGGACCGCAGTTCGACGCACCAGCCCTTGCGGCCGAGCCCTTCGGTGAGGCCGCAGCCCTTGGTCAGGTCCTCGAAGACATGGGTGACGGCCTTGAGCAGCGACGGGAACGTCTTCTCGCCGTAGCGGCCGTGCAGCCCTCGTTCCCCGTTCGACGTCTCCCGGCCCTGAAGGCTCTGCAGGATGGCGATGGCGAGGTCGAACTCGGCGGCGGGCCCGTCCGCCGCCGCGCCGGTGATGGTGGTGGCGAGGACCAGCGTCATCGCGTGATAGGCGGGATGCCAGGTGACGACGAGTTCGCACGGCAGACCGGTCTCGCCGACGCGGATCGCGAGCCTGCGTTTGCGCAGTATCCGTCTTCGCGGCGGTGTCGTGTAATTGGCCAGGAAGTTCTCCGCCGCCGTCCACTCGTCGCCGAGTTTCCCGTCGAGGTGGGCCAGCAGGCCGCGGTCCCGTCCGCCGTCCAGCACCTTCCCGGCCTCCCGCTCCGACAGCGGGACCGCCCAGGCGAAGGTGAGGAGAACCGCGGTCATCCGCGGCGCAGCAGGGTGATCAGGTCCCGGCCGAGGTGACGGCGCAGCGGGCCGGAGGCGTTGACCAGTTCGTCGCGGTCGATGTGCTCGTCGGCCGGGCCGAGATCGTCGAGGACGTGGTACGTCCACTCCCACTCGGTGCGCCAGCCCGCTTCGGCCGCGTCGGCGGCGATCTCCGCAGGGTCCAGATAGCGGACCGGGAGCGCCGGGCCGCCGTCGTGCAGCGCCTTGTCGAACTCTTCGCGCGATACCCGGCGTGAACGGACTTCGCCGCCCGCTTCGACACTGTCGAGACTGAACGCGCCCTGCCCGATCGGCGACCGGCTGCAGGCGAGCACCAGCACGCCGCCGGGCGCGGTGATCCCGGCCAGCCGCCGCAGGATCGGGCCGACGTCCGGGGTCGGCACGTGCTGGATGACGTGACTGCACAGCACGAGGTCGTACGGGCCGCCGTCCAGATCCGTGATCGGCGAGACGGCGAAGGAGAACGCGGTGTCCTCGACGACGGTCTCGCGTGCCTTGGCCAGCCTGTCCGGGTCGGGATCCGCGGCGGTGACGTCGGCGGAGAACCGGGCGAGCCAGGGGAGAAGGCGGCCTTCGCCGCAGCCGGCGTCGAGCGCCTTGACCCGTTCGCGTGGGGCGAGGATCTCGGTGAGCCGCTCGGCGACCTTCGCGAGCGCGCGGTCCTCGCTGGCCGTCCAGTAGCCGTCGTAGGGTTCGTGCCGTCGGATGAACACACCGGTGACGTGGTCGCCGGCGTCCGGGTAGCGATAGCCCTCGGTCAGCACAGTCGCGAATATAGCCCGGATTCGCGGTTTCTCCGGTGCTCCGCGCGGGATTACCATGAGTCGTGGCCATCGGGCCTGTCGCGCTGTACGCCGTTGTCGCCGTGGCGCCTTCGGTGCTTTTCTGGTGCGCGCTGAAAGTACCGGCCGGGGTGCGGTGGTGGCGCGCCCGCCGCCGGCCGGAACTCCCGGCGGGGCCGCCCATCGAGAAACTCGCCGCCGATCTCCGCCGGGTGCACCGGCTGGGTGAACTGCCGGAGGGCTTCGACCGGGAGATCGAACGGCTGCGCGTCGAGGAATCCCTGGCCGAGCGCGGGCTTTCCGTGTCCTGACACGGTTTGTATCGAACGTATGCGCGCGGGCGGAAGGCTCGCGGACATGAAGAGGCTGGGACTTCTCGCTTCACTCCTGCTGGTGTTCGCGCTCCTCCCGGGCGTGGCCTCCGCCGCGGCCGCCTTCCCGAAGATGGACGCGGCCACGGTCGACGGTTTCCGCTGGACCTCCGGTTCGACCTTCGGCACCTACGGCGCCCGGATCGCCGCGCTGGAGAAACACCTCCCGGCCCGCGGGTTGCCGGAGATCCTGTCGTCGGCGAACCGGAAGGCGCGGCCGTTGTGCCACGCGACCCATCTCGCGACGGCGCTGAAACCGGCGGGCTTCTGCTGGGAAGACGCCAACGACGACAAGACCAACGACTGGATCCCTCAGGGCCTGACCGGTTCCGGCGACGCGGACGCGGCGACCGGGAAGGTCGGCGGTAAACGGGTGGTGGCGACGTCCTGGCACACCCCCGGCGACACCATGGTCCGTCTGTCCTTTGTGGACGCGACCGGGCTGGGCTACCGGCACGTGCTGCTCGTCGAACCGACGTCGGACGACAACTTCGCCGTCGTGCAAGGACATGGCCACGGCATGACCTGGATCGGCAACCGGCTGTTCGTCGCGACCACCGGGGGCGTGGTGCGGGTCTTCGACACCACGCACTTCTGGAAGGTCGACGACAGCTCCGGCGTCGTCGGGAAGGGCCCGGACGGCAAGTACCACGCGGCGTTCTACGACTACGCGATGCCGCAGATCGGCGCGTACTGGTACCCCGGCGGCGGTGCCTGCACCAACGCGCCCGGGACGCGGCCGTGTCTGGCGACGATGTCGTTCGACCACAGCGACGGCTCGATCGTGACCGCGGAGCACATCCCGAACGCGGCTGGCGGCCGGGTGCTGCGGTGGCCGTTCGACCGCGCGACCGGGCTGCCCAAGGTGTCGGCCGACGGCACCGTGCACGCGAAGGAAGGCTTCGTGTCGCCGGTGTGGGGCATGCAGGGAGCGGTGTCGCGCAACGGATATTTCGTGCTGACCGGTGTGTGTCCCGAGTACGCCGGGGTGGCGGGCGACCATCCTTCGTGCCTGCACGGCGGGGTCGGCGGCACGTCGACGTCGCGGCTGAGCGGCCGGGCGCCGGTGAACTCGCAGAACCTGTCGTACTGGCCGGCCACGGGGGAGCTGTGGCTGATGAACGAACAGCTGCGGGAGCGGGTGACCGTGCACGTCCCGTGGACCACCCTGACCGGCAGGCCCTGAACCCCGCCCAAGTCCGTGACTCGATAACCGGTTCCGCCGCGAGTCGTCCGTCCGATCACGTGTGTCGTCCCCTCCAACACGTGTGTCGTCCGTTCAATCACGCGAAACCGCCGCCTGCGCACCGGCAGCAGGTGCCTAAGCCACCCCGCCACCCCGATGGCCCGGCGCAGGGCGAGGCGGTACAGACACCAGGGCGGGCCGCGATTCGACACCGGATGCGAAAAACCCCGCCACCGAAACGGTGACGGGGTTTTCCGTGAACCCTGGGCTCAGTCCAGGTAGTCGCGCAGCACCTGCGAACGCGACGGGTGACGCAGCTTCGACATCGTCTTCGACTCGATCTGCCGGATGCGCTCACGGGTGACCCCGTACACCTGGCCGATCTCGTCGAGCGTGCGCGGCTGGCCGTCGGTGAGACCGAACCGCAGCCGCACCACACCCGCCTCGCGTTCGGACAGCGTCTGCAGCACCGACTGGAGCTGGTCCTGCAGCAGCGTGAACGACACCGCGTCGACCGCGACGACGGCCTCGGAGTCTTCGATGAAGTCACCGAGCTGCGAGTCGCCCTCGTCGCCGATGGTCTGGTCGAGCGAGATCGGCTCGCGGGCGTACTGCTGGATCTCGAGGACCTTCTCCGGGGAGATGTCCATTTCCTTCGCGAGCTCTTCGGGGGTGGGCTCGCGGCCGAGGTCCTGCAGCAGTTCACGCTGTATGCGGCCGAGCTTGTTGATGACCTCGACCATGTGCACCGGGATACGGATGGTGCGGGCCTGGTCGGCCATCGCGCGGGTGATCGCCTGACGGATCCACCAGGTGGCGTACGTGGAGAACTTGTAGCCCTTGGTGTAGTCGAACTTCTCGACCGCGCGGATCAGGCCGAGGTTGCCCTCCTGGATCAGGTCCAGGAACGCCATGCCGCGGCCGGTGTAGCGCTTGGCCAGCGAGACCACGAGCCGGAGGTTCGCCTCCAGGAGGTGGTTCTTCGCCCGCTCACCGTCGCGCACGATCCACTTGAGGTCGCGCCGCATCTGGGTGACGAGCTTCTCGCCCTCCTCCTCGGCGTTGCGGACGCGCTCGGCGGCGTAGAGCCCGGCCTCGATGCGCTTGGCGAGCTCCACCTCCTCCTCGGCGTTCAGCAGGGCGACCTTGCCGATCTGCTTGAGGTACGCGCGGACCGAGTCGGCCGAAGCGGTGAGCTCGGCGTCCTTGCGGGCCTGGCGCAGCGCCTCGGACTCTTCCTCGTCCCAGACGAAGTCCGGGTTGTCGGAAGACTTGCCGGCGTTCTTGTCGGTCGACGTGCGGCGCCCGCGGGCGGGCGTCTCTTCGACGTCCTCCTCGGACTCCGCGTCTTCGTCCGTCTCCTCGGTGACGGACGCGTCGACGACATCCACCTCGACCTCTTCGAGGTCGGACAGATCCGGGGTTTCGAGGTCGGCCTCGTCGAGGTCGCCGGGACCGTCTTCCGGGTCGCCGTCTTCGGTCTTCGCACTCTTGGTGCTGGGTTTCTTGGCCGGAGCCTTCTTCGCCGGGGCCTTCTTCGCGCCGGCCGCCTTGGCGGCGGTCTTGCGCGCCGCGGGCTTCGCCGCGTCGGTGGCTGCCTCGTCGGCCGGCTCGCCGGCTGCGGTCGCTGTCTTCGTCCCGCTTCGGGTTGCGGTTCTTGCGGCTGCCACTTACGCCCTTTCGCAGCGGTCGATCATGACGAGCCGAGGCGTGATGGTCTCGGCTGCCTCAAACTTCGGGGAACACCCCTCGGCCTGCGGTTTCCCTCGTTCTCGTGGGTGCCGCCGCCGGGGGCCGTGTTCCATTGTAACGACGATACGTGACAGCGTCTCGGCGCGGACCACCGAACGGCGGGCGCGACACGCCGTGCGACGCGCCGAAGTGACATCCGCGGGGCTGTTGTCAGCGTGGTCGCGTCAGTGCTCGATGCCCTCCGCCGCGGCGGCCGCCGCGCCGACGATGCCCGCGTTGTTCTGCAACGACGCGACGATCACCGGCGTGCGGATGTCCAGCAGCGGGACCCATTTGTGCGACTTCTTGCTGACCCCGCCGCCGACGATGAACAGATCCGGCCAGATCAGGTTTTCCAGCACGGAGAGATACCTGTTCACCCGTTCCGCCCATTCGGGATACGACAGTTCCTCGTTGTCCTTCACCGACGCCGCGGCCTTCTTCTCCGCGTCGAAGCCGTCGACCTCGATGTGGCCGAACTCGGTGTTGGGCACCAGCTTGCCGTCCTGGAAGACCGCGCTGCCGATGCCGGTGCCGAAGGTCAGCAGCGCCGTCACGCCGCGCCGCGCAGCCGGGTCGCCCCAGCGGATCTCGGCCATGCCGGCGGCGTCCGCGTCGTTGAGCATCGCGATGTCGTCGACGCCGCGGCCGAGGCGTTTGGCGAACAGGGCGTCGGCGTCGGTGCCGATCCACTTGCGGTCGATGTTGGCCGCGGTGTGCGCGACCCCCTTCTTGACCACCGCGGGCAGGGTGACCCCCACCGGGCCGTCCCAGCCCGCCTGGCCGGTGATCTCGGCGACGACGTCCGCCACCGCCTCCGGGGTCGACGGCTTCGGCGTGTCGATGCGGATCCGGTCGCCGATCAGCTGTCCCTGCGCCAAGTCCACCAGCGCGCCCTTGATCCCGCTGCCGCCGATGTCGATACCGAACCCTCGGGTCGCCTCCACCACGGACGTGGTCCCTTCTCGCACGATTCAGAAGCCTGCCTCGGAGACTTTAACCGGATGTGGTGACATGGCGGACGTGGGAGTTGACGAGACGTTGCTGAAGGGTGTCGCCGAGCGTGTCGCGGGCGAGGCCGCCGAACTGGTCCGCGAGGCCTGGACCGGGATGAACGCGGGCCGCGAGGTGCGGGTGGACACCAAATCCGCCGACACCGACGTGGTGACCGCGGTGGACCACGAGTCGGAGCGGCTGGTGCGTGCGCGGCTCGCCGAACTGCGCCCCGACGACGCCGTGCTCGGCGAGGAGGGCGGCGGGATCGCCGGCGACGGCGTGACCTGGGTGGTCGACCCGATCGACGGGACGGTGAACTTCCTCTACGGGCTGCCGTGGTTCGCCGTGTCGGTGGCCGCGCAGGTCGGCGGGGTGTCGGTGGCGGGCGCCGTCGTCGAACCGGTCAGCGGGCGCCGCTGGACCGCCGCGCGCGGGCAGGGCGCGTTCCTCGACGGGCGGCCGCTGGCGGTCAACGCCCCTTCTCGGCTGGATCTGACGCTCGTCGGCACCGGATTCGCCTACAAGGTCGAACGGCGGACGAAGCAGGCCCGGTTCGTCGCGGAACTGGCCACCCGGGTGCGGGACGTCCGGCGCAACGGGGCCGCTTCGCTGGACCTGTGCGCCGTCGCGGCGGGCTGGCTGGACGCCTACGTCGAACACGGCCTCGGGCACTGGGACTGGGCCGCCGGCGCGCTGATCGCGGCCGAGGCGGGTGCTCAGGTGTCGCTGCCGGGGGAGGACGCCGCGCTGGGGCCGGACGCGACGTTCGCGGTGGCGCCGTCGATCGCGCCTCCGTTGCGTCAGGCGCTCATCGACTCGGGTGTGGGCACGATCTGAATGCTATGAACGGTCCGTTCCTTGCAAATTTTGCAAGGAACGGACCGTTCATAGCGCTTGAGAGCGGGTCAGCAGGGGGCTTCGCGAGCGGCCTTCAGCAGCGCCTGGTCGATCACCGGGGCACCGCCGCCCGCGGACTGCTCACCGCCGCCGCTGCCCTGCTGCGCCTTCGACCACTTCGTGAGCTGGTCGAGGACCTGACGCGCCTCCGCCTTCGGGCGGACGTCGCCGAGCAGGGTGCCGGTGGTGAGGGTGACCGAAGCGTCCTTGCGGTTGTCCTTGACCAGTTCGGCGCACGGGACCACCAGGCTCAGCGTGCGGGCCGCGGCGGCGCCGTTCTCGCCGAAGCGGATCTGGCCGCGGCACTTGGCTTCCGCGTTCTTGTAGGCCGGGTCGACGTCCGGCTCGACGATCTGGGAGAAACCGAGTTCCCGGAGCGTGCTGGTGACGATGCCGCCCTGGCCGCGCACTTGGGAGCCGTTGAGCACCTGGACGGCGACCTTGTCCGGCGGGACCGGCGCGCGGTCGTCGAGGCCGTTGTGCGCCAGCGGCGTGTAGGTGACACCCTGCGGCGCCACGGGCGGCGGATCGCAGCGGACCCTGGCGTCGATGTCGGATTTGCTCGCCACGACGTTCACCCAGACGATGACCGCGCCGAGGGCCATCACCCCGATGACGATGAGCGCGGGCAGCGGATTGTGCTTGCGATACGGCCTCGCCCCGCGGTCCCCGATGCCGTTCCCCGACGCCACCTGCCAGTCCCTTCCCCAAAGCCCGGATCCCCGGACGGTGCTTCATCTCACCATCGTGTCCGATCAGCCTATGCGTTGCGGCGAGGGTGATCGGCGCGGGCCTCCGGATAGCACCACGCGATGGCCACTCCGGGCAAGCAGCCGGGCCCAAGGGGTGAGGTACCCGACGCGGGCGCAACCCATTCGGACGACAGGCGTCTTGACAGCAGGGTTCCCCCTGTTGGGTGACGTAATCGCGGCAATGTCTGACTCGTTGCAGAGACGGTATCGGCGTGAGCTACCCTTCGCGGGCTCAGGCGGCAGTAAGAGGCGCAAAAGAGAGACCTCGCTCACTGCCCAGCCGGGCACAAACAGGGGCGCTGGGACGTTAACCAGCGGCACGAAGGACTCACGAGCCGCACGCTCGCGTGTCCGGGCCATCTGACATCGAAAGCATCGCAGGGGTGAGGGACTAATGGCGACCGACTACGACGCTCCGCGCCGCAGCGAAGCCGACGAGCTGGCCGAAGACTCGTTGGAAGAGCTGAAGGCACGGCGTAACGAAAACCAGTCCGGCGTCGTGGACGTCGACGAGGACGCGACCGCCGAGAACTTCGAGCTGCCGGGCGCGGACCTCTCCGGACTTTCCGGGGAGGACCTGACCGTCAAGGTCGTGCCCAAGCAGGCCGACGAGTTCACCTGCTCCGTCTGTTTCCTGGTGCATCACCGCAGCAGGCTGGCGGAGGAGAGTGGCGGACGGCTCATCTGCCGCGACTGCGCCTGAGCCTACGGGCACAGGGGACGGCGCGACAGGGGGTTTCGGGGTCTGAACAGGAATAAGGGGGCCGGCCAGGTGGCCGGCCCCCTTTCCTGAACAGGCACGAGCCCGTGTCTAGGGCTTCGAGGCGGGGTGGCGCAGCAGCGCGGCCACCTTCTCCGGATGCCGGGTGCTGAACAGCCAGTACGGCGTCGGGTCGTCGGGGTCGGTGAGCCAGACCCGCACCACCGGGCCGACCCAGCCCCGGTGCAGCACGAACGCCGCCGGATCGGCGTCGCGGCCGAGCGCCTTGCGCTTGGCCTCCTTGTCGATGACGTCGACGTCGCCGACGAATTTGAGCGGAAGGTGCGCGTCGCGCAGCCACAGCTCCGGCTCGTCGCCACCGGTCACCCGGACGCGGGACCGGCCGAGCGAGATCATCAGCGCGATCACCGCGGGGATCAGCACCACGTACGGCAGCCACCCGCGGAGCCCGGGGTAGCCCATGTCGATCTCCGCCGCCAGCAGCCCGCCGCCCAGCAGCGGCAACGGCCAGCCCCACCACGGGACATAGAGCCGCTCTGAATGCTTGACGTCGCCGCCTTCGGCCGCGCTCACACTTTCAACCACCTCTTCAGGGTAGTCTCGCCGCCCGTGTCCACCGTTCAGGTACTGCTTTCCCGGATCGATCCTTCGGTCCCCCTTCCCGCCTACGCGCGCCCCGGCGACGCGGGCGCCGACCTCGTCACCACCTCGGATCTCGTGCTCGCGCCCGGTGAACGCGGCGTCGTCGGCACGGGCGTCGCGATCGCGCTGCCGCCCGGCTACGCGGGCTTCGTCCACCCGCGTTCGGGTCTCGCCGCCCGCGTCGGCCTCTCGGTCGTCAACACCCCCGGCACGATCGACTCCGGGTACCGCGGTGAGATCCGCGTCTGCCTGATCAACCATGATCTCTCCGAGAAGGTCGTGCTCACCCGCGGCGACCGGATCGCGCAGCTGGTCGTGCAACGGGTCGAACAGGCCGAGTTCGTCGAGGTCGCCGAGCTCGAGCCGTCCGAGCGCGGCGAGGGAGGGTATGGCTCCACGGGCGGACACGCCACACTGGGAGCCGGAGCCAGGGAAGGAACGGAGAACTAGTGGGGATTTTCGGACGCAAGCGCGCGAAGCCGACCGGACGGCACGCCGCGCCCGAGGTCGACGAGCGTCCCGCCGTCGACGAAGCGGACGAAGAGATCGAGTCGCAGCTGTCGGAGACCTCCGACGGCCCCTTCGACCTCGCCGACGCGCCCGAGGACGGCATCCCGAGGATCGACCTCGGCTCGGTGAAGGTGCCGGTGCCCGACGGTTCCCAGGTCCAGGTCGAGATGGACCCGGAGAGCGGCGGCGTCCGCGCGGTGCACGTCGTCACCGAACAGGGCCAGATCACCGTCAGCGGCTACGCGGCGCCCCGGTCCGGCGGCCTGTGGAAGGACGTCAGCACCGAGCTCACCGAGCAGCTGCGGGCCGACGGCGCCAAGGTCTCGGTCGGCATGGGGGAGTGGGGGCTGGAGCTGTCCGCGATCGTCGGCGACGTCGCGCTGCGGTTCGTCGGGGTCGACGGCCCGCGCTGGATGCTCCGCGGCGTCATCGCCGGGCCGCAGTCGCAGGCGGCGCAGGCGCCGGCCGTGCTGCGGGAGATCGTGCGGCACACCATCGTCGACCGCGGTGACGCGCCGATGCCGGTCCGCACCCCGCTGACCATCACGCTGCCCGACGCCGTCGCGCAGCACATCGCCGAGCAGCAGGGTTAACGAGCCCTCAGCCAGGCCAGCACGGTCGCCCGGCCCAGTGACTCCCGGTCCGCGCCGAGGGCGGTGAGCGTCGACTCGCCGACCTCGGCGCGCGGCAGGGCGTCCGCCCAGGCGCGGGCGACCTCCGCGGGATGGATCGGATCGTCCACGCACGCGCCGATCCCCGCGGGCACGTCGAGGCCCTTCAGGTCTTCGAGCGACGGGGCGGGATGGGCCGCGGCCGTCCGCAGGCTCGCCGCCAGCCCGGCGCCGTGCCGCCGCCACGCGCGGCCGAGCTCCGCCGCGAGCCACTCCGGGACGCCGTCGGAGGATTTCGCCAGCGCGCCGCCGACCCCGTTTTCGGCCACCAGATCCGCTGACAGCCGCGCGGCGAGCGACGCGGGTGCTCGTCCGGCCGGGCCGTTCCAGGCCGGGAGCGCGGCCAGCAGGCCGGTGCAGTGGCCCGGATTCCGCGCCGCCCACTCCGCCGAGAGATGCGCGCCGAACGAGATGCCGCCCACGAGCAGCGGACCGTGCTCGCCGGCGAGCCTGTCCAGCTCCGCGAGATAGCCCTTCGCGAGCCTCTCGCCAGGAGGGGGCGGCGGGGCGATCAGCCGGATGCCGAGCGCCCGCAGCGGACCGTCGAACACGGCGCGCACGAACACTTCGTCGGACCCGGTGCCGGGGAGTACTACTGCCGTCGTAGGCGGAATAGCGGAGGTCACGTTGCGATATTCCCCTAAACCCGTTCTCCTGGTCGGAGCACAGTTACGCTGGATTACGCACGGGCCGTTCAAGTCGGGGGCCCCGGAGCACAGGAGCACCGTTATGCCCGCCAAAGACGGCGGCTACTTCAGCCGGCTGGTCCGCAAGCTGACCAGCGACGTCGAGGATCTCGACGCCGACGATCTGTCCGAAAAATCCGAGGCCGGCGGAGCGCAGCGCGCCTGCGACTGCCGGTCGGGTCAAGAGGTGACGGTGCTCGGGAGACTCCGCAGTGTGGAGCTCTGCCCGACCAACGAGGCGGCGACACTGCAGGCCGAGCTGTTCGACGGCACACAGGGTGTGACGCTAATCTGGCTCGGACGCCGCCGGATCCCCGGGATCGAACCCGGGCGAACCATCAAGGTGCGCGGCCGGATGGCCGAACGTGATGGTCAGAAGGTGCTTTACAACCCCTATTACGAACTTCAGAGCCCTGTGAGTTGATCCCGCATCGTGACTGAACCCGTCGGCGGCGAAGAGAAGACCGAAGACAAGAAGCCCCAGCCCACCTTGCTGGAACAGATGGGTGGGCTGTCCGGGCTGTTCTATTCCTCGCTGCCGGTCATCGTGTTCGTGATCGCGAACGCGATCTTCGGGCTCACGGTGGGGATCTGGGCCGCGGTGGGCAGCGCGGTGGCGATCACCGTGCTGCGCATCGTCCGCAAGGAGCCGCTGCAACCGGCGATCTCCGGGTTCTTCGGCGTCGCGATCGCGGCGTTCATCGCCTACCGGACCGGTTCGGCCAAGGGCTTCTTCCTGTTCGGCATCTGGACCAGCCTGGTCTACTGCGGCGTCTTCGTGCTGTCGATCGTCATCCGCTGGCCGCTCGCCGGCGTGGTGTGGAACGCGCTCAACGGCAGCGGGCACGCCTGGCGCAAGGACAAGAAGTCGCTGATCTCGTATTCGATCGCGACCGCCGCCATGGCGCTGATCTTCGGTGCCCGGTTCGTCGTGCAGCGCTGGCTCTACGACGAGGACTACACCGGCTGGCTGGCCTTCGCGAAGATCGCGATGGGTTACCCGCTGTACGCGCTCGGCCTGCTCACCGTCGTCTGGGCGGTGCGGCGGTCGGACAAGCACCTCAAGGCGCAGGCCGAGGCGGCCCCGCGCGAAGAGACCGACGAAGAGATCGAGGCCCGCCTGCGCGCGAAGTACGCGCAGGCGCCCGCCGTCGACAATTAGTAACCCAGCGCGGTCCGGATCTCCGGCTCGACGTCCGACGTCGCCACGAACAGCAGCTCGTCGCCCGGCTCCAGCGGGTCTTCCGGCTGCGGCACGATCACCCGGTCGCCGCGCAGGATCGTCACCAGCGCCGCGTCACGCGGCAGGTTGATCTCGCTGACCGCCTTGCCCGCGAGCGGCGTCTCCTCCGGGAGGGTGAGTTCGACGAGGTTCGCCTGGCTCTGCCGGAACGTCATCAGCCGCACCAGATCACCGACGCTCACCGCCTCCTCGACCATCGCCGCGAGCATCCGCGGGGTCGAGACGGCGACGTCGACGCCCCAGGCGTCGTTGAACAGCCATTCGTTGGCCGGGTTGTTGACCCGCGCCACCACCCGGCGCACCGCGAACTCGGTCTTCGCGAGCAGCGACACCACGAGGTTCGCCTTGTCGTCACCCGTCGCGGCGATCACGACGTCGCACTCCTCGATCCCGGACTCCTCGAGGATCGAGACCTCGCACGCGTCGCCCAGCACCCAGTCCGCCTGCTCGACGGTGTGCGGCTCGAACTGGTCGGCCTCGCGTTCGATGAGCATCACCTGGTGGCGCCCGTCGATCAGCTCCGCGGCGATCGACCGGCCGACCGCGCCGGCCCCGGCAATCGCGACCCGCATCAGTTCTCCTCTTCCGGTTCGCGAGCGGCGACGCTGGTCACGTCGCTGACAGTGCCTGATTTCGCGGCGACGTACACGACGTCGTCCGCCTGGATCACGGCCTTGGTGTCGGGCAGGACGGCGGTGCCGAACCGCATGATGAACGCGACCCGCGCGCCGGTGGTGTCCTGCAGGTCACGCACGCTGTGCCCGACCCAGCCCTCGTTGAGCGGCAGCTGCAGCAGCGCCACACTGCCCGACGGGTCGCGCCACTCCGAGGCGACGCCGTCGGGGAGCAGGGTGCGCAGGAACCGGTCGGTCGTCCAGGGCACGGTCGCCACGGTCGGGATGCCGAGCCGTTCGTAGACCGCCGCGCGCTTGTGGTCGTAGATCCTGGCGACGACCTTGTCGATGCCGAAGTTCTCCCTGGCCACCCGCGCCGAGATGATGTTGGAGTTGTCACCGCTGGACACCGCCGCGAAAGCCCCCGCGCGTTCGATCCCGGCCTCGATCAGCACCTGCCGGTCGAAGCCGACGCCGACCACCTGCTGACCGTGGAAATCACTGCCGAGCCGCCGGAACGCCTGCTGGGTCTTGTCGATGATGGCGACTTCGTGCCCCAGTCGCTCCAGCGCCGCGGCCAGGGATGCGCCTACCCGGCCGCATCCCATGATCACCACGTGCACGCCCTGCCTCCTTAGTCGTCGGACGTTCACCCGTCCGCAGGTACCCAGACATACCAGCGCCGAACCTACCGTGAGCACCGCCCGTTACGCTTCTGCGGTGTCGAAGTTCCCGACCGTATTGAAGCGGCTCGTCCTCGGACGTCCATTCCGGAGTGACCGCCTCTCGCATACGCTGCTGCCGAAGCGCATCGCGCTGCCGATTTTCGCGTCCGACGCGTTGTCGAGCGTCGCCTACGCGCCTGAGGAAATCTTTCTCACCCTCAGCGTCGCCGGTTTGTCGGCGTACGCGTTCGCGCCGTGGATCGGCGTCGCCGTCGCGCTCGTCATGCTGGTCGTGGTGGCGTCCTATCGGCAGAACGTGCACGCCTATCCCAGTGGTGGCGGCGACTACGAAGTCGCGAACACCAACCTGGGCGGCAAATTCGGCCTCACCGTGGCCAGCGCGCTGCTGGTCGACTACGTGCTCACCGTCGCGGTGTCGACGTCGTCCGGGGTGGCGAACATCGGGTCCGCCATTCCGTGGGTGGCGCAGCACAAGGTGATCGCCGCGGTCGTCATCGTGGTCGTGCTGACCGCGCTGAATCTGCGCGGAGTTCGCGAATCGGGCAAAGCGTTCGCCATCCCGACCTACGGTTTCATCATCGGCATCCTCGGCATGGTGATCTGGGGCCTGATCGAGGCGGCCTCCGGCGCCGACATGCGCGCCGAAAGCGCGGACTTCCAGTTGCACGAAGAAGCCTCTTTGACCGGTTTCGCGTTCTTCTTCCTGTTGTTGCGCACGTTCTCCTCCGGTGCGGCGGCGCTGACCGGGGTCGAGGCGATCAGCAACGGTGTCCCGGCGTTCCAGAAGCCGAAATCGAAGAACGCCGCGACCACCCTGCTGATGATGGGCGTGCTCGCGGTGACGATGCTGGTCGGCATCATCACGCTGGCGATCATCACCGACGTCAAATTCGCCGAGCACCCGGAAACGCAGCTCACCGGCACTCCGGCGGGCTACGAGCAGAAGACGATCGTCGCGCAGATCGCGCAGGCGGTGTTCGCCGACTTCACCCCCGCGTTCTACTACATCTCCTTCGCCACCGGCATCATCCTGCTGCTGGCCGCGAACACCGCGTTCAACGGTTTCCCGGTGCTCGGCTCGATCCTCGCGCAGGACCGTTACCTGCCGCGGCAACTGCACACCCGCGGCGACCGGCTGGCCTTCTCCAACGGCATCCTGTTCCTCGCGGCGTTCGCGCTGGTGCTGATCATCGCGTTCGACGCCGAGGTCACCAAGCTCATCCAGCTCTACATCGTGGGCGTGTTCGTCTCGTTCACGGTGAGCCAGGCGGGCATGATCCGGCACTGGAACCGGCTGCTGGCCAGGGAGACCGATCCGGCGGTGCGGCGGCGGATGCGGCGTTCGCAGACGGTCAACGCGATCGGCCTCACCATGACCGGCACCGTGCTGATCATCGTGCTGGTGACGAAGTTCCTCCTCGGCGCCTGGATCGCGATCGCGGCGATGGTGGCGATCTACGTGCTGATGACCGCGATCCGGAAGCATTACGACCGGGTCGCCGAGGAATTGCGCGAAATGGACCGGAAACCGGCCGTATTGCCTTCGCGCAACCACGCGATCGTGCTGATTTCGAAACTGCACCTGCCGACCCTGCGCGCGGTCTCCTACGCCAAGGCGGTGCGGCCGGACGTCCTCGAAGCCGTGACGGTGAACGTCGACGACGTCGAGACCCGCAAACTCGTCCAGGAATGGGACGACCACAATTTCAAGGTGCCGCTGAAGGTGATCGAATCGCCGTATCGCGAGATCACGAAACCGGTGCTGGACTACGTGAAGCGCGTCCGCGGCGACAATCCGCGCAACGTGGTGACCGTGTTCATCCCCGAGTACGTGGTCGGGCACTGGTGGGAGCAGGTGCTGCACAACCAGAGCGCGCTGCGGCTGAAGGGACGTCTCCTGTTCCAGCCCGGCGTCATGGTGACCAGCGTGCCGTGGCAGCTCGAATCGTCGGAAAAGGCGATCAAACGCGACCGGAAGGCTCGCCCGGCGGCCGGTGACGTGCGCCGGGGATTCACCCCGGTGGTCAAGCAACCCGAGAAAACTAAGGACAAGGCAGAATGAGTGTGGACGCGTCGACCGGCACCTGGCTCGGACGGACGATCGAGCTGGAGGTCGGCGCGGTCGCGCACGGCGGGCACTGCGTCGCGCGGACGGAGGGCCGGGTCGTGTTCGTCCGGCACGCGCTGCCCGGCGAGCGGGTCCTGGCCTCGATCACCGAGGACAAGGGCGGCTCGTTCTGCCGCGCCGACGCGATCGAGATCCTGCAGGCATCGCCCGAACGCGTCGAGCCGCCGTGCCCGCTCGCGGCGCCGGGGGCGTGCGGCGGCTGCGACTGGCAGCACGCCACGCCCGGGCATCAGCGTGAACTCAAGGCCGCCGTGGTCATGGAGCAGCTGAAGCGGCTCGCCGGGATCGAGCGCGACGTCGTCGTCGAAGCGCTCGACGGTGGCCCGCTGGACTGGCGCAGCCGGGTGCGGCTCGTCGCGGGCAAGGACGGCAAGGCGGGCTTCCGGGCGCACCACAGTCATCGCGTGATCGCGATCGACGACTGCCCGATCACCGTCCCCGGCGCGCTCGACGACGTCGTGTCGCGCAACTGGCGGCCCGGCAGCGAAATCGAGGTCACCAAGGACGGCGAGGGGCAAGTGCACCTTCGCGACCTTTCGACGGTCCACGGGAAGACCCGCTCGCGGCAGCTGGCCGGTGGTATCGCCGTGCAGCACGCCGCCGGCCGAGACTGGCGCCTGGACGCCCACGGCTTCTGGCAGGTCCACCCGGCCGCCGCGGACGCGCTCGCCGCCGTCGTCGCGGAATGGGCCGAGGCGCCGCGCGACGGCGTGGCCTGGGACCTGTACGCCGGCGTCGGCCTCTTCGCGTCCGTGCTCGCTTCGCAGGTCGGCCCGCGCGGACGGGTCCTGGCCGTCGAATCCGGCAGGCGTGCCGTCGCCGACGGTGAGGAGAACCTCGCCGACCTCCCGCAGGTCCGCTGGCGCTCCGGCCGCGTCGAGCACCTGCTGGCCGACGCCCCCAAACCGGTGGACGTCGTCGTCCTCGACCCGCCGCGCAAGGGCGCGGGCAAGGCGGTCGTGGAGTCCATTGTGGAGGGATCTCCCGACCGGATCGTCTACGTGGCGTGCGACCCGGCCGCCTTGGCGCGCGACATCGCGCTGTTCAAGGAGCACGGATACGGGCTGGTGGATCTGCGCGCTTTCGACGCTTTCCCGATGACGCACCACGTCGAATGCGTTGCGTTGCTGCAATGATTCGGGATTTGTAATCCGTCGGAATGGAATGGCTTCGTTCGGCTTGTCCGGGTGTTGTCGTGCTCGTTAACTTGCTCGCATCATGAACTATCTTACCTCTGTCTGTGGCGACTGTGATGGAAAAGGTTGTTCTGGCTGCGACGGGCACGGCACGATCACCATTGTGGAGGACTGACCGAGTGGAGCCCCCAATTCTTCCTCCTGGTGTCACGGCACAGGAGATCAGTTATCGCAGTGGCCGGAAGCAAGTCATCTACACGGCGCCGTATCCCTCCGAGGGGCCGCTGCTCGCGCGTGATCTGCTGGGCAGGCAGGCGTGGATGTTCATGTATGCGCATTTCGTCTTCACCTGGGTGGAAGGCGCGGTCCAGGTGCAGGTCAGCCACGGAACTCTGAGCGGGCCGAAGATGCCCTTGTGGAAGGGAATCAGCATTCCCGCTTATTGGTCGGGTCCCGCGCTGGCCGATTTCGGGCGGGCGTGGGCGCTGGACCAGATGACGGGTAATCGGGGAACTCCGGCGGCCATTTACCTTTGAGGAGTCTGCGTGGGCGCTTCGGGTTGGAATGTACCTGCATTTCTTCCCGCTCGGCCCAGGGGGTAGTGAAGGCCTCCTTTCCTACTCTGAAGGTAGGGAAGGAGGCCTTCACTACGCCGCCGGGGTGGCTTGGTGGGGCCTGTGCTCTGAGTGGGTGTCGCGATAGTCGCTTTCGCGACACGCGATCAGTAGGTGGCAGCGAACATGGGCATGCCGAGGAGCCCGTCGCCGGTGCGGTCGGCGGGCTCCTCGGAAACAGGGGTCAGGTCACGACGCGGTGGAGGGTATTGCGCCGTGGCACCTGTAGTGGGTCGAGGTATTGGGGAGGCACGAATTCCGGTCTTCCCTCCGGAGCCATCCGGACCTGCCAGTCACCGTGGTGGATGAGCCGGTGGTGGAAGGTGCACATTTACCACTGATGGGTGATTCGGGTCGCGGGCATCGTGACGCTCGTGAGTGGTGAGGAGGCGGAAGCGAGGTCAGCGTGTTGGGAAAGCCTCTTCGGAACACTGAAGGTGGCGAAGGCCGTCATCCTTGCTGTAGGCGCGAGAAAACGCCTTCGCGAGCTGGCGCAACAGGCCGGGGCTCGTGAGTGGTTAGGACGGTTAGAACCGTCCTAACCACTCACGACACCCAAAATCAGCGCTTCAACGTAAAAGAGAAGTCCCCGGAAACCTTCCCCCGCAACCGCACCGCCGATACCACCTTCCCCTCCTCGATCAGCCTCTCGACCTCACCCCGCGAAAGACCGCACCCTTCGGCGATCAGCCGCACGGGCCGAAGCGGAATCCGAGCTTCGAAACGAACCGAGACATCGCGAAAGTCCCCATCGCGCAAGGAACCGGTATCGAGCCGCCAGGCGCCCTTCCAGTCAAGGGAGACGTGGTTACGGCGGAGCACGGCCGGATCCTGGAGCAGTTCGGCGGCGAGGCCGAGGTCGTTCTCGTGCAGCCGCTCCAGCAGGTCGGGCCGGACGGAGCGCACGTTCACCCGTTCCAGGATGGTGAGTTTCGCGGTGTCCCCGCATCCCGTACACAACACGAGGAGCCAGACGTCGATGAGTTTGTGGTTGGCGTTGACCCGGAATTTGCCGTTCGCCCGGAAACGCCCGGACCCGCAGGCATGACAACGGCGGAGGACGACAGGAAGGCAGGTGGGAACGACCACCCAGTTTTCGAGCATGGGAAGTACACCCGTTCAGTGAGAAGTCCGCAGCAAAAGGAAGCGCGGCGCGCAAGGCGCGACGCGCGACGAAATCAGCGCTCGGGAGGTCTCACAGGGTGTACAACGGCAGGCCTTCGGCTCGGCGACGTGGTCCGGCAGCACGGTAATGGCCCGGCGGCGGCCGCTCCACCGGTTTTCCGGGCAAGAAGAAGGCCCCCTGGCCGAAACCAGGGGGCCGGACGAGCGAATCCTAGGAGCGCGCGTCCTCCTTCAGCATGTCCGCGCACTTCTCACCGATCGCCATCGTCGTGATGCAGGGGTTCACCGCGACCAGGAACGGCATCGCCGAACCGTCGGCGACCCGCAGGCCTTCGACGCCGCGCACGCGCAGCCGGGCGTCCAGCACGGCCATCGGGTCGCCGTCGCCGCCCATCTTCGCCGTGCACGAGGGGTGATAGACCGTGTTGTGGGTCTTGCGCAGGTAGTCCGCGATCTCGTCGTCGGTCTTGACGTCCTTGCCGGGCGCCAGTTCCGTGCCCGCCCATTCGTCCAGCGCGGGCTGCTCGGCGATCTTGCGCGCCAGCTTGATCCCGTAGGTCATCACGCGCATGTCGTGCTCGTCGGTGAAGTACCGCGGGTCCACCTTCGGCTTGTCCCGGTAGTCGCGGCTGCGCAGCCGCACGGTCCCGGTAGACCGCGACCGGGTGACGTTCGGGGTCAGGCAGAAGCCGTTCTCCGTGGTGGGATAGCCCTGCCGGAGCGTGTTCATGTCGAACGGCACCGAGCCGTAGTGGAACATCAGGTCCGGCCGGTCGAGCCCTTCCTCCGTGGTGGTGAAGATGCCGATCTCCCACCACTGCGTGGATTCGGTCGTCATCGGCTGAAGCGCGTCCCACTGGATGACGCCTTCGGGGTGATCCTGCAGGTTCTCGCCGACGCCGGGGGAGTCCACCAGCACGTCGACGCCGACCTCGCGCAGATGCTCGGCCGGGCCGATTCCCGACAGCATCAGAAGCTTCGGCGTGTCGATCGCGCCCGACGAGAGAATCACCTCGCGCCGCGCGCGCAACGGGACGCCGTGGATCAGGTCGTCGGCCAGGTATTCCGCGCCGGTGCAGCGTTTGCCGTCGAACAGCAGCCGCCGGACGCGGGCACCGGTGATGATCTCCAGATTCGGCCGCTTGCCGATGATCGGGTGCAGGTACGACACCGAGGCCGACGACCGTGTGCCGTCCTCGCGCGCGTTGATCTGGAACCAGTTCGCCCCGTGCGTCACGGTCTTGCCCGAGTTGAACTCCGTCCTCGGGATCCCCGCCTGCTCGCACGCCTGCAACAGCGCGACACCGGTCGGGTCGTTCGGCGGCACGGAGCGGATGGTCACCGGACCCGAGCGGCCGTGGTGGTCGCCGGGGCCGTCGTTGGTCTCAAGACGCTTGTACAGCGGGAAGATGTCCTTGGCGGCCCAGCCTGGCAGGCCGAGCGACGACCATTCGTCGAGGTCTTCCGCCGGTGCCCAGAACGCGATGCACGAGTTGTGCGACGAGCAGCCACCGAGGACCCGCGCGCGGGCGTGGCGCAGGAAGGAGTTGCCGGATTCCTGCGGCTCCACCAGGTAGTCCCAGTCGTAGCCGGATTCCAGCAGGGCCATCCATTTCGTCAGTTCCAGCACCGCCGGATCGTCCACATCGGACGGTCCGGCTTCGAGGAGCGCGACGGTGACGTCCGGGTCTTCCGAGAGTCTCGCCGCGACCACCGAACCCGCCGTCCCGCCGCCGACGACGATGTAGTCGAACTCTCCGGTCACTGTGCTGCCTCCTCGGGATGTGCTTCCGCGGCGTGATCGGCCAGGACGCCGCTCTTGTGCCGCAGGACGAACCAGTAATACGCGAAACCGACGACCGCCACCGCGCCGACGAACAGCACGGCCCCCCATTCGAGGTACCAGTGATACGGCTCGGTCGCGTTGTAAACCTCGCGCCGGGGCCAGGCCAGATTCACCACGATCGCGCCGCCCCACAGCACGCCGAGAATGTTGACCGGCAGCCCCAGTTTGCCGAGGGAGAAGTACTGGGTGCCTTTCCCTTTCGGCGGCGGCCACTGCCCGCGCAGCCGCTTGACCAGCATCGGGACGGTGACCAGCAGGTACGCCAGGTAGATCATGATGATGCCGATACTGGTGATCACCGTGAAAATCTGCGGCTGGCCGACGTTGACCACCAGGATCAGCACCGCGATGACGCCGGACACGATCGCGGGGATCACCGGCGTCTTGGTCTTCGGCGACACCCTCGCCAGATGTTTCCCGGCGGGCAGATTGTTGTCGCGGCCCATCGCGAACATCATCCGGATCGACGCCGACTGCACGGCCAGGTTGCACACCGTGATGGCCACGACGACCGCGAGCAGGAAGATCGTGCCGATCGTGCTGCCGAGGACGTCCAGCACGATGAACTGCAGCCCGCCGGTGGCGATCTCCGGGTTGTTGATGTCGCCGACCGCCATCAGCGCCAGCAGCAGGATCAGCCCGCCGATGACGAACGACGCGATCAGCGCGCGCAGGATCGCCTTGGGCGCGTTCCTGCGCGGGTCGTGTGATTCCTCGCCGAGCGAGCTGGCGGTGTCGAAGCCGTACATGACGTAGGTCGACGCGAGCGACGCGACCAGGAACGCCCCGAAATAGCCCCACGGCTGGTCGGCGCCGGTGTTGTTCGTCTGCATGACGACCTCGGGGCCCCGCGTGATGTTCACCGCGAGCGCGATGATCAGCAGCACCGCGGCGATCAGTTCGATGAACACCCCGGCGCTGTTGATCCGCGCCATCAGCTTGACGCCCCAGGCGTTCACCAGCGTCGTGAACACGATCAGCGCCGTACCCAGGATGACCGCGTTCACCGCGCTGTCGCCCGAGAAGGAGAAGAACGACGAGATCTGGGGGAGCGTGATCTGGTACGCCAGCGCGACGGCGGCGATGCTGACGATCGAGGCGGTGAGCATCATCCACCCGGCCATCCAGGCGACGTGCGGGCTGCCGAGGCGTTTCGACCAGTTGTAGATCGACCCGGCCACCGGATAGTGCGCCGCCAGTTCGGCGAACGACAGCGCCACCATCAGCTGGCCGACGAACACCATCGGCCAAGACCACCAGTACGCCGGCCCGCCGAAGCTGAAGCCGAAGTAGAACAGCTGGAAGGTGCCCGTCAGGATCGAGATGTAGCTGATCCCGGCGGCGAAGGTGTGGAAATTGCCGAGCGTTCTTTCGAGTTCCTGTTTGTAGCCGAAACCGGCCAAGCCGTCGTCGGAAGGAGTGCTCATCGGCAATGTTCCCCTCTTCAGTTGGACGCGGGCTCCCCGGAGAACCAGCGCTGTGGAGCGGGCCGGAGGTTCTGGTAGATGTGCTTCGCCTCCGTGTACTCGGCGAGCCCGGTCGGGCCGAGTTCGCGCCCGAAGCCGGACTGCTTGTAGCCGCCCCATTCCGCCTGCGGCAGGTACGGGTGGAAGTCGTTGATCCAGATCGTGCCGTGCCGCAGCCGGTTCGCGACCCGCTGCGCGCGGGAGGCGTCCGAGGTGAACACCGCGCCGGCGAGGCCGTAGTGGGTGTCGTTGGCGATGCGGACGGCGTCGTCCTCGTCGGTGAACGTCTCGACGGTGAGCACCGGGCCGAACGACTCGTCGACGACGGCGCTGCTGCCCTGCTTCACGTTGTCGAGGATGGTCGGCAGGTAGTAGTGCCCCTTCGCGAGCTCGCGATCGTCGGGGCGTTTGCCGCCGGTGCGCAGGACGGCGCCCTCTTCGAGCGCCGCGGCGACGTAGCGTTCGATCTTTTCCAAATGGGCGGCCGAGATCAGCGGGCCGGTTTCAGCCTTCGGGTCGAAAGGTCCACCCAGTCGGATCAGTTCGGCGCGGCGGACGAGTTCGTCGACGAACTTCTCGTGCCACTCCTCCTGGACGATCAGCCGCGCGCCCGCCGAGCAGACCTGCCCGGAGTGCAGGAACACCGCGGTCAGCGCGTAGTCGACGGCGGTGTCGAAATCCGAGTCGGCGAACACGACGTTCGGGTTCTTGCCGCCCAGTTCCAGCGCGACCTTCTTGACGGTGGCCGCGGCGGAGGCGGCGATGATCTTGCCGGTCGCGAGGCCGCCGGTGAACGACACGAGGTCGACGTCCGGATGCTCCGAGAGCGGTGCTCCGGCCTGGGCGCCGGCGCCGAGCACGAGGTTCGCGACGCCGCCGGGGAGGCCGGCCTCGGTCAGCAGCTTCATCAGCATGATCGAGGTGTGCGGAGTCAGTTCGCTGGGCTTGAGGACGAACGTGTTGCCCGCCGCGAGCGCGGGGGCGACCTTCCAGATGGTCTGCAGGAGCGGGTAGTTCCACGGCGTGATCAGCCCGCAGACGCCGACCGGCTCGTGCACGATGCGGCTGAACGCGTCCGGGTTGCCGGTGTCGACCACGCGGCCGGCGTCGTTCGCGGCGAGCTTGCCGAAGTAGCGCAGGCACGCGGCGATGTCGGCCATGTCGTATTCGCTCTCGACCAGCCGTTTCCCGGTGTCGAGCGATTCGGCGCGGGCGAAGGCGGCGGCGTCGCGGTCGAGCAGGTCGGCGGCCTTCAGCAGCAGGTCACCGCGCTGCGGGGCGGGCGTCTGCGGCCACGGGCCGGTGTCGAACGCCTTCCGCGCGGCGGCGATGGCCGCTTCGGTGTCCTCACGGGTGCCCTCGGCGACCTCCGCGACCAGCGACCCGTCGGCGGGGCAGCGGATTTCCCGGCGACCACCGCCGACCGCGTCGACCCACTCGCCACCGATGAAAAAGTCCGCCATCAAGCCCTCCGAACCGGCTCCTGCTCAACCGTCGATCAGCGATTATCGCGGCCACCCGACGTGACCGCTACTTGGCAAAAGAGACCATGTTCACACCCTCGGGTGTCGAGTGGTGATTTTCTGACATGTGACCCGTGACGCGGCGGACGGAAGACTCTCAGGCGACCTCCGTAGACTGGTCGGAACGGCGGAAGAGGAACCAGGCGAGGTGGGAGAGTGACGTTGCTCGAGTCCGTGCACGGACCGGCCGACTTGAAGCGGATGAACCAGGACCAGCTCGGCGAGCTGGCCGCGGAGATCCGGGACTTCCTCGTCGAGAAGGTGCGGCTCGCCGGTGGTCACCTCGGCCCGAACCTGGGTGTGGTCGAGCTGACCATGGCGCTGCACCGCGTCTTCGACTCGCCGGACGACGCGATCGTGTGGGACGTCGGTCACCAGGCGTACGTGCACAAGATCGTCACCGGCCGTCACGACGGCTTCGGCAAGCTGCGCCAGCTCGGCGGCCTCACCGGCTACCCGGCGCGCTGCGAGAGCGAGCACGACCTCGTCGAGAACAGCCACGCCTCGACCGCTCTGTCCTATGTGGACGGTCTGGCGAAGGCGTTCGAACTCGAAGGCGGCGGCAGGCACGCGATCGCCGTCGTCGGCGACGGCGCGCTGACCGGCGGCATGTGCTGGGAGGCGCTCAACAACATCGCCGCGAACCCGCGCCGCCCGGTCGTCATCGTCATCAACGACAACGGCCGCTCGTACTCGCCGACCATCGGCGGCGTCGCGGACCACCTCGCGTCGCTGCGGCTCAAGCCGGGCTACGAGCGCGTGCTGGACCGCGGCAAGGAACTGCTGCGGCACACGCCCGTCGTCGGCAAGCCGATCTACGCGGCGCTGCACGCGGCGAAGGCGGGTCTCAAGGACGCGCTGAGCCCGCAGATGATGTTCTCCGACCTCGGCCTCAAGTACCTCGGCCCGGTCGACGGGCACGACCTCGCCGCGCTGGAGAAGGCGTTCCAGAGCGCCCGCGACTTCGGCGGCGCGGTCATCGTGCACGTGGTCACCGAGAAGGGGCACGGCTACGAGCCCGCGGTCACCAACCAGGCCGACCAGATGCACCAGACCGACCCGATCGACCCGGAAACCGGCCTGCCGCCGGTCAAGGGCCCGAGCTGGACCGGGGTCTTCGCCGACGAGATGGTCAAGATCGGCGCCGACCGCGAGGACGTCGTCGCGATCACCGCGGCCATGCTGCGCTCGACCGGGCTGCACAAGTTCGCCGAGGCGTACCCGGACCGCTGGTACGACGTCGGCATCGCCGAACAGCACGCGGTGACCTCGGCCGCCGGGCTCGCGATGGGCGGCAAGCACCCCGTGGTCGCCGTCTACTCGACCTTCCTGAACCGGGCGTTCGACCAGGTCCTGATGGACGTCGCGCTGCACCGCCAGCCGGTGACGCTGGTACTGGACCGCGCGGGCATCACCGGCCCGGACGGCCCCAGCCACCACGGCATGTGGGACCTCTCGCTGCTGGGCATGGTGCCCGGGATGCGGGTCGCCGCTCCGCGTGACGCCGGAACCCTGCGCGAGGAACTGCGGGAGGCCGTCGCGGTCGAGGACGGGCCGACGGCGCTGCGGTTCTCCAAGGGCGGCGTGATCGATTCGGTGCCCGCCGTGGAACGCGTCGGCACGGTGGACGTGCTGCGCAAGCCCGCCGGCGACGCCGACGTCCTGCTCGTCGCGGTGGGCGCGTTCGCGATGCTCGGGCTCGCCGCCGCGGACCGGCTGGCCGACCAGGGCATCGGCGTGACCGTGGTCGACCCGCGCTGGGTCGTCCCGGCCCCCGCCGAGCTGGTGGCGCTGGCCGAGCAGCACAAGCTCGTCGTGACCGTCGAGGACAGCGGGCGGCACGGCGGCTTCGGCTCCGCGCTGGCGGCGCTGTTCCGCGACGCCGAATGCGACGTGCCGCTGCGGGATCTCGCGGTGCCGCAGGTGTTCCACGACCACGGTTCGCGCGAGGAGGTGCTGGCCCGCGTCGGGCTCACCGCGCAGGATGTGGCGCGGCGGGTGACCGAATGGGCGGCGAACCTGTCGAGCCGGACTCCGGCGCCGGAGGACACGCGCCGCTGAGCTTGGCGTCGACGGTCGTGAGTGCCGATTCGGGTTAGAACACGAGTCGCCACTCACGACCCGCTGATCGAGCCCGGGCGGGCGATCCGGCTATCTCCTAAGTGCCATGAAAGGTCCTTTCCTTGCAAATTTTGCAAGGAAAGGACCTTTCATGGCGCGCTACGTACTCCTCAGGTGTCATGAAAGGGCCGTTCAGGACGAAAAATGTCCTGAACGGCCCTTTCATGACATCCGGGAGTTCGGCGCCGCACGCCCAGCGGTCGCGCGAAAAGCGGCTCAGGTGCCCACGATCCGGCCGACCGCGCGCACGACGAGGTCACGCGTCGCGATCGGAGAGGAGAACCCGAGGATCGACAGGTGCACGACGAGGCTCAGCAGTTCCTCGGCGTCGAAGTGGTCCGGCACGGTGCCCGCCCGTTGCGCCTCCCGGATCGCGGCGACCTTGTCCGCGTGCGCCCGGACCTCGGCCTCGGGTGTCGCGTCGAAGCCGTTCTCCAGGCGCAGCCAGCCCATGAGCCGCAGGAGATGGGGGTGTTCGAGGTAGCGGTCGAACAGCCTTCCCGCGTAACCGGGCAGGTCTTCGGGGGTGATCGTGAGGGTCCGGATGGCGAGGTCCACCTGCTCCTCCACGACCTTCTCGAAAAGCTCTTCCTTGCTGCAGAAGTAGGCGTAGATCAGCGCCTTGTTCGCGCCCGCGTTCTTCGCGATGCGATCCACCCTGGCGCCGGCGATGCCGTACGTCGCGAACTCCGTCGTCGCCGCGTCCAGCAGTTTCCGCTTGGTCGCTTCCTTGTCCCTGACCATGTGAGCCAGTCTAACTAACTGGTTGGTTGACAGCTAGCCGTACCCCGTGGCAGGCTGAATTGGCAACCAACTGGTTAGTTAGGAGCAAGGGTATGAAGGTCGCACTGGTCACGGGAGCTTCCGCGGGAATCGGCGAAGCCACGGCGCTCGCGCTGAAGGACGCGGGCTACACGGTCTACGGTGCCGCGAGGCGCGTCGAGCGGATGGCGGGGCTCGCCGAGCGCGGGGTCAAGGTCCTCGCGATGGACGTCACCGACGACGCGTCGATGGTCGCGGGCATCGAGCGGATCATCGAGGAGTCGGGCCGCATCGACGTCCTGGTCAACAACGCGGGCTATGGCTCGTACGGCGCCTTCGAGGACGTGCCGCTCTCGGAGGGGAAGTACCAGTTCGAGGTGAACCTGTTCGGCCTCGCGCGGCTCGTCCAGCTGACCACGCCGCATATGCGTGCCCAGGGTTCCGGCAAGATCGTGAACATCTCGTCGATCGGCGGCAAGATCTACGAACCGCTCGGCGGCTGGTACCACTCGACGAAGTTCGCGGTCGAAGGACTCAGCGACTCACTGCGGCTGGAACTGAAGCCGTTCGGCATCGACGTCGTGGTGGTCGAACCCGGTGCCATCAAGACCGAATGGGGCGGCATCGCCATCGAGAACCTGATGAAGACCTCCGGCGACACCGCGTACGCGCCGCAGGCCAAGGCGCTGGCGAAGTTCTTCGACCAGGCCGCGCGCGGCTCCCACCCCAAGGTGATCGCCGATGTCATCCTGAAGGCCGTCCGGGCCCGGCGCCCGAAGACCCGCTACGCCGCCGGTTTCGGGGCGAAGCCGATCCTGTTCGTGCGCCGGGTGCTCCCGGACCGCGCCTTCGACGCGTTGTTCCTCGGGGCGCTGCGCCGCTTCGCCTAAGCGGCGACGGCCGGTTCGGCGACGGGTTCCGCGTACGAGTAGACCTCCCGCGGCTCGGGGAAGAGCTTCACCAGCACGGGATACGCGATCGCCGCCGTGCACAGCGTCACCACCATGCTGATGTCGACGCCGCCCGCGATGTCCTTGAACGGCCCGGCGATCATCGGGGTGTTGGCCGTCAGCAGGCCCAGCGTCGTCGCCGGGATCCAGGCGGCCATCGCGCGCCAGTTCACCCCGCGGGTGAACCAGTAGCGCCCGCCCTTGCGGCCCTGGTTGAACACCTGGAGGTCGTCCGGGTCGTAGAACCCGCGCCGCAGCACGAAACCGATCATCATGATCACCATCCACGGCGACGTGCACAGCACGATCAGCGTGGCGAAGGCGTTGATGCTGGACACCATGTCCAGCACGAAATTGCCGACGAAGATGAACACGACGCTGAGCGAGCCGATCAGCAGCGTCGCCTGCACCCGGCTCAGCTTCACGAAGATCGAGCTGAAGTCCAGCCCGGTCCCGTAGAGCGACGTCGTGCCGGTGGACAGCCCGCCGATCAGCGCGACCGCGATCAGCGGGATCGCGTACCAGAGCGGGGAGATCGCGGTCAGGCCGGTGATGTAGTCGGCCGGATCGGCGACCAGGGTCGCGGTGGCGATGCCGAACCCGAACGGCAGCAACGTCGCCACCTGCGCCAGGAACGGCGCGGCCAGCAGGGAACGGCGGCTGTGCCGCGCGGGGATGTAGCGCGTCCAGTCGCCGAGGAAGGCGCCGAAGGAGATCGGGTTCGCCATCGTGGTGAGCGCGGCCAGGATCCACGTCGGCCAGAAGTCGCCGAGCGCGTAGGTGCCGGTGCCGGCGAACCCGGGGTCGAACGTGCCGCCGTAGGCCACGATGCCGAGCAGCATGATCGCCGTGCCCAGCACCACGGCGACCCGGTTCACCAGCAGCATGAACCGGTAGCCGTAGATGCACACCACCAGCGTGGCGATCGCGATGACGCCGTACGCGACGCCGCGGAGCACTTCGCCGCCGTCGAAACCGAAAAGCCGTTGTGCCGCACCGGCGACGGCGTCGCCGCTCACCCAGACCGAGATGGCGAAGAAGGTGATCGCCGTCAGCAGGGAGAGGAAGGAGCCGACACAACGGCCGACGACGCCGAAGTGCGCGCCGGAGGAGACCGCGTTGTTGGTGCGGGTGAGCGGGCCGAACAACGACATCGGCGAGAGCACCAGCGCGCCGACGACCACGCCCGCGACGGTGGCCGCGACCGCCGCCCAGAAGCTCAGCCCGAAGGCGATCGGGAGGGTCCCGAGGATGATGGTGGCGAAGGTGTTCGCGCCGCCGAACGCCATCCGGAACAGGTCGCGCGGACGCGAGGTCTGTTCTTCCGGCGGGATCGGCGCGATGCCGTGCTGCTCGACTTCGGTGACCTTGTCACCCATGGGGACCTCCAGCTATGCGTTTCGTCCTCTGAATGCGGTCCTTGCACGCGCAAGGACCGCATCCAGAGGACGAAACGCGGTCAGGCGAAGCGGGTCATGACGTGCTTCACGCGGGTGTACTCGGCGAAGGAGTAGGACGAGAGATCCTTCCCGTGGCCCGAGTGCCCGAAGCCGCCATGGGGCATTTCCGAGACCAGCGGCCCGTGGGTGTTGACCCAGACGCAGCCGAAGTCGAGTTCGCCCGAAACGCGGGTCGCGCGTGACAGGTCGTTGGTCCAGATCGATGACGCCAGCCCGTAGGGGACGCCGTTGGCCAGGCGCACCGCCTCGTCCTCGTCCGTAAAGGACTGGACGGTGATCACCGGGCCGAAGATCTCCTCCTGCACGATCTCGTCGTCCTGCTTCAGGCCGGAGATCACCGTGGGGGAGAAGAAGAAACCGCGGTCGCCCGCGGGCGTGCCGCCGGTCTCCACGCGGGTGTGCGACGGCAGGCGCTCGACGAGGCCGCGGACCCGCCCGAACTGCGCCTCGCTGTTGAGCGGGCCGAAGTCCTCACCCGGCGTCTGCGCGGCGGCGGCCTTGGTCAGCTCCGCGACGAACTCGTCGTGGATCGCCGCGTCCACCAGCACCCGGCTGCCCGCCGTGCAGTCCTGCCCGGCGTTGTAGAACGCCGCGCCGACGATGCCCTCGGCCGCCTCCGCGAGGTTCACGTCGCCGAAGACCAGCAGCGGTGCGTTGCCGCCGAGTTCGAGGTGTGTGCGCTTGAGGTCGGCCGCCGCGACGGTGGCGACGTCGATACCGGCGCGGGTCGATCCGGTGATCGACACCAGCTCGGTGATCGGATGCTTCACCAGCGCGCGGCCGGTGTCGCGGTCGCCGCACAGCACGTTGAAAGCGCCCTGCGGCAAAAATTGCGCCGCGACCTTCGCCAGCAGGACGGCCGTCGACGGCGTGGTCTCCGCGGGCTTGAGCACGACGGTGTTGCCCGCCGCCAAGGCCGGGGCGATCTTCCAGACACCCATCATCAGCGGGTAGTTCCACGGCGCGATCTGCGCGCAGACGCCGACCGGCTCCCGGCGGATCGCCGACGTGTGCCCCGGCAGGTACTCGCCGGACGCGGTGCCTTCGAGCTGCCGTGCCGCACCGGCGAAGAACCGCAGTGCGCTGACGCACTCCGGGATCTCCTCGTCCAGCACGACGGCGCGGATCTTGCCGGTCTCCCGGATTTCGAGCTCGGCGAACTCCTCCGCGCGGGACTCCAGCGCGTCGGCGATCTTCAGCAGCGCGAGCTGACGCTGGGCGGGCGTGCTCTTGCGCCACACCTTGAAAGCCCGTTCGGCCGCGGCCAGCGCGGCGTCCACATCGGACTGTTCAGACAGGACACTCGTGCCGAAGACCTCACCGGTGGCGGGGTTCACCAGGTCGAGTGTCCGCGAGCCCGACGCCGGTACCTCGGCGCCGTCGACGAAATTCAGGACCTGAGTCATTTCTTCTCCAGGTGGGTCGGCTCGAACATCTTGAGCAGGGCGGGCAGGACGACCACCGACGGCCCGGGCGTGGCCAGCGCGTCCGCCAGGTCCTTCCCGACGGTGTCCAAAGAGGACACCGTGGCAGGGACGCCGAAGGACTGTGCCAGCGCGGCGAAATCGGGGCGGGCGAGTTCGGTGGCGGTGGACTGCCCGAAGGCGCCGGTCAGGTATTCGCGCAGGATGCCGTAGCCGCCGTCGTCGACGATGAGCCACGTGACGTCCAGCCCGTGCTGGACCGCCGTGGCCAGCTCCGCGATGCCGTACATCGCGCCGCCGTCGCCGGACACCGCGAGCGCCGGGCCGCCGGTCGCCGCGGCGCCGCCGAGCGCGCCGGGCAGGCCGTAGCCGAGCCCGCCCGCGCCCTGCGCGGTGTGGATCGGCGCGCCCTCGGGATTCCACGCCGACCAGGCCCAGTAGGCCGCGATCGTCATGTCCCAGAAGGTCTGGGTGCCTTCGGGGATCGCCGCGCGGATGTCGTCGACGAGCTTGCGCTCGGCTTCGAGGGGCTGGCCGTCGAGGCGTTCGCGCACCTTCGCCAGCAGATCCGCCACCGCCTTTTCGGCGGCGCCGTCGGACTGCCGGAACGGGACCTGCTCCAGGAGTCCTTGCAGGACAAGGCGGACGTCGGCGTGGATGCCCAGCGCCGGGTAGTTCGACTCCAGCTTCCCGAGATCGGCCTCGACCTGGATCACCCGGCCGCGCGGGGCGAACTCGCGATAGTTGCTGGACAGCTCGCCGAGCCCGGAACCCAGCACCAGCAGCACATCCGCGGCCGAGAGGAACTCGGTGCTGTGCCAGTCCTCCAGCCACGACTGCCCGGACAGCTCGTGATCCCAGCCGAAGGCGCCCTTGCCGCCGAACGTCGACAGCACCGGCGCGCGCAGTGCCTCCGCGAGTGCCTTCAGTTCCGCGTGCGCGCCCGAGCGCAGCGCGCCACCACCGGCGAGGATCACCGGATTCTCGGCCGCGCCAAGGAGATTCGCGGCCTCCGTGACGAGCTCCGGCAACGGCGCGAGCGGAGCGGGCCGGGCCGTCGCGGACGTGATCCGCGGCAGGTCCGCCGGCGCCAGCAGGATGTCCTGCGGGATCTCGACCCATACCGGGCCGTACGGCGCGGTCGCCGCCGACTCCCACGCCTCGCGGAATGCCGTCGGGATCTGGCTGACGGTGCGCACCACGTGCACCGACTTCACCACGTCGCGGAAACTGGCCTGCTGATCCGGCAGTTCGTGCAGGTAACCGTGGCGTCCGCCGCCGAGCCCGGCGACCGGGACCTGGCTGGAAATCCCGAGCACCGGGACCGACGCCGCCCGCGATTCCTGCAACGAGGCCAAAGTCAGCAGCGCGCCAGGGCCGGTCGACACGATCATCGGCGTCACCGGGACCGGGCCTTCGGGATCGGCCGCGAGCCGGGCGCGGGCGTGCCCGTCGGCCGCGAACGCCAGATTGTTCTCCACCCGCGAGCTGACGACGCGCAGGTCGTCCGTGCGCCGCAACGCTTCGAACAGACCGAGCGCGTGCTGGCCCGGCAGGCCGAACACGGTGTCCGCGCCGAGCGCGTGGAGGGTTTCGACGACGACGTCGCCGCCGATGCGTTGTGTCATGCGCTCTTCCCCAAACTGAGCAGGCTCACCAGGTCGTAGGCGACGTGGGAAGCCGCGATGGCGGTGATCTCGGCATGATCGTAAGCCGGGGCCAGCTCCACCACATCGGCTCCGACGAGGTTGCAGTCCCGCAGCCCGCGCAGGATCTCCAGCAGTTCGCGGCTGGTCATCCCGCCCGCCTCGGGCGTGCCGGTGCCGGGCGCGTGCGCCGGGTCGAGCACGTCGATGTCGACCGAGATGTAGAGCGGGCGGCCGCCGATGCGCTGGCGCAGCGCGTCGACGGTCTCGGCGACCCCGCGGCGCATGACGTCGCCGGAGGTGACGATGCCGAATCCGAGGCGGCGGTCCTCTTCCAGATCCCGCTTGCCGTACAGCGGGCCGCGCGTGCCGACGTGGGACAGCGCTTCGGTGTCGAGGATGCCTTCCTCGGACGCCCGCCGGAACGGGGTGCCGTGGGTGTACGGCTCGCCGAAGTAGGTGTCCCAGGTGTCGAGGTGCGCGTCGAAGTGCAGCAGCGCCACCGGCCCGTGCTTCTTCGCCGCCGCCCGCAGCAGCGGCAGCGCGATCGTGTGGTCGCCGCCGACGGTCACCAGGCGCGTCCCGTCCGCGGTGAGCGCTTCGGCCTCGCTCTGCAGCGTTTCGATCGCCTCGCCGATGTTGAACGGGTTGAGCGCGATGTCGCCGGCGTCGACCACCTGCGTTTCGGCGAACGGGGAAACGTCGAGTTCCGGGTGGTACGGGCGAAGGAGCCGGCTGGCCTCACGGAGCGCGGAGGGGCCGAAGCGCGCGCCGGGGCGGTAGGACACCCCGGCGTCGAACGGCACCCCGACGACGGCGACGTCGGCACGCTCGACCTGATCGATCCGCGGAAGCCTCGCGAAGGTCGCGAAACCGGCGAACCGGGGCACCTTCGAAGAGTCGACGGGTCCGATCGGGTTCTGCTCAGGCACTGTGTCTCCTTCTCAGGTGTTTCAGGACTGCGAAGCGGCGAGTTTCGCCTCTTCTTCTTCGGCGGCCGCGCTGCCGTTCAGGCGGCGGGTCCACACGGTGAGGATTTCGTCGGAGGTCCGCGGGGTGAGGAAGCTGACCAGCAGGTACACCGCGAGGCTGGAGCCGAGGCCCCAGTAGATCGGGCTGTTGGCCTCGACGCCGTCGACGAACATGAACGTGATGACCACGACGGTGCCGACCACCATCGACGCGAGCGCGCCCTGCCGGGTGCCGCGTTTCCAGGCCAGCCCGCCGATGATCGCGACCAGCAGACCGCCGACGAGGATGTCGTAGGCGATGGTCAGCGCGTTGACGACGTCGTCCACGACCATCGCGATGCCGATCGCGGCGATGCCGAGGACCAGCGTCGTGATCCTGTTCCTTGTCACCTCGTTGACGGCCTTTTTGAGGCCCAGCTTGGAAAGCAGATCCGAGGTGCTGACCGTGGAGCAGGCGATGAGCGCGCCGCTCGCGGTCGACATCATCGCCGAGAGCGCCGCCGCGAGCACCAGCCCGCGGATCCCGGCTGGCAACTGCTGCTCGACGATGGTCGCGAACGCGTCCTGCGCGCTGGCGAGGTTCGGGTACAGCGTCTTGGCCGCGGTGCCGATCAGCGCGCCGGCGAGACCGTAGACGAGGCAGTAGACGCCGGAGATGACGCCGCCGCCGGTCGCGATGCCCGGCGTCCGCGCGGTGAACACGCGCTGCCAGATGTCCTGGCCGATCAGCAGGCCGAAGCTGTAGATGAGGAAGTAGGTGAAGATCGTGTCGCCGCCGATGGCGGTCAGTTCGAAGTAGCTCTCGTCCAGCCGCGCGGCCATGCCGTCGAAACCGCCCGCCGACACGATCGAGACCGGCAGCAGGATCAGCAGGATGCCGATGGTCTTGATGACGAACTGGACGATGTCGGTCAGCGTGATCGACCACATGCCGCCGAGCACCGAGTAGAGCACCACGATCGAACCGCCGATGGCGATACCGGCCCAGCTCGGCACGTTGAAGAGGACCTTGAAGATGGTGGCGAACGCCAGCGTCGAGGTGACGGTCAGCATCAGCGTGTAGCCCCACATGACCACGCCGGAGATGGTGCTCGTGGAACCGCCGTAGCGCAGGTCGAGCATCTCGCCGACGGTGTAGACGCGCAGTTTCACCAGCCGCCGCGCGAACAGCGTGTGCAGGACCAGGATGCCGACGCCGATCGCGATCACGAGCCAGGCGCCGGAGATGCCGTAGGTGTAGCCGAGTTTCACGCCGCCGACGGTCGAAGCGCCGCCGAGGACGACCGCGGACATCGTGCCCGAGTACATGAACCAGCCGAGACGGCGGCCCGCGACGAGGTAGTCCGATTTGGTCTTGGCGAGCCGCAGCCCGAACCAGCCGACCCCGATCATGCCCGCTATGTAGAGCGCGATCACCGCGTAGTCACCGGCCACGGTGTCCTCCTTGACTTGGGGCTGTTCGCTTCGTTCGGGTCACCGTAGGTTCGTTCGCACCTTGAACGACATGGGATGATCCATCCGAACTTCGGTGTGGATGAGGATGGAATGACCCAAAGCCGCGATCCGTTCGACTCGGATGTGAATGTCCCGTTACGGGCCGTGGTCGGCAACCCGGAACTGGCACTCGACCCGGTCGTGGAGACCCTGCGGCCGGGCGCGCTCGACGCCCCGGTGCGCTGGGCCCACGTCAGCGAGCTGCTGGATCCCGTGCCGTACCTGCTCGGGGCGGAGCTGCTGCTCACCGCCGGGGTGAACCTGCCGGTGGAACCGGCCGAGATCGATCGCTACGTCCGGCGGCTGGCCGGCAGCGGGATCTCCGCGCTGGGGTTCGGCCTCACCCCTGGCGCCTACGAGACGTTGCCGCCGCCCCTGCGGACGGCGTGTGCCCGTCACGGTCTCCCGCTGCTGGTCGTCCAGCCGCGGACGCCGTTCCTCGCGATCAGCCGGGCCGTGTCGGTCGCGCTCGCCGAGGCGGGGCAGCGGGAACAGCGGCGGATCGCGGCCGCGCGGGAGGCGCTGACCAGGGCGGCGGGCGACGGGCTCGGCGAACTGGCGAGCGCGCTCGCCGGACGGCTCGGGGCGTGGGTGGCGCTGGTCGGTGCCGGCGACGTCCTGGCCGCGGACCACGGGGCGCCGTCACCGCTGCCCGCCGAGGTCCGGGAACTGGTCGCCACGCTGCGGGCGGGCCGGGGGATCCGCAGCGCGACCACGGAACTGGCCGACGGCACGCACGTCGTCGCGCAGCCGGTGTACCCGCAGGCGACGGCGTCGCATCTGGTCGTGGTCGGCCGGGTCGCGCGGTTCGACGGCGCGGACCGGTCGATCCTGTCGGTCGGGGCGGCGCTGCTCGGGCTGGCGGGCCGCGCGGGTTCGGACGCGGCCGGGCTGGGCGCCACCGCGACGGGGTTGTTGCTGGGGGAGACCGAGGTGATCGGCGGTGACGAACGCCGTCTGGTCGCCGGGATCGCGTACCGCAAGGGGCCGAACGAGGTCGCCGTCCGCTACGACTGGCTGCGCGCCCGGCTCGACACCCCGCTCGTGCGGCTGCGGCCGGGGCCGCGCTTCGACGCGATCGTCCGTGAGGCGCCGGAGGCCGGTGACCTCGACCGGCTCCGCGCCGACGGCTGGCTCGCGGTCGTGGGTTCGCCCGTCCCACCCGGGCGGCTTCCCGAAGCGGCGGGCGAGATCGAGCTACTGCTGACGCGGGCCACCGCGCTGGGACGGCCGGTGGTGGCGGAAAGCCCTTCGGGACTGGACGCGCTGATCGATCCGGGCGCCGCGGCCGGGTTCGCCGCGCAGATGCTGGCGCCGTTGCGCGACCTCGACCGGAAGGGTGACCGCGAACTGGTCGGCACGCTGCGGACCTGGCTCGCGCACCACGGCGGCTGGGACCGCACGGCCGCCGAACTCGGCGTGCACCGCAACAGCGTCCGGCACCGGATCGGGCAGATCGAACGGGCGCTGGGGGTGGATCTGGCGGATCCGGAGACGCGGATGCGGCTGTGGTTCGCCCTGCGCTGGTCCTCATGAGTGGTAGCGGCGGCTAGGGCGAAGGGTGCCTTGGGTACCTACCGTGGTGCGCGGATGGACGACGCGCGTGATTGGCGGGACGACACGCGTGTCTGGACGGACGACTCACGACGAAAGCTTCGCCGCGAGCGTGTCGTCCGCCGGATCACACGTGCCGTCCGCCCAATCACGCGAAGCCACCGTCTCGGTATCGGTGCTCCTTGCAGTCCGTGAAGGGGGCCTTCACAGACCGGCCCCGGGAACAGCGGCCAGGAGCCAGTAGGCGCCGAAAACGCCTCACGACTCCAATAAGGTCACTCTCAGGAATGTGTGGCAACGTAGGGTCGTGCGAATTCTGGTAGTCGAAGACGAAGAACCCCTCGCCGACGCGATCGCACGCGGCCTGCGGCGCGAGGGTATGGCGGTGGACATCGCGCTCACCGGTGACGACGGGCACGAGAAGGCCGCCGTCACCCGGTACGACGTCGTGCTGCTCGACCGCGATCTCCCCGGCATGTCCGGTGACGACCTGTGCCGCGAGATCGTCGCGTCCGGCGAGCTGACCCGCGTGCTGATGCTCACCGCGAGCAGTTCCGTTTCGGACCGCGTCGACGGGCTTTCCCTCGGCGCCGACGATTATCTCGCCAAGCCGTTCGCCTTCCCCGAACTCGTCGCGCGCGTGCGGGCGCTGGGCCGCCGCGCGACCCCGGCCGCGCCGCCGCTGCTGACTTCCGGCGACGTCGAACTGGATCCGGCGAGGCGGACCGTCCGCCGCGCGAGCGGTCCGGTCGAGCTGACCCGCAAGGAGTTCGGCGTGCTGGAGGTGCTGCTGTCGGCCGCCGGTTCGGTGGTCAGCAGCGAGGAACTGCTCGAACGCGTGTGGGACGAGAACGCCGACCCGTTCACCACCACCGTCCGGGTCACCGTGATGACCTTGCGGAAGAAGCTCGGTGAGCCGGGCATCATCGAAACCGTCGTCGGCTCCGGCTACCGGGTGCCGGAGCAGGGGACCGCACGCGGGTGAACCTGTCCGGCGCCCGCAGCCTGCGCGCGCGGGTCACGCTGCTCGCGACCGGGCTGGTGGCACTGGTCAGCCTCCTGTTGCTCTGGCTGACCTGGAATCTGGTCGGCGACGCGGTCTCCGCCGTGCCGCAGCTGCCGCCGGGCACCACGGTGCGCGTCGACGGCGTCGAGGTCGACGCGTCCGCCGTCACCGAGCATCTGCGGGTCTACGCCCGGAACCGGGTGCTGCTGTTCGGCGCGGTCGCGTTCTGTTTCGTCGTGCTGGCGGCGGGGATCCTCGCGTGGACGTTCACCGCGCGGGTCCTGCAGCCGCTGCGCGAGATCACCGGCACCGCGCGCCGTCTCTCGATCGAGTCGATGGGGGAGCGGATCGGCGAGGTCCGCACGAAGGACGAACTCGCCGAACTGGCCGAGACCTTCGACGACATGCTCGACCGGTTGCAGGCCGCGTTCGACGCGCAGCGGCATTTCGTCGCGAACGCCAGCCACGAACTGCGGACGCCGCTCGCGGTCATCCGCACCGAACTCGACGTCACCCTGGCCGACGAGCACGCGGACGAAGCCGAGTTACGCCGGATGGCGGGTGTCGTCCGCGACGCGACCGAACGGGCCGAGCGGCTGGTCGGTTCGCTGCTGCTGCTCGCGCGCACGGACGGCGCGGGGCTGGTGGCCAGGGAACCGGTCGATCTGGCGGTGATCGTCGCGAGCGCGTGGCGCGCGGTGCGCGTCGAAGCCGAAAAGCGCGGCATCCGCACCGAATTCGCGACCCCCGGCGCGCCGACGTTCGGCGATCCCGCGCTGCTGGAACGGATCGCGGGCAACCTGCTGGAGAACGCCGTGCGGCACAACGTCGACGGCGGCTGGCTGGACGTCGTCACGCAGGCCGGTCCACAGTGGTCGGTGCTGCGGGTGCGTTCTTCGGGCGGGCTGCTCGACCCGGCGGCGGTCCCCGAACTGTTCGAGCCGTTCCGCCGCGCCGGCGTCGCCAGGACGGCCCGCACCGGGGCCGGGCTGGGGCTCTCGATCGTGCGGGCCGCGGTGCAGGCGCACGGTGGCACCGTGTCCGCGGAACCCGTTGTGGGCGGCGGTCTTTCGGTGACCGTCCACCTGCCCGCTCTGCCCTGACCCCCGGCTGGGGTTACGGTTTCGGGCATGGTTCCCAGTATTCGGCTGAACAACGGAACATCCCTCCCGCAACTCGGGTTCGGGGTGTACAAGATCGGCGACGACGAGGTCGTGGGCGCGATCCGCACCGCCATCGAGGCGGGCTACCGCGCCATCGACACGGCGACCCTGTACGTGAACGAACGCGGCGTCGGCGAGGCCGTCCGCACCAGCGGGCTGCCGCGTGAGGAACTGTTCGTCACCACGAAACTCTGGAACACCGAGCACGGCTACGACCCGGCGTTGCGCGCCTTCGACACGAGCCTGAGCGAGTTGGGGCTCGACTACGTCGACCTGTACCTGATCCACTGGCCGCTGCCCGCGCAGGACAAGTACGTGGAAACGTGGCGGGCGCTGGAAAAGATCGCCTCCGACGGCCGGGCGAAGGCGATCGGCGTCTCGAACTTCCAGATCCCGCATCTGGAACGGCTGATCGAGGAGACCGGGATCGTCCCGGCGGTGAACCAGATCGAATGCCACCCGTGGCTGCAGCAGCCGTTGCTGCGGGACTTCCACGAGAAGCACGAGATCGTCACCGAGGCGTGGGGCCCGCTGGCGCGCGGCGGAGACCTGCTCGCCGACGAGAAGATCACCACGATCGCCGAGAAACACGGCAAGACGCCTGCCCAGGTCGTGCTGCGCTGGCACGTCGAGATGGACCATCTGGTGATCCCGAAGTCCGTCACGCCCGAACGGATCAAGGCGAACATCGACGTCTTCGACTTCGCGCTCGACGCGCACGACACCGCCGCGATCGCGACGCTGGAGCAGGGGAAGCGGCTGGGACCGGATCCGGACACACTGGGCGCCTAGACCCGGCCCCGGTCGCCTACCGCACGTCGACGAAGATCGGGTTCCCGTACAGCCACAGGTCTTCGAACGGGTTCGACTGCCCGATCACGTCGGCGCTCGGCTCGATCCCGCCGGGCACGTGCTTCTTGCCGTCCGTGCCGCGTGTCCGCACGAAGAACGGCTCGCGCACGTCGCGGAACGTGTGCCGGAAGGTGACCCGCCGCCCGGGCGCCCACCGCGGCTCGAAGGACCGCACCACCCGCGTGCTCGGGGCGGTCTGCGTGTCGCGGTCGGCGGCCGGGCCGGTCACCGGTCCGGACACGAGGTCGAGCCGCGCGAGCCTCGGGATCGCGCCGCCGCCGTTCGGCCGGGCCGCGAGCTTCGCCGAGACGACCACCGTGACGTCGGACCCGCGCCGGACCCGCAGCCTGCCGCCCATCGTCGCCGAGCTCCAGCCGCTGTACGCGCCGAACTCGAGTTCCTGCGCCAGCCCGCCGTGCACCACCCAGACGCGGCCCGCGCGCAACCCTTCCAGCACACCTTCGTGGCTTCGGCGGGTCACGCCGACCATCGTCCGGCTGAACTCGGCGGGAGCGAAGTCCGCGTACGGCGGCAGGGTCTGCGGGACGCCGGTGTCGATCGGGTCCGGGTAGCCGCCGTGCTCGTCGTAGTAACCGTCGGGGACGCTGGGCCGCACGTGGGTGTCGCCGCGGTTGTAGTGCGAGTCGGAGTTGCTGGTGATCCACCACGGCTTTCCTTCGGCCAGCAGCGAATCCCAGAGCCCGCCGACGGTCGCGGTGCTCCAGTCGAAGCCGCCGTAGGTGCGGTAGGCCGACTCCGGGAAACCCGGCCACGAGTTCGAGCCGGGCGAGTTGCCGTACCCGCCGCGCGCGCCACCACCGCTCCCGAGCGGTTTGGGGAAGCCGTCGGCCTGCGCTCCCGGCGCGCCTTCCATGCCGATGACGATGCCGGGCGCGGCGTCGCGCAGCGCGCGGATCTCGTGCGGCGCGATCCGGCCGTTGCGCAGCGGATGATTGATCACCACCACCGGCGCGTGGATCCGGCGTGCCCGCTCTTCGGCGGCGAGCCAGCGGATCGCCTTGACGGCCAGCGCCTCGTTGTCCGGCGTGCCCGGTTCGGTGCCGGTGAGCCGCCAGTCGAAGGCGCGCTCGAACTCCCGCAGTTTCGCGGCCTGGTCCGCGCCGGCCTGGAAGAACAGCGTCGCGTGCTCGGCACCCGGCACGTTCCACTCCATGCCCTGCCACAGCAGGAGATCGGGATGTTCGCGCTGCGCCGCCCGGATCGCGGCGTTCGTGCGCTCCACCGACGACTTCTCGTGCGCGGCGTGGCCGTGATCGGTGATCACCGCCCAGTCCGCGCCGTGACGGCGCGCGTCGGTGGCGATTCCGTCCACTGTGTACATCGCGTCGTAGGAGTACTGCGTGTGGATGTGGTGATCGCCCGCCAGCCACCGATAGCGGTCACGGCCGAAGACAAGGCCGAGATCGAGGTCGAGGTTCAGGTCGAGGGCGTCCGCCGGTGCCGCGGCGGCGAGTGGGGCGCCGGCGGCCGCCGCGGAGACGAGGCCCGCGCGCTTGAGGAATCCGCGGCGGTCGACGCCGGGTTTTTCGCTGTTCACCGGCCGGACGCTAAAGAGCCTCGTTGAACGGACGATGTCCGGATGGCGAAGGGACGGCGCCGTGTGATGATCGTCCCTGTGGAAGAACCGGAACGGACACCGAAGGCGTCGCGGCGGTTGCTCTGGGTGGTCGCCGCGGTCGCGGTCCTGGTCCTCGGGTGCACCGCCGCGGGAAGCGTGTCCGGCGTCGCCAGCTCCAGCAGTTCCGCCGCTTCGCGAAGAGCTTCTTGAAGCGCTCGTATGGTGCCCGTGGCCGGAATCGACGTCGAAGCGTGGGCGGACGAGCTGCGGCAGCGGTTCCCCGAGGCGCAGAAGGTCGACGTGCTCGATCCCGCTCGGATCGCCGCCCAGATGACGGCCACGCCGCCGCCCTGTCCGCCCTCCGGGGAACGCTGACGGCCCGTCTCCCCGGGGGATGGCCGGGGAGACGAACGTTCCCTTGCAGGACCCCAGGATTTCACGAAAACGTAGCCGCTCGCCATCGATTCCACGAAAAACGCGAAAGGCCACCGCCTGCGATCAAGGGATCGCCGACGGTGGCCTTTCGCGGAGGCTCAGGAGAGCGGCACGCTCGCCACACCCGGGGCCAGGAACGGCTTGCCGTTGACCTTCTCGGACACGCCCGCCCGGTCGAGGTACGGCGTGATGCCGCCCAGCCAGAACGGCCAGCCCGCGCCGAGGATCAGGCACAGGTCGATGTCCTGCGCCTCGGCGACCACGCCCTCGTCGAGCATGATCCGGATCTCCTCGGCGATCGCGGCCAGCGCGCGGTCACGCACCTGCTCGGACGTCGACGGCGAGTCGCCCTGCTGCCAGAGCTCGGCCACCTCGGGATCGACGGTGGCGTTGCCCTTGTCGTCCCACTGCCAGACGCCCTTCTTGCCCGCCTTCACGAAGCGGTCCAGGTTCTCGCTGACGGTGAACCGGTCCGGGAACGCCTCGTGCAGGGTCTCCCCGACATGCAGGGCGATCGCCGGGCCGACGAGCTGCATCAGCGTCATCGGCGTCATCGGCAGGCCCAGCGGCTCGAGCGCCTTGTCGGCGACATCGAACGGCGTGCCCTCGTCGACGGTCACCAGCACCTCGCCGAGGAAACGCAGCAGCAGCCGGTTGACCACGAACGCGGACGCGTCCTTGACCAGCACGCTCGACTTCTTGAGCTGCTTGCCGAGCGCGAACGCCGTCGCCAGCGCGGCGTCGTCGGTCTTCTCCGCGCGGACGATCTCCAGCAGCGGCATCACCGCGACCGGGTTGAAGAAGTGGAACCCGACCACGCGTTCCGGATGCTTCAGCTGCGACGCCATCGCGGTGATCGACAGCGACGAGGTGTTCGTCGCCAGGATCGCCTCGGGGGAGACGTACTGCTCCAGGTCGGCGAAGACCTTCTGCTTGACGCCCAGCTCCTCGAACACCGCCTCGATCACGAAGTCGGCGTCGGCGAACGCCGACTTGTCGAGCGAGCCGGTGACGAGCGCCTTCAGCCGGTTCGCGCCGTCCGGCGAGACCCGCTTCTTGGCCAGCAGCTTGTCGATCTCACCGTGCACATAGGACACACCCTTGTCGACGCGTTCCTGGTCGACGTCGGTGAGCACCACCGGCACCTTGAGACGGCGCACGAACAGCAGCGCCATCTGACTGGCCATCAGCCCCGCGCCGACGATGCCGACCTTGTTCACCTTGCGCGCCAGCGACTTGTCCGGCGCGCCCGCCGGCCGCTTGGCCCGCTTGTTGACCAGGTTGAACGAGTACAGCCCGGCGCGCAGGGTGTCGTCCATGAGCAGTTCGGCGAGCCCGTCGGTCTCGGCCGCGTAGCCGCGGTCCAGATCGTTCTCGCGGGCCAGCTCCAGCAACTCGACGGCCTTGGTCGCGCCGGGGGACGCGCCCTTCGTGCGACCGTCCACAATGGCCTTGGCGCGCGCGATCGCGGCGTCCCAGCCCGCGCCGCGGTCGATCTCGCGGCGGGCGGGGGTGATCTCGCCGTTGACGACCTTCGCCAGCCACAGCAGGGACTGCTCGAGGTAGTCGGCCGAGCCGAAGACCTCGTCGACGATGCCGAGCTCCGCCGCCTGCGCGACCTTCAGCATCTTGTTCTGGGCCAGCGCGTTCTCGATGATCACGGTGACCGCGGCGTCCGGGCCGATGAGGTTCGGCAGCAGCTGCGTGCCGCCCCAGCCCGGGAACAGGCCGAGGAAGACCTCGGGGAACGCGATCGCGGCGGTGTTCTCCGAAAGCGTGCGGTAGTGGCAGGAGAGGGCGAGTTCGAGCCCGCCGCCCATCACCGCGCCGTTGATGAACCCGAAGGTCGGGATCTCGGTCTCCGTGAGGCGCCGGAACACGTCGTGCCCGGTCTGCGCGATCTCCCGCGCCAGCGCCGGATCCGCGACCGCTTCGACGCCGGAAAGGTCGGCGCCGACGGCGAAGATGAACGGCTTGCCGGTGACCGCGATCGCGGCGGGTTCCGCGGCGAAGGCGGCGTCGATCGCGGCGTTGAGGCTCACCAGGCCCTGCGGGCCGAAGGTGTTCGGCCGGGTGTGGTCGTGGCCGTTGTCCAGGGTGATCAGCGCGACGGGCTTGTCGAGCCCGGGCACCTTCACCAGCCGGGTCACCGCGTTCGTGACGACCTCGTCGGGGAAGGCGGCTTTCGCCTGCTCAGCGGTGAAAGTCATGTTACTTGGCCCCCTCGAAAGCCGGGTTCTCCCAGATGACCGTGCCGCCCATGCCGATGCCGATGCACATGGTGGTCAAGCCGTAGCGCACGTCGGGGCGCTCGGCGAACTGACGCGAAAGCTGCGTCATCAGCCGCACCCCGGAGGACGCGAGCGGGTGACCGCAGGCGATCGCGCCACCCCACTGGTTGACGCGGGGGTCGTCGTCGGCGATGCCGAAGTGGTCGAGGAACGCGAGCACCTGGATCGCGAACGCCTCGTTGATCTCGAACAGGCCGATGTCGTCGATCGACAGGCCGGTGCGCGCGAACAGCTTCTCGGTGGCGGGCACCGGGCCGATGCCCATGACCTCCGGCTCGACACCGGCGAAGGAGTAGCCCACCAGGCGCATGCCGATCGGCAGGCCGAGTTCGCGGGCGGTGTCCTCGTCGGCGAGCAGCGCCGCGGTGGCGCCGTCGTTGAGCCCGGCCGCGTTGCCCGCGGTGATCCGGCCGTGCGGGCGGAACGGCGTCTTCAGCCCGGCGAGCTGCTCGACGGTGGTGCCGGGGCGCGGCGGCTCGTCCTCGGTCGCGAGACCCCAGCCGAGTTCCTTCGAGCGCGTGGCGACCGGGACCAGCTCGGGGCCGATCTTGCCGGTCTTCACGGCCTCGGCGTACTTCTCCTGGCTGCGCGCGGCGTACGCGTCGGTGCGCTGCTTGGTGATCGCCGGGAACCGGTCGTGCAGGTTCTCCGCGGTCTGGCCCATCACGAGCGCCGTCGGGTCGACGAGCTTGTCGGCGATGATGCGCGGGTTCGGGTCCACGCCCTCGCCCATCGGGTGGCGGCCCATGTGCTCGACGCCGCCGGCGATGGCGATGTCGTAGGCACCGAAGCCGATCCCGCTCGCGGTGGTGGTGACCGCGGTCATCGCGCCGGCGCACATCCGGTCGAGCGCGAAACCGGGCACCGACTTCGGCAGGCCCGCCAGCAGCGCGGCGGTGCGGCCGATGGTCAGGCCCTGGTCGCCGATCTGGGTGGTGGCGGCGATCGCCACCTCGTCGACGCGCTCGGGCGGCAGCTCGGGGTGCCGCCGCAGCAGTTCACGGATGGCGTTGACGACGAGATCGTCGGCACGGGTGCCGGCGTACATACCCTTTTCGCCTGCCTTGCCGAAGGGCGTCCGCACCCCTTCGACGAAGGCGACATTGCGTACCGACCGCGCGTTCGGCGCGAGCGGTGTTGCTCCTGCGGCCACGAATGCTCCTGAAGTAGAGGTTGTCCTGACCGCACCCTAGCCCCGGTTACCGGTCGGTAACCAGGATGGTGGCCCGGTCGAGTGGGGGAAGGCACACTCCCGGGGTCACCCGCCTCGGCCGCTTGGCCGATCCGGGGGAGGTGGGGAAATTGCTATGTTCGAAGTGATCAGGGGGAGGGATCACGATGAACTCGCCGGGGCCGGCCGTCACCCGTCGTGCGCTACTGGGGATGGCGGTCCTCGCGTCACTGGCCGCCTGCACGCGGGCGAACCCGCCCGTGCCGTCGCCGGATCCCTCGCCGCCCCCGCCGTCCACCACCCGCCAGTTCCACGACCGGTTGCTGGAGCTGGAGAAGAAGTTCGACGCCCGGCTCGGCGTGTACGCGCTCGACACCGGAGGCGGCGGCACCGTCGAGCACCGCGCGGACGAGCGGTTCGCGTTCTGCTCGACGTTCAAGGGGGTCGCGGCGGCCGCGGTGCTGCAGCGCAATCCGTTGTCGCATCTGGAAACCCGGGTCAGCTACTCGCGGGCCGACCTGATGAAGCACGCCCCGGTCACCGAGCGGCACGTGGCCACGGGCATGACGATCCGCCAGCTGTGCGACGCCGCCGTCCGGTTCAGCGACGGCACGGCGGGCAACCTCCTGCTGCGGGATCTCGGCGGCCCCGCCGCGCTGACGGCGTTCACGCGCGGTCTCGGCGACACGGTCACGCGGATGGACCGGATCGAACCGGCCATCACCGAGGCCACGCCGGGCGACCTTCGCGACACCACCACACCGCGGGCGTTCGCGGCCGACTACCGGGAGATCGTGCTGGGGGACACGCTGACCGCCGACAAACGCGACTTCCTGCGCGACCTGCTCCAGCGCACCGTCACCGGCGCCGGCCGGATCCGGGCGGGCCTGCCGCCCGGCTGGACCGTCGCCGGCAAGACCGGCACAGGCGAGTACGGCACGCTGAACGACATCGCCGTCCTATGGCCGCCGGGTAAGGCCCCGATCGTCCTGGCGGTCATGTCCAGCAAGGCGGCGAAGGACGCTCCGTACGACGAAGCGCTACTCGCCGAGGCCGCGAGGTACGTTGTCGAAAAGCTGGCGTAGTTCCGGGTCAGTTGCCGGTGGCGCTGGGGAGCAGGGCGGGGCAGCCGGCGGTCTTGTAGGCCGGGTCGTACTCGAAGTGCCACTTTTCGTTGTCGTAGCGACGGCACCAGCCGAGCGGGCCGCCGTTCTTGTCCACCCACGAGGCCGAGTTCAGCGGCTGGATGTCGACGGCGATTCCCTTGACGTGCATGGACGTCTCGGGCTGAAGCGCCCATTTCTTGGCCTGCTCCACGGAGCCGAACCGCTCGACGGCCTTGTCGAACTCGCGCTGCTGCTGGCTCCGGCTGCGTTTGCCGTCGTTCACGCAGAGCGTGACGTTCTGGGCTTTGGCCTTGGCGCGCATGGCGTTCCACGCTTCGATCACGTCCGGGCGCATGCCGAAGGTGTCCTCGTCGACATAACGCTTGTCGACGGCGCAGGTCGGGCCGCTCTCGGGACCGGGGACCTCTTCGAGGACCGCGAGCGCCTGCCCGTTCACCGGTTTGACGGCCAGGCCGGTGGCGCCGAGCGTCACCATCGCGGCCACGACGAGGCCCAGCGCGGCGAACACGCTGATCACGGTCCTGCGGCTGGAGGTGGATGTGGTCGGCACCACCCCGAAGCTACCCAGCCCACGACGGGCCGCCACGGTTTGTGAGCTTCTTCCCAGAACGCCCCGTGAAGCCAACCAAATCGGAAAACGCCTGGTCCGGGGGTCGTGGATCCCTACCGGTGTTCTCGCGTGACTGGCTGGACGACACACGTGATCAGATGGACGACACGCGTGTGTGGACGGACGGCTCGCGGCGGATGCTTCGCCACGGGGGGTGTCGTCCATCTGATCACGTGTGTCGTCCGTCTGATCACACGTGCCGTCCGATCAAGCACGACAGGCCGCCGTTCGGTACAGGTGGTCGTGAGTGGCGTTTCGGGTTCTAACCCGAAACGCCACTCACGAGACGCGACTCAACGGCTCAAGTACCCGAGCCACCCGCCGTACCCCGTGATGTCCTGGGCACCCTCCACCGCGCCGGGCTCGCACACGAACCCCGGCACCTCACTCCCGTCGGCCAGCCGCACCTTCCCGATGGCCAGCGGCGCGGGAACGCCCGCCACGAACTCGCCGAAGCCGCTCAGCGGCAGATCCCACACCTCCGCCTCGATCGGCTCGCCGCCCGAGGCGACCCGCACGAGACCGGGTTTCGGCGGCACGGTGTCCAGCGCGTAGAACCGGTACTCGGCCGCCGTCGGTCCCGCGGAAACGAACCGGCCGCCCCGCGAGGTCAGCTCGTGGTTCAGCGGCTGCCCGCGCAGATGCGCGCCGACGACCGCGATCCGCGTGCGCCGCGGCACCGAGCGGGCGACGTCGGCGAGGATCCGGTCGGCGTACGCGGGCCCGACCAGCATCACCCCGAACGGCAGCCCGCCGACGGTCCCGGCGGGCACGGCGAGCGACGACAGGTTCAGCAGGTTCGTCGAGTTCGTGAACCGGCCCAGCCGCGCGTTCACGCCCAGCGGGTCGGCCTCGACGTCGGCGATCGTCGGGTGTTCCGTCGTCGTGGGCAGCAGAAGACAGTCCACAGTGGACAACACCGCCGACGCCTCGGCCGAAAGACCGTCGAGCCTCGCCAGGTCGCTGAACAACCGATGCGCCGGGATGTCCTTCGCCGCGCCGATGATTTGCCGCACGGCCGGATCGACGGCGTCCGGATGCGCGTCGATGAACTCGCCGACCGCCGAGTACCGCTCGGCCACGAAGGCGCCTTCGTACAGCAGGCGCGCCGCGGCCAGGAACGGCGATATGTCGACAGGCACCAGCTCGGCGCCCGCCTCCCGATACGAGCGAGCCGCCGCGGCGAACGCTTCGGCCCAGCCGTCCTGCAACGGGCCCAGCTCGGAAGGTACGCCGATCCGGAAAGGACGGTTCAGCACCGGAAGATCCCGGGGCTCGCTCAAGCAGGCGAACGCCGCCGTCGCCTCGTCGACCGTCCGCGCGAACACGGTCACGCAATCGATGCTCGCGCACGCGGGCACGACACCCGTCGTCGGCAGCAGCCCCCGCGTCGGCTTCAGCCCGACGATCCCGTTGAACGCCGCCGGGACCCGGCCGGATCCCGCGGTGTCCGTGCCCAGCGCCAGATCCGCGATCCCGAGCGCCACCGCGACCGCCGACCCCGAACTCGACCCGCCCGAGACGTACGCCGGATCGATCGCGTTCCGCACCGCCCCGTGCGGGCTGCGCGTCCCGACCAGCCCGGTCGCGAACTGGTCCAGATTGGTGGTGCCCAGGATCAGCGCCCCGGCCGCGCGCAGCCGCGCCACCACCGGCGCGTCCTCGGCGGGCGAGTAGGCGTACTCGGGGCACGCGGCCGTCGTCGGCAGCCCGGCGACGTCGATGTTGCCCTTGACCGCGGCGAGTTTCCCGTACAGCGGCAGGGATTCCCCCGCCGCGCGACGGGCTTCGAGCTTCTCCGCGTCGGCGAGCACGTCCTCCTCGGGACGCAGGCCGATCCAGATCTCGGGCCGGTCGACCCGGGCGATCCGGTGGTACGCGGCGCGCACCCGCTCCCGCACGCTCATCCCGCGCTCCTTCCCAGAACCACCAGCGGGGTGCCGGGGGCGACCTGATCACCGGGCGAGACGAGGACCTCGATGACCTCGCCGCCGGCGGGCGCGGGGATCCGCGCCTCGGTCTTCATCGCTTCGAGGATCACCAGCGTCTCGGCCGCGTCGACCTTCTTGCCGGGCTCGACGTCCACCCGCCACACGGTCGCCGCGAACGGCGCCTCGACGACGTGCCCACCGGGCGGGGCCTCGATCTTCGTGGTCGGGACCTTGGCGCCGACGGGTTCCGGCCGCGGGTCGAACTCGCCCGCCGCCGCCCACGCCTGCCGCTCCGCCTCGAACGCCGCGCTCTGCTTCGCCCGGAACGCGGCGATGTCGGCCGCGTTGTCGGCCAGGAACCGTTCATGGTCGGCCAGCGCGAACTCGCCGTCGGTGATGTCGAGTTCCAGCTCCCCGGCCGAGCTCTGGGCCCGCAGGTCGAGGAGTTCCTCAGCGGTCACCGGATACCAGGAGATCCGGTCGAAGAACCGCAGCAGCCACGGTGAACCCGGCTCGAACGATCCGCGCTGCCGCCAGCCGCTCCACACCTGCACCGTCCGGCCGACGAACTGGTATCCACCGGGGCCTTCCATCCCGTAGATGCACAGGTACGAGCCGCCGATCCCGACCGAGTTCTCCGCGGTCCACGTGCGGGCCGGGTTGTACTTCGTGGTCACCAGCCGGTGCCGCGGGTCCAGGGGAGTGGCCACCGGCGCGCCGAGATAGACGTCACCGAGGCCCAGCACGAGGTACTCCGCGTCGAACACCGTGCGGTAGACGTCGTCCACACTGGACAGACCGTTCACCCGGCGGATGAACTCGATGTTCCACGGGCACCACGGTGCGTCGTCGCGCACGCCCGCCATGTACCGCTCGATCGCCTCGCGCGTCGCCGGATCGTCCCAGGACAACGGCAGCCTCACGGTCCGGCTCGGCACCACGAGATCCGCGGTACGGGGCAGGTCGTGCTCCACCTCCTGCACGAGGCCGAGCAGTTTCGGCACCGGCAGCACGTCCGGGTCGACGTGCACCTGTAGCGAGCGGATGCCCGGAGTCAGGTCCACGACCCCGTCGAGGCCTTCCGTGGCCAGCCGGTCGGCCAGGGCGTGGACCCGCATCCGCAGCGCCAGGTCGAGTTTCATCGGCCCGTACTCGATCAGCAGGTTGTCGTCGCCGCTGCGCCGGTAGGTGACCTCGGGATTCTCGTCCGATGTGGACAGACGGCCGAGGACGCCGCCGTCGTCGATCGGCTTCCGGCTCGCCTTGACCGCCGTGCCCGGCGAGACACGCAAAGAGCCCGCGTGCTCGGTGGTGATCGGCACGAACCGCACGGTGTCGCCCGGCCGCAGCTGGCCGAGTTTCCACCGCTGCCCGGTCACCACGGTCGCCGGGCAGACGAACCCGCCGAGGCTCGGCCCGTCCGGGCCCAGCAGGATCGGCAGATCGCCGGTGTAGTCGACGGCGCCGATCGCGTACGGCGTGTCGTGGATGTTCGACGGGTGCAGGCCCGCCTCGCCGCCGTCCTCCCGTGCCCAGCGCGGCCGGGGCCCGACGAGCCGGACACCCGTCCGCGCGGAGTTGAAATGCACTTCCCAATCGGTGGCGTAGAACGTCTCGATGTCGTCCGGGGTGAAGAACTCCGGCGCCGCGTGCGGTCCCTCGGCCGCGCCGATCTCCCAGTGCGTGGCGAAAACCGGCCGTTCGGCCTCGGGGACGGGACCGGTGACGGCGTTCTCCGGCAGCGGCCCGGGGTAGAGGACGTCGCCGGTCGCCAGCGCGCGCCCGCCGTGCCCGCCGAAACCGCCGAGCGTGAACGTCGCCGCGCTGCCGAGGAAGTCCGGCACGTCGATCCCGCCGCGTACCAGGACGTACGCGCGGAGCCCGGCGGTCCCGGTGCCCACGTCGAGCACGCCGCCCGCGGGGATCTCGACCGGCGCCCATTGTGGAACAGGTTCCCCATTGACGGTCACCGGCGACGGAGAACCGGTAACGCAAACGATTGTGACCTCGGTGAACCGCAGTGAGACACCGTCCACAGTGCACTCCAGGCCCGCCGCGCCTTCGGGGTTGCCGAGAGCGCGGTTGCCCAGCCGCAGGGACAGCTCGTCCATCGGCCCGTTCGGCGGGACACCCACGTGCCAGAACCCCAGCCGTCCCGGCCAGTCCTGGACGGTGGTCATCGTGCCGCCCCGCAGCACCTCGATCCGCGGTTCGGGGTCGGTGATCGTGTCGAGTGTCGCGGTGTCGTGCGTGACCTCGCCGAGTCGTCGATCCGCGGCGACCGCGCGCAACTGGCCGAGGTTCGTCCGGACGCCGTCCACCCGGCTCTCGCCGAGCGCCTCGCCCAACGCGGCCAGCGCCCCGGCCCGGTCCGCGCCGACGGTGATCACCTTGGCGAGCAACGGGTCGTAATGCGTCGTCACCTTCGACCCGGCCTCGACCCAGGTGTCGACCCGGACCCCGGCCGGGAAATCGGCGCGGGTCAGCAGGCCCGCACTCGGCCGGTGCCCGGCGGCCGGATCCTCCGCGTAGACGCGGGCTTCGATCGCGTGCCCGCGCGGCGACGGCGTGGTGGCGAACATCCCGGTGTCGCCGTCGGCGAGCCGGAGCATCCACGAGACCAGGTCGATGCCGTACACCGCCTCGGTGACCGGATGTTCCACCTGGAGCCTCGTGTTGACTTCGAGGAACGCGGCCTCCTCGCGCGCCGGGTCGTAGATGAACTCGACCGTCCCGGCAGAGCGGTAGCGCACCGAAGCGCAGAGGCCGACGGCCGCCGAGGTCAGTTTCTCCCGCACCGCTTCGGTAAGTCCCGGCGCGGGGCACTCTTCGAGCACCTTCTGATTGCGCCGCTGCAGGGTGCAGTCCCGCGTCCCCAGCGCCAGCACCTCACCCGTACCGTCGCCGAACACCTGGACCTCGACGTGCCGCGCGCGGGTCACGAGCCGTTCGAGGAACACCCCCGAGGTCGAGAAGCTCTTGGACGCGATGCTCTGCACCGCCTCCCAGGCGTCGCGGAGTTCCCCGGCCGACGCGCAGGCCCGCATGCCGATCCCGCCGCCACCGCCGGTGGCCTTGAGCATCACGGGGTAGCCGATCTCGTCCGCCGCCGCTTCGGCGTCGGCCAGGGTGGCCAGCAGCCCGGTGCCCGGCAGCAGCGGGACCCCGGCTTCGACGGCCTTCTCCCGTGCGGTGTGCTTGCTGCCGAAGACTTCGAGGTGGTCCGCCGTGGGACCGGCGAACCGGAGCCCGGCCGCCTCCACCGCCCTGGCGAAGGCGGCGTCCTCGGACAGGAAGCCGTAGCCGGGGTGGATCGTGTCCGCGCCGGTCTTCAGCGCGGCTTCGATGATGGCGTCGCCGAGGAGATAACTCTCCCTCGCCGGCGCCGGGCCGAGCCGGACGGCTTCGTCGGAAAGCCGTACGTGCGCGGCCGTCCGGTCGGCGTCGGAATAGACGGTGACCGTCGGAATGCCCATCTCCCTTGCCGTCCGGATGATCCGGACGGCGATTTCCCCCCGGTTGGCGACGAGCAGTTTCACGCGCCACCGCCGGTGACGATCATCCGGACCGGCGTCGGGTCGAAGCCGTTGCACGGATTGTTGATCTGCGGGCAGTTCGACACCAGTACGAGCACGTCGGTCTCGGCGCGCACCTTGACTTCGAGGCCGGGCGCGGAGATGCCGTCGACGATGCCGAGCGTGCCGTCCTGTTCCACCGGCACGTTCATGTACCAGTTGACGTTGCTGACCAGGTCCCGTTTGCCGAGACCCCATTTCGCGCCCTCGGCCAGGAAGTTCTCGACGCAGGCGTGCTGGTACCGCGTGTGCTGGCCGTAGCGGAGGCTGTTCGATTCCTTGCTGCAGGCACCGCCGATCGTGTCGTGCCGCCCGCAGGTGTCCTCGACGACGGTCAGCAGCGGCGCGCCCTCACCGGTGCGCAGCACGCTGCCGGTGGTGAGGAAGATGTTGCGCTGCGCGGCGATCGTGGCGGCCGCGCTGTATCTCTTCGCCGTGTCGGCGGCGTCGTAGCAGAGGAAGTCGACGGCCTGGTTGCCGCCGAGATCGATGATCGCGAGCGTCTCGCCCTTCCGCAGCACGGTGGAGTACGGCGCCCGCGCGGCGACCTCGGTGTCGGAGATGATCGTCGTCATGCCAGGCCCCTAGCGGTGAGGTAGTCGGCGGTGTTCTCGAAGGCGCGCTGCGCTTCGGGTGACGCGGTCCATTCAGGACTGTCCGGTGTGGACGGCGCGGAGCGCTGGGCGAGGACGCGCAGCGGGGTGATCGGGGAGTCCGGGCGCGGGTCCAGCGGGTGCGGCACGTTGGCGATCAGCATGATCACCGGGAGTTCGGTGCGCAGGACCACGGATTTGCCGGGGCCCGCCGAACCGGTGAAGGTCAGCCCGCCGTCGGTCTCCACGTGGACACCCTGGAAGAAGGACAGGCTCGGCGGGAGATCGCGCGGGGTGAGGCCGTGTTTGGCGGCCGCCAGGGTGAACAGCTTCATGCCGTCCACAGTGGACGTTCCGCAGAGGGCGTCGTGCTTGCCGCTCTCGTCGGTGACGACGGTCGCGAGCACCCGCGCCTGATCCGAAAGCAGCGCGATCGCCTCGCCGAGATAGGCGTTCCACTGGACCTTCACCGTGTCCGCGACGTTCAGCCGTTCCCAGGGCTGGTCGGCGTTGTACAGCAGCACATGCGCGCAGGCGTCGCCTTCGACGTCGGTGAGCCGGAGTTCGGTGCCCCTCGCGAGGACCTTGTGGGTGTATCCGCCGCCGGCGACGGTCTCGGCCCAGACCAGCTTCGCCGGGTCGATCCCGGGCGGCGGGTCCGGCCAGGTGGACGCCGGGATGGCCGGCATCGCTTCGGTCACCGTGCCCGCCTGGGCGCGCGCGTGGTCGCGAGCGCCGTACGTGGTCGATGTCGTGCTCATGGAACCTTCCTTCAGGTCGCGGGGACGGGAACCGTGGTGAGCGCGGAGCGGCGGCGCCAGCAGAGGTAGCCGGTGAGCAGCGCGGCGCCGACGAACTCGATCGGGAACAACAGGACCCAGACGGAACCGGTGCCCGCCAGGTCGTAGATCTCGGCTCGTGGCCAGGCGATGTTGACGATCATCATCGCGCCGTACCCTACTGCCGCGATGTTGACCGGAATAGCCCATCGCCCCAGGGAGAAATGGCCGGGTTCGGCGGTGAACCGGCCTTGACGGCGCCGGATCAGCAGCGGTCCGGTCACCAGCAGATAGGCCAGATAGACCACGACCACCGAAGTGCCGGTGATGGTGCTGAAGATCGTCGGATTCCCCAGATTCAGCAGCAGCAGCCCGATGGCGAGCGCCCCGGAAAGCACGGCGGGCGCGATCGGCGTGCCGGTGCGGGGATTCACCGCGGAAAGGCGTTTGGCGCCGGGAAGCGCGCCGTCGCGGGCCATCGAGTAGATCAGCCGGACCGTGCCGGTCTGGATGGTCAGGGTGCACACGACGACCGCGATCGCGACGTCGGCGAGGAAGACCCGGCCGAGGGTGTCGCCGAAGACCGCCGTGATCACATACGGCAGGCCCTTCCCGGCGAGCTGCCCGTCGGTCAGGCTCGGTGCCGCCATCAGCGCGGTGAGGACGACGGCGAGCCCGCCGATCCCCGAGATCAGGAGGGCGCGGAGCACGGCACGCGGTGCGGTGCGGCGCGCGTCCTTCGTCTCCTCGGCGACGGAGGCGGCGGTATCGAAGCCGTACAGCACGTACGCGGCCATCAACGCCGATGCGAGGACGCCGCCGGCGCCGGGGCTTTCGCCCGCGGGCTGGAGCACGACCTGCGGGCCGCGGACGGCGAACAGCGCGAGACCGGCGATCAGCACGAGGACGCCGACGAGTTCGGCCGCGACCCCGACGTCGTTGATCCGCGCCATCAGCCGCACGCCGCCCGCGTTGATCGCGGTGGTGAGGACGATCAGCAGGGTGCCGAGCAGCACCGCGTTGCTCGCGCCGGTCGGGGAGGTGATCGCCGGATCCCCGCCGACGAGCTGGAACCCGCTCCAGACCGACGGGAGGACGACCTGCAGCGCGATCGCGGCCCCCGCGAGCGCCACGACGCAGCCCACCAGCATCATCCAGCCGGCGAGCCACCCCGCGAATCCGGGGGAGAGGTGTTTCGCCCACTGGTAAACCGATCCGGCCAGCGGGAATCGGGCCGCGAGTTCGGCGAAGTTGAGCGCGACGAGCAATTGCCCGGCGATCACCAGCGGCCATGTCCAGAAGAAGAGCGTGTCGCCGAAGGAATAACCGAAGGCGAACAGCTGGAACACCGTGGTCAGGATGGAAACGAAGGAGAAGCCGGCGGCGAAGGCGGAGAAACCGCCCAGTGTCCGGCGAAGTTCTTGGCGGTACCCGAAGGCGGAAAGGTCTTCGGAAGGCATTGCGGAGGCTCCTGTCTCAAGGGCCGGATTTCGATCGGCTGACCGAAATTAAGCGCGTGCGGGATCCTTCCGATCTCCGCCGGGTAAGCGCGGTGTTAACAGATACCGGATTCGGTAACCTGGGCCGACCGCCGGACGTAACAAAGATCTTCGCGGAGAAATGGCAGGATCGGATAGATGACGAAAACGACCGGGGTGGGCAGACCGAGAGCCAGCGGCGCCGCCGCCAGCAAGCGCGAGGCGCGGCTCGCCGTCTTGGACGCGGCGGGGGAGCTGTTCACCGGCGCCGGCTACGCGGCGACGACCACGCGGGCCATCGCCGAACGCGCCGGGCTGCGCCAGGCGTCGCTCTACTACCACTTTCCGTCCAAAGAGGACATTCTCGCCGCGCTGCTGGAGGACACCGTCCGGCCGTCGCTGGACGTCGCGGGCGGGCTGTCGGCCAAATTCGCGCCGGTCGGCACGAGGCTGTGGGCGCTGGCCTACGCGGACATCCATCTGCTCGGCAGCGCGCGGCACAACCTCGGCGCCCTGTACCTGCTGCCGGAGATCTCCTCGCCGCGGCTGGCGCGGTTCCGGGCCGAACGGGCGGAGCTCAAACGCGTCTACGGCTCGCTCGTCGCGGCGGCGGGCGTCACGGCCGCCCTCCAGGGGATCCGGACCGACCTCGTATTCGGGCTCGTCGAGAGCATCGCGATCGTCCGGCGCGACCAGCCGGACCTGGACGTCGAGGCGCACGCCGTCGAAGGGGCCGACAGCGTGCTGAGGCTCGTCGGGCTCGGGGAGCCGGACGCCGTTCTGCGCGGCTCCGCGCGAGCGCTGCTGGAGGGCTGAAAGCGGGTCAGGCGGCGGTGGAGTGGAGCGCCTTGCTCAGCACCGAGACCGTCAGCTCGACCTGCCACGGCCTGGCGCCGCCCTCGCGCAGGACCTGGGCGACGGAATCCTCGCTCAGGTCCGACGGCGGACGCCAGCAGGTGCGGCGCACCAGTTCCGGCAGCAGCAGGTTCTCCACCGGCAGCCGCCGGTCCTCCGCGATGGCGGACAACGCCGCGCGTGCGGCGGAAAGCCGGGCGGCGGCGTCGGGATCCTTGTCCGACCACCGGTTCACCGGCGGCGGCCCGTCGGTCTGCTGCGCGGGGCTGGGCAGTTCGTCGGCGGGGAGCGCGCGGGCGGCCTGCAGATGCCGCAGCCAGCTCGCGGTGTACTTGCGCTGCACCCGGCCGCTGAACACCGGCAGCGCCTGAAGCTGCTCGACGGTCTTCGGGTCGGCGGTGACGGCGTTGATGATCGCGCTGTCGGGCAGGATCCGGCTCGGCGCGCGGTCGCGTTTGCGGGCGAGCTCGTCGCGCGCCTGCCACAGTTCGCGGACGGCGGCGAGGCCGCGGGCGCTGCGGATCTTGTGCACCCCGGACGTCCGGCGCCACGGCTCGGCCCGCGGTGCGGGCGGCGGCGCGGTGCGGACGGCCTCGAACTCCTGCTGGGCCCATTCGAGCTTGCCCTGCGCGGCCAAATCGGCTTCGAGTTTCTCGCGCAGCTCGATGAGCAGCTCGACGTCGAGGGCGGCGTAGTTCAGCCAGTCGACGGGAAGCGGGCGCTTCGACCAGTCGGCGGCGCTGTGGCCCTTCTCCAGCTGGTAGCCGAGGAGGAGTTCGACGAGGGTACCGAGAGCGACGCGCTCGTACCCGGCGAGCCGTCCGGCGAGTTCGGTGTCGAACAGGCTCTTCGGGCGCAGGTCGAGTTCGGCTAGGCACGGCAGGTCCTGAGAGGCCGCGTGCAGCACCCATTCGGCGTTGTTGAGCACTTCCGCGAGGGGTTCGAGCTGCCCTTCGAGCGGAATGGGGTCGATGAGGAAGGAGCCGGCACCTTCGCGGCGCAGCTGCACGAGATAGGCCTTGGGCCAGTATCGATAGCCGGACGCGCGTTCGGTGTCCACGGCGATGGCCCCGCTGCCGCCCGCGATCTTCACGCAGGCTTCGGCGAGGGCGGTCGCGTCGGCGATCACCGGTGGAGTGCCCTCGGCGGGCTCACGCAGCAGGACCGGTCCACCGGTGTCGTCGGTGCCGGTCTTCGGGTCCGTCTGCGGTTCTCCGGGTCGGTCGCCTTCCATAGGTGAAGACCCTACGGGACGAGCGGGCCGCGCCTGGTCCGCCCGCCCCGCAGGGCTGTTCGCCTTTGTCAGCGGATCACGCCGGCACGCATGGCCAGCGCCACCATCTGAGCCCGGTCACCCGTGCCGAGCTTGCGCCCGATGCGGGAGAGGTGAGACTTCACCGTGAGAGCGGAGAGGCTGAGTTCCTCGCCGATCTCCTTGTTGCTCTGGCCGTCGGCCACGAGCTGCAGCACCTCGACCTCGCGCGCCGAAAGCTCGCGCGGGGTGTTGTCGGTGCCGGCGACCCGGGTGCCGGTGGCCAAGACCGGTGCGACGCTCGGGTCCGCGTAGACGCCGCCCTCGAGCACCCTGCGGACGCCGTCGGTCACCACGACCGGCGAAGCCGACTTGAGCAGGTATGCCTGGGCGCCGGCCTGGAACGCCGACCTGACCGCGTACGGGTCGTCTGATGAAGCGAGCACCACTACTCGAGGCCAGCCGTGGCTACGGAGTTCCGTAACCAGCTCGATGCCGCTGCCATCGGGCAGTCCGAGATCGAGGATCGCCAGGTCACAAGGCCCGGTGGCCTGTGCTCGCGCCCTCGCCTCGGCCACCGTGGCGGCCTCGTGGACGGTGCCCGCACCCATCTGTGCGAGTCTTGCTGAGATTGCCTCCCTCAACAGCGGGTGGTCATCGACCACCAACACGGAAAAAAGCTCTTCCCGCGGGTGCGGAACCATGCTCGCCGGCAATGAACCGGCTGGCGTGGATCGGACGGCCTGAGAAATGCCGACGGTAGCCACGTCACTACCTCCCTGGAGTCGGTCGTGCCCCCCGACCGGCACCGGGACTTTCGGCCGTTTAGCCGCGCCAGCTTTAGACCGAAAGTGGTGTCGTCGATGGCACTGTAGCCGCCCTGAGGCCTTCGCGGGGGGATCGAATGGGTATCTATCTCAAACCAGTGGTCACTCAGGGAGTTCGTAGTAACACGATCGGGCTAGTACACAGCCGGTGGCTAACACATCGCCGAAAGAACACGATGCACTGGGGTTACCGGGGCCCAACCGACTGTGCAGATGAGCCGTGCACCTGCCGGTGCCTCTGCCCGGGACCTCCGCGGGGCGGGGTGGCGGGGGCCGGAAAGTGCCTCCGGCGTCGGGCTTGATCAACTTCGCGGAGAGTCATGATCGCTCCGCTCGGTGACCGCGATGGTAACGCTCCGGAAGCGTCCCGGCAGGTTCGGGGGCCCGTTTGATCTTGTTGCGGACGGTGACAGCCGGGTTAGCACGAACGGGGTGGTCCAAACCTCTGAACGGTCGGCTCCGCGCAGGTGAGGGCTGGTCTAGTCCAGATGGCCGCGAAGCGACCTTCGGCGGCGTACGGACGCTATGAGGGGTTCGCGAATGGGGTAGCGAAGGCGCTTCGGCCCCCTTCGCGGGCATGGCGGCTGTCCGTGAAGGCCTCCTTGCCTACTTTGAGGGTAGTGAAGGAGGCCTTCACGGCTCCGCGAGGGGAGCAAGGGACCTTTGCTACCGCGCTAGTTTTTCTAGCGGCGCTAGATGGCCGACGCTCGCAATATAACCCGAATGCTATGTCTCGATTGATGGGAATCCGGCGTGTCGGGACCCGTGACCGAGTCCGTGAAGGCCTCCTTGAGGGACCCTGGGTCCCTCAAGGAGGCCTTCACGGACTTGCGGAGAAGAGGCTCAGGAGGACTGGCGCTGTTCGAACAGCGTCACGCCGACTGGCGGCAGCCCCACGACGCTCGCCATCACCTGGCAGAACGCCTGCCCGTGCGGCCGCAACGCGGCGTCGGTCGGCGTCCAGGACGCCCGGAGCTCCAGATCGTCGGTGCGCGTGGGCCCGGAGATGTCGCCGAACCGGGCCGAAGACGTCTCGGTGACCGTGCCGCCCAGCGCCGTCCACTCCGCGCCGGAGGTCTCCAGCGCGTCGGTCAGCCACGACCAGCCCACGGCGGGCAGGAAGGGATCGGTGGCCAGTTCCCGGTCGAGTTCCGCGCGGACGTACATGACCAGCCGCAGGACGCCGTCCCAGCCCTCCTGGCCGTCGGGGTCGTGCAGCAGCACCAGCCGCCCCGACGCCAGCACGTCCGCCGGCCCTTCCACCTCGCAGCTCACCGCGTAGGACCACGGCGCCAGACGCTGCGGCGGGCGCATCGTCTCCAGCTGGACTTCGGGACGGGGCCGGACCGATTGCAACGCCGCGACGGCTTCACGGAAGAGATCGGGTACTGACGTCATCGCGGTCACCAACCGACTGTAAGACGCGATCGTCCGGTTCGGGGCGCAGGCGCGCCGAGAGTAAGGCCTCCGAGCGCACATGGCACCATGAACCGTGATGTCTCCTTCAGTTGCTTCTCCCGCGCAGACCGTCCCGGCGGCCCGTCGCGCCCTGCCCGGTGCGCCGTTCCTGGCCGCCGCGCGCGGCGAACGCCCGGCTCACACCCCCGTGTGGTTCATGCGCCAGGCGGGCCGGTCACTGCCCGAATACCGGGCGCTGCGCGAAGGCACCTCGATGTTCGAGGCGTGCTTCGACCCCGAGATGCTCGCCGAGATCACGCTCCAGCCGATCCGCCGTCACGGCGTCGACGCGGCCATCCTCTTCAGTGACATCGTCGTCCCGCTCAAGGCGGCGGGCCTCGACATCGACATCGTCGCGGGCACCGGGCCGGTCGTCGCCGAGCCGATCCGCGACGCCGCGGGCGTGCGCGCGCTGCCGGTGCTGGAGCCGGAGCAGGTGGAGCGGGTCGCCGAGGGTGTCCGGCTGCTGGTCGGGTCGCTGGGCGAGACGCCGCTGATCGGTTTCGCCGGCGCGCCGTTCACGCTGGCCTCGTACCTCATCGAGGGCGGGCCGAGCCGGAACCACGAGCACACCAAGGCGCTCATGCACTCCGAGCCCGGGCTGTGGCACGAGCTGGCGGGGCGCCTGGCGGACATGGCGATCACCTTCCTCTCCGCGCAGCTCGACGCCGGGGCCGACGCGATCCAGCTGTTCGACTCGTGGGCGGGCGCGCTCTCCGAGCGCGACTACCGCGAGTTCGTCCTCCCGCATTCCGCGAAGGTGCTGTCCGCGGTCGCGGGCTACGGCGTGCCCCGGATCCACTTCGGCGTCGGCACCGGCGCGCTGCTGGTGGCCATGCGCGACGCGGGCGCCGACGTGGTCGGCGTCGACTGGCGCATCCCGCTCGACGAAGCCGTCCGGCGGCTCGGCGGCGGCGTGGTCCAGGGCAACCTCGACCCGGCGCTGCTGCACGGGTCCTGGCCGGTCATCGAGGCCGAGGTGCGGCGCATCCTCGCCGAGGGCCGCGCGGCCGACGGCCACATCTTCAACCTCGGCCACGGCGTGCTGCCCGGCGTCGACCCGGACGTACTGACGCGCGTGGTCGGACTGGTGCACGAGCTGTAATGAGCACGATCGCCGTCGTCGGTGGCGGTATCTCGGGACTGACCGCGGCGTACCGGCTGCGGACCCTGCTCGGCGAGGACGCCCGGATCGTCGTCTTCGAGGCGACCGGGTCGCTCGGCGGGAAGCTCCGCACGGTCGAACTCGCCGGTGAGCGCTACGACGTCGGCGCGGAGGCCTTCCTCGCCCGCCGTCCCGAAGCGCTCGCGCTGGTGCGTGAGGTCGGGCTGGGCGAAAGCCTCGTCCATCCCACCAAGGCCCGCGCGAAGATCCACGCCGGCGGTTCCGTGCTCGGCCTGCCGCCGGGCACGGTCATGGGTGTTCCCGCGTCGGCCGACGCGGTCGCGGGGGTGCTGTCGGAGAAGGGCCGCGCCCTGGTCGAGGCCGAGGCGTCGCTGCCTCCGCTGGAACTGCCGGCGGAGGATGTGCCGCTCGGCCCGCTGCTGCGCGAACGGTTCGGCGACGAACTGGTCGACCGGCTCGTCGATCCGCTGCTCGGCGGGGTGTACGCCGGGGGAGCGGACGGGCTCGGCCTGCGCGCGACCATGCCCGGTCTCGCCTCCGCGATCGATCGCGGAGCGACTTCGCTCACCGAAGGCGCCGCCTCCCTCCTGCCCGCCTCGCCGAGTGCGGCGCCGGTCTTCGGCACCCTGCTGGGCGGACTCGGGACGCTGATCGCCCGGCTCGCGGAGCTGTCCCGCGCCGAGATCCGGACCGGGACCACGGTGACGGCGCTCGAGCGCACCGCCACCGGCTGGAAGGTCGACGACCTCGACGCCGACGCCGTCCTTCTCGCCGTCCCGGCGCCCTCGGCGCGGCGGCTGCTCGACGGTGTCGCGGGAGTGGCCTCGTCGGTGTTCGCGAAGGTCGAACTCGCGTCGATGGCGGTGGTCGCGCTCGCGCTCCCGCCGGGGACCGCGCTGCCGGAGTCGTCCGGAGTACTGATCGGCGCCGGGGAGCGGGACGCTGCCGGGAAGCCGTTCGCCGCCAAGGCGTTCACCTTCTCCTCCCGCAAGTGGGCTCAGTACGGCGAAGGCCCGGTGCTGGTGCGCGGCTCGGTCGGGCGCTTCGGCGAACCGGGCGCGCTGCACGCCGACGACGACGAACTCGTCCGCGTGGTCCGCGAAGACCTCGCCCGGCTGACCGGGGTCACCGCCGAGCCGATCGACACCCTGGTGACCCGATGGGGTGGCGGACTCCCGCAGTACGGCACCGGGCACCTCGTCCGCGTCGAGCGGATCGAACGCGCCGTCGCCGCCGTCCCGGGGCTCGCCGTGGCGGGCGCGACACTGCACGGCGTCGGGCTTCCGGCCTGCATCGCCACCGCCGACGCCGCCGCCCGCCGCATCGCCGGGATCACACCGCCCCACGAAGGCTCCTGAGCACCGGCAGTGCCAAGATGGCGGTATGGCGCGGCTGAACTACAACGAGCTCAATGACACCATCCGCTACACCGCCTGGTCGGTCTTCCGGGCCGAGCAGGGCAAGCTCGGCGAAGGCCGGGCGAAGGCGACCGCGGAGACCACCGAGTACCTCGACGCGCTGGAGGCCAAGGGCGTCGTCGTCCGCGGTGTCTACGACCTCTCCGGGCTGCGCGCCGACGCCGACTACATGATCTGGTGGCACGCCGAGGAGATCGAGCAGGTCCAGGCGGCGTACAGCGGCTTCCGGCACACCCCGCTCGGCCGCGCGTCGGCGCCGGTGTGGAGCCAGGTCGCGTTGCACCGCCCGGCGGAGTTCAACAAGAGCCACATCCCGGCGTTCCTCGCCGGTGAAGAGGCCCGCAAGTTCATCTGCGTGTACCCGTTCGTGCGCTCGTACGAGTGGTACCTGCTGCCGGACGACGAGCGCCGCAAGATGCTCGCCGACCACGGCAAGGAGGCCCGCGACTACCCGGACGTCCGCGCCAACACGGTCGCGTCGTTCGCGCTGGGCGACTACGAGTGGATCCTCGCCTTCGAGGCCGACGAACTGCACCGCATCGTCGACCTGATGCGTCATCTGCGCGGCACCGAGGCACGCCTCCACGTGCGCGAGGAGATCCCGTTCTACACCGGGACGAAGGTGGCCCCCGCCGAGCTGATCGCGCTCCTGCCCTAGTGAAGGCCTCCGTGGACACCCGCGTCTGGACCACGCTCACCGGCGACACCCTCGCCGAAGACGCCGTCGAGATCACCGGCCCCGAGTCGGTGCTGCCCGGGACCTTCCGGGTCGAGGAGGCGGCCACGACGAGCATCGCCGCGGCGACGCTCGCGGCCGGGGAACTGTTGCGGCTGAGGGGGATCGAGCCGGGCAAGGTCTCGGTCGACACCCGGCACGCCGCGGCGGCGTTCCACAGCGAGCAGTACCTCCGCGTCGACGGGGAGCCGGTGCCGTTCAGCGCGCCGCTGTCCGGCGACTACCGCGCGAACGACGGCTGGGTGCGGCTGCACTGCAACTACCCGCGTCACGTGTCCGCCGTGTGCTGGGGTCTCGGCGTACCCGCGACCCGGGCGGCGTTCGAGAAGGTCGTGGCGGCCAAGTCGAAGTACGAGGTCGAGTCGGCCGTGGTCGGCGCGGGCGGTGCCGCGGCCGTGCTGCGCACCCGTGACGAGTGGCTGGCGCACAAGCAAGGGCGGGCGTCGAGCGCGTTGCCGGTGGCCGACATCCGGCCGCTCGGGACGTCGGAGCCGGTGCGGCTGTTCGAATCCGACCGGCCGCTGGGCGGGGTGCGGATCCTGGACCTGACCCACGTCATCGCCGGGCCGGTCGCGGGACGAGTGCTCGCCGCACATGGGGCGACCGTCATGCACATCGGTTCGGCGCAGCTGCCGACCGTGCCGCCGCTGGCCGTCGACACCGGCATGGGGAAGCTCTCGGCGTACGTCGACCTGGAGACCGAAGCCGGCCGCTCGCGGCTGCGCAAGCTGATCGCCCGCGCCGACGTCGTGCTGCAGGGTTTCCGGCCGGGTTCGTTGACCGCCAAGGGTTTCTCGCCGGAAGCGATCGCCGAGCTGCGGCCGGGCATCGTCGTCGCGGACCTGTCCGCGTACGGCTGGGAAGGGCCGTGGGCACGCAGGCGCGGGTTCGACAGCCTGGTGCAGATGGCGTCGGGCATCGCCGACGAGGGCGGCAAGACCGCCGGGCTCGACGGCCCCGGACCGCTTCCGGTGCAGGCGCTCGACCACGCGACCGGCTGGCTCACCGCGGCGGCGATCATGACCGCCGTCCGCCAGGCGGCCACCGAAGGCGGCAGCCGGCATGTCCGCACCTCGCTCGCCGGGACCGGGGAGTGGCTGAACTCTCTGGGACGCAAGGAAGCCGGGCCTGCCGGGTTCGACGGCGGCGAGTGGCTCGAAGACGTCGACGGCCAGCTCGGCCGGGTCACCCGGGTCAAGATGGCGGGCACCCTGCCGGGCTCGAATCCACAATGGACGGAAGCGACGCACGTACCGGGGAGCGACCGCCCGGTCTGGTGAAACCGCATCCAGAGGACTAAATGCGGCGGAGCCAGCTCGCGAACCGGCCCCGGGGTTTCGGGACCTCGCCGCGCTCCACGAGCCACGTGCCGAAAGCGTCCGCGTAGGCCCGCGCGCGGATCGCGTCGGTCTTCGGGTGAGCCGTCGCGTACTCGCGGAACAGCACCGCGAACCGGTCACCAAGGGCCTCGGCGAGATCCGGGCGGAGGTAGGCGGCCAGCCTGCTTTGCTTGTTCCGCAAGACGTTGGCCTCGATGCGGAGCCTGTCCGCGTCGAAGCCCGCCGGGGCGTCGCCTCCGGCGAGAAGCGCCTTGAGCAGCTCCGCCTGCTGCCCGGCGAGCCGCTCCCGGGGCGACGTCACGGCGAGACCGCTTCCCGCAGCGCGGCCAGCTCCGCCGCGAGTTCGGCGTCGGACGGGTAGTCGTCGTCGCGTTCCAGCAGGACGCCGGGCGGTTCGGTGCGCCGCCGCAGTTCGCGCAGCAGATCCAGCACTTCCGGCACCACCGGATGGGCGTGCGTGTCGTGGTAGACGCCGTCCCGTTCGACCCCGCCCGCCATATGGGTGTACGCCAGGCGCTCCCACGGGATCTCGTCGAGGAACCGCTCGGGATCGGTGCCGAGGTTGCGGGCGTTGGCGTACAGGTTGGCCACGTCGACGATCAGCAGACAGCCGGTCCGCTCGGTGAGCTCCCGCAGGAACTCCGACTCGGTGAACTCCGCGTCCGGCCATTCCAGCACCGCCGCGATGTTCTCCAGCGCGAACGGGACCTCCACGATGGACTGCGCCAGCTTGACGTTGTCCACCAGGACGTCGAGCGCCTCCCGGGTGCGGGGGAGCGGCATCAGATGACCCGAGTCGAGGCCGCCCGCGCGCACGAAGCAGACGTGGTCGCTGGCCAGCGGTGCGCCGAGCTCGCGGGTGATCTCCGCGAGATGCTCGACGCGCGCGGTGTCCAGCGGCTCGGCTCCGCCCAGCGACAGCGAGACGGCGTGCGGCAGGACCGGCATTCCCTTGTCGCGCAACGCGAGCAGGGTTTCCGGAAGATGCCCGGCGTGCAGGTTCTCGGCGACGACCTCGACCCAGTCGACCCCCGGCAACCGCGCGATCGAAAGGTCGAGCTCGTGCCGCCAGCCGATGCCGATCCCGAGCGTGCCGGGCCCGTCAGCCGCCACAGCCGCCTCCACCGCAACCACCGCCGCCGCTGCTTCCGCTGCTGCACGAGCTTCCGCCGCTGCTGCACGAAGAGCCGCCGCCGGACGAGCCGCCGCCGAAACCGCTGGAGACCGGCGGCGGGATCAGGGCCGCGCTGAGCTCCTCGTCGGGGTACGAGGCGAGGCCGCCGAACGCGACCGCCGCCGCGGCGCCGCCCAAGACGGCACCGCCGACGTATCCCGGACCGTTCGGGATGCCGCGTTTGCGCTCCCGTCCGTGGGCGGACCTGGCCTTGTGGAGGACGCGGGCGCCCTCGCTGGTCGGGCGCGGACCCGGCCGCTTGTTCTTGAGCGCACGGGAGATCAGCGTCGCGAACACGGCCGCGATCAGCATCGGGACGAGGTAACCGACGGGCCGGTCACCGGCGATGCCGGCGATCAGGCGGACGACACCGAGCACGAGCACGGCGAGGTACAGGAAGTACACGACCCGGCGGATCCGCGGTGTCTGGTCGACGACGACCAGCCCCCGTGCCTCCAGGTCCTTGGCGAGCGCCTGCATCGGCCCCGACAGCCGCAGCCGGTCACGGATGCCGCGGGTCGTGGCGTTGTAGCCCGGTTTGGCGCCCTTGGCGACGGCCTTTTCGATCGGGTCGGCGGGTTCGGGACCGGTGAGCTGGAGCTGCTTCGTACTGCTGACCCGCAAGGTCCCGCGGTCGACCAGCGTCGCGATGGCCGTGTCGACCACCCGGTCCGGGCCGCCGGCGAGATAGGCGAACTCGTACACCGTCGGCTGCGGGCCGCTCAGTTCGGCGCGCGGCGCCTTGCCGCCCAGTTTGGCCATGATCGTCCACGCGAAACCGGCGACCGCGGGGAACACGATCAGGGCGCCATAGATCGCCAGGAACGTGGGTCCGGGGATGCCCCAGGTGTCTTCCATCGCACGGGCCTTTCACGAGCAGGTGCACTTACCGTAGTCGGACGCTTTTCCGTCCGGGCGTGGTTCCGTGATTCGCGGGTTCAGCCGCCGCAACCACCTCCGCCGCCACCGCCGCCGCAGGAAGAACCTCCGCCCCCGCACGTGGAGCCTCCGCCGCCGCACGACGAACCGGCGATGTACACACCGCCTCCGCCGCAGGTGCTCGCCGTACCGGCGAACAACCTGGCCTTCGTGCCGCCGGTCCTGATCAGCGCCACCGCGACGACCCGGTCCGGGAAGGCCTGAAGCCCGTGAAGGGCCACTCGTCCGGCCGTGGTGCGGCCCAGGCCGCGGTCCCAGTCGCCGTACCGGAGCGCCAGCGTGCCCGCGGCGGTCGCCCGGCCGGATTTGTCCGGCCATTGCCGCCACGCGGCCAGGCCGATCAAACCGGCTACCCCGAGGATCAGGACCACGAGGGCGCCGGCCGGCCGGTTCAGCGGTACGGCGTTCGCCAGCCGCACGATCCCCAAGGCGAGGACGGCCACGGACAAGCCGATCGCGTACTGCCAGCCCATCCGGCGGTGTTTCTCGGCGACCAGCAGGCCACGCTGTTCGAGATCGGCGCGCAGTGCCCGGACGACCTCGTGCCGGGCCATCTTCGAACGTAGTTCGCGCAGGCCGATCCCGTTGCCGGGCACGAGCGAAACGACCGCGTGCTCGACGGGATCGGTGGGGGCCGGCTCGATCGGGTGCAGGACGCCGCGTCCGTCCGGCCGCAGGGAGTGCCTTGCGATCAGACCGGCGACGGCGGTGTCGGTGACCCGCTCCACGCCGTCCGGCAGCGCGGCCAGGTGGTAGAGACCGGGCACCGTCCTGGCGCCGGTGTCACGGCGCAGCCACCATTCGTTCGCCGCGGCGAGCGCGACCGGCAGCACGGCACAGAGTCCGTACAGCCACGCGAAAACCGGTCCGGAGATCCCCCAGGGTTCGTTCATACGACACCGCCCTCCCCGACGCTGTTCTTGTTCCTCGTGAACGCGTCGAAGAGGGCGGTGGTTCGCTTCGGTCGGTTACGACTCGGGAACGAGCTTCAGCGAGATCGAGTTGATGCAGTACCGCTGATCCGTCGGCGTGGCGTAGCCCTCGCCTTCGAAGACGTGCCCGAGGTGGCTGTGGCACGACTTGCACAGCACCTCGATCCGGCGCATCCCCATGGTGGTGTCCTCGCGCAGGAGGACGGCGTCGGTGTCGGCCGGGTCGTAGAACGACGGCCAGCCGCAGTGGCTGTCGAATTTCGTTTCGCTGCGGAACAGTTCGGCGCCACAGGCTCGGCACTGGTAGACCCCGGTGGTCTTCTCATCGGTGTACTCACCGGTGAAGGGGCGCTCGGTGCCCGCCTGGCGAAGGACGGCGTACTCGTCGGGGCTGAGCTGCTCCCGCCATTCCTGCTCGGACTTGACCACGCGCGGCGTGGCTCCGACAACGGGTTTCATGCCTTTCACCGGTTCCACGTTACCCCGCGAGCCACGCGATGGCCCGGCCGATGATGTCCCATGCGGTGACCATCACGCCGAGCACGATGAGGACCACGACGAGTGCCGAAACCCACCAGCGTAGCCCGCCGAGACGGTTGCTGGAGTCGGCGAAATCGGAGACACCGTCGAGGCAGGCCTCCACGGTGAAGTTCGGGCCGCAGCGTTCGATGCGGTCCAGATGCTCGGCGAAGGCCCGGGCTTCGGGGTCGTACGGGTCGAGGCCTACCAGGTCCTCCTGGAAGCGAGGATTCTGGCCAGGTCCGAAAGGTCCGCTATCGGCCATACCGGCAACAGTAAGCCACGATCGGCGATTGTCCTACCACCAGCGAGGCGGGTCTCACCGCCGCCACGCTGCGTCAGTTGCCGAGTACTCGCGTGTCGGCGTCGATGTAGTACTGCCCGCCGATCTGGACCACGCGCAGCGCCGGGCGTGTTCCCTTGTTGAGCGTGATGTTCATGTCGATCGAGCCGTCGGCGTTGCCGCCGCCCTTGTCCGCCCGGGCGGTGTCGGCGCTGGTGACCTTGTGGGTGCTCCAGTACTCGGCGAAAGCCTGCTCCGAACCGTAGACCTCTTTCGCGGCGTCCGTGAGCATGTTCCAGCTCGCGGACGTGCCGATCTTGCCCGTGTCGAAGAAGTCGAGGACGAAGCTGCCCACGCTGGAGTAGCTCGTGATCTTTTCGCTGGGCGTCTTGCCCAGTCCCGCGGGCGAGGGGCGCGACGAAGACGGGGCGCTCGTCTTGGGCGCCGAGGTGCCCGGCGGCGGGTTCACCCCGGTGTTGCCCCCGGCCTGCGTGTTGGCCCCGTTGCTCGAGTTCAGGATCAGGAACACGATCACGGCGATCACCACGACCGCGGCACCGGCGCCCGCGAACAGGACGGCCTTGCGCTTGGCGTCGGTCGGCTTGGCGGGCGACGGCCGCATCGGGGCGGCCGCCGACGGCGGCGGGCTCATCGCGGCGACCGGGCGCGGCGGGGTGTTCGGCGGGGCGGACGGCGAGCGCATCGGGATGAACGCGGCCGTCGGCGTGTGCGTCTTGGTGGGTTGCGGAGGAGCCGCCGCGGAGGGGACCGGCTTGTCGGTCCGCTGCCACGGCGGGCGGTCTCCGCCGGGGAGGCCGTGTCCGGGGGTTTCGGGCACGGCGGGCTGTCTACCGCCGCCCGCTCCGAACAGCCGCGGCGAGGCGGTCGTGCCCGCACCGGATTCGTTCGCCGCCAGCGCGGCGAGGCGCTCCCTGGCCTCGGCCATGGTCGGGCGCTCGGTCGGCTCGGTGCGCAGCAGGCTCATCAGCAGCGCCGTCGCGGCGCCCGCCTGCTGCGGCGGGTTGATCTGGCCGTTCGCGGCCGCGTACAGCAGCGCGAGCTGGTTGGAGCTGTTCCCGTACGGGGTCTGGCCCTCGATCGCCTGGTAGAGCGTCGCGCCGAGCGCGAAGACGTCGGAGCTGGGCACCGGATCCGAGCCGCGCGCCAGCTCGGGCGCGAGGTACGCCGGGGTGCCGCCGATCAGGCCGGTCTGGGTGAGCGTCATGTCGCCGGCCGCGCGCGAGATGCCGAAGTCGGTGATCTTCGCCGTGCCGGCCTCGTCGATCAGGATGTTGCCCGGTTTGACGTCGCGGTGCACGATCCCGGCGCGGTGTGCGGCGACCAGCGCCGACGCGACCTGCTCGCCGATCTTCGCGACGCGCCCCAGCGGCAGCGTGCCCTCGTCGGAGATGATCGCCGAGAGGCTCGGGCCGTTCAGGTACTCCATCACCAGGCAGGGGTCGCCGCCGTGCTCGGCGATGTCGAACACCACGATCGCGTTCGGATGCTGGAACCGGGCCGCGTTCTTCGCCTCGCGCATGGCGCGCTGGCGCATGTTGTCGCGTTCGGCCTCGGAGACACCTGGCTGCGGGAGGATCTGCTTGACCGCCACCGAGCGCTCGAGGCGGACATCGATGGCACGCCAGACCACCCCCATGGCACCGCTACCAATTTGCTCGACCAGGCGATAGTGCCCAGCGATCAGCTGACCGGTGTCGATGGCGACTGCTCCTGACACATTCTCCGGGTGATGGTGGCGCTACGCGGCCTGACAGGTCCCGCGCACCCGATCGAGTGTAGCGGGCGGCGGTTTCGGCTCCCCGTCAGCTCGCCGGTGCGGAGGCGGGCAATTCTTCCTCGCCGCTGGGTTCGGGTATCGGACGGGCCTTGCGCCGGAAGACCTTGACCAGCCCGATGGCCCCCGCCGCGGCGAACACGGTGTAACAGATCAGCAGGGCGGGAGGGGTTTCCCCGGTCAGCGCGTCGCCGAGGACGACGACCGCGACCGTACCCGGCAGGCTGCCGAGCGCGGTCCCGATCAGATACGGGGCGAAACGGACGGATGACACTCCGCACAGGTAACTGAACGGAGCGAACGGCACCATCGGGATCAGCCGTAAGGAGGTGACCGCCAGTACCCCGCCGTCCGAAAGCCGGTCGTTGACCGCGCGGACCTTCGCCCGGTGCAGGTGCCGGGTGACCAGATCGCGGCCGAGTGCCCTCGAAAGAGCGAACGAGAGCGCGGACGCGACCGTGGTCGCCAGGATGCCGACGAGGATGCCCGTCGTGGCGCCGAGCAGCAGCCCGCCCGCCAGGTTGAACACGGTGCGCGGGATGGGCGCCACCGTCAGCACCGAATAGACCAGGAAGAACACCAGGGGAGTGGCCGGGCCGGTCTCGGCGGCCCAGGCCCGCAGCCCGGCCGGACTCGGGATCGGCAGCAGCACCGCCGCCGCCACGAACAGGGCGAGCACGGTGAGCGCGAGGATTAATTTGGTACGCCCGGACACCGCGTCCACCGTACCGTGTCCGCCGTGATCGACACCGAGGCGCTGCGGGCACAGCCCGAACTCACCGGCGAGAGCGTCGTGCTCACCCAGCTCGACGAGACCTACTTCGAGACCGCGTGGAAAGCTCTGCAGGAGCCCGAAACCACCCGGCTGACCGGGACGCACACCAAGTTCACGCCCGAGCAGATCCGGACCTGGCTGGCCGGGCGGACCGAGCTCGACGACCGCGCGGACTACGCGATCGTGCGCAAATCCGATCGCGCGCATGTCGGCGACCTCGCGCTCACCGACATCGACAAGGACAACCGTTCCGCCGCGTTCCGCATCGCGCTGAACGGGCCGGAGTTCTTCGGCAAGGGCTATGGCACCGAGGCGACCAGGCTGGTCCTGGACTACGCGTTCGACGTCGTCGGCCTGCACCGGGTCTCGCTGGAGGTCTTCGACTACAACCCGCGTGCCCGGCGCGCCTACGAGAAGGCCGGGTTCGTCCGTGAGGGGCTCCAGCGGGAAGCGCTGTGGTGGGACGGCGAATGGCATGACGTCGTCACGATGGCGGTGCTGAAGACCGATCCCCGGCCCTGATCGGCGATACGGTGGGCGCATGCCCAAGAACGGTGAGCCGATCGAGGTCGAGGCAGGCGAGCGCAAGGTCCGGGTGTCCAGCCCGGACAAGGTGTACTTCCCGGCCCGCGGGATCACGAAGCGCCAGGTCGTGGAGCACTACGTCGCGGTCGGCGAGCCGTTGCTGCGCGCGATCGGGGAGCGGCCGACGACGCTGAAGCGCTACGTCGACGGCGTCGAGGGCGAGTGGTTCTACGCCAAGCGAGTGCCGAAGGGCGCCCCGGACTGGGTGGAGACCGCGAAGATCACCTTCCCGTCGGGCCGGACCGCCGAAGAGGTCTGCCCGACCGAGCCCGCCGTGTTCGCGTGGGCGGCGAACCTGGGCACCTTCGACTTCCACCCGTGGCCGGTGCGGCGGCCCGACGTCGACCATCCCGACGAACTCCGCATCGACGTCGACCCGCCGGACGAGGCGGGCTTCTCCGACGCGGTCGAGGTCGCGGGCGTGGTGCGCGAGGTCCTCGACGCGGCGGGCCTGACCGGCTACCCGAAGACGTCGGGCGGGCGCGGGGTGCACGTCCTGGTGCGGATCCGGCCGGACTGGGACTTCATCGACGTCCGACACGCGGTGATCGCGCTGGGCCGCGAGGTCGAGCGCCGCGTCCCGGACAAGGCGACCATCGCGTGGTGGAAGGAAGAACGCGGCGGCCGGGTCTTCATCGACTACAACCAGGCCGCCCGTGATCGCACGGTGGCGTCGTCCTGGTCGGTCCGCGGCACCCCGCGGGCGACGGTGTCGACGCCGCTGAGCTGGGATCTGCTGACCGAGGTCGATCCGGACGACTTCGACGTCCTCACCGCGGGCGCCTTCTACGCCGAACGTGGCGACCTGCACGCGCCGATGGACGAGCAGGCGTTCGGCATCGAGACGCTGCTGGAGTGGTACGCGCGGGACGAGCGCGACCACGGCCTCGGCGAGATGCCGTATCCGCCGGACTATCCGAAGATGCCGGGTGAGCCGAAGCGCGTCCAGCCGAGCAAGGCGCGGGACGACACGTAGCACGCGTCAAGTGACGACGCGTGCGGCGTCGGTGACGAATTCACGTTTTTCCTTCGTTTTGCTCGCGGAGTGATTGCGCTTTCGTGTCGATCCAGAAACCGGTTACCGGTCCGCCGGGAACCGATACAAGACTGTGTGACGCGTGGGACTCAGTCGTAACGCCGGGCTTCCTGCCAGCGACGGTTCCCTCCGAACACTAGCCTGGGGGAGACGAAGGAGTACCCGTGGACGACCTGATCGCCTTTCTCGCCGCGCGTGTGGGGCAACGCCAGGCGTTGATCATGCAGGCGGTCAAGAAAACCGAGATCAACGAATCGCTCAATCGTGGTGAGACCAAGGTCGTCATCGAAAAGAAGATCCGCTCGCTCAACGACATCGAACTCGACGCGGTCAATCAGATGATCAACGAGATCGAGGCGACCCGGCGGCTCCTGCAGGCGCATCGCACCACGGTTTCGGAGAAGGTCCCGGGATTCCCCTTGTACGGCAACGAGTACTGGTGCGAGACGTGCCATGTGCCCGCCGACGAGGCAGGCACGAACTGGTGCCTGACCCTGCGGCTGCTGGCCCTGCCGCACGCCGATCACCCGGACTACAGCGAGCGCTGGCGCCCCTGAGCGGGGAATGCCCGCCGGGCCCGGACGTGTTGACCTGAGTGTGATCACGCTTTCGGTACTGGACCGGTCCCCGACCCGCCGCGGCGGCGACGCGCCCCGCGCGTTGCGGGACACCGTCGCCTTCGCGCGGGACATCGAAGCCTTGGGCTATCACCGGTTCTGGGTTTCCGAACACCACAGCGTGCCCGGGGTCGCCGGTTCGGCGCCCACCGTCCTGGCGGCGGCCGTCGCCTCGGCGACCGAGCGGATCCGGGTCGGCACCGGCGGCGTTATGCTGCCCAACCACCAGCCGCTCGTGGTCGCGGAACAGTTCGGCGTGCTCGAATCGCTCTTCCCCGGCCGGATCGACATGGGGCTGGGGCGTTCGGTCGGATTCACCGGCGGGGTCCGGCAGGCGCTCGGGCACGAGAAGGACGACGCGGATCGCTTCGGCGAGCAGGTCCGCGAGCTGCTGGGCTTCCTCGCGGGCGATCAGACGACGTATCCGGGCGTGCACGCCATTCCCGCGGAGGGCCTGCGCGTGCCCGCGTTCCTGCTGGCCACCGGTGCCGGGGCGCGGCTGGCCGCGGAATTGGGGCTGCCGCTGGTGATCGCGCCGGTCCGGGGCGAGGGACCGCTGCTGGAGGCCATCGAGGGGTATCGCTCCGGGTTCCGCCCTTCCGCGCGGGCTTCGCGGCCGTATGTCGTGGTGTCCACGGCCATCGCGGTCGCCGAGACGGCCGAACGGGCCCGGCGGTTGCTGATCCCCGAAGCGTGGTCGACCGTCTACTCGCGCACGCACGGTGTCTTCCCGCCGTTGTCGCCGGTGGAGGAGATCCTCGCCGGGCCGATGTCGGACCGCGACCGGGACCGGCTGGACCGGGCGCTCGACGGTCAGCTCGCCGGCACCCCGGACGAGGTGGGCGACCGGCTGGCCGACCTCGTCGCCAAGACCGGTGCCGACGAGATCCTGGTGACCACCAGCACTTTCGACCAGGCGGAGCGGCTGGAGTCCTATCGCGCGCTGGCCGCGGTCGCCGGGCTGCGGAGTCTCGCAGCGGTGTCGTGACGTTTGCTAGGGTCACGGTCATGACTGCCGGGTCGGCCTCGTGCCGTGAGCGGACGGGTTCCCCGGCCGCCGCTTGATCTCCGTGCGGGCCCGCAGCCCGCCTCCGCGTAGGTGTCCTCCTGTGGACCATGCGCGGAAAGGAGGTGAATCGCATGTCTCCCACCGAGAATTGGCGCGAGTTCGTCGTCGCGCACGCCGATGGCGGCGTTCTGGACGGAATCGTCACCCGGGTGCTCCCGTTCGGCGCGTTCGTCGAAGTGGCCCCCGGGATGGAGGGGTTGCTGCCGACCGTCGGCGGAACCGGCCCGTTCGCCGCCGGGGCGGCCGTCGCGGTGCGACTGGACAAACTGGACGTCCAGAACCGCCGGTTCAGTCTGACCCTGGCCTGACCTCACGCGTTTAGTCCTCTGAATGCGGTACTTGCACGCGCAAGGACCGCGTCCAGAGGACTAAATGCGGGCAGGGGAAACCCTAGAGGCGCAAAAGAAGTTGGGTGAGCATGCGCTGGGCGGGGTCGTCCAGGTCGATCCCGGACACCTCGCCGGCGCGGCGCACCCGGTAGCGGACCGTGTTCGGATGGATGTTCAGCTCGCGTGCCGCGCGCCGGACGTCGCCGAACGCGTCGAGGTACGCGAGCACGGCGGGCACCAGGATGCCGCCGTGCTCGGCGTCGTGCGCGATCAGTCCGGTCAGCCGCGGATCGCGGATCCTCGGCTGCTCGCCGAGGAACGCGAGTACCTCCGAGAGCAGGACTTCGGCGCGGACGTCGGCCAGCGAAGCGACGTCCGCGGTCTCGTGCCCGCGCGCCATCGTCGCCAGCACGCGGTCCGCGTCGCCGCGTGAGGCCGCCGCGTCCGAGAGCCGGGGCACGACACCGCCCAGAGCCGCGCGCACGCGGACGTCGAGATGCCGTTGCGCGGTACCGACGATTTCCTTGGCCAGCGCCAGGATCCGCGCTTCGGCGTGCTCGGGGAGGTCGGGAAGGAGCGCGTAGACCCGGCCGCCGATCACGCTCACCAGCGCGCTCCGCCGGTACGCGGCGGTGTGCACGGTGATCAGGTGCACCAGCTCGGCGCGCCGCAGCTGCCGGTCGGTCGCGGCCCGGTCGCGGGGGAGCGAGAACGCCAGCACCATGGCGGGTTTCCCGGGATCCGCGCCGATGTCGTCGGCGACGGACTCGGCGTCGACGCGCCCGTCGAGCAGGCCCGCCAGCAGATCCTCGCGCAGCCGGAGCTCGGGGCTGGGCAGTGTCCGGTGGCGGATCAGCTGCGGCGCCAGCGCCCGGCTCGCGCCGAGCAGCGCGACCTCCGCGCTTTCGGTGAGCGGATGCGCGCCCTCCTGGACCCAGATCGTGCCCAGCGGCTGCGATCCGGCGTGGATCCCGGCCGCGATCCGCCGCCGGATGCCGAGATCGGGCCGCTCGTCGATGCGGACGATGCCTTCACCGGCGCGAAGCCGCTGGTAGACGCCCCATTCGCGCAGCATCGCGAGATACCGTTCCGGGCCTTCGCGGCCGAGGATCGAGAGCCGGCGCAGTTCGTCCACCTCGTCGCCCGCCCGCGAATAGGCCAGCACGCGGCTCGCGGTGTCCTCGATGCTGACCAGGCCGCCGGTCAGCGTCGCGATGGTCTGCGCGAGCGAGAACAGATCGCCCAGCACCTCGCCGCTGTCCGCCTCGCCACCCGCGCGCGCCGCGTCGACCACGCCCCTGGCCAGGGCTTCGACCTGCTCCCAGCGTGCCTCGTGGCCGACCTCGATCAGTGCGATCCCCGCGTCGGCGGCGACGTTCACGACGGCCGAGCCGTTCTTGACCGCGACGGCGGCCGCGCCGGACCGCCCCGCCGCCCGGATCGCGCCGGAGGCCGAGCGCCCGCGAGCGCCGATCACCAGGACGAGGTCACCCGGATGGGCGTCGGGCGGATCCTCCGGATCGTGGATGACGACGTCCTCCACCTGCACGCCGAGCCCGCCGGGGGCCGCGAGCATCCTGACCAGCGGTTCCCCGAGCGTGGCGAGGACATGCCGGAGCGAGGCGCCTGTGGTCGTATCCGTGGTCAGATCATCACCGGATTAAGCCGATCGGACAAGATGGTCACCCCGATTCTAGCCAGTCGAACAAGCCGTGACGAGGCCGTCCGGTCTACCGTTCGGGGTGAGACCTCTATCCGGCGAAGTGAAGTCAGGAGCAGTCAGTGGACGCCGTGACCCAGACCCCCGCCCCGAAGAACGAGCCGGTGCTGAACTACGCGCCGGGCAGCGCTGAGCGCGCTGAACTCGAGGGCGCGCTCAAGTTGCTGGGCAACGCCGACCCCATCGACATCACCGCGACGATCGGTGGTGAGCAGCGCAAGGGCGGCGGCGAGAAGATCGAGGTCGTCCAGCCGCACAACCACAAGGCGGTGCTGGGCGTCATCCACAGCGCGACCGCGCAGGACACCCACGACGCGATCGCCGCCGCCAAGGCCGCCGCTCCCGGCTGGCGCGCGCTGTCCTTCGACGACCGCGCGGCCATCATCCTGCGCGCCGCCGACCTGCTCGCCGGCCCGTGGCGCGCCAAGCTGAACGCCGCCACCATGCTCGGCCAGTCGAAGACCGCCTTCCAGGCCGAGATCGACTCCGCCTGCGAGCTCATCGACTTCTGGCGCTTCAACGTCGCGTTCGGCCGTCAGATCCTCGCCGAGCAGCCGGTCAGCTCGCCCGGTATCTGGAACCGGATGGAGCACCGCCCGCTCGAGGGCTTCGTGTACGCCATCACGCCGTTCAACTTCACCGCGATCTCCGGCAACCTGCCGACCGCGCCCGCGCTGATGGGCAACGTGGTGCTGTGGAAGCCGTCGCCGACGCAGAGCTACGCCGCGCACATGCTGATGCGGCTGCTCGAAGAGGCGGGCATGCCGCCGGGCGTCATCAACCTGCTCCCGGGTGACGGCAAGGCCGTCTCCGAGGTCGCCCTGACCCACCGCGACCTGGCCGGGATCCACTTCACCGGCTCCACCGCGACGTTCCAGCACCTGTGGGCCACCGTCGGCGCCAACATCTCCGGCTACCGCACGTACCCGCGCCTGGTCGGCGAGACCGGCGGCAAGGACTTCGTGCTCGCGCACGCCTCCGCCGACGTCGACGTCCTGCGCACCGCGCTGATCCGCGGCGCCTTCGAGTACCAGGGCCAGAAGTGCTCGGCCGCGTCCCGCGCCTACGTCCCGCGTTCGCTCTGGGCGAGCCTGAAGGACGAGCTGGTCTCCGAGACCGAGGCCATCACCTACGGCGACGTCAACGACCTGGACAACTTCGGTGGCGCCGTGATCGACCGCCGCGCCTTCGACAAGCACGCCGCCGTGCTGGCCAGCGCGGCCGAGGACGCCGAGATCGAGGTCATCGCCGGTGGCACCGCCGACGACAGCGTCGGCTACTTCGTGCGCCCGACGATCCTGGTGTCTGACAACCCGAACCACGAGATCTTCCGCACCGAGTACTTCGGCCCCATCCTCGCGCTGCACGTGTACGAGGACGAGGACTTCGACAAGGTGCTGAAGTTGGTCGACGAGACCGCCGACTACGCGCTCACCGGTGCGGTCATCGCGAACGACCGCACCGCCGTGGCGAAGGCGTCCGAGGCGCTGCGCTTCGCCGCCGGCAACTTCTACGTCAACGACAAGCCGACCGGTGCGGTCGTCGGCCAGCAGCCCTTCGGCGGCGGTCGCGCGTCCGGCACCAACGACAAGGCCGGTTCGGTGTTCAACCTGCTCCGCTGGACGAGCCCGCGCTCGGTCAAGGAGACCTTCGTTCCGCCCACCAGCGTCCGTTACCCCCACCAGGGCTGAGAACCAGGAGTTCGTGATGTTGCGTGCCCCGTTGCTCGCCGCCGCTCGATCCCAGCGGATGCGCAAGCTGGTCGAGGTCGTCCCCGCCACCCGATCGGTGGTCAGCCGGTTCGTCGCCGGCGCGAAGACGCCCGACGCCGCCAGGGTGGTCCGCGAACTGGCCGACGACGGCCTCCGGGTCACCCTCGACCACCTCGGCGAGGACACCACCGACGCCGAGCAGGCCGCGACGACCGTCCGCGCCTACGAGGAACTGCTGACCGCGCTGGCGGCCGACGGCCTCGCGTTCGGCGCGGACGTGTCGGTGAAGCTGTCCGCGGTGGGCCAGTTCCTGCCCGCCGACGGCGAGAAGGTCGCGCTGGAGAACGCCCGCAAGATCTGCGCGGCGGCCGAGGCGGTCGGTGCCACGGTGACCCTCGACATGGAGGACCACACCACCACCGACTCGACGCTGGGCATCCTCAAGGAACTGCGCACCGAGTACCCGTGGGTCGGCGCGGTGCTGCAGGCCTACCTGCGGCGCACCGAGCAGGACTGCCGCGACCTGGCGGTCGAGGGGTCGCGCGTCCGGCTGTGCAAGGGCGCCTACGCCGAACCCGAGGAGGTCGCGTTCCAGGACAAGTCCGAAGTGGACAAGTCCTACGTTCGCTGCCTGAAGATCCTCATGCAGGGCAAGGGTTATCCGATGGTCGCCTCGCACGACCCGAGGATGATCGCGATCGCCGAGAAGCTCGCGGCGGACGCGGGCCGCAAGGCGGACGACCACGAATTCCAGATGCTGTACGGGATCCGTCCCGAAGAGCAGCGCCGGATCGCGGGCGACGGCAAGACGATGCGCGTCTACGTCCCCTACGGCGACGAATGGTACGGCTATTTCATGCGCAGGCTGGCGGAACGCCCGGCGAACCTGGCGTTCTTCCTGCGCGGACTCGCCACCAAGGGCTGACCCGGTCCCGAGTGGCGTCGTTCCGCTGAAGTACAAAGGGGCCCTGCCCGGCGAAATCCGCCGGGCAGGGCCCCTTCTTCATGCTCGTCAGGCCTCCTGGGCCTCTTCCTTGAGCTTGTCCATGTCGATGTCGCGCGCCTGCTGGATGAGGTCTTCGAGCGTCTTCTCCGGCAGCGCGCCCGGCTGGGCGTAGATCACCGTCTTGTCGCGGATGACCGCGAGGGTGGGGATCGAGCGCACGTCGAAGGCGGCGGCCAGCTGCTGCTCGGCCTCGGTGTCGACGCTCGCGAACACGATGTCGTCGTGGTTCTCCGACACCTTCTCGTAGGTCGGCGCGAACTGACGGCACGGCATGCACCAGCCCGCCCAGAAGTCGATGATGACGAAGTCGTTCTCGGACACGACCTGGTCGAAGTTGGCGGCGGTCAGCTCCACAGTGCTCATGCCCGGCGTAACGAATCGGGCGGTACGCGCATTCCCGCGAGTGCGCGTAGCGTCTCGGATGGAGCAACCCACGTTTCGCGGGAGGTGCGTATGGCCGACGGGGACATCCTCAGCCGGATCGACGAGCTGGTCAGCGAGGAGCACGAGCTCCGTTCGCGGGCGATCGGCACCGGGCTCAGCTCGGACGACCGGTCCCGGCTCGCGAGTGTGGAGCAGCAGCTGGACCAGTGCTGGGACCTGCTGCGGCAGCGGCGGGCGCGGGTGGAGTTCGACGACGACCCGGATCAGGCCACGGCACGGCCGGTTTCCGAGGTGGAGTCCTACCGGCAGTAGCCCAGGCCGATGCCATGAACGGTCCGTTCCTTGCAAAATTTGCAAGGAACGGACCGTTCATGGCGCGTGGTGGAGCTGGGCGCGGGATGCTCGCTGGAGTCGCACCAGAAGTGTCATGAAAGGGTCGTTCAGGACGAAAAACGTCCTGAACGACCCTTTCATGACACTTCACGAGGCGACGCGGGCGGCGGGGGATCAGGCCGGGCACAGGGTCCCGTCGACGGGCACCTTCCCGTCGATCAGGAAGGCCCGCGTCGCGTCCGCGACGCACGGCGAGAGGCTCAGCGCGCCGTGCCCGGCACCCTGCCAGGTGATCGTGACCGCGCTCGGCATCTGGTCGGCGGCCCGGCCGGTGCCCTGTTCCGGGGTGACCGGGTCGGTCGCCGTGCCCGCGACCAGCATCGGCGGCGCACCCGGCGCGCCGGCGGGCGGGAGCGGTTCGCGGCGCACGGGCCACGGGCTGCACCAGGCCAGTTGCTGCGCGGCGAAGACGCCGAACTGCGGGTACTTGTCGCGCAGTGTCGTGGCCGCGCGCGTGAGCTCCTCGGCCGAGAGCCGCGTCGCGCTGTCGTTGCACTTGGTCGCGAGCGTGCCGTCCAGCCGCGAAGGCCGCGCCCGGGAGTCCTTCAGCACCGGTTCGGCGAACGCGGCCAGCGGGGTGACGTCGCCGGTCTGCGCGGTCTTGAGCGCTTCGGCGAGTTCCACCCAGCGCGAGCGCTGGGCGAGCCCGGAGTAGATGGCGTACAGCGCGATCCCCGGCGTGATCTCCGCACCGTCGGTGGTCGTCGCGGAGGCGGAACGGAGCCGGTCCGCGACGGCGGTCACGGCGGAGCGTGCGTCGCCGATCGGGCAGCCCCTCGCGATGCAGTCGGCGCCGAAGGCGTCGAGGGTGGCCTGCGCGCTCGCGGCGACCGATTCCTGCACGGCCGTCGCGTCGGGGGCGGGGTCGGGTAGCCCGTCGAGCATCACCCGGCCGACCTGGGCCGGGTAGCGCACGGCGTACTCGGCGAGGACCTTCGAACCGTCGCCGCGGCCCAGCGCGTGCAGCTTGTCCATGCCCAGCTGTTCTCGGAGTTCTTCGAGGTCGCCCGCGGCCCGCCAGCTGTCCATCGCGACCTGCGAGTCGTCCAGTTCGATGGCGCACTGCTGGCCAGCCTTGCGCGCCGCGTCGACGACGCTTTCGAGGTCGGCGGCCGCCGGGTCGCCGCCCAGCAGGTCGGTGCGGATCTCCGCCGGGATGCACTGCACCGGCGCGGACGATCCGGTCCCGCGCCGGTCCACCCCGATCAGGGAGAACTTCTGCAGGAACTCGGGCGGCAGCGTCGCGGCCAGCCGCGCGGCGTACAGCGAACCCGGCTCACCGTCGACGTCGTTGACCACGACGAGCGGGATCGGCCCGCCGCCGGTCTTGACCACCGACAGCCGTGAGAGCCCGCGGCCGGGCAGATCCGGCGCGTCGAGCGTGGTGGCCACCCTGGCGCAGGAGAACTTCAGCGTGTCCGGCACGGACGGCTGACCCAGCCGCTGCCGGGTCGCTTCGTCGCAGTCCTCCCATTTGATCGACGGCGATCGGGGTTCGGCCAGCGGCGGCAGCGGTACCTGCTGCGCCGCTGTCTGGCCCCCGGGATCCGGCTTGCCGTCGTTGTCGATCACCGCGGGCCGGACCGACGGGCCGGCGGTGCAGCCCGCGAGCACGGCCGCCACCACGGTGGTCGTCAGGATCAGCCGTGGCGTGCGGCGGGCGGTGCTCACGGGCTGGTCCTCACTTCCAAGGCATGACAAAAGCTCGGGACAGAGCTTCGCAGGTCGGATGTCAGGACACGGTTAGCGGGTGCGTTTCACCTCGCCGCGGAAGACCGCGTCCAGGTCGTAGCGGGCCACCTCGTCGAGCTGGGCGTAGGTGCAGGAGTCCGGCTCGCGGTCGGGGCGCCAGCGTTTGAACTGGGCGGTGTGGCGGAACCGCGACGGATATCCGCCTTCCGTGTGTTCGTAGCCGACCTCGACCACCTTCTCCAGCTTCAGCGGCACCCACGGGGCTTCCTTGGCCTTCCATCGGGTGATCCCGCCGGGGATCCGCTGGTGCTCCCGCACGTTGTCACCCAGCCAGGGGTGATCGGCCCCGTCGGTGATCAGCGGCGCCAGCTCCTCGGCCAGTTCACGCCGCCGGGTGACCGGGAACGAGCCGACGACACCGGGATGGTGCAGCACGCCGTTCTCGTCGTAGAGCCCGAGCAGGAACGAGCCGACCAGCTCGCCCGGTTCGCCGTCGACGTGCCACCGCAGCCCCGCGAGCACGCAGTCGGCGGTGCGCGAATGCTTGTACTTCAGCAGCACCCGTTTGCCTGGCGTGTAGGGCTCGTCGAGCGGTTTGCCGATGACGCCGTCGAGCCCGGCGCCCTCGAACAGCTCGAACCAGTGCCGCGCGATCGCCGGATCCGCGGTGGCCGGGGTCAGGTGGATGCCGTCGGAGGCGAGCTTCTCCAGCCGTTCCCGCCGCTTCGACGTGGGTTCGTCCAGAAAGGACTCGTCGCCGAGCGCCAGCAGGTCGAACGCGACGAACTCCGCCGGCGTCTGTTCCGCCAGCAGCTTGATGCGGCTTTCGGCGGGGTGGACCCGGTCGGTGAGCGCGTCGAAGTCCAGCTTCCCGCCCCGGGCGACCACCAGTTCGCCGTCCAGCACGATCCGCTCGGGCAGCGTCGCCTTCAAGCGCTCGACGACCTCGGGGAAGTACCGGTTCAGCGGCTTCTCCGACCGCGACTGCAGGGTCAGCTCGTCGCCGTCGCGGAACACCAGGCAGCGGTAGCCGTCCCATTTGGGCTCGAACAGCAGCCCGCCGGAATCGGGGATCGCCTTCGCCGGTTTGGCGAGCATCGGTTTGACCGGCGGCGTCAAGGGAAGCGACATGACGGCCATTCTTGCCGCACCGGCGCGGTCAGCGCACCCGTTGCGGTGCCGTCGTGTCGAGTTCGATCCGGACGGCGGTCGGCAGGACGTCCACCCCGAGCGATTCCCGCGCACGGGCCAGCACGGTGTGGTCGAGCTGCTCCCAGACCCGTTTCAGGTCGGTGCCCTCGACGAGCCAGAGGGTGATGCGCAGCGCCGGGTTCTCCTTGTCGCCGACCGCGCGGACCCGGGCGCGCCCGACGCCGTCGACCGTTTCGGCGTCGAGGCGGACGGCCTCGGAGATGGCCGAGGAGGTCACCACGAGATCGTCGTCGAGTTCGAGGTCCGGGCGGCCTTCCGGGCGCAGTGACCGGAAGAACCACCACAGGCCCAGCCACAGCAGGACGACGCCGAGCACGAGCGCGCCGATGCGGGCGGCGAGCGCGTGTCCCGACAGCCAATCGAGGGCGATCGGGTCCACGAGCGGCCTGCCCGCGCGGTACGTGCCGAGCCAGCCCGCGCCGACCACCAGCGCCGCGGCCCCGCCGAGCAGCGCGAGGAGTCCGATGAGGACGGTCAGCGTCCGTTCCGTGCCGGTGGACCGGGCGAGTGCCTTGGCGGAGACCGAACGGGTCATCGGCGGTCCTTCGGGGAGTCGACGACGACCGACACCTTCGGCCGCCGTGCCAGCGGGACGTCGTCGAGCAGACCGGACACCGTTTCCAGCAGCCGCGGTCGCAGCTCGCCTTCGGTTTCCAGCCTGCTCGTCGCGCGGACGCGGATCTTCTTGGCGGTGGCCGTGACCTTCGCGCCCGCGACGTTGTCCTGCGCGCGCACCGTGACGCCGACGAGCCTGGCCAGCGAACGCGGCGACGTCGTCACGCTGACCTCGTTCGCCGGATCGGTCAGCCGGATGGCGCGCCGCCCGGCCGAGGCGGCCGCCAGGATCAGCAGCAGCCCGGCGACCGCGACGGCGATGGAGAGATACCGGACCTCGGCGGTGTTCCAGGACAGTTCCGCGAGCCTGTCGCGCCAGTCGTCCCAGCCGACGATCAGCGGCCCGCGTCCCGGCCGCCACCAGCCCCAGCCGACCTCCAGCGCCAGCAGGACCCCGGCGGCGGCCAGCGCCAGCCCGAGCAGGGCCGACAGCAGGCGGACGATCAAACGCATGCGGGTGCTCCTTCTAGCGGACGCGGGGCGGGATGTCGGGCAGGAGCGCGGAGACCGTCACCGAGATGTCCCGCACCTGGTACGAGGTGATCCGTTCGACCTCCTCGGTGACCTTGGCGCGCAGGTCGCCGACGATCCGCCGCACCGGCGCCGGGTAGTTCAGCGCGACGTCGAGCACGAGATCGACGTCGTTGCCCTCGCCGCCGACCTTCGCGCTCGCGCCGTGTGTCCCCAGCCCGAGTCCGGCGATCCGCCGCTCGGCCCGCGTGGTCCCGTCGACCTGGTCCGCGGCGTGCTGCGCGATCTTGCGGACCACGGACGGCGCGATGGTGAGGGTGCCGCGGTCCTCCGGTTCGGCCGGGAGGGTCATTTGTCGCGGCCCCGGCCGAACAGGTCGCCGAGGTCGAGTTCGCCGTCGAGCACGCGGCCGAGGACGAGGCCGATGACGCCGACGGCCAGTGTCACCAGGAACGCGGTGAAGCCCTGGGTCGCGGCGAGGCCGAGGATGAGGCCGGCCAGCAGGCCGGTCTGGGTCCCGTTCATCACTCCACCCGCGAGGTCTCGGTCTCGCCGCCGTTCTCGTCCGGCAGGTGGATGTCGTTGACCGCGATGTTGACCTCGATCACCTCGAGGCCGGTGATCTGCTCGACCTGGCCGATCACGTTGCGGCGCACCGCGCGCGCGACGTCGACGATGCGGGCGCCGTACTCGACGACCACGTCGAGGTCGATCGCGGCCTGCTTCTCGCCGACCTCGACCGAGACACCCGACGTGGTGACGGTGCCGGAGCCGGGGATGCGCTCGCGGATCGCGCCGAAGGCCCGCGAGACACCGCCGCCCAGCGCGTGGATCCCGGTCACCTCGCGGGTGGCGAGCCCGGCCACCTTCTGCACCACCACCGACGAGATCGTGGTCTTGCCGGCGGCTCCTTCCTCGTTGAGGGACGACCCCGACCCAGCCCCCACCGAGGGGGTGTCGGGCTTGCTCGCGCTCGGCTGCGCCATGAAGTTCGCTCCTTCTCGGCCTGTGCCGCGCGACCTGCGCGCGCGGCGGTCCCTACGCTCTCACCGACCAGGACACACGCGCATGCCGAGCCGTCACGGTTCATCCCCCGGATGGAGTAATCAATTCCGGGATGATCAGTCCGGGTGGACGTCGACGACGTGGACGTTGATCGTGGGCGGGGCCGAACCGAGCTGCCCGGACAGCGCCGCGCTGACCCGGTGCCGCAACAGCTCCGCGACGGCCGCCTCGACGCCGAACCGGATCGTCACCAGCACCTGGAGCACGTCTTCTTCGAGCGCGACGGCCGAGACGTGGACGCCGCCGAGCTCGCGGCCGATCTCGGCGGCGAGGTTCCTGGTCATCAGCACCAGTGCCCGCTCCGACACCTGGGTCTTCCCGCCCGAGGACGGCAGATCGAGCGGTGCGGTGGTGTGCCCGCCGCGGACGCCGCTGACCGAGCGGAGCACCCGTTCGACGAGTCCCGGCGGCGTCGGTACCGGACGGCTCGCGGCGGCGCGTACCTGCTGCCACCGGGGGTCGTCGCGCGGATCCTCGCTCATCACCGTTCCCCGGGTCGGAAGTTGTCGCCGAGTTTCGCCAGCAGCGCCACCCGCGCGCGGTGCAGACGGGCGCGCAGGGCGGGCACGCTGACTTCCAGCACCTCGGCCACCTCGTCGTAGGTCAACCCTTCGAATTCTCGCAGAATCAGCGGGATCCGCTGGCCGACGTCGAGTTCGGCGATCGCGCGCAGCACCGTGCCGACCTGTTCGGCGCTCACCACATACCCCTCCGGACCAGGCACGACACCCGCGTCGCCCTCGTCGAGCGGCACCGTCGGTTTCCGGCGACGGACCACGCCGAGCGCGCCGTTCGTCGTCACCCGGTAGAGCCAGGTCGACACCGCGGATTCGAACCGGAAGCCGGGCAGCGCGCGCCACGCGGAGAGCCAGGCCTCCTGGACGACGTCCTCGGCCTCCGACGAACTGCCGGTGATCCGCAGCGCCACCCGGTACATCCTGGCCGTGTGCCGCCGGACCAGGATGTCGAAGGCACCGTGGTCCCCGGCGGCGGCCCGGGCCGCCAGCTCCTCGTCCGGAACCGGCGCGGCCTCGCTCACCCGCCCTCCCGGCGGCGGTAGCGCAGCATGGTGAAACCGTCTTCGAAGAGCACGGACGCGAGGTCCATCCGCCGTGGTTCCGGGGATGGGCGGCCGTCGGCGATCCGGCGTTCGCCCGCGCCGGCCAGCAGCGGGGCGACGGTCAGGCACAGCTGGTCGACGAGGTCGGCCGCGATCAGGTCGGCGAACAGCGCCGGCCCGCCCTCGCAGTCGATCCGGCGCAGCCCGCGTTCGTCCAGCAGCGCGAGCGCGCGGTGCAGGTCGACGTCTTCGGTCCCCGCGACGAGCACCTCCGCGCCCGCGCGTTCCAGCGCCGTCCGGGGCGCCTTCTCGGTGGTGATGACGATCGGCGGCACCTTGGTGTCGGTGAACAACGGGCCTTCGGGGTCGAGTTCACCGGAACGGGTCACCACCGCGATCGGCGGCACCTCGGACAGCCCGAGCGCGACGCGGCGGGCGGCGCGTTCGGGACTGACCCTCGCGCCGCGGTAGCCCTCGGCGCGCGCCGTGCCGGCGCCGACCAGGATCACGTCGGAAAGCAGCCGCCCCATCAGGAAGATCCGCTTGTCGGCGGGGGAGGACAGCCCCTCGGACAGCTCGTCGACCGCCACCGCGCCGTCCGCGGAGCTGACGAAGTTGACCTGGACCCAGGGCCGGGTCAGGCCTTCCGGATACCCGTAGAGCCGTTCGAGGTCGCCGTCGGAGACGGGTTCCGCCGGTGTCGTTGGCCACAAAAGCTGCACACCGCCATCCCAGCACGCGCCCGACGGCACCGCTGAGCGGGGGATACGCCCGGTCAGGGAGAGTGAACCCGCGACGACGGTGCCGTTACGCTCGGCGAATGCCCGCCCGCCTGATCGATCGCCGTCCGGAGCTGTCCGCCGACGAGCTGATCACCGCGCTCGTCCCGCCGCCGAGGTTCGACGCGGTCCGGTTCTCCACCTACGTGCCCAATCCGGACGAGCCGAGCCAGGCGCAGGCCGTCGTCGACTGCGGCGCGTTCGCGAAGCGCGTGGCGGAGGCCTCGAACCGGAAGCCGAAGTCGAAGCTGCGCGCGTTGTTCGGCGGCGGGGACGAGGCGCCGTCCGGGCCGATGGGGCTCTATCTCGACGGCGGTTTCGGCGTCGGCAAGACGCACCTGCTCGCCTCGACGTGGCACGAGACGCCGTCGCCCAAGGCGTACGGGACCTTCGTGGAGCTGACGCACCTCGTCGGCGCGCTGGGGTTCGCCGAGGCGGTGCGGCGGCTGTCGGAGCACCGGTTCCTGGCGATCGACGAGTTCGAACTCGACGACCCCGGCGACACCATGCTCGTCACGCGGCTGCTGCAGGAGCTGATCTCGGCGGGGGTGTTCGTCGCGGCGACCTCCAACACGCTGCCGGACAAACTCGGCGAGGGCCGGTTCGCCGCCGCGGACTTCCTGCGCGAGATCCAGTCGCTGTCCGCCCGGTTCGGCGTCTGCCGCGTGGACGGTCCGGACTACCGCCACCGCGGCCTGCCGGACGCGCCGCCGCCCGCGAGCGCCGAAGAGCTGGAAGCCTCCGCCGCCGCGCATCCCGAGTCCACTGTGGACGATTTCGACGCGCTGTGCGAGCACCTCGGCAAGCTGCACCCTTCGCGCTACGGAAGGCTTCTCGACGGCGTGACCCGGGTGCACCTGCGCGACATCCACCCGGTGCCCGACCAGAACGTCGGGCTGCGGCTGGTCGCCTTCGCCGACCGGCTCTACGACCGCGCGATCCCGCTGGTGGTCTCGGGCGAGCCGGTGCCCGAACTGTTCACCGAGGAGATGGTGAACGGCGGCTACCGCAAGAAGTACCTGCGCGCGGTCAGCCGTCTGACGGCACTGGCGCGCGACGCCGTGCAGCCCAGGTGAGCAGCACCCACGTGGCGCATACGGTCGCGACGGCGAACAGCGTGCCGCCCACGACGTCGGTCAGGTAGTGGTAGCCGAGGCCGATCATGCCGATCGTCACGCCGCACAGCGCCACCGCGCCCACCGTCGCGATGACCGCCTTGGCGACGCCGGGGCCGGCGAGCAGGACGAGCACGGTCAGCACCGCGACCAGCGCGACGGTGTGCCCGCTGGGGTAGGCGAGGTAGGTGTACTTCCAGCGGCCGAAGAGCGGCTTGAGCACCCAGCTGTTCGCGAGGATCGCGACGAGCGGGCCCACGATGGTCAGCACCGCTTCGAGCCTGCGCCCGCCGATCAGGCACAGGACGGCGGCCAGCACCGCGACCGGGATCAGGACGTAGGCCTCGGTCGGCAGCACCAGTAGCCGCAGCAGGTCGGTGTCGGGGCCGAAGGCGCGCTCCACCCAACGCACGGCGAGCTCGTCCGGACCGGAGACACCTTCGCCGGACACCAGCACCCCGAGCACGACCATGATCACGGCACAGGTCACCGCGACCAGCCCGTACGGCGCTCTTCCGCTCATCCGGGGAGATTACGTGACGGGCGATCAGTCACCATGCAGGGACGGCTCGCGAGGACGAAGGGGGCTTTCGATGCGGATCAGCGTGGTCGGCGGCGGGGTGATCGGGCTGAGCTGCGCGCACCGGCTGGCGGCCGCCGGGCACGACGTCACGGTGCTCACCGAAGCCGGGCCGGGGGAGACGACCTCGGCGGTCGCGGGCGGCGTGCTGTTCCCGCCGCTGGCGGCGAACTCCGACCGGGTCGACCGCTGGACCGCGACGAGCGTCGAGGAGTACCGCACCCTCGGTGCCCCCGGGGTCCGCATGCTCCGGGGGACCTACGTCGTGCCGCGCGAGGCGGCGCTGCCGTCGTGGGCGCTGTCCATGCCCGGCCTCGACCACGAACCCGGACGGCTCACCTTCACCACCGCGCTGGTCGACACCCCGGTGTACCTCCCCTGGCTCGCCGGCGAGGTCGCCGCGCTGGGCGTGCGGACCGAGTACCGCACCGTGTCGCGGTTGGACGACCTCGACGCGGACCTCGTGGTGAACGCCGCCGGGCTCGGCGGGGGACGGCTGGCGGGGGACGGGACCGTGGTGCCGGTCGGCGGCCAGGTCGTCCACCTCGCCGATCCGGGGCTGACCGAATGGATCGTCGACGGCTCGACGCCGGTGCTGCGGCACGTGATCCCGCACGGACGGCACGTGGTCTGCGGCGGCACGCAGGAGCCCGGCCGCGATTCGATCGAACCGGACCCCGGCGTGACCGCCGACATCGTGCGGCGGTGCCGGGAGCTCGTACCCGCGCTGGCCGACGCGCCCGTGCTGGGCGCGAAGGTCGGCTTGCGGCCGTTCCGGCCCGAGGTGCGGCTGGAGCGGGACGGCCACGTCGTGCACTGCTACGGGCACGGGGGCGCGGGGATCACCGTCGCCTGGGGCTGCGCCGACGACGTCCTGGCCCTGGTTTAACCCGCATTCAGAGGACTAAATGCGGGCGACTCGGTCCAGTACCCAACCGGTTCGAAGTCCGTGAAGGCCTCCTTGAGGGACTCTGGTTCCCTCAAGGAGGCCTTCACGGACTGGGCACAGGCGCGGCGTGAGCGAAGACGTAACTCGCGTGATCAGGGACGTGACTCGCGTGATTGGCGGCCGCACTCGTGTGTTCCGCCTCTGATCACGCGAGTTCCGCCTTCGATCACGCGAGGGCGGCCGATCGGTCCAGGTGGTCGTGAGGAGCCGCGCGAAGGTGCCGGATCGGTTCGTTCCCCGGCCGCCAACCTGCCGCATTTAGAGGACTAAATGCGGGCGAAGGCCTCGAAGTCCGCTTCGGTCTGGTCCGCGTAGCGCACGGCGTAGGCGCCGATGGCCTCATCGAGGTCTTCGTCGTCCTCGAAGTAGCCCGCCAGCATCCGCGGATGCAGTGACCGCGCGTGCGCCCGCGCCAGCAACGCGCCGGCCAGGCGACCGTAGTCGTCGAGGTGGTCCTTCTTGAGCTCCGCCGGATCGATGTCGCCCTTGAGGTTCCGGAACTGCCGCACGATGTACGGCACGCCGTCGATGGTCGTCCAGCCGAGCAGGATGTCCGTCTCGGCCTGCACGAGCCGCGCGCCTTCGACGATCCGGCGGCCCTCGTGCTCCGGGGCGGGCAGGCCGAGGAACGGCGCGAGCGCCGACGGGTTCGCCTGCTTCACTTGCAGGACAAGGTCTTCGCCGGAGTTCCCGTGCAACAGTGCCACGTAACTGCGCAGCCCGACACTTCCGGTGCCGACCACCCGGAAGGCCACATCGGACACCCGGTACCGCGAGAGCAGAGTCCGCCGCGATTCGCGTAGCGTGTCCACATAGGACACCAGCCCAGTCACGACGGCTTCGGCGGTCGCGTCGTCGACGTGCGTGAGCACGGGCGGGTCTTCGACGAAACGGTGCCGTTCGAGGCCGGTCTCGTGGTCGTCGATCCGCCTGGTCCACTTCGCGGTGACCTTGGCGCTGGTGTTCTTCCGTGCCTTTTCGGCCGCTTCCTCGAAGTCGTCGATCAGGTCGTGCGCCTTGACCTTGCTCAGCACCGACGCGTCCGGCAACGCGTTCCACGACCGCAGGAACGGCAGCTCCGCCAGCCCCCGGATGGTGCGCCGGTACGACTTCACCGCGTCTTCGGCGGCTTCGCGGCAGCCCGATTCGCCGATGCCGCCCTCACGCCCGGCCAGGACGAGGCTCGCGGCGAGCCGTTTGAGATCCCACTCCCACGGGCCGGGCACCGATTCGTCGAAATCGTTGATGTCCATGACGATCTGGCCTTCGGGCGTGCCGTACAGCCCGAAGTTCGCGGCGTGCGCGTCGCCGCAGAGCTGCGCCGTCAGCCCGGACGACGGAGAGCCGGCCAGATCGGCGGCCATCAGCCCGGCGGCCCCGCGATAGAAGGTGAACGGCGACGCGAGCATGCGCTCGCGCCGCAGTTCCACCAGCTCCGGCAGACGGCCTTCGTTCGTGCGCGTGAAGAACTCCGCCACGCTCGGCCGTCCTTCGCCCGCCGCCGCGTGATCGTGCGCGGACGTCGGCGCCTCGGCCCGCAGCGCCTTGCCCCTGGCGGACCAGTCCTCCGGCGACACCGTCTCGGTGCCGACCAGCGGCCGCTCCACCCACTCCCGCTCTTCTCCCATGGACAGGCAACGTACAACCCGTCCGAAAGGTTCACCGCGTCTTGACGACCTCCGTGATGGCGTCGATACCGCGGTCGAGCTCCTCGCGGCTGATCACCAGCGGCGGCGCGATCCGCAGCGTGTGGTCGTGCGTCTCCTTGCACAGCACGCCGCGTTCGGCCAGCGCCGTCGACGCCTCGCGCCCGGTCGGCCCGCCAGGGGCGATGTCGATGCCCGCCCACAGCCCGCGCCCACGGACCTCGGCGAGCCCGTTCCCGACCAGTTCGCCGAGCCGCGAGTGCAGGTGGGCACCCAGTTCCCGCGACCGCTCCTGGAACTCGCCGGTCTTCAGCAGGCCGACCACGGCGCGGCCGATCGCGCACGCGACCGGGTTCCCGCCGAAGGTGGAGCCGTGCTCACCCGGTCGCAGCACGCCGAGCACGTCCTTGCCGCCGACGACCGCGGACACCGGCATGATGCCCCCGCCGAGTGCCTTGCCCAGTGTGTAGACGTCGGCACGGACGCCCTCGTGGTCGAGCGCGAGGACGGTGCCGGTGCGGGCGAGACCGGACTGGATCTCGTCGGCGATCAGCAGGACGTTGTGCTCGTCGCACAGCCGCCGCGCCTCGGCGAAGTAGCCGGCGGGCGGCACGATGACGCCCGCCTCGCCCTGCACCGGCTCCAGCAGGATCGCGGCGGTGCGCTCGGTGATGGCGTCGCGCAGCGCTTCGGCGTCGCCGTACTTCACCGTGACGAAGCCCGGCGTGAACGGGCCGAAGTCGGCGCGCGCGGTCTCGTCGGTGGAGAAGGACACGATGGTCGTCGTCCGGCCGTGGAAGTTGGAGCCCGCGACGATGATCTCCGCCGTCCCGTCGGGGACGCCCTTGACCCGGTACGCCCACTTCCGGGCGATCTTCACCGCGGACTCGACGGCTTCGGCGCCGGAGTTCATCGGCAGGGTCATCTCGGTACCGGTCAGCTCGGCGAGCTCCTTGCAGAACAGCCCGAGCTGGTCGTGGTGGAAGGCGCGCGAGGTCAGCGTCACCCGGCCGAACTGCTCGACCGCGGCGGCGATGAGCCCGGGGTGGCGATGCCCGAAGTTCAGCGCCGAGTAGCCGGAGAGGAAGTCGAGGTAGGTCTTGCCCTCGACGTCGGTGACCGAGGCGCCTTCGGCGGTGGCGATCACCACGGGCAGGGGGTGGTAGTTGTGCGTGCTCCACTGCTCGTCGAGCGCGATGAAGTCGGCGGTCGTCATGCGTTCAGGTTAGATGTCCATCCGGCTGCTTTCATCCGGGAAACGTTGCTTTGACCCGTTATTCGTTGCGTATCGACTCCATCGAGTGGCGAAATCGTGCAGCGGCGTACTCGATCACCGGAGGCGCCGGTCCCGGACCGCGGTTATCGTCGCCGGATGGCGAAAAAGGACACCGTCTCCGTCCGGGACACGCTGCGGATCGGCAAGGGCGTCGAGCGGCACCATCCGGGCTCGTTCCCGATCGGGCCGACCAAGAAGCCCAAGGGGCTCAAAGACCTCGCCGACGCCGGGGGCAGGCTCGCCGAGCTGCAGGAGGCGTTGTACGCGGAGGGCGTCGGCGGCGGCAACCGCAGCCTCCTGCTGGTCCTGCAGGGGATGGACACCTCCGGCAAGGGCGGCACCGTGGGCCACGTCCTCGGCCTCGTCAACCCGATGGGCGTGCGGTACGCCGGGTTCAAGAAGCCGACCGCGGCCGAGGCGCGCCACCACTACCTGTGGCGGATCCGCAAACAGCTCCCCGGACCGGGGCAGATCGGTGTCTTCGACCGCTCCCACTACGAGGACATCCTGGTGCCGCGCGTCCAGAAGCTGGTGCCCGCGGCGGAATGGCGCAAGCGCTACGCCGAGATCAACGCGTTCGAGAAGGAGCTGACCGAGGCGGGCACGACCATCGTGAAGGTCTTCCTCGACATCTCGCCGGAGGAGCAGCTGAAGCGGCTCAAGGCGAGGCTGGAGACCCCGGCGAAATGGTGGAAGTACAACCCCGCCGACCTCGACGCGCGGGCACAGTGGAACGACTACGAGAAGGCCTACGCCGACATCTTCGCCAAGACCTCCACGGCGGCCGCGCCCTGGTACGCCGTCCCGGCCGACCGCAAGTGGTACCGCAACTGGCTGGTCGCGCGGCTGCTGATCGAGACGATCGAGGGGATGGACCCGAAGTTCCCGCCCGCCGACTTCGATCCCGAGACGGAGCTGAAGAAGCTGGAAGGCGTTGGCGTCCCCGGTTGATCGTCTGAGAGAGTGCGGTCGTGACCGACAACAGCCTCGAAGATCTCCCGTTCCTCCGCCGCCAGGCCCGCACCCAGCGCTTCACTCTCGGCGCGCCCAAAGAGTTCAAGGTCTCCCCGGACGGCTCCCGCATCCTGTTCCTGCGGTCCGAGTCCGGGACGGACCCGCGGCACAGCCTGTGGTCGTTCGACGTCGCGTCGGGCGAGGAGACGAAGCTGGTCGACGCGGCCGAGCTGCTGCCCGGTGAAGAGGACCTGCCGCCGGAGGAGCGTGCCCGCCGCGAGCGCAGCCGGGAGACCGGCGGCGGCGTGGTCGGCTACGCGGTCGACGATGCCTTCACCGTCGCCGCGTTCTCGCTCTCGGGCAAGCTCCACACCCTCGACCTGGCCACCGGCGAGGTCGCGGTGCTGGTCGACGGTTCAGTCGTCGACCCCCGGCCCAGCCCGGACGGCACCCACGTCGCCTATGTCCGCGACCGCCGCCTGCGGGTGATCGACCGGGCGACCGGCGAGGACCGCGTGCTCGTCGACGAAGCGGGCGACGACATCGCCTGGGGGCTCGCGGAGTTCATCGCGGCCGAGGAGATGGGCCGCACCCGCGGGTACTGGTGGTCGCCGGACGGGAAGAGCCTGCTCGCCGAGCGCTCCGACCGGGCGGCGGTGCCGCGCTGGACGATCGCCGACCCGGCCAACCCGCAGTCGGCCGCCAACGTCGTCGCGTATCCGGCCGCGGGCACCACGAACGCGGACGTGACGCTGGCCGTCCTCGGCCTCGACGGCTCCCGCGTCGACGTCGAGAAGACCGATTGGGAGTACCTGGCCGCGGTGCACTGGTCCGCCGCGGGCAAGCCGCTGCTGTCGGTCCAGTCGCGTGACCAGCGGAAGCTGGAGATCCAGGCGGTCGACCCGGCGACGGGTGCGGTCGAGGTGCTGCACACCGAGACCGACGAGCAGTGGGTCGAGCTCGCCGCGGGTGTCCCGGCGTGGACCTCCGACGGCCGCCTGGTGCGTGAGAGCGCCGCCGACGGCGACCACCGGCTGGTCGTCGACGGCGTGGCCGTCACCCCGCCGGGACTGCAGGTGCGCTCGGTCCTGCACGTCGGCGACGAGGTGCTGTTCAGCGCGTCGGAGGCCGATCCGACGCAGATCCACGTCTTCCGCACCGAGGGCGGCGAGCTGCGTCGTCTGTCCACTGAGGACGGTGTGCACGTCGGCTCCGGCAACGCTTCGCTGACCGTGCTCTCGTCGTGGAGCCTGGAGCGCAGCGGCCCGGTGGTGACCGTCGTGTCCGGCGAGAAGACGGTGGCGCGCATCGGTTCCTACACCGTCGACCCCGACGTCGTGCCGAACCTGACCTGGCTGACGCTGGGGGAGCGGGGCCTGCGTGCCGCGCTGGTGCTGCCGACCGGGTACGAGGAGAGCGAGGGCAAGCTCCCGGTGCTGCTCGACCCGTACGGCGGCCCGCACGCCCAGCGTGTCTTGCAGACCCGCAACGCTTTCCTGACGCCGCAGTGGCTGGCGGACCAGGGTTTCGCGGTGCTGGTCGCCGACGGGCGCGGGACACCCGGCCGGGGTTCGGCCTGGGAGAAGGAGATCGCGGGCAAGCTCGCCGACGTCACCCTCGCCGACCAGGTCGATGCCCTGCACGCGGCGGCCGCGCTCCATCCGGAACTGGATCTGGAGCGGGTCGCGATCCGTGGCTGGTCCTACGGCGGTTACCTGTCCGCGCTGGCCGTGCTGCGGCGTCCCGACGTCTTCCACGCCGGTGTCGCGGGCGCCCCGGTGACCGACTGGTCGCTGTACGACACGCACTACACCGAGCGCTACCTCGGGCTGCCGCAGGAAGAAACGGCTTCGTACGAGCACAACTCGCTGATCGCCGGCGCCGGTGACCTCTCGCGGGCGCTGCTGATCGTGCACGGACTGGCCGACGACAACGTTTTCGTCGCCCACTCGTTGCGCCTGTCGTCGGCCTTGCTGGCCAAGGGACGCGCGCACGTGTTCCTGCCGCTGGCCGGCGCGACGCATATGACGCCGCAGGCCGAAGAGGTCGCGGAGAACCTGATGCGCACGCAGGTGGACTGGATCGTGCGTGAGCTGTCCGGTGCCGCGGTCAAGAGCGAGGAGAACGCATGAAACGGTGGGGCATCACCATTCCGCTGACCGGGGTGCCGCTCGCGGCGCACGAGGAGATGGTGCGGGAACTGCCGGATCTCGGCTACACCGACGCGTGGTCGGCCGAGACCGCGGGCCACGACGCCTTCACCCCGCTGGTGCTGGCTTCGCAGTGGGCGCCGCAGCTGCGGCTGGGCACCGCGATCGTGCCGGTGTACACGCGCGGGCCCGGGTTGCTGGCGATGAGCGCGGCGACCGTCGCGGAACTCGCGCCCGGCCGGTTCGTCCTCGGCATCGGCGCGTCGTCGCCGGTGATCGTGCGGAACTGGAACGCCGCCGAGTTCGAAGCGCCGTTCGCGCGTTCGCGGGACACCCTGCGCTTCCTGCGTTCGGCGCTGGCGGGGGAGAAGGTCACCGAGGAGTACGAGTCGTTCTCCGTCAGCAAGTTCCGGCTGGAGCGGCCCACCGATCCGCCGCCGTCGATCATGCTCGCCGCGCTGCGGCCGGGGATGCTGCGGCTGGCCGCGAAGGAGGCCGACGGCGCCATCACGAACTGGCTCGCCGCCTCCGACGTGCCGAAGGTGCGGGCGGAGATCGGGCCGGACGTCGAACTGGCGGCGCGGATCTTCGTGTGCCCCACCGAGGACGAGAACGCCGCGCGCGGGCTCGGCCGGATGCTCATTTCGAGCTACCTGACCGTGCCGGTGTACGCAGCGTTCCACGAGTGGCTCGGCCGGGGCGACGCGCTCGCGCCGATGCACGAGGCGTGGGCGGCGGGCGACCGGCAGAAGGCGAACCAGGTCATCCCGGACGAGGTCGTCGACGACCTGATCGTGCACGGCAGCCTCGAATCCTGCCGCGAACAGGTGCAGTCCTATGTGGACAACGGGCTGACGACGCCGATCATCGCGTTGTTGCCGACGGGGGAGGACCCGTTCGCGCACGTGCGGGGTCTCGCTCCGCGCTGACGCGTGTCATGAAAGGGTCGTTCAGGACATCTTTTGTCCTGAACGACCCTTTCATGACATCCGAGGCGCTCAGGCGACGTTGAACAGCTCGTCGTACCGCGACGCCATCATGTGCGACCCCTTGATCTCCGAGGTCGTCGCCGCGTCCAGGACGCCGACCTCCTCGGCATAGGTCGCGCCCCCGGAAGGCCCGAGCGGCAACGAGATCATCGGCCCGCCCGGCGTGTGCGTGCGCAGTTCGCCGCCTTCGATCAGCGCCCGGATGTTGGCCACGACGACCTCCGCGTGGTCACCGGCCACCTTCGCGAGCTTCCCCTCCGGCAGTGCCGTGATGTCGCCGAGCGCGAACACGCGGGGCTGCCCCGGAAGGCGCAGTTCGGGCGTCACCTCGACCCGCCCGTTCGCCTGCCGCGCGGCGGCCAGTTCGCCGTCGAGGTACGCGGTGTGCGGCGCGCCGCCGTAGCACTGGAACCACAGGTCGGCGGTCACTTCACCGCCGCCGGTGAGGCCCGAGGTGAACGTCTTGGCCTGTCCCGGCTCGGAGACCGGAGCCTCGGTCAGCGAAGTGCCGAGCAGGAGTTCGACGCCCAGGTCGTCGAGCTGGCGGCGGATCTCCGCGCGGAACTCGTCCGGGAAACCGGCCAGGATCTCCCGCGCCGGGTCGATGATCGTCACGGTCTTCTCCGGCCAGACCGCCTTGATCTCGCCCGCCAGTTCGAGCCCCACCGGGCCCGCGCCGAGCAGCAGCACCTTCTCCGCACCCGCGAGTTCCTCCCGGGTGGCGCGGATCTTCGCCTTCGCCGAAGCGCTGTCGTGGAAATCGATCTTCGCCGGGAACGGGTACGCCGAACCGGTCGCCAGCACGACGTAGTCCGGCGCGAGCCGCTCGCCCGACGCGAGCGTGACGCCGCCCTGGTCCACGCTCACCGCGCGGTCGCGCAGCACCCGTCCCCGTTCGAGAAGCCCGGCGTACGGGTAGAAGAGCCGATCCGTCCACTCGGGATCGACGAGCCCCCGCAAGGCGGCGACGTGGTGGACGAAGTCCTCGCGCGGCTCGACGAGCACGACGTCGGCGAACGAGTCCAGCTCCTTGGCGACGGTGGTGCCGCCGTATCCCCCGCCGATGACGGCCACGGTCGTGGTCATGAGATCCCCTAGTTCGTAGTGCGTAATGTTGGTACTGCGAACTACAGTAGTTCGTACTCCGAACGATCGTCAAGTAGACTCCGGTCATGACCACGGCCGAAGATCTCGGATTCGCGACGGCGCTAGTGCGGCTTTCGCATCTCGTGCAGCGGGCTTTCATCGACGTCGGCCGGTCCCACGACCTCACGCCGCAGCAGGCGCAGCTGCTCTGCGTGCTGGCCCAGGGGGAGACGGGCGTCGGGATGACCGACCTCGGCAAGATGCTGAACCTCGAGAAGTCCAGCGTCACCGGGCTGGTGGACCGTGTGCAGAGGCGCGCGCTCGTCGAGCGGGTCGCGGATTCCTGTGATCGCCGCGCGCTCAAGATCACGCTGACCGAAGAAGGGCTCCGGCTCGCGAACGCCGCCCACGAAGGCGTCGTCGAGAAGCTGGAGGAGATGGCGGCCGACCTCCCGGCGGAGCAGCGCGAGGCGATCGCGGCGGCCGCGTGGCGGATGGCGCCCGAAGACTGAGTCAGGGCCAGATCGCGGACGCGATCAGCAGTCCGATCGCCGCGGCGCCGATCCCGGCGGCCATCGTGACGCCGACGTACAGCACGGCGCGCGCTCGCGTCTTTCCGGTGAACAGCAGCAGGGTTTCGTACCCGAACGTCGAGAACGTCGTGAGCCCGCCGCAGAAACCGACGGCCAGCAGCGCGCGGACCGCGTCCGGCTGACCGCCGTGCAGGGCCCAGCCGGTCAGCACGCCGAGGATCACCGAGCCGGCGACGTTCACCGTGAGCGTGCCCCACGGGAACGCGGATTTCCGCCAGGCCTGGACGCGCCGGTCGGTCAGGAACCGCAGGATCGCGCCGAGGCCGCCGCCGAGCGCGACGAACAGAACGGTCATTTCCTCACCGCGCGGGTGATCTCGTGTCCGGCGTAGACGGCTACCAGTGCGGCGGCCACCGTGGCGAACGCGTACGCCAACCCGGTGAACGGACGTCCCGCCGTCACAAGATCGAGTGTGTCCGTCGCATAGGTCGAGAACGTGGTGTAGCCGCCCAGGATCCCGACCCCGAGGAACGGCCGCAGCAGTCTGTGCGGTTTCTTCGCCGCGGTCAGCAGCGCCATCAGGACACCGATCAGCAGGCACCCGGAAACGTTGGTGGCAAAGGTGGAAAGCGGGAACCGGCCGGGGGAGTGGGGGACCGCGACGGAGAGGCCGTAGCGGGCGAGACTGCCCAGCGCGCCACCCGCCCCGATGGCCGCGAACGCGTCCCAGCGCGGGCGGGGGACGGATGCCGGTTCAGCCATGAATGGCAGCTTAGAACCGCTGTCCGGGTGAACTGGCGCCACGGTGTCGAAGATCGCTCACAAGGCCGTTTTTCCCTGCTGGGCAGTGAATTTTCCGGAAACGTGTCGTAGGCTTGGCGGCGCTCCAGGCCGATTTTCGGTCCGTCCGCTCGTCTAGAAAAAGGTGGCAGGATGGCACAGGAACAGTCAGGTACGCAGGCTCCCGACAGCGGTTTGCTGCTGGAGGTCGAGAAGATCCCGACCGCGGTCGACCGCGGGAAGGCGAACGGCGCGGCCGCCGACAACGACGGCAACGACGGCTGAGTGCCCGGAACGCCGACGCTGGCTGACCTCGTGGCTCCGCTCGGGGTCAGCCAGTTCTTCCAAGACGTCCAGGGCGAGACCTACCGCCGTTTCGAAGGCCGCGCGGGCCGGTTCGCCGACCTGCTGCCGTGGCCGGCGCTGAACGCGATCCTCCGGCAGCACCGCCTGGAGTTCCCGCGACTGCGCCTCGCGCTCGACGGCACCCCGGTGCCCATGGAGAGCTACACCGATCTCGTCCCCACCCGCCGCAGTGGCACCGTCCCCCGCCTCCAGGCCGCTCCGTTCACCGAGCACCTGCGCGGCGGCGCGACGATGGTGCTCGACGCCATCCAGGAACTCAGCGACCCGATCGGCGATCTCGCCAGGAGTCTCGAACACGACCTCCGCGAGAGCGTCCAGGTCAACCTGTACGCAGGCTGGGGCGTGACCCACGGCTTCGACGTGCACTGGGACGACCACGACGCGTTCATCATCCAGGTCGCCGGCCGCAAACGCTGGCGGATGCACGGCCCGACCAGGCCCGCCCCGCTGCATCGCGACGTCGAGCAGCCCGAGCGGCCCGGTGAGCCGATCGACGACTTCGTCCTCGAAGACGGCGAAGTCCTCTACGTCCCGCGCGGGCACTGGCACGACGTCACCGCGGTGGGGGAGATGTCGCTGCATCTCACGCTCGGCTTCAGCCCCGCGACGGGGATCGACCTCGTCTCGTGGCTCGCCGACAAGCTGCGGGCGAGCACCGCTTTCCGGCAGGACCTCCCGAGGTTCGGGACGACGGAGGAGCGCGCGGCCCGCGCGGCGGCACTGCGCGCGGAACTGGAAGCCACGCTGACCACCGACGTCGTCGACAGGTTCCTCGCCGAACGCGACTCGGCGGCCCCGGCGCATCCGCGCGTCGGCCTGCCCTGGGCGGCGACCCCCGGCCTGCTGCCGGACGGGGACGAGACCGAGGTCCGGTTCCTCGTCCCGAGGGCGATGCTCGAAGAGGGTGACGGCCGGGTGACTCTGCTCGCGGACGGGAAACGGTTCGTTTTCGCGGGAGCCGCGGCCCCGCTGCTGAAGGCGCTGCTCGACGGCACGCCGCAGGCGGTCAAGCGACTCGCCGAGCTGTCCGAACTCGATCGGGGGACGGTGCGGGCGTTCCTCGGCGAGCTCACCACGCAGGGATTGCTCTCGATCGGCTGAAAGTCACAGGAGGCGAGAAGTGTGGAGGGAGCCCGGACGGGGTAAGCTAAGGCATGCCTAAGGTGAGGTCCGGAGGGGTCAGCCGATGACCGCTCAGCTCTCGGACACGCAAGCGCCGCCCGCCGCGTTGCCGGGCTGCGCCACCGTCGCGCGCATGCTCGGGGCGAGCCCCGCCGGCACCGCGGCGGACATGCGGTGCTGGCTGCTCATCGAGCAGCCGGGCCCCTGGCCCGCGGACGCGCTGGAGAACGTCCTCGACGAGGCCTTCCCCGCCGAGCGCCGTGAGCTGCTCGAAAACTTGAGACGGTCGCACGGGCTCCGTCCGCTGCTCATCCGTCGTCCCGGCAAACACCAGCGAGACCCGGACCGTCCCCGTTCCGTGTACGTCGGCGGGGGTGAACCGGGCAACCGCTGGCTGGAACGCCTCGAGATCCACGACCTGGGTGAATTGGCCGAGCTGGACCTCGAAGCCGTCGCCGAGGGCACCGGTGGGCTCGGTACCCGGGTCGACGGGCCGCTGTTCCTGGTCTGCACCCACGGCACCAAGGACATGTGCTGCGCGGTCCTCGGCCGCCCGCTGGCTTCGACGCTGAACACCAACCACCCCGGCCGGGCCTGGGAGGTCAGCCACGTCGGCGGCGATCGCTGGGCGGGCAACCTGCTGGTGGTCCCGGACGGTTTCCTGCACGGCCAGCTGAACCCGGCCGAGGCGGCACTGGTCGCCAAGGCCGCGCTGCGTGGTCAGGTCGAGCCGGAGCAGCTTCGCGGCCGGACATCCGCGCGGACGGCGTGGGCGCAGTTCGCGGAGATCGCGCTCCGGCGGCGGCTGGACCTCCCCGGTCTGGACGACGTGCTCGCCGTGCAGGAGGAGCCGCTGCTCGAATCCGACGCGCGGGTCGTCACCGTGCGCGGCGGCGAGGACTTCTACTCGGTGACGGTGCGGCGGCGTTCGGCCGCGCCGCGCGGGGAAAGCCGGTGCGCGGGGCTGATCCAACCCGCCGGATACGTGGCCGACGAGATCACGAAGCTCTAGCTCGCGTTTAGTCCTCTGGATGCGGTCCTTGCACGCGCAACCACCGCATCCAGAGGACTAAATGCTGCGAAGATCACCCTCGTTCGAACATATGTTTGACACCTGTCTAGAACGTGTGTTCGACTGGCCGGGTGCGATGGGATCGACAGCGGGCGGACGGCGGCGAGCCGGTACTGCCCGGATTGGACGGGCTGCTGCGTTCGGTGCGCACGCCCGAGTTCGACGGCGTCACCTTTCACGAGGTGCACGCCAAATCCGTGCTGAACAAGGTGCCCGAGGGCTCGGGTGTCCCCTTCGGATGGACGGTGAACCCGTACCGCGGTTGCTCTCACGCGTGTACGTACTGCCTCGAAGGCGGGACGCCGGTCCTGATGGCCGACGGCCGGACGAAGCCCTTGGCTGAGCTGGCGCCCGGCGACGCGATCTACGGGACGCGCGGGCGTGGCGCGGGGCGCCGCCTGGTGCCGACGAAGGTCCTCGCGCACTGGTCGACGCTGAAACCGGCGTACCGCCTGTCCCTCGACGACGGAACGTCCATCGTGGCCAGCGGCGATCACCGGTTCCTGACCGGCCGCGGCTGGAAACACGTCACCGGCACCCGGTTCGGCGCGGCGCAACGGCCGCACCTGGTCGGCGGCACCGAACTCGTCGGCGTCGGGAGGCTCGCGCGCACTCCGGACGACACCCTCGGCTACCGCGCCGGGTATCTGTGCGGGATGTTGCGCTCCGGCGGGTTCTCGGCCGAGAAGGACGCCGCCGACCGTGCGCTGCGCTACCTGCCGGATTTCGGTGCGTCGGTCGGTTTCGTGCAGGTGCCGCCGTCGCCGGATTCCCATTGGCTGCGCGGATTCCTGGCCGGGTTGTTCGACCTGGCGGGGAGCTACCGGCACGGCGCGCTGCGCGTCACCCACGACGAGCAGGACATCGTCTCCACCTTCTGTTCCGCGCTGGGGAACTTCGGCTTCCGTTACGTCAGAAGCGAAAACGCCAAGTTTCGTCCGCTGTGGACGGTGCAGATCCTCGGCGGCCCGGCGGAGGAGGTGCGGTTCTTCCAGCTCGCCGACCCCGCCGTCGGCTGGAAACGGTCGCTCGACGGCCTCCCCATCGGCCGGACGAGACGGAAGGTGACGTCCATCGAGCCGCTGGGCATCGAGCTGCCGTTGTTCGACATCACCACCGGCACGGGCGACTTCATCGCCGACGGCATGGTCACGCACAACTGTTTCGCCAGGAACACCCACACGTACCTGGATTTCGACGCCGGACGCGATTTCGACACGCAGGTGATCGTGAAGGTCAACGCGCCCGAGGTGCTGACCGCGCAGCTGCGGCGGCCGAGTTGGACACGCGAGCACGTCGCGATGGGCACGAACACCGACCCCTACCAACGCGCCGAAGGCCGGTACAAGCTGATGCCGCGCATCATCACCGCACTGGCCGATTCGGGCACGCCGCTGTCGATCCTGACCAAGGGAACCGTGCTGGCGAGGGATCTCCCGTTACTGGGAACGGTGTCGAAGGATGTGCCCGCCGGGCTGGCGATCTCGCTCGCGCTGCTGGACGAGGATTTGCAACACCGGTTGGAGCCGGGGACGCCGAGCCCGCGGGCGAGGCTCGACCTGATCCGCAAGGCGCGCGACGCCGGGCTGCCGTGTTCGGTGCTGGTCGCCCCCGTGCTCCCGTACCTGACCGATTCGGTGGCCGCGCTCGACGCCCTGTTCTCACGGCTCGCCGAAGCCGGTGCCACCCGGGTCACCGTCCTGCCGCTGCATCTGCGGCCGGGTGCGCGGGAATGGTTCGCGCGCTGGCTCGGCCGGGAACATCCGGAGCTGGTGCCGAAATACCGCGAGCTGTACTCGCGCGGCGCGTATCTCCCGAAGTCCTATCGGGAGCGGCTCGGTGCCAGGGTCGGCCCGCTGTTGCGTCGTCACGGCTTCGGTTCCCGTGCGGACGACGGGGAACGAATGCAGGTGACGATGCCCGTGCAGCGTTCCGGGGAGGCGGTGGTACCGCCGGCCGAGCAGCTCAAACTGCTGTAGGCGCACTTTCGCCCGGAGTGTCCGAAAGTCTTACCGCACAACGGGTTCGGCCGTTCGGCGCAGTGGCTTGGCGGAAAACCTTTTCGTGCCTAATCTCAAGGGGACGAAGGCGAGGAGGTGCCTGTTGACCACCCGTACGGATCGCACCGCCGCTGTCCGCATCGCCTGGGCCGCGACCAAGCTGACCAGAGCGGGCAGACACCCCATCGCCATCGGAAGACTCGCCGCCACTGTCGGCATGGACCCGGCCGAAGCGCACCGTCTGATGGACCTGATGGGCTTCGTCATCCGCGACGGCCTGGTCGTGATGGACCGCGGCTCGCGCCCGGCCGACCGGCCGGGCTCCGACCGGTACCGGGTCGACCTGTTCCTCCTGGCCGTCGCGACCGGCGAACCCGTGCACGCGGACGCGGTCTGCCCGGCGACCGGGGCACGCGTCCGCGTCCACTTCACCCGCGAGAGGGTGTTGAGCGTCGACCCGCCGCACGCCGTGGTCGCCGCGTCACGGCTGTCCGGGATCGACCTCGCCCTCGGCCAGGACTACGTCGAGGCGCTGGTCTGCACGGGGTTCTTCGCCTCCAAAGAGGCGGCCTCGGGCTGGCTGCTGGAGAACATCGACGGCCGGGTCCTGTCCGTGCCGGACTATCTGGCGCACACGCGGCGGATGGTCGCCGCGCTGGAGGCCTGGCCGACGATCTGAGAACACCTGGTCGCGAGGCATCACGGGCGATTCGTTAGCCTTTGACGTCGGCGAGAAGCCGTCGAATCGCAGAATCGTGATGCCGAAGGAGAGCACCCGCAGTGCTTCGCACCCACAAAGCCGGCACCTTGCGTGCCGAGCACGCCGGTCAGACGGTCACCCTCACCGGATGGGTGGCCCGGCGGCGCGATCACGGCGGCGTCATCTTCATCGATCTGCGCGACGCCAGCGGCGTGAGCCAGGTCGTCTTCCGCGAGGGCGAGATGGCCGAGCGCGCCCACCAGCTGCGCTCCGAGTACTGCGTCCGCATCGTCGGCGAGGTCTCGAAGCGGCCGGAGGGCAACGCCAACGCCGAGATCCCCACCGGCGAGATCGAGGTGCTGGTCACCGAGCTCGAGGTGCTCTCCGAGGCCGCCGTACTGCCGTTCCCGATCGACGACCGCGTCGACGTCGGCGAAGAGGTGCGCCTCAAGCACCGCTACCTCGACCTGCGCCGCAGCGGCCCCGCGGCCGCGATGCGCCTGCGCAGCGAGGTCAACCGCGCCGCCCGCGAGGTGCTGCACGCCCAGGAGTTCGTCGAGGTCGAGACCCCGACCATGACCCGCTCCACCCCCGAAGGCGCCCGCGACTTCGTGGTCCCGGCCCGGCTCAAGCCCGGCTCGTGGTACGCGCTCCCGCAGTCGCCGCAGCTGTTCAAGCAGCTGCTCATGGTCGGCGGCCTCGAGCGGTACTACCAGATCGCGCGCTGCTACCGGGACGAGGACTTCCGCGCCGACCGGCAGCCGGAGTTCACCCAGCTCGACATCGAGATGAGCTTCGTCGAGCAGGACGACGTCATCGCGCTCGGCGAGGACATCGTGACTGCGCTGTGGAAGCTGATCGGCGCCGAGATCCCGAAGCCCTTCCGCCGCATCAGCTACGCCGAGGCGATGGAGAAGTACGGCTCGGACAAGCCGGACCTGCGCTTCGACCTCGAACTCACCGACATGACGGCGTTCTTCGCCGACACCCCGTTCCGCGTGTTCCAGGCGCCGTACGTCGGCGCCGTCGTGATGGCGGGCGGGGCCGACCAGCCGCGCCGCACCCTCGACGCCTGGCAGGACTTCGCCAAGCAGCGCGGCCACCGCGGGCTCGCGTACATCCTGGTCAACGAGGACGGCACGCTCGGCGGGCCGGTCGCGAAGAACCTGTCGGAGAAGGAGCGCGAGACGGTCGCCGAAGCCGTCGGCGCCAAGCCCGGCGACTGCGTCTTCTTCGCCGCCGGCAAGCCCGCCGACGCGCGGGCGCTGCTGGGCGCCACCCGGCTCGAGATCGGCAGCCGTCTCGGCCTGATCGACGAGAACGCCTGGTCGTTCGTCTGGGTCGTCGACTTCCCGATGTTCATCTCGGCCGAGGAGTCCGACGCCGTCGCCGTCGGCGGCGGCAAGTGGAAGGCCCTGCACCACGCCTTCACCTCGCCGACCCCGGAGTGGATCGGCAAACTCGCCGACGACCCCGGCAACGCGCTGGCCTACGCCTACGACATCGTCTGCAACGGCAACGAGATCGGCGGCGGCTCGATCCGTATCCACCAGCAGGAGCTGCAGAAGCAGGTCTTCGAGCTGATGGGCCTGTCGGAGGAGGAGGCGCAGGAGAAGTTCGGCTTCCTGCTCGACGCCTTCGCCTTCGGCCCGCCGCCGCACGGCGGGATCGCGTTCGGCTGGGACCGGATCGTCATGCTGCTGGCCAAGGCCGAGTCGCTGCGTGACGTGATCGCGTTCCCGAAGACCGGTGGCGGGTTCGACCCGCTGACCGCCGCTCCCGCCCCGATCACGGCGGAGCAGCGCAAGGAGGCGGGCATCGACGCCAAGCCCGCGCCGCCCGTCAAGAACTGATGCTCCACCTCAGGGCCGTGTGCCCGCCGGACCGGACCGGCGAAGCGATCCGGATCCTGCGGGCGCACACCGGGACCGCGCACCTCGTCGTGCATCACGGGGTGGCGGTCGAGCCCGAGGGCGACCTGATCGAGGCGGACATCGCCCGTGAGGCGGCCGACGACATCATCGAGTCGCTGTGCGGGCTCGACCTCGACCACACCGGCGGCATCACGCTGGAAGCACTGGACACCGCGGTGTCCGACGCCGCCGACAAGGCCGAGGAGGCCGCGCCGGGTGAAGGCGCGGACGCGGTGGTGTGGCAGGAACTCGTCGGCCGCTCCGGCGAGGAGTCCCGGCTCACCTGGACATTTCAGGCATTCCTGACCATTGCCTGCCTGCTGGCGGCGGTCGGCGTCATCACGAACTCGGCCGTCACCATCGTCGGCGCCATGGTCGTGGGGCCGGAATTCGGGCCGCTGGCGGCGATGGCGGTCGGCCTGGTGCTGCGCCGCGGCGATCTCGTGAAGCAGGGTGCCCTCGCGTTGCTGGGCGGCTTCCCGATCGCCATGGTGATCACGCTCGGCGTGGTGCTGGTGGGCAACGCCACCGGCGTGCTCGAGGTCAGCAAGCTCGCCGACAACCACGAGGTGGATTTCGTTTACCAGGTGGGAATCGCGTCGCTGATCGTCGCGCTCCTCGCCGGCGCCGCGGGCATGCTTTCCATGACGTCGGCCAAATCCGCCGCGCTCGTGGGCGTCTTCATCTCGGTGACGACGGTGCCCGCGGCCGGTTACGCGGTGGTCGCGGCGGTTGCCGGTCAGTGGGAACGGTGCCTTTATTCGGCCGGACAGCTGCTGGTCAATCTCATCGGAATCGTTGCAGCTGCGGCCATTGTGCTGACATTGCGCCGTCGTGGGCAACGATCGAGGGTGACGGAACGTCCGCTTTCACGCGGATGAGTCCTCGATCGCGCCAGTGCGCGCGATTGCCCGGATCTCAGTGGTCATGGTTGCTCAGTCACGAGTAGGGTCGGTGGCAATGACAGTCGATACCTCCTCTGCCGACGATTCGACCGTCGGAGCTGGAGCCGAAACCCTCGCCGTGGCGGCCGCGGTCGCCGCCGGCGAGTCGGTCCTCACGCGCCGATTCGGCAGCGCGATCACCCTTGTCGCCCCCGAGGACCTCGCCGGCAGCGGCCCGGCCACGGTCGTGCGGGCGCGGGTGGCGTCGTCGCCGTTCGCGCTGCCGCGCACCCTGGTGATCAAGCACTACCCCGATCCACCCGAACCGGGACGGCCCGATCCGTTCGCGCAGGAGGCGGTCAGCTACCAGCTGTTCACCGCGCTCGCGCCGGAGGACCGGATGTGCCCGGAGCTGCTGGCGCACGACGGCCGGGACCGGGTCCTGGTGATCGAGGATCTCGGCGGCGTCCCGACACTGCACGACAAACTCCACGCCCGTGACGCCCGCGGCGCCGAACGCGCGTTGCTGTCCTGGGCCCGGTCGCTGGGCAGGCTGCACGCGACCACCGCGAGCCGCGAGCCCGATTTCAACGCGCTGCTGCGCCGCCTCGGCGGCCCGGTCAAGAACGAGGACGCGCCGCTGCCCGCGGTCTGCGCGCAGCTGCCGGGTGTGCTGGAGGAACTGCTCGACGTCGAGACGCCGGAGCCGGTGCAACGGCGGGTGATGGAGGTCGCCGAGCGGGCGGGCGCGCCGTCGTACCGCGCGTTCAGCCCCGTCGATCTCAGCCCGGACAACAACCTCGTGACCAGCGGCGGAGTGCGGTTCCTCGATTTCGAACGCGGGCGGGTGCGCAGCACCCTGATGGACGTGGCGTACCTGCGGCTCCCGTTCGCGTCGAGCGCGGACGCGCTGGCCCTGCCGCCGGGGATGAGCGAGGCGATGATCGCGGCCTGGCGGTCCGAGGTCGTCTCGGTCTGGCCGGGGCTCGCGGACGAGGACGCGCTGGCCGAGCACCTGATGGACGGTCAGCTGCTCCTGCTGTGGGTGCTGACCTGGGAGATCCTCCCGGAACTGGACCTTGACCGGCACGCGACGCCGATCAGCCGGGAGGCCGCGCTGGTCACCTGGTGGCGGGAGCTGGCCAAACATTCGCTGCGTGCCCGTCTGACGCATATCTCCGAGCACGCCACCAGGGTCGCCGCGGCGCTCGGTGCCCGGCTCGGTCCGCACGCCGATCTCGCCTTCTATCCGGCGTTCCGGTAACCGCCGCACGGACTTTTCGCTCGGCCGTCCTCGCCGCGTTACCCAGGCATCACCGCGGGTGAGTCTGCGTGGCCGATGGTGGCTACCGTGACCGTGATCAGTGTCGAAGTCACTCCGAGTCCCGAACCCCTCCTTCCTCCCGCACCGGCCGTCCCGCGGTCCGCCCGCAGACTGGTCGTGCTCGGCGATTCCACGGCCGTGGGCCTCGGCGACCCCCTTCCGGGCCGGGGCGGCTGGCGCGGGGTCGGCCCGCTCGTCGCCGCCGCGCTCGGCGTCGAGCCGGACGGCTACCTGAACCCGTCGTTCACCGGAGCGCGCATGGGCTGCGTGCTGACGAAGCAGCTTCCGGCGGCCGTGGCGCACCGGCCGGACGTCGCGCTGGTGGTGGCGGGCATGAACGACACGCTGCGCCCCGATTTCAGCGCCGAGAAGATCGCCGCGGACCTCACCGAGGTGATCCGTTCGCTGGCCGCCGTCGGCACCGTCGTGGTCCCGGTGCGCTATCACGACCACGGCAAGGTGTTCCGCCTCCCGCAGTCGCTGCGGCGCGCGCTGAGCCAGCGGGTGGCCGAGCTGAACGCCGCCATCGACGGGGTCGTCGAACGCGAGGGCGTACCGTGCCTCGACCTCGAACTGCTGCCCGGCGCCTACGACCTCACCGCGTGGAGCGTCGACCGGCTGCACCCGTCGGAACTCGGGCACCGGATGCTGGCGACCGGGTTCACCGAACGGCTCGCCGAGGCCGGGTTCGCGGTGCCGGAGCCGGTCAGCCTGACCTGCTCGGGAGGCGTGGAGCCGAGTACCGCCGGGCACGTCGGCTGGCTGGTGCTCAAGGGCATCCCGTGGGTGTGGCGGCGGGGGCGTGAGTTCGTGCCGTACGCGGCCGTGATCATGTGGCATTCGTTCCGGGAGCGGCTGCGCTGACCTGTGGCCGGAACCGTCGGTGGGTACGGCTACCGTCGACACCGTGGCACAGGACGAACTCTTCACCGTGAACCCCGACCTCGGTCCGCCGCCGGAGCCGGCCGAGCCGAGGGAGGTCGCCGTACCGGCGGGGTCGCCGCTGGCGGTGCGGATGCGGCCGCGGACGCTCGACGAGGTCGTCGGCCAGCAGCACCTGCTGCGTGAGGGCGCGCCGCTGCGACGGCTCGTTGAAGGCGCGGCCCCCGCTTCCGTGCTGCTCTACGGCCCGCCGGGTACCGGCAAGACCACGCTGGCGAACCTCGTCTCGGCCGCGACCGGCCGCCGGTTCGTGGCGATGTCGGCGCTGTCGGCCGGGGTGAAGGAGGTACGCGGGGTCATCGAGGAGGCCCGCCGCCGCCGGAACTACAACGCCGAGAACACGGTGCTGTTCATCGACGAGGTCCATCGGTTCTCCAAGACCCAGCAGGACGCCCTGCTCGGCGCGGTGGAGGACCGGACGGTGCTGCTGGTGGCCGCCACCACGGAGAACCCGTCGTTCTCGGTGGTCTCGCCGCTGCTCTCGCGGTCACTGGTGCTGCAGCTGCGGCCGCTGACCGACGCCGACATCGTCGCGCTGATCGAGCGCGCGCTGGTGGATGAGCGCGGTCTCGGCGGCGAACTCACCCTGACCGAGGACGCGCGGGCACATCTGGTGCGGCTGGCGTCCGGCGACGCGCGGCGAGCGCTCACCGCACTGGAAGCGGCCGCCGACGCGGCGAGCGCGACCGAGGCCAAGACGATCGATCTCGCCATCGTCGAGTCCACAGTGGACAAGGCGGCGGTGCGGTACGACCGCGACGGCGACCAGCACTACGACGTCATCAGCGCGTTCATCAAATCGATCCGGGGATCGGACGTGGACGCCGCGTTGCACTATCTGGCGCGGATGATCGAGGCGGGGGAGGACCCGCGGTTCCTGGCCCGGCGCCTGGTCGTGCACGCGAGCGAGGACATCGGCATGGCCGACCCGACGGCGTTGCAGTCGGCCATCGCGGCGGCGCACGCGGTGCAGTTCATCGGCATGCCGGAAGGCCGTCTCGCGCTGGCGCAGGCGACCGTGCACCTGGCGACCGCGCCGAAGTCGAACGCCATCATCACCGGTATCGACGCCGCGCTCAGTGACGTCCGGTCCGGGCGGATCGGGACGGTGCCGCCGCATCTGCGCGACGGGCATTACGCGGGGGCGGAGAAACTCGGCAACGCGAAGGGCTACCGGCATCCGCAGAAAGTGCCGGAAGGTGTTCTGGCGCAACAGTATCCGCCGGACGAGCTGGTGGGGCGGGACTACTACGAGCCGACGCAGCGCGGGGCGGAGCGGACGTTGTACGAGCGGGTGCCGAAGCTGCGGAGGACCATTCGGGGGGAGCGGTAGCCCGCGTTCGGCGCACTGTCGCCGTGATCGGTAACGGTCGTTGATCAGGGTGTGTCCTGCGGAGCGATCTCTTGCGCAGTGGCGGGCGTACCTGGAGACGGGGTTTTGCCGCTGAGACGGTGACGGGTCGTGATCGGTTCGGTGACGACGGACTGTGTGGATTTCGGGGCGTTGGATGACCTGAAATCCACACAGTCGTGCGTGATCGGTCCGGTCACGGTCTTCTCGCCGGCCAGCACGGCACGCGCGTGCGCGTCGCTCAGGCCGCCGATCGTGAGCCCGGGCAGTTCGTCCAGCCCGCGGACCGGATCCCGGTCGCGGGCGGCGAACACCATCGCGATCGGCTCGGCCGCGATCCGCCTCGCCAGGAACGTCAACGCCCTCGCCGAGGCGGTGTCGAGCCAATGCGCGTCGTCGGCCAGCCCGAAGGCGACGAGGAGGGACTCGCGGTACGGACCCGACAGCGTGTCGAGGTGCGCCAGCGCCGGAACGCACAGCTGGTGCAGCGCCGCGAACGGCAGTTCGCCCTCGAATTCCGACCCGGAGGCGCGGATGAGCTGGAATTCCCCCGCGGTCGCCTCCCCGACGTGGTCCAGCAGCGCGCTCTTGCCGATCCCTGGCTCACCGCGCAGGACGAGCACCCCGCCCTCGCCCCGGGCCGCCGCGCGGACCAGGGTGGTCGTCCGTTAGGAACGGATGAGGATGGCTTTCGGGCGTCAGATGTCCCGAAATCCGCACGGTCACCGGTCGTGGCCGGCGCTGGGCATGCCGAGGGGCCCGTCGCGTGGTTGGCTGGCGGGCTCCTCGGGGCCTAGACGTGATGCAGCGTGTTACGCCGGGGTTGTCGGAGCGGATCTCGGTATTGGGGTGGGATGAACTCTGGTAGTCCGTCGGCTGCCACGTGTACTTCCCAGTCGCCGTGGTGGATCAGGCGGTGATGGAAACCGCAGAGCAGGACCAGGTTCCGGAGGTCGGTGGGTCCGCCGTCTGCCCAGTGCTCGATATGGTGGGCGTGGCAGTTCTTGGGTTTTCGGTGGCAGCCTGGGAAGGCGCAGCCGCCGTCGCGGATGTTCAACGCGCGTCTCTGGCCGGGTGTGACGAATCTTCGCAGCCGTCCCATGTCCAGTGGCTCGCCCGAGGTGCCCATGACGACCGGCAGCATGAGGCAGTCGCAGGCGGCGAGTCGGGCTTCGCGGGCGGTTATCGTGCCGACGAAGTCGAGACACGCGGTGCCGAGACCGGACTTCAGTTCCTCAAGCCCGATGGTGACGTGGACGAGGGTCCGGTAACCGCTGGTGCCGGGCTGGTCCGGGCAGGCGATGGCCAGGTCGAGGAGTTCGGCCCAGGCGTCCCCCATGCGTTCGCACTTCATCCGCAAATCCGCCTGGCCGAACTCGTCCACCGGCCGCGGCTGGGAGTGTGCTTCCAAAGCGGCGGCGGTGCGGGCACCGGTCTCGTCGTCCAGGAGGCCGGTGAGTTTCCAGAAGCCGTCCCTGCGGCGTTCCAGGGTGATCTCGCGACGGGGTTCCTTGGGCTCGGGATCCTTCGGCTCGTTGCCGTCGGGGTTGAGCCAACCCATCAGTTTCGTCTCGGCCTTGGAGAGTTGCCGGGGTCCGGCGTTCGGGGCCAGGTCCGCGAGGATCTTCTCCGCAGTCTCCCGATCCTCAGCCGAGGTGTCGGCGGGGAGCTTCTTCAAGATCTCCAGGATCTGATCGATCCGCTCATCCCCGACCAACCCCTGAGCGGCGACAGCAGCGGTGGCGGGCGCGACAGGCGGAACCTCGCTCCCGTCCAGAGCCCGCGTGGGGTTCAGGGCGAGAGCCCGCTTCACCACCGCGCCCGCTTCGCCGCGCGACAACCCCGCCATCTCCGCGAACCAGCTGGCCGTGCTGCCGTGCCCGTATAAGTCTTTGACGCCACGAGACTCGATCTCCGCCAGGAACCGCCCCAAACAAGCGGTCGCCATGCGAATCACCTGCAAGGACTGCTGCACGCCATGGGCAAGCTCCAGCTTGCCGGCGCGCCACAGCTCCTGCGGCAGTTCGGGGAGGAAGGTCTCGGACACCCCTCAATAATACCGCAAATTCGTCGAACATGTGTTCGTAATTTTAAGCAACAAGCCAAACTGTGCGAACAACACCGAAGGATGAAACAGGCGCCAACGCCGAATCACCCTAAGCGACTCGCATTTAGTCGGCTAAATGCGAAGGGCACGCCGCAGTTAGTCGACTAAATGCGGGACAAAGGTAAAGCCCGCTTGAGAACCCCTTGATCCCACCCTGGACAGTTCGACCACTCCCGTTGGTCTCACCGTCGCGAGCCGAACATGTCCGTCGGCGACGATGCCGCGCATGGAAATCCCCAGGGTCGGTGTTCCCGACGCTCTGGCCTCGCGCCTCACGATGGCCGAACAACACGAATTCCTCAGCCGACGCACCATTCTGAAGGGCGCCGTCCTCGCGGCCGGTCCGCTTCTGTTGCAGGGCACCGCGTACGCCGACGGCGACAAGGTCGTCCCGGCGGGGCGGCATCTCGCGTTCGGCCGGAATCCGCGGACGTCGATGCGGGTCGCGTGGCAGGTGCCGGCGCCGGTGCGGAAGCCGTTCCTGCGGATCGCCGACGGGCACGGCGGCTGGAGTCATCGCATCCCGGCCGAGGTTCGCGCGCTGCATTCCGAAGTCGCCGGGGTCATCGCGCCGTACGACCAGTACTACCTGCATGCCGAGGCCGACCATCTTTGGCCCGGCCACACTTACCGGTACGCCGTCGGGCACGAGGGTTTCGACCCGGCTTCGGGGGACGGCGGGCCCGCCGCGATCTCGACGTTCACCACCGCGCCGGCGCGGGGGATCCCGGCGGGCAAGTTCACCTTCACCGCTTTCGGCGACCAAGGGGTCTCGACGACGGCGCTCGCGCAGGACGGCGCCGTCGCGCGCCAGAACCCGCGTTTCCACCTGCTGGCGGGAGACATCGCGTACGCCGATCCGAGTGGTGCGGGCAAACCGCCCGGCTCCAAGCCCGACGCCGACCACGATCTCTTCGACCCCAAGGTCTGGGACGCCTACTACCGCCAGATCGAGGGTGTCGCGGCGTCGGTGCCGTGGATGGTCACCACCGGCAACCACGACATGGAGGCCCTCTACTCGCCCGACGGCTACGGCGGCCAGGTCAAACGCTGGGATTTCCCCGGCACGGGCCCGCACGACTGCCCCAGCGTCTACTCCTTCATCTACGGCAACGTCGGCGTGATCTCGCTCGACGCCAACGACGTCTCCTACGAGATCCCCGCCAACCTCGGCTACTCGCACGGCTCCCAGACGGCCTGGCTCAAACGCCGCCTGCGGTATCTGCGGTCGCAGCCGGACGTCGATTTCATCGTGGTGTTCTTCCATCATTGCGCCTATTCGACGACCAACCAGCACGCGTCCGAGGGCGGCGTCCGCGAGCAGTGGGTCCCGTTGTTCGACGAGTACCGGGTCGACCTCGTGATCAACGGGCACAACCACATCTACGAACGCACCGACGCCCTGCGCGGCGGCAAGGTGACCCGCGAGGTCAAGATCGGCGACACCGTCGAGCCGGACCGCGACGGCACTGTGTACGCGACCTGTGGTGGCGGCGGGAAGAGTCTCTACAGCTTCCCGGTGCCCGATACGTTCGCGGGCGAGTTCCAGTCGTACCACTGGGTCAAGGGTGGCGAGAAGGTGACGGAGACCGTGTCCTGGTCGCGGGTGCGCTACACCGGTTACTCGTTCCTCGCGATCGACGTCGAGCCGGCCTGGGCCGGCCGCCGGACGACGCTGACCGTGCGGACCCTCCGCAACGACGGCGCCGAGATCGACCGGTTCACCCTGCGCCGCACCGCCGGTCTCCATCGGTCGCGGCCCGCTGTCCTGGGCGCCGACCCAGGCGACGTATAACGCCCTACACGGTTCCGCATGGTGGGACTCGGTGCCATATCGTGGACTGGAGACATACAGTCCGGGACATGTCGCCGAGAACCCTCCTGCGGGCCGTCATGGCCGTTTCCGCCGTCACGCTCCTCGCCGCGTGCAACGCCTCGGCCAAGGATCCGGCCGCGCGGAACGCCGCCGGGCCCGCGCTGGTCCTGATCACGCCGAGCCCGGTCGGTGTCAACGACTTCCTCAAGCTCGCCGTCCAGGGCATCGAGGACTCGGCCAAGAAGCACAACGGAACACAAAAGGTCTACCAGAGCACCGATCCCGCCTCGATCCAGCAGAACCTCGCGGCCGCGGTGCGCGAGAAGCCCGCCGTGATCGTCGCCGTCGGCTTCAACTTCGCCGACGCGATCGCCGCCGAGGCCGAGCGCAATCCCGAGCAGAAGTTCCTGTTCGTGGACTCCTGCACCACCAAGCCGTTCCCGAACGTCACCTGCGCGACCTTCCGCGAGCACGAGGGCAGCTACCTCGCCGGCGCCGAAGCCGGGCTGCTGAGCAAGAGCGGCAAGGTCGGCGCGGTCGTCGTGCTCGACGCGCCCCAGTTCCGCCGGTACTCGATCCCGTTCGGGCAGGGCGCCGAGAAGGCCAAGCCCGGCACCACCCTCGCCCCGCTGTTCATCGGTGGTGCGAACCCGTTCAACGACCCCGCCCGGGCGAAGGCGCTGGCCGCCACGCTCGCCGGTCAGGGCGTCGACCACGTCATGGGCGCGGCCTCCGCGGCGGGCAACCTCGGCGTGTTCGAGGCGGCCAAACAGGGCGGTTTCTTCGCGTTCGGCGTCGACGCCAACCAGTGCCCGGCCAGCCCCGGCCAGGTCGTGGACAACGTCATCAAACGCACCAACGTCGTCGTCGGCGACGGGGTCGACGCGATCCTCGGCGGCAAGACCGGCGAGACGAAGTCCTATGGTGTCAAGGAGAAAGGCATCTCCCTGACCGGGCTGGAGCCGGACGCCGCGACCTCGCAGTGCGTCGTCGCGAGCCACCCCGACGTGCTGGCCAAGGTGGGCGAACTGCGGGACCAGATCATCTCGGGCGCGATCGTCGTCGATGACCCCGCCAAGTCCTGACGCCGTCTCACTCCGGGGGATCGTCAAGCGGTTCCCCGGAGTGCTCGCGAACGACCACGTCGACCTCGACGTCGGCAGGGGCGAGATCCACGCCCTGATGGGGGAGAACGGCGCGGGCAAATCGACGCTCATGTCCGTGCTCTACGGTCTGCATCGGCCCGACGAGGGTACGATCTCCTTGCACGGCGAGGAAGTCTCCTTCGGCTCGCCAGCACAGGCCATCGACGCCGGTGTCGGCATGGTGCAGCAGGGGTTCGCGTTGTTCGGCGAACTCACCGTCACCGAGAACGTCGTGTTCGGCAGCGAACCGACCCGCCGCGGCCTGCTGGACCGCAAGGCGGCGACGGCCCGCGTCACCGAACTGATCGAACGGCACGAACTGCGGCTGCGGCCCGGTGACCGGGTCCGCGACCTGCCGGTCGGGCTGCGGCAGCGCGTCGAGATCCTCAAACTGCTGTACCGCGACGCCGGAGTGCTGATCCTCGACGAACCCACCGCCGTGCTGACCCCGCCCGAGACCGAGCGGCTGTTCGGCGTGCTGCGCGCACTCGCCGCCGAGGACCGCACGATCCTGCTGGTGTCGCACAAACTCCAGGAGGTCCTCGCCGTCAGCGACCACGTCACGGCGCTGCGCGACGGCCGCGTCAGCGCCCGTGGGCGCACGGCGGACCAGACCGCCGCCGGGCTCGCCGCGGCGATGACCGGGCGCGAGGTCGACCTCGATCGCGTCCACCCGGCCGGGACACCTGGCGAGACCGTCCTCGAAGCCCGTTCCCTGACCGTTCCCGGTGTGGAAGGAAAACCGTTGCTGGACAACGTGTCCCTGACCGTGCGCGCCGGGGAGATCGTCGGCGTCGCCGGGGTCGCGGGCAACGGGCAGGCCGAGCTCTCCGGCGCCATCACCGGTCTCCTGAAGACCGGCGGATCCATAGTCCTCAATGGACAGAACCTGGACGGCCTGTCGGTCCGTGCACGGCGGGACGCCGGGCTCGCCCATGTCCCGGAAGACCGCGCCGAGGTCGGCTCGGCCCCCACGGCGGGACTCCGGGAGAACCTGGCCGTCGGCTTCCATCGCAAGCGGCCGTTGGTGCGCAAGGGCTTCCTGCGCCGCAAGGCGATCGACGACCACGCCTCGGCGATCATCGAAGACTACGACGTCCGCGCGTCCGGCCCCGCCGCCGCGATGGGCACGCTGTCCGGTGGCAACCAGCAGAAGGCGATCTTCGGCCGTGAACTCACCCACGACGCGCCGTTCCTGCTGGTCGAACAGCCCACTCGCGGCGTCGACGTCGGCGCGATCGAGAACATCCACGCGAGGCTCGTCGCCCATCGCGACGCCGGGCACGCCGTCCTGCTGATCTCCGCCGAGCTCAGCGAGATCCTCGCGTTGTCGGACCGGGTGCTGGTGCTGTTCGAAGGCCGGATCGTCGCGGAGTTCACCAAGGACGAGGCCGATCAGCACACGGTCGGGCTCGCGATGGCCGGAGGTGCCGGATGACCCGCGTCCGTCTCATCGCCGTCCCGGTCGCCGCGGCGCTCGTCCTCGGCGCGATCCTGCTGCTGGCCACCGGAACCGACCCGCTGGCGGCGTACGGCGCGATCGTCTCCGGCGCGTTCGGGCCCGACGGCATCGGCGACACCCTCGCCTACGCCGTCCCCGTCGCGGGGATGGCCACGGCGCTCGCGATCCCGCTGCGCGCGGGCATGGTGAACCTCGGTGGCGAGGGCCAGCTGGTGCTCGGCGCGATCAGCGCGCTCGCCGTCGGCCTGTACGTGCCCGGGCCCGGGCCGGTGAAGGTGATCCTCGCGCTGCTCGCGGGCATCGCCGCCGGAGCCGCGTACGCCGCGCTGGCCGCGGTCTGCGAGAACCGGCTCGGCGTCCCATTGCTCATCAGCACGCTGCTGCTGAGCTACCCGGCGATGTCGCTCGCCGGGTATCTGGTGCGGTTCCCGATGAAGGACGCCGGTTCCAGCCTGCCGCAGAGCCCGCAGATGTCCGCGCGGTTGCCCGAAATCGACGGCGTGACGACCGGGATCTTCCTGGTGGTGGCGGTGATCGCGCTCTACGCGGTGATCGACGCCCGCACGCCCGCCGGTTTCGAGACCAAGGTGACCGGCTGGGCGCCGCGGTTCGCCGCCTACGCCGGCATCGACCGGCCGAAACTCACGCTTCGGCTGCTGGCCGCTTCGGGAGGGACGGCCGGATTGGTCGGCGCGATCGCCGTCCTCGGTTTCCCGTACCGGTTCATCGACGGCGCGCTGATCACGCCGCAGTACACCTGGATCGGCCTGCTCGCGGCGCTGCTCGCCGGGGCGAGCCCACTCGGCACGCTGCTCGCGGCGGTCTTCTTCGCGGCGCTGACCAGCGGCGGGTTCGCGATGGAACGCGCCACCCAGGTCCCGCGCGAACTCACCGCGGTCCTGCAGGCGGTGCTCATCATCTTCCTGGCGGCGACCTCGGGCGTCTTCAAGCGGAAGGCGAGGCGGGCATGATCGACGCGAGCCTGTTCTCCTCGGCGCTCACCGCGCTGACACCGATCCTGTTCGCCGCGCTCGCGGGCGCGCTGTGCCAGCGGGCCGGGGTCTTCAACATCTCCCTCGAAGGCTCGCTGCTGGTCGGCTGCTTCGGCGCGGTCGCCGGCAGCTGGTACACCGGCAGCGCGTGGATCGGCGTCGTCGTGGCGGTGCTCGCGGCGACGGCCTACTCGCTGATCCTCGCGATCGGCTCGATCACCTTCGACGGTGACCCGATCGTGCTGGGCGTCGCGAGCAATCTGCTCGCGGTCGGCCTGACGAGCTTCCTCATCCGCACCGTCTTCGGCACCGAAGGCTCCTTCAGCGACCCGTCGCTGCAAGGGCTGGGCGAGTTCGGCCCGATCCCGGGGCAGTCGCTGCTGGTCTACCTCTCCTGGCTGGCCGTGCCCGCGCTCGCGGTGCTGCTCTACCGGCATCCGTGGGGGCTGCGGCTGCGCGGGGTCGGGGAGCGCCCGGAGGCGGCGTCCAGCCTCGGCGTCAACGTCACCAAGTACCGCTATGGCGTGATCCTCGCCGGGGGAGCACTGTGCGGTCTCGGCGGCGCGCAACTGGCGCTGGGCTCGGTGACGCTCTTCGCCGAGAACATGACCGCCGGCCGCGGCTGGATCGCCGTCGTGGCGGTGATGCTGGGCCGCGCGCATCCGTTCGGCGTGCTGCTCGCGGCGCTGTTGTTCGGCCTGGCCGAGGCGTTCGGTTTCCGGCTCCAGGGCATCGGGTTGCCGCAGCAGGCCACCGACGCCGCTCCGTATGTCGTCACGCTCGTGGCGCTGTTCCTGTCCAATTTCAAGCGCAAGAAGGGACAGCCCGCGTGAGCGACGTCCTGCCCATCACCAAGATCCCCCGGCACGGACTGCCGCCACGCGCCCTCGTCGTGGGCGATCCCGACCGCGCGACCGCGGTGGCCGGGTCGCTGACGGATGCCGTCCTCGTCGGCCAGAACCGTGAGTACCGCAGCTACACCGGCACGTGGAAGGGCGTCCCGGTCGCCGTGTCGTCGCACGGCGTCGGCGGTCCCGGCGCGTTGTGCCAGTTCGGCGAGCTGGCCGAAGCGGGCGTCCGCACGTTCCTGCGGCTCGGTACCGCCGGTTCGCTGGCCGAGGGGATCACCGATGGCGACCTCGTCATCGCGGAGGCGGCGGTCCGCGACGACGGCGTCACCCAGCAGCTCATCCATCCGGAGTACCCGGCGTTCGCCACCCCGGAGCTCGTCGTGGCGCTGAGCCGCGTGGCACCGGAGGCGCACCGGGGCGTGGTGTGGACGCGGGCCGCGTTCAGCCCGCTGGTGCTCACCCTCCCGATGGCCGAGTACCTGGCCGCGCGGGTGATCGCCATTGAGATGGAACTCTCCACGTTGCTGGTGTTCGCGGCATTGCGCGGCCTGCGGGCCGGTGGTGTGCTCGTGATCGACGGCGACGCGCGGCCCGAGCACCCCGACCCGTCGGCCTACGACCCGCATCGCGACGTCGTGGCCGAGGGGGTGGCGAGGGCTACGCGCGTGGCCCTCGACGCTCTCATCGACGTGGAAGGGGCGGAATGACCGAAGTGTGGCGCAAGGCGGCTCACGAGCTGGCGGGCACCTTGGCGGCGGACGCCGCCGAGCGTGATCTGGCCGGACGGCTCCCCGTCGCCGAGGTCGCGTTGCTGCGCGAGTCCGGGCTGCTGCCCTTGCTCGACACCGCGGGCTGGGCGGCCGCGAACGAGGCCACCCGCATCGTCTCCGCCGCGGACGCGTCGGTCGGCCATCTGCTCGGCTACCACTACCTGCAGCTGTGGCGTACCGGCCTGTTCGGGCCGCGCGCGGCGAGCGAACCGGGCTGGTTCTGGGCCGGCGTGAGCAACCCGCTCGACGCCGCCCTGCTCCTGACCCCGGCGGACGGCGGGTTCACCGTCGAGGGCACCAAGACCTTCGCGACCGGCGCGGCCGTCGCCGACCGCCTGGTGGTCAGCGCGACCAGGACCGACAACGGCGAGAAGCTGACCTTCGTCGTCGACGCGCGGGCCGAGGGGATCACCTTCCCCGGTGACTGGGACAACATCGGTCAGCGGCTCACCGCGAGCGGCGCGGTGCGGTTCGAGGCCGTCCGCGTCGCACACGACGACGTGCTCGGCGCCCAGCCGGAGGACCAGTCCGATCCGAAGGTGCCCCGGATCTCCCTGGCCGCGATCGGGTTCCAGCTCATGTTGGCGCAGGTGTACGTCGGCCTCGCGTTCGGCGCGCTCGACGCGGCGGCGGTCTACACGCGGGAGTCCGCCCGGCCATGGACACTGTCCGATGTGGACAAAGCGGCCCAGGATCCGTACACGCTGGCGGGCTACGGCGAGCTGGTCGCGACGGCGCGAGCGGCCGGATTCGCCGTCGACGCGGCGGTTTCCGCGCTCGGCGAGGCCGACGAACGCGGCTTCGACCTGACCCCCGCCGAGCGTGCCGAAGCGGCGATCGCCATCTCGTCGGCGAAGATCGTGGCGAGCCGGGCGGCCGTCGAAACCACGAGCAAGGTCTTCGAGTTCACCGGCGCGCGGGCCACGGCGACGAAGTACGGCTTCGACCGCTTCTGGCGCAACGCCCGCACGCTGACCCTGCACGATCCGGTGACGTACAAGGCACGCGAGGTCGGCGACCACTTCCTCAACGGGATCCCGCCGTGCCTCTCGGGGTACAGCTGATGACGCCGCCGATCCTCGCCGAAAGCGTCCGCCTCGACGACGAAGGCGTGCACATCCTCGACCGCCGGGTCTTCCCGTTCGAGCGGGAATGGGTGCTCTGCCGGACCTCGGAAGAGGTCGCGGTCGCCATCGAAGACATGGTCACACAGTCTTCTGGGCCGTATTTCGCCGCGTTGGGCGCGATGGTGCTCGCCGCCCGTGAGGCGTCCGGGCACGCGGACCCGCGGGCGTACCTGCGGCGGGCGGGGGAGCGGATCGTCGCGACCCGCAAGACGAACAACCATCTGCGCAAGGCCGTCGCCGCCGTGCTGTCCGAAGTGGACAAAGCGGCGGGCGACCTCGTCGAGGCCGCGACGGCCGGGGCGCGAGCGGGTGACGAGCTGTACCGGTCGCGGAGCCGCGCGCTCGGCGAACACACCGCCGCGTTGGTGCCGGCCGGGGCGACCGTGCTGACGCACTGCTGGGCGGATCTGTACCTCGTCGAATTCGTGCTCGCCGCGCGACGCCACGGCAAGGAGTTCTCCTTCTTCTGCACGGAAACCCGGCCGTACCTGCAGGGCGCGCGGCTGACCGCCGAGACGCTCGCCGAGATGGGTGCCGACACCCGGCTGATCACCGACGGCATGGGTGCCGCGGTGCTGGCCTCGGGTGAGGTCGGCGCGCTGGTGACCGCGGCCGACCGCGTCACCATGGACGGTCACGTCGTCAACAAGATCGGTACGCTGGGACTCGCGGTGGCGGCGGACGCGTTCGGCGTGCCGTTCCACGCCATGGTCCAGGCGCCCGACCAAGCCGCGCCGACCGGCGCCGACGTGCCGATCGAATACCGCGACGGAGACGAGGTGCTGAGCGCGCTCGGGCACCGCGTCGCCGGCGAGCGCGCCCGTGGGCACTATCCGGCTTTCGACGTGACACCACCGCGTTTCGTGACCACGGTGGTGACCGACCGCGGGGCCTTCGAACCCGGACGGCTCCGCGAGTACTACGCAGAAGGGGAAGCGAACCAGTGACCGCAACGCTGACCGCCCGATGGGTGGTCCTCGACATCGAGGGCACGCTGACCGCCACCAGCTACGTGCATGTGACCCTCTACGACTACGCACGCCCGCGGCTGGGCCCGTGGATCGACGAGCACCCGGAAGACCCGGAGGTCGTCGACGCCGTCGCCAGGATCAAGGAACTCGGCGGGCTCGCGGCGGACGCGTCCACTGTGGACGTCGTGCGGGTGCTGCACGGCTGGATGGACGCGGACCAGAAGATCGCGCCGCTGAAGACGTTGCAGGGCCTCATCTGGCAGCGCGGGTACGCCGAGGGCGACCTCACGACGGAGTTCTTCGGCGACGTCGCCCCGGCCCTGCGGTCGTGGCACGAGTCCGGGCTGCGGCTCGCGGTGTTCTCGTCCGGTTCGGTCGCGGGGCAGATCGCGTCGTTCTCGCGGACCACCGACGGCGACGTCACCGGCCTGTTCGAGAAGCATTTCGACACCGTCAACGCCGGGCCGAAGCGCGAGGCGCCGTCGTACCGCGCGATCGCCTCCGCGCTGAAGGCCGAGCCGGGCGACATCGTGTTCTTCTCCGACGTCCCGGCCGAACTCGACGGCGCGGCGGCCGACGGCTGGCAGACCGTCGGGCTCGCCCGCGAGGGTGAACCGTTCGGTGACGCGGATTTCGGGACGCACCGGACGATCCGGACGTTCGACGAGATCAAGGTAGTCCCTCGATGAGTGTGCTGGAACTGGCCGGACGCGCGCTCGCCGAGGAGTCCGCCCGGTTCGCCGGGCTGGGCTGGATGCGGGGCACGTCCGGCAACCTCTCGGTGGTGCTCGGGCGCGATCCGCTGCGGGTCGCGGTCACCGTCAGCGGCCGGGACAAAGGCGAGCTGACCAGCGACGACGTCGTCGTTGTCGGCGCGGACGGGCTGGCCGTCGCGGACCAGCCGCATCCGGACAAGGTGCCCTCGGCCGAGGCGGGACTGCACGCCCGGATCGCGGCGGTGTCGGGCGCGGGCGCGGCGATCCACGTGCACGCGCTCGCGCCGGTGGTGGCCGCCGAGCACTGGCCGGACGGCGTGGAACTGCGGGACCTGGAGATGCTCAAGGGTTTCGGCCGCGCCGCGCACGACGACGTGGTGACCATCCCGGTGATCGCCAACGGCCAGGACATGCGTGTCCTCGGTGACGCGTTCGAGGCGGGGTTCCGGGCGGACACCCCGGCGGTGATCGTCGCGCGGCACGGGATCTACGTCTGGGGCGATGACCTGCGCCACGCGCGTCATCGCCTGGAATGTTTGGAGTGGTTGCTCCGGTTCCGGGTAGAGACAAGACTCGTGGGAGAGGAAAGGGGAGTGCGATGACCCTGCTGACCGTATGGCCGGACGACCGGCCCGGCGAGATCGCGCTCAGGACCGAGGATCCGGCCGTGATCACCGGCGAACTGGGGCGGCTCGGCGTCCGGTTCGAACGATGGGACCTCGTCGAGGACCTGCCGCGCGAAGTGACGCCCGAGCAGGTGCTGGCCGCCTACGAGGAGCCGATCGCCAAGGTCTCGGCGGCCGAGGGCTACACGTTCGTGGACGCCGTCCGCATGACCCCGTCCGACGAACCCGGCTGGGCGGCCACGGCCGCCGAAGCCCGGCAGAAGTTTCTCGCCGAGCACACCCACGACGACGACGAAGACCGCTTCTTCGCGCGGGGGTCCGGCGTGTTCTATCTGCACGTCGGGAGCAAGGTGTACGCGGTGCTGTGCGAGGCGGGGGACCTGCTGAGCGTGCCCGCGAACACCACGCACTGGTTCGACATGGGGACGCGGCCCGACTACGTGTCCGTCCGGTTCTTCCACGACGACGGCGGGTGGGTCGGCAACTTCACCGGCGCGACGCTGGCGGGGGATTTCCCGGGGTTCGACGAGTTGACCGCCGGGCGTTACTGAGCGCTTCCCGGATGTCCTGAACGGCCCTTTCATGACGTGCCGCATGCCAGGAACGGTCCTTTCCTTGCAAATTTCGCAAGGAAAGGACCGTTCCTAGCGCGCGCCGCCGGGGTCGATCAGGCCGGTGCCCAGAGGGCGGGCACGTTCGGCGGCTCCCAGCCGGCCAGCGACCGGTGGCCCTGCCGGCACACGTACGCCGTGCCGTTGTAGGTCACCCTGGCGCCGGTGGCGTAGTCGACACCCGGCTTCCAGGCATCCGACGGCACCGAGGTGGTCGTCGTCGGCGTGGTGGTGGTCGTCCGGGTCGTGGTCGTCGGGCTGGTGGTCGTGGTCGTGGTTCCCGTCGTCGGTGTGGTCGTGGTCGTCGGCGGGGTGCCGCCGCCACGCGGGTTGTCCGACGCGATCGCGTAGGTCGTCCCGCCGAAGGTGAAGGTGAAATTCGACGGCGACGCGATCGGCATGTAGTAGTTCAGCCGGATCTCGACCGTGGCGCCCGGGGCGATGTTCTGCCAGCTGGGCACGGTCACCGCGACGTGCTGGAAGTCTCCCTTCATCCCGCCGACGTTGGGCCCGCTGTGGCCCTTGCTGGTGACCGTCAGGCCGAAGCCGGACTGGTCGGACATGCTGCCGGGCGCGCTCGTGCCGTAGTCGAACTCGATCTTCGTCCCACCGGGGATGGTGGTGGTCGAATTGTTGGTGATGCGCATCCGCGGGGTGATCGGGTAGTTCGCGTCGCCCAGTGCGAATCCGGTCAGGTTGACGTGCGCGTTCAGCACCGACGAAGGCGCGGGACGCGGCGACTTGAGATTGCCGTACGGTGCGGCGCCGCGCAGGCCGTCGTTGATCTTCGTGATCAGCGTGTCGCCCATGAAGTACTGACCCTTGGCGCTGTCGAAGGCGTAGTCGCCCGCCAGCTCCCAGATCATGATGCCGCCGATGCCCTTGTCGGCCACGTACTTGGCCTTCGTGGCGAGCGACTCTTCGTCCTCAGTGGACAGGAACACCTTCTTGTCGTTGTTCCACAGCCACGGCGTCACCATCGTGTTGTCGTAGAACCTGTTGTAGGAGCCGGAGATCCGGTCCGTCGGGTCGGTCTTCGGGGTCAGCCCGTACGCCTCCAGGTAGTCCGGGGTGATCTCGTTCTCGAGGTTCTTCGCGTGCCACATCGGGTTCGCGCCCGCGGGGACCTCGCCGCCCGCCAGGCCGAGGTCGTGCCAGAGGTTGTCGATGCCGATCGCGCCGTTGCCGCACGGCACCGTCGAGCCGACGTGGGATCCGGTCCCCGGTGGACACTGTTTCTGGTCCGGAAGTGGAGCGGTGCCCCACAAACCGTTCGTCCCGCCGGAAACGCCTTGCCAGCCGCGGGTGTAGAACCCGACGCCGATGTTGATCCGGCCCGCCTGCATGGCGCCGCGGAAGTAGTGATACGCCCAGTCGGTGTTGAGATAGCCCTGCCCGTCGTACTGCGGGGTCGTGTACACCTGCCAGTGCGCGAGTTCCGCGTCCTTGCCGTTGTCGTAGAGCGCGGCGTTCGGTCCGGCGAACTGGTTCCACGCGCCGTGCAGGTCGTAGCTCATCATGTTGGCGTAGTCGAGATACTGCGTGACGCCGTAGACCTCCTGGCCGCGCAGCAGCCAGCCGGACGCGGGGACGGCCGCGGTCAGCAGGTAGTGTTTGCCGTCGGCGGCGCCAGCCTGGTCGATCTTGTGGCGCAACGTGCGCATCAGGTTCTCGTAGCCCGCCCAGAGGGTGCCCCGGTTGGCCTGCGCGATCCAGTAGTCGTCCGGGTTTCCGGCGTAGTTCGCCGACGTCGCGTACTCGTAGTCGATGTCCGCGCCGTTGAATCCGTAGTCGCGCAGGAACTTCACGACGGAATCCGCGAAGGTGTCGATGCTGGCCTGGCTCTGCGTCATCTTGTAGAACCCGCCCGACGCGTTGCGCGTGCCGTCCGGGTTCAGGAAGCCGCCGGTCTCGGCCCAGCCGCCGATCGAAATCAGCGACTTCACGTTCGGGTGCTGCTTCTTGTACTTGTTCAGTAGATTGAAATGTCCCTTGTAGGGCAACGAAGGATCCATCTCGGCGCCGGGCACGCCGGGCCATTCCATGCCGATGGACTCGTTGTTTGGGCCCGCGGCACCGACCGACACCTTGTTCTGCGCGTCGACATGCGCGAACGCGTAGTTGAGGTGGGTGACCTTGGTCCACGGGATGTTGCTCGCCAGATACGCGGGCGCGCCGTTCTTTCCGGTGCGCCAGCTGGTGAAGTAGCCGATCACGCGGCGGGAATGCCCTTGCCCCAGTGATTCCCGGCCGTTCGTGTCGTAGACGGTGCAGTAGGGGGTGTCGACGCCGGGTGTCCGGTACAGCCCGTCGGGACGGCAGTCCTCGTGGCCTGCCGCGCTCGACGTGGACGGGCTGATGACGACGATCATGAGTCCGGCCAGCGTGATGAGCGACGCCAGCAGGGGGAGTAGTTTCCTGGTTCTCCTTGGCACGCCGAACCTCCGACAGTGGAAGATGGCCCTCGGTCACAGCAGCTTGAGCCGCCGACCTGGCGCGCGTCAATAGGTGTAGACCAATTTCCATCCTGTGCCGTACGGCGGAGCGTACCTGTGGTCCGTCAGGTCCGGTCCTCGTCGAGGAGTGTGAGCCGGTCCGGCGGCGGGGTGTAAGTCAGGCCCCGCAAAAGGGTTCTCGGATGGCCATAACGCCGGCCACATCCCGTGAGGGCTATGACCCCGTGTCCTTCGACGCGGGTGTGCGGCCCGATCTTGCCGGGGTGGACCGACACCGCTTCGGCGATCGTGTCCGCGTCGCAGTGGTCCGGGAATCCGATCTCCGTCTTCAAACGCCGGTAACGGCGGACGAATTCTCGTTGCCAGTCCAGGGGATCCTCGGTGTGCTGGATGTCGTCGGCCCAGCCTTCGGGCAACGGCGCGTCTTCATGGGGGAGCAGGTAGTCGTTCTCGGCAGGGAGGGCGCCGACCGACTCCTCCGGCGCGGCGTTGTCGTAGAACCGGACCAATGAGCCGTTCCCAGCGACGCACCACGAGGTCATGGAGTCGCCGTGGCTGCGGTAGTAGTGATGGGCTTCGCCGAACTTACGGCTCAGCTCCGCGCACCTGTCGCGAACCACGCGGCGCCAGACTTTCTCGTTCGCGAGCATGGCTTGATAGTGCTCACGCGGCTCGCTGCTCCAGGAGCTTTCGTCGGTGACGTCCGCGGGGTGCGCGTCCTCCGACGGACCGCCGAAGACGAGCGTCCACCCGTCGAGCGCGGGACTCACGTAGACCCGCGCGCATCGCTGATGCCCAGGACCGAAATGGCGTTGGTGCCAGATTTCCGTGCCCAGCGACATGGTCACCGGTTCCGGATCGGACAGGCCGAACGCGTCGAGCACCGCCGCCTGGTCCGCGGTCGGGATGGCGTACCAGAACTCGCAGGCCTGCATCGCGACGGGAACATCGTCGGCGAGCTTGCCCTGGATCAGTCGGCGGACGAGGGCGAGGTCGTACTCGCCGAGCGCCTCGGGGCCGCCCAAGGCGAACAGCAGGGCGCGTGCCGCGTTGCGCTGCGCCTGATCACCGGTGCGCCGGATCTCGTGCAGTTCGGGAAAGTCTTCCGGCCCGGCGTCTTGCAGATCCCAGGGGCTGATGTAGTCGCCGGCGATGAGGCTTCGGGTCACTGCTCTCATGTCCACGCGGCGGAGGTTAGCGGGCCACCACGACAGAAAACTCGTTCCCGTCGGGATCCGCCATCTCCACCTGTCCGTCGCGCCCGGCACCGAGCCGGGCGGCACCGAGCGAAACCAGCCGCTCGACTTCGGAAAGCGGGCCGGTCAAAACGAAACGCAGCCGGTTCGGTCCCGTCTTCGGCGTGAACGGCGGACCGCCCCAGGTGATCTTCGGGCCGCCGTGCGGCGAGCGGATGGCGGTCTCCTGGTCTTGGTCCCACACCAGCGGCCAGCCGAGCGCCTTGCTCCAGAAGTAGCCGACCTCCTGCGAACCGTCGCTCGCGACGGCGCCGACGAAACCGCATTCGGCGAGGAAGTCGTTGCCCGGCTCGATGACGCAGAACTCGTTGCCCTCGGGGTCGGCGAGCACGACGTGCTTCTCTTCGGGAAGCTGGCCGACGTCGATGTGCCGTCCGCCGAGTTCGAGTGCCTTCGCGACCGTCCGGCGCTGGTGTTCCAGTGACTCGCTCGTCAGGTCGAAATGCATCTGGTTCTGGCGGGTCTTCGGTTCGTCGCTTCGCACGAAACTCAGCCGGAAACCGGTCTCCTCGATCGCCCGGCCGAGCAGTCCGGACCAGAACCGTTCGAGAGCGCCCGGATCGTGCGCGGCGATGCGGAGCGCGTGCAGGGTGGCGGCCATAAGCGACGCTAAGAGCGACGACGATCGGTACGCAACCGATTAAGGGCTCGTGAGTGGTAAGGACGGTTAGAACCGTCCTTACCACTCACGAGGGTTCAGCAGGAGACGCCGGGGCGTCCGTTCTCCACCCGCGCGGTCAGCGTCCGCAGGAACGACGGATCCCCGTCCGCCGTCACGCGAACGTCGTACCAGCCGCCGGAAACCGGCCAGTCCACCGTGACCGAACGCCCCGCCCCCACACGCACGACCCGCGTGAAGCGCGAAGACGACAACCGCAGCGTCAGCGCCGAAGCGCCCGAGTTGGACAGCTTGAACTCGACGCCCGAGCGCCACGTCAGGAACCGTGTCCGGACATCGACGCCGGCGGCGGCCCCGGACCGGCTCCCGCGCAGTTCCCACCACGACCGATTCGGGCCCTGGACGACGACGCGGTACTCGTCACCGGGCAGCTTCACGAGTTCCGGTGCCACGCCGCGCACGTCGCGGTGCGCAGGCTCGGCGAACTCGCCCTTGTACGGGTACAGCGCGAAATGCGCCGAGGACGAGCCGCTGTTGGTCAGCGAAAGCGCCAGATTTCCCGATTTGTCGACCGCGCCGGACACCGAAACCTGGTACGGCAGTGGACGGGACGGCCGGTTGCCGGGTTCGGCCGCGGGCAGGCTCTGCTCCGCCGGGGCCGACGGCCGCCAGCGGCTGATCGGCGCGGGCACCGGGCCGGGCCGGTTCACCCGCGGCTGACGGCCGGCGCGCGAGAAGTCGAAGGCGCCGGTGAGGTCGCCCGCGACGGTCCGCCGCCACTTGCTGATGTTCGGCTCGGCGATCCCGGTCCAGCGTTCGAGGAACCGCAGCACCGAGGTGTGGTCGTACACGGTGGAATCGACGTGGCCGCCGATCGACCACGGCGAGACGACCGTCATCGGCACGCGCGGGCCGAAGCCGAGCGGCTGGCCGTTGAAGTGGTCCGCGTCGTTCGCCGCGTTCCCGGGCGGCATCGGCGGCGGGACGTGGTCGAAATACCCGTCGTTCTCGTCGAAATTGATCAGCAGTACCGTCTTCGACCACGTTTCGCGGTCGGACGCCAGCGCGTCGAGCACGCGGTAGATCAGGTTCGCGCTGCCGACCGGGGTGGACGCGCCGGGATGCTCGGAGTCCTTCGCGGACGGCACCAGCCAGCTCACCGCGGGCAGGCGCCGCGCCTGGATGTCCGCCTTGAGCCGGGTCACCAGCGTCTCCGGCTCGCTGCGGTACATCGCCTTGGTGAACAGATTCCGCTCGGCGGGCGTCAGCTTGGCGACCCCGGCGTCGAACTGCGCCAGCAACTTCGCGCGCTCCTCGGCGGTCTTCTTGGGCAGCGCGTCGTAGAACTCCTCGGTGGTGCGGAACTTCTCCTCGACCGAGGCGAGGATCTTCGTGCCGACCTTCTTGAACGGCACGAAGTACTCGACCGCGTTGTCGGTGAAGTTGTCCCACTCCTGGTAGATCTGCCACGGCACCCCGGCGGCTTCGAGGCGCTCCGGGTACGTCGTCCAGTCGTAGCCCTTGTGGTCGTAGGAGTACGCCGCGTTCGTCACCGCGCGGTTCGTCGTGCTGCCCGGTTCGAATCCCGTCGTCCCGGTCCACAGGAAGTTCCGGTTCGGGTTGGTGGAGCCGAAGACCGAGCAGTGGTAGGCGTCGCAGATGGTGAACGTGTCCGCCAGTTCGTACTGCAGCGCGATGTCGCGGCGCTCGTAGTAGGTCATGGTGGCGGGCGTCTTCGCCGCGATCCAGCCGTTGTTCCAGCCGCGCGCCCACGCCTTGCCGCTGCCGTTCCAGCTGTGGTCGAGGTCGCCGAGGTACTGGATGTCGTCCGCGTTCCGGCCGGCGAGTTCGGCCGCCTTGCGCACCGAGAACGGCAGCACCGTGCCGCCGGCGGGATTCGGCTGCTCGAACACCGATCTCCCCGACGGCAGTTCGAGCGGTCGCGGGTCGGAGAAGCCACGGACCCCGCGCAGGCTGCCGTAGTAGTGGTCGAACGACCGGTTCTCCTGCATGAGCACGATCACGTGCTCGATGGCGTCGAGCCCGCCCCGCCGGATGGGTTCGGCCATGGCGGCGTGCACGGACGGCGGGAGAAGCGTGGCGGCGGCCGCGGCGCCGGTGGCGCCCAGCAACGTACGGCGTGACAGTTCAGGCATGCCGGAACCTTGTCCCAGGAACATGAACGTCACAAGAACCGAACAGGTCGACTCGGAGTCGTAGCCGGGTGGTGACACCGCGTCGATCCGCCGTTCCGGGCTTGGTCCCGGGCCGTCGCTGTGTTTAGAGTATGCCGCCCGTACGAACCCCTGGATGGCCGTGTTTCCTGATCATCACAACGAAAACGAGAGTGGGGGAGACCCCGCTAGACCGGTGTTCGTCGACCCCAGCGGCCGTCGCCGCACCGTCGTCCGGCGGATCGCGATCGGTGCCTGCGCGGTCGTCGTCGGCTATGGGATCCTTCTCACGGCGGCGCTTTTCGGGGCGCCGACCCTGCCTTCCGCGCTGATCCCCGCGCCTCCGCCCGCGCCCTCGGCGACCACCGAGCCGCCGCCCGGGACGACTTCGTCCGGCCCCAGGCCTACATCTTCGCGGGCGGACCCGGCCGATGCGCCCGCCACCGGGCGTGCGCCGGTGGACACGAGCGCCGGCCGGACCGCGCCGGTGAACCCCGCCTCGTCCAGGACGACGCCACCGGGGCTCACGAGCACCTCCTCGCCGGGCACCGACCGCCGCAACAGCCGCGCGCCCGACGCCCCGCCGGGACAGACGAGGACCGCGCCACCCGGAAACGGGCACTGACCCCGAGGAAACCCACTTGTCCCACCATCGGCGGTTGCCCCCGCCCAAGGCACATTGGGCGCTCCTGGCGACCCTGCTGTTCGCCGTCACCGTCCTGCTGGGATTGACCGCCCTGGTCGGCGGCCGGTTCGCCGCCGACGGGACGCACACGACGGAGAGCGTGGCGGCGGTCCCGGCCGCGGTACGCGACGGCGGCCCGATCATCGACCCGCGCGGAGCCGAGCCCGTCACTTCCCGGCTCCGGCCGAAGACGGTGGCGCTCACCTTCGACGACGGTCCCGATCCGGAGTGGACGCCACGGATCCTCGACGTCCTCGCCCGGCACGGGATCCACGCCACGTTCTTCGTGACGGGCGGGCAGGTGACGCGTCATCCCGGGCTGACGGCGGACATCGTCCACCGTGGTCACGAACTCGGGAACCACACCGCCACCCACACCGACCTCGGCGCGGCAGGGGACGTCCGGGCACAGATCGAACTCCGCGCCACCGACCTCGCCATCGCCGGTGCCGCCGGGACGGGGACCTCACTGGTCCGGCCGCCTTATTCCTCGACCGCCGACGCGGTGGACGACGCGGGCTGGCGGGCGGCGAGCCGCCTCGGCGGCGAGGGCAGGCTGATCGTGCTGTCCGAACTCGACTCACGGGACTGGCAGCGGCCCGGCGCCGACGCCATCTCCGCCGCGATCACCCCGCGGACGGACGACGGCGCCGTCGTCCTCCTGCACGACGCGGGCGGCGACCGTTCGGAGACCCTCGCCGCGCTCGACCGCGTGATCCCCGAGCTCAAGGCCAAGGGCTGGCGGTTCGACACCGTCAGCGGGGCCGCCGGGCTCAGCGGCACCACGGCCGGAGTGGACGGGCTCACCCGCTTCGGCGGCTGGCTCCTGATCGCCGCCGTCCAGATGGGCGAAGCCCTCTCGACGGCCTTGGGCTGGTTGCTGGTCGCGGCGAGTGTGCTCGCCCTCCTGCGCACCGTCCTGGTCCTGGTCACCACGGCGATCCACGTCCGGCGGGGCAGGACCGCGCCGTCGCGCCCGCCGGTGCGGGACCCGGTGACCGTGATCGTCCCCGCCTACAACGAGGCGGCCGGGATCGAGGCGACCATCCGCTCGATCCTCGCCTCCGACCACCATCCGACCTGGGTGATCGTCGTCGACGACGGGTCGACCGACGGCACCGCCGACGTCGTCGAGCGGCTCGCCCTGCGCCGGGTCACGCTGATCCGGCAACGGAACGCGGGCAAACCGGCCGCGCTCAACACCGGCCTCGCCGCCGCCCGCACCGAACTGGTCGTCATGGTCGACGGCGACACCGTGCTCGAACCCGGCACCGTCGGCGCGGTGATCCAGCCGTTCGCGGACCCGTCCGTCGGCGCGGTCTCGGGCAACGCCAAGGTCGCCAACCGCGGCGGACTGCTCGGCCGCTGGCAGCACATCGAATACGTCATCGGTTTCAACCTCGACCGGCGGATGTACGACGTCGGCGAGTGCATGCCGACGGTGCCCGGCGCGGTCGGCGCCTTCCGCCGGTCGGCGGTGCTCGCGCTCGGCGGCGTCCCCGAGGACACCCTCGCCGAGGACACCGACCTCACGATGGCGCTGGAGCGCGACGGCTGGCGGGTGGTCTACGAACAGGAGGCCCGCGCCTGGACGGAGGCGCCCGCGACGCTGGGACAGCTGTGGAAACAGCGCTACCGCTGGTGCTACGGCACGCTCCAGGCGATCTGGAAGCATCGGGGCGCGGTCGTCGCCAAGGGCGCGGCGGGCAGGCTCGGCCGCCGCGGCATCCCGTATCTGCTGCTGTTCCAGGTGGCACTGCCCGTGCTCGGGCCGTTCGTCGACGTCGCCGCCCTCTTCGGCGTGCTGACCGGGGACTGGAAGACGGCCTTGCTGTACTGGTCGGTGTTCCTGCTGCTGCAGCTCGTCCCGGGCGTGATCGCCTTCCGGCTCGACCGGGAATCGCTGCGCCCGCTGCTTTTCCTTCCCCTGCAACAGTTCGTCTACCGCCAGCTGATGTACCTCGTGGTCATCCAGTCGGTGATGACGGCGCTGGCGGGTGCCCGGCTGCCCTGGCACAAACTCGACCGCCTCGGCCAGAGCGCTCCACCGAGGTCACTTGTGGACGCTGAGTGACCGTCCGGCGGGGTGGCACCGCCGGAAGGCCGCCTGCGCGGTAACCTCACGTGCACCAAGACCGCAGACCCTTGAGGAGGGCCCGTGTCGGCAGGGCAGATCGCCGCGCTGATCGCCGCAGGAGCATTCGTCGTACTCGTCGTGCTGCTGGCGATCGTGCTGTTCAAGCTCGGCCGGACCCTGGACGAGGCCACGATCGCCATCCGCAAGGCGCACGAGAACACCGACCCGCTGCTGATCGGCGCGAACGAGACGATCACGCACGTCAACACGCAGCTGGAGCGGGTCGACGGCATCACGGCCAACGCGCAGGCCGTGTCCGGCAACGTGTCCGCGCTGTCCTCGGTGTTCACCGCGACGCTCGGCGGTCCGCTGGTGAAGACGGCCGCGCTGTCCTACGGCCTCAGCAAGGCCATCAAGGCCCGCCGGAAGAAGGCGGAAGCGAAAGCCTCCCGACCGGCGAAGAAGCGAGGCCGCAAATGAAGCGCCTGTTCTGGCTCGGCGTCGGCGTCGTCGCCGGTGTCGCCCTGTCACGCAAAGCGACGGAAACCGCTCGCCAGGCCACGCCCGCGGGGTTAGCCTCGAACCTGGGCGACGCCGTGCGGGAACTCGCGGGCGCCGTCGGTTCGTTCGGCGCGGAGGTCCGCGCCGGGATGAGCGAGCGGGAACAGGAGTTGCACGACATGGTGTCCGAACGGACCGGCTTGAGCACGGCCCCCGTGACCGAGGGCAGGCACGCGGCGTCGTCGCGGCGCCCGGTCCGGCGAGCTCGCCGGGCGGAGGGCTGATCCGGCCGCGTCCGGAAGCCCAGCCCTTCGCCGTTCCCGCCTGTCCGCATTCCCAGCGCCTTCGCGCGAGCCCGTATACAAGGACGATCCCGTGGAAACACACGAAATCACAAAGCGTTTTCTGAGCCATTTCGAGAACAAGGGACATACGCGCGTCCCCAGCGCGCCGCTGATCCTCGACGACCCGAACCTGCTGTTCGTCAACGCCGGCATGGTCCAGTTCAAGCCGTACTTCCTCGGCGAGGCCCCGCCGCCGTACCCGCGCGCGACCAGCGTGCAGAAGTGCGTCCGCACGCCGGACATCGACGAGGTCGGCAAGACCACGCGGCACAACACCTTCTTCCAGATGGCCGGGAACTTCTCCTTCGGCGACTACTTCAAGGAAGGCGCCATCGAGGCGGCCTGGGAGCTGATCACCAAGCCCCAGAGCGAGGGCGGCTACGGCCTCGACCCGAACCGGATCTGGGCGACCGTCTACGAGGACGACGCCGAGGCCGCCGGCCTGTGGAAGAAGCTCACCGGCCTGCCCGGCGAGCGCATCCAGTCCCGTGACGGCAAGGACAACTACTGGGACATGGGCGTGCCCGGTCCCGGTGGCCCCTGCTCGGAGATCTACTACGACCGCGGCCCGGACTACGGCCGCGAGGGCGGCCCGGTCGCCGACGAGGACCGCTACATCGAGATCTGGAACCTCGTCTTCATGCAGGACGTGCGGGGCGACAAGAGCCCGAAGCACGGCCACAAGCCGATCGGCGAGCTGCCGAAGAAGAACATCGACACCGGCATGGGCGTCGAGCGCGTGGCGACGATCCTGCAGGGCGTCGAGAACGTCTACGAGACCGACCTCGTCCGCCCGGTGATCGGCCGCGCCGAGGAGTTCTCCGGCCGCCGTTACGGCTCCGACCACACCGACGACGTCCGCTTCCGCGTCATCGCCGACCACGCCCGCACCGGTGTGCTGCTCATCGGCGACGGCGTCACCCCGGGCAACGACGGCCGCGGCTACGTGCTGCGCCGCCTGCTGCGCCGCATCATCCGCTCCGCGCGCCTGCTCGGCGTTCACGAGCCGGTGCTGCCCGCCTTCGCCGCGGTCGTCCGCGACACGATGGGCCCGACGTACCCCGAGCTGGTCTCCGGGTTCGACCGCATCGAGGACGTCGTGCGCGTCGAGGAGGAGGCCTTCCTCTCCACGCTCACCAGCGGTTCGCGCATCTTCGACCTCGCGGCCGAGGAGACCAAGCGGTCCGGCGGTTCGCTGCTGGCCGGGGACAAGGCGTTCCAGCTGCACGACACCTACGGCTTCCCGATCGACCTGACCCTGGAGATGGCGTCCGAGCAGGGCCTGACCGTCGACGAAGAGGGCTTCCGCACGCTCATGAACGAGCAGCGGCAGCGCGCGAAGGCCGACGCGGCGTCGCGCAAGACCGGTCACGGCGACCTGTCCGAGTACCGCAAGGTGCTGGAGCAGCACGGCGAGACCGAGTTCCTCGGCTACACCGACCTGCAGGCCGAGGCGAAGGTCGTCGCGCTGCTGGAAGACGGCGTGCCGGTCTCCCGCGTCGGCGCGGGCAAGAAGGCGGAGCTGGTCCTGGACCGCACGCCGTTCTACGCCGAGAGCGGTGGCCAGGTCGCCGACACCGGCGTGCTGCTCGGCGACGGCGTCGAGCTCAAGGTCCACGACGTGCAGAAGATCGTGCCGGGCCTGTTCGTGCACCGCGTCGAGGTGCTCGACGGCGAGATCGGCATCGGCGGTGCGCTGACCGGTTCGGTCGACCAGCACCGCCGCCTGTCGATCGAGCGATCGCACTCCGCGACGCACCTGGTGCACGCCGCCGTGCGCGGCGCGTACGGCAAGCGCGCGGCGCAGGCCGGTTCGCTGAACTCGCCGGGCCGGATGCGCTTCGACTTCACCACCTCCGGCGGGGTGTCGGCCGACGTGCTCACCGAGGTCGAGGAGGAGGTCAACGACTATCTCCAGACCAACGTCGAGGTGAACACCTTCGTCACCACGAAGGACAAGGCCCTCGAACTGGGCGCGGTCGCGCTGTTCGGCGAGAAGTACGGCAACGACGTCCGCGTCGTCGACATGGGCGAGTACTCCCGCGAACTCTGCGGTGGCACCCACGTCGACCGCATCGGCCAGCTCGGCCTGGTGAAGCTCGTGGGCGACTCGTCCATCGGTTCCGGCGTGCACCGCGTCGAGGCGCTCGTCGGCACGGACGCGCTCAAGTACGTCCGCAAGGAGCAGCTGCTCGTCTCGCAGCTCGCGAACACCTTCAAGGTGCCCTCGGAGCAGCTGCCGTCGCGGATCGACGACGTGCTCACCCGGCTCAAGAACGCCGAGAAGGAGATCGAGCAGCTGCGCACGCAGCAGGTGCTCGGCTCGGCGGGCTCGCTCGCGGGCAAGGCCGAGGACATCGGCGGGATCGCGGTCGTCGCGGAGAAGCTGGGCGAAGGCGTCGACTCGAACGGTCTGCGCGCGCTGGCTTCGGACATCCGCGGCAGGCTCGGCGACCGGCCCGGCATCGTCGCGCTGTTCGCCCCGCAGGGCGAGAAGGTCGCCTTCGTCGTCGCCACCACGAAGGCGGCGCAGGAGAAGGGCGTCGCGGCGGGCAAGCTCGTCCCGTCGTTCGCCGAGGCGATCGGCGGCCGTGGCGGCGGCAAGCCGGACATGGCCCAGGGCGGGGGCACCAACCCGGCCGGGGCCGACCAGGCCATCGCCTCCCTGCGCGCGGCGGTCGCCCAAGTTGGCTGACGACGCCCCTCAGCGGCGCCCGGATCGGCCAGGGGAGTCCGATCCGGGGCGCGGCAGGCGGCTCGGGGTGGATGTCGGATCCGTCCGGGTCGGGATCGCGCTCAGCGATCCCGACCCCATCCTCGCGAGCCCGCTCGTTACCCTCACTCGCGACGCGGCGGGCGACAAGGACGTCGACCAGCTCGTCGAAATCGTCACGGAACACGACGTGGTCGAAGTCGTCGTCGGCTTGCCGAGGACGCTCAAGGACCGTCACGGCCCCGCGGCCGAAGCGGCGCTCGACTACGCCGGAAAGCTCGCCGCCAGGATCGCCCCGGTACCGGTGCGACTGGCCGACGAGCGGTTGACCACGGTGACGGCATCCAGGATGCTGTCGCAGCGTGGGGTGAAGGGACGTAAGCAACGTGCCGTCGTCGATCAGGCGGCCGCGGTCGAGATCCTGCAGGCGTGGATCGACGCGGTAGCGGCACATCGCGCACGGAAGGGCGATACATGACCGAGCCCCACGGCCGGCCCGAACGCCGTCAGGGCGGTAGACGACGCTTGCGGGAGCCTGAGGAGGCCATTCAGCCACCGGCCCCGCCGCGTCGACGGCCCGAACCCCAGCCGACGGGACGACGGCACATCCGGGAAGAACCGCCCGTACGGCGTCCGGCGGAAGAGCCGCCGCGTGCCCGCCGGTCGCCGGAAGAGCCACCACCGCGTGCCCGGCGCGCCGCCGACGAGCCGCCGCCCCGGGCACCGCGTCCGGCCCCGGCCAGGCGGGCTCCGGAACAGGCGGTCCCGCCGCCACCTCCCGCGCCGCAGCGGCGGTCCCCCCAGCCGGGTGACCGGGGTCTTGGCATGCCCGCCTATGCCCAGGACGAGGCGCCCCGTCCCGGCCGCCGCAGGCGCCAGGAGGACGACGGCCCGCTCCCGGACGAGCGGCCGACCGACGTCCTCCCCGCGATCCAGGAGGCGCCGCTGGCCCGGCGTCCGGGCGCGGCTCCCTCGTCGCCGCCTCAGGGCAGCGAAGAGGAGTACAACGAGATCTTCGGCGACGACGCGTACGACGACTATGACGAGTACGACGACTACGAGGATTACGAGGACTACGACGACGAGGACCGTGCCGAGCCGGAGCGCATCAAGGACGAGCGCCCGGAACGTCAGGGACCGCCGCCCAAGAAGCGCAAGAAGAAGCGCGCGCTGGGCTGGATCGCCGCGCTGACGGTGCTCGCCCTGCTCGTCGGCGGCGCCTACTACGGCTTCACCGAGATCTTCGGCTACGACGACTACGAGGGCGCCGGCGAGAGCGACGTCCTCGTCCAGGTGGAGAAGGGCGACTCGACGTCGGCGATCGGCAACCGGCTGCAGGCGGCCGGGGTGGTCGCCAGCGGCAAGGCGTTCGTGAAGGCGGGCGAGGACAACACCGCCGTCTCGCGGCTCCAGCAGGGCTACTACGTCATGAAGACGAAGATGTCCGGCGCCAGCGCGGTCGAGAAGATGATCGCCCCCGCGTCGAAGGTCGGCCAGGTCGAGATCCGGCCGTACACCCAGTTCCACGACATCACCCAGCCCGACGGCAAGGTGACGCCCGGGGTGTATTCGTTGCTGTCCAAGGCTTCCTGCGCGGACCTGAACGGAACGAGCACCTGCGTGCCGGTCGAGGAACTGCGCAAGACGATCGAGACGGCGGATCTGGCGAAGCTGGGCGTCCCGGCGTGGGCCGTCGAGTCGGCCACGAAGGCCGAGCACAAGGACCGGCGGCTCGAAGGGCTGATCGCCCCGGGTATCTACAACATCAAACCCGGCTGGACGGCCGAAGAACTGCTCACCTACGTCGTGAAGGCGTCGGCGGACCGGATCCTCAACGCCGGGCTGAGCGAGCAGTCGAAGGGCGAGGGCAAGTCGCCGTACGAGACGCTGATCATCGCGTCGATCGTCGAACGCGAGGCGGTGAAGGCCGACTTCGGGAAGATCTCGCGGGTCATCTACAACCGGATCGACGAGAAGATGCGGCTCGAGATGGACTCGACGGTCAACTACGTCCTCGACCGGCCGACCCTGCTCACCAAACCCGAGGAACGGGAAAAAGCGGGCGCGTACAACACGTACAAATCCGTCGGCCTGCCACCGACGCCGATCGCCGTCCCGAGCGCCGAGGCGATCCAGGCCGCGCTGAAGCCGGCCGCGGGCGAGTGGATCTTCTTCGTCAAGTGCGAGAAGAACGGGCTCTCGTGCTTCGCGGTGACGAACGACGAGCACAACAAGAACAGGTTGGACGCGCAGAAACGTGGTGTCTACTAGCCGCAAGGCCGCGATCCTCGGGAAACCGGTCGAACACTCGCTCTCGCCCGTGCTGCACGGCGCCGCCTTCCGCGCGCTGGGCCTGGACGGGTGGACCTACGAGCGGGTCGAGATGGACGGCCCCGGATTGCCGGCGTTCGTCGACGGCCTCGGCCCGGAGTGGGCCGGGCTGTCGGTGACGATGCCCGGGAAACGGGCCGCGCTGGAGTACGCCGGCGAGGTCACGCCGCGTGCGGCGGCGGTCGGTGCGGCGAACACGCTCGTGCGCCGGGAAACCGGCTGGCTGGCGGACTGCACCGACGTCGACGGGGTCACCGAGGCGTTGCGGATCGCGGGGGAGTACTCGCCCGGTGCCGACGACGCCGCCGTCGTCCTCGGCGCGGGCGGGACGGCCGCCGCGGCCGTCGTCGGGCTGGCCTCGCTCGGCGTGCGGACGGTCCGGCTCGTCGTGCGGGATCCGGCACGGGCGGCGGAAACGGTCGAGGCGGCTCAGCGGGCCGGTCTCGACGTCGAGGTCCTGCGCTGGGCCGAGGCCGACTTCGGGAAGCTCGCGGCGGATTCGGCGGTGCTGGTGAACACCGTGCCCCCGGACGCCGTCCGGCCGCATCTGGCGGAGCTGTCCCGGATCGGATGCGTCCTCGACGTCATCTACCACCCTTGGCCGACCGCGCTGGCCGAAGCCGTCGCCGAGCGGGGCGGGCGGCTCGCGACCGGGCTGGACATGTTGCTGCATCAGGCTTTCGGGCAGTCCGAGTACTTCACCGGGCAGCCGGCGCCGCGGGCGGAGATGCGGGACGCGCTGCGTGAGGCGACCGGCGGGATCCTTTCTCTGCCGATCGGCTGAGCGGGCTTCGGGAACCAGGTCGCACGGCTCGGTGGGTGGTGAAGGCCTCCTTCACTACCTTCAGCCCACGCACAAACAAACGCCGATCCCTCCTGCACGGACCGGTGAGCGGAACCTTCTTCGGTGAAAGCACCTGACAAGATCGCCTGGGTTCGATAATCTGGTCGACTGCCTTGAGGAAGGAACAAGGGGTCGATGCCTAAACCCGATCGAGACCACTACACCGAAGAAGACATCAACAACTCGTGGGTCGATGAGGCTCCGGTACTGAATTCCACCGTCACCCTGGCCGAATACGACCCGGAGTGGCCCGAGCTGTTCGACCGGGAAGCCAAGCGCATCAGGGGGATCCTGGGGGAACGCGCGCTGGTCCTGGAGCACGTCGGCTCCACGTCGGTGCCGGGACTGTGCGCGAAACCGATCATCGACATCATGCTGATCGTCGCGGATTCGGACGACGAAGACGCCTACGTGCCGCAGCTGGAGGCCGAGGGCTACAAGCTCGTCATCCGCGAGCCGGACTGGGAGAAGCACCGCTGCTTCAAAGGCCCGGACACGAACGTCAACCTGCACGTCTACTCGCCGGACAACGGCCAGACCGAGCGCTACCGGCTCTTCCGCGACCGTCTCATCGCGCACGAGGACGAGCTGAAGCTCTACGAAGCCAAGAAACGCGAACTGGCGTCGCGCACCTGGAAGTACATCCAGCACTACGCCGACGCCAAGAACGAGGTGATCGACGAGATCATCGAGCGGGCGCGCGCGGCCCAGTACGACGGCTTCGCGCGGCTCTACGCGGCGCACGCCGAAACCAGCACCACCAATGCCCACTACGACCGTCCCGCCATCGTGGAGCTGGCCGGGGACGTGGCGGGCAAACGGGTGCTGGACGTCGGAAGCGCGGCGGGCCACCTCAGCGCCCTGCTCGCCGGGAAGGGCGCGGACGTCCTCGGCGTCGACGCGAGCTCGGGGATGGTCGCCGTCGCCAGGGAGAAGTTCGGGCACGTCGCCCGCTTCGAGACGGCGGACGTCTCGCGGCCGATGTCCTTTGTGGAGGACGCTTCGATCGACGTCATCACGGCGTCGCTGGTGCTGCACTATCTGAAGGAGTGGGGCCCGGCGCTGGCGGAGTTCCGGCGGGTGCTCAAACCCGGCGGACTGCTGGTGTTCTCGGTGCATCATCCGGGCGAGGACTGGCGGTGGTTCGGCAAGCGGAACTACTTCCAGCTCGAACTGCTGGAGGACGAGTTCCCGGCCGGACAGCAGGTGCGGTTCTATAGGCGGCCGTTGAGCTGGACGTTCGGCGCGGTGCGGGACGCCGGGTTCGCCGTCGACAGGCTGGTCGAGCCGATGCCGGACGAGGCGGTCGCCGAATCGGACCCGAAGTGGTACGCGAAGCTGCGGACCGAACCTCGGTTCCTGTACTTCCGGACCGTCCGGGAGCCCTGACCCACGCCGCATTTAGTCCTCTGGATGCGGGCTTTCCCTTGCCGCATTCAGAGGACTAAACGCGTTTCAGGCGATGTCGTCCCGCTTCGAGAGGTCCCGGATCAGCGAGACGATCTCCCGGCTGACCGGCCGCAGCACCCGCAACCGCGAAAGCCCCACCAGCCGCGCGATCAGCGGCACCGTCCGCTCCACCAGGATCCGGCTGCGTTTCTGCCCGGCGGACCGGTCGTGGACCCAGAACAGCACGACCCCCATCTGATACAGCCACAGCAGATCGGGCAGGTCGTCGCGCAGGTCCGGGTCGAGTTTGACGTCGGAGTCGGCGATGACGTCGCGCATCAGGCCGACGGAGGCGTCGCGTGCCGGCGAAGACTCCTCGCTGAACGGGCTCAGCGGAGAGTCCGGGTCGGCGGCGTTGACGAAGAACTGGGTGCCGAAGCGGTGATACGGCTCGGCGACGTCGAGCCAGGTGAGCAGGACGGTCTTGAGCCGCGCGCTGAAGTCCCGCTCACCTTCGATCGCTTGACGCGCGGACGTCAGGTGCGCCTTCGCGATCTCGTCGTAGAAACCCTGGATCAGCTGGTCTTTCGAGGCGAAGTAGTAGTAGGCGTTCCCGACCGACACGCCCGCTTCCGCGGCGATGGCCCGCATGGTCGTGCGGTCGTAGCCGTTCTCGGCGAACAGCCGCAACGCGGTCGCCACGATCAGTGACCTGGTTTCCTCACTCTTCGCCACCACTGCACGTTATCCGGTCAGGGCGCCGGGTGCGGAGCGGGCGCCGGGTAGCCGGGGTAGGGCGGCGGCACCGGCGCGGGCCGTTCGGCGGCGTGGTTGAGGTGCTTGCGCCGGATCCCGTTGAACACCAGCACGTTCCCGACGTGCATCACGCCGAGCACGAGCGCCACGGTGCCGACCTTCACCGACAGCATCTCGAAGACGTCGCGTGCGTCGAGGACGGTGTCGTCGCTGGTCAGGAACAGGGTCACGAAACCCAGGCTGACCAGGTAGAACCCGACGACGAGCAGCTGGTTCACCGATTGCGCCAGCGCTGGGTTGTCCGGGAAGACGTCTTCCAGGAACGTCTTGCCGTGCTTGCTCAGCGTGCGGGCGACCAGCACGGTCAACGGGACGGCGATGACCAGGTAGAGGGCGTAGGCCACGACTACGGGTTGCATGGGGACCTCCTTTTTGAACGTGTTCAAGAAGAACCGTAGCCGAGATTTTGAACGCGTTCAAGAGACGCTGTTCACCTGAACCTCACCCCACCGGCCACGAGGGATGCGTAAGGTCGCCTCGACTCTGGGAGGTAAGACCGTGAAACGCATCGCCGCCGTGCTCACTTCGGGCGCCTTGCTGGCCGGCACGCTGCTGGCCGCCACACCGGCGGAAGCCGCCGTCGGGAAGAACGTCCGCTTCGCGACGTACAACGCTTCGCTCAACCGCGGAGCCGCCGGTCAGCTCGTGACCGATCTGTCGCAGCCGGGCAACGCGCAGGCGAACGAGGTCGCCGAGGTGATCCAGCGCAACCGGCCCGACGTGCTGCTGATCAACGAGTTCGACTACGTGCCCGGCAACCGCGCCGCGGACCTGTTCCGCGAGAACTACCTGAAGCGCGGCCAGAACGGCGCCGCCCCGATCGACTACCCGTACGCCTTCACCGCGCCCTCGAACACCGGCGTCGCGACCGGCTTCGACCTCGACCGCGACGGCAAGGTCGGCGGCGGCAACGACGCGCACGGCTTCGGCCTCTTCGAGGGCCAGTACGGCATGCTCGTGCTGTCCAGGTACCCCATCGACACCGACGGCGTGCGGACGTTCCAGAAATTCCTCTGGAAGGACATGCCGGGCGCGCTGCTGCCCGACGACCCGGCCACCGCAGCGCCGAACGACTGGTACTCGCCGCAGGCGCTCGACGTGCTGCGCCTGTCGTCGAAGTCCCATTGGGACGTTCCGATCCGGATCGGCCGCTCGACCGTGCACTTCCTGGCCGCGCACCCGACGCCGCCCACCTTCGACGGTCCCGAAGACCGCAACGGCACCCGCAACAACGACGAGATCCGCTTCTGGGCGGACTACGTGACCCCGGGCAAGGGCCGCTACATCCACGACGACCGCGGCCGCCGCGGCGGGCTGGGCGCGCACGAGAAGTTCGTCGTCGCCGGCGACTACAACTCCGACCCGCTCGACGGCGACAGCGTCCCGGGCGCCATCTCACGCCTGCTGAACGCGCCTCGCGTCATCGAGACCCGGCCGGGCAGCGAAGGCGGTGTGCGGGCCGCTCAGGACCAGGCGGGCGCCAACATCGGCCAGAAGGGCGACCCGTACCACGACACCGGCGACTTCAACGACAAGGCGCCGGGGAACCTGCGGATCGACTACGTCCTGCCGTCGAAGGGCCTGATCCCCTGGCGTGCCGAGGTCTTCTGGCCGCTGCCCGAGTCACCGCTGGCCCGGCTCAACGACGCTTCGGACCACCACCTGGTGCGTGTCGACGTGTTCGTTCCTCGCTGGTAGGACTCAGCGGGAGCCGAGCAGCGCCGCGCCCGGGCCGGTCAAGGTGGCCAGCCCGGTGCTCCGGCCGCTCACGGACAGCAGCAGGTCGACGAGCGGGCCCCGGACCTCCTCGGGGCCCGTTCCGCCGGTCCACCCGGCGTCGGTGGCGATCAGCCGGAGACCCTTGCAGCGTTTCTTCGCGCCCCAGAACGGGCTGACGAGCAGGTGTTCCAGCGCCGCGATGGCGGGCTCCTCCGGCATCGGCCGGGCGATACCGAGCGGGCGGGCGACGTCCTGGCCGTGGATGAGCACGTCGGCGAGCGGGTCGATCGGTTTGGCGCCGGGCGAACGGCGGGCCGATCCGGCGTCCTCGCGGATCTGGGCGACGAGTTCGGCGGGGGAGAACCGCGCGCCGTAGGCGATGGCCTGGTCGGTGTTCATCCGGTCCCAGTCGCCCTTGGCCTTCACGATCCCGACGAGGGTGTCCTTGAGCCGGTTCCTGGTGGTCTGCGCGAGATGGCCGGCCATCGCGCGGACCGTCCACTCCGTACACAGCGTCTTGGCCGACCAGTCCTGCTCGTCCAGGCTCTCCAGCAGATCCGCGAAGCTCAGCCTTTCCGTCTCGGTCCACGCCAGGATCCCGCCGTCGTCCATCCCGCTCCTCCGCTCGGAGACACACTTCGCCGCCATGGAACCACAGGCCTCGCCGTTCGGGTTCTTCGAAAGAGCTGAACTAGCCTGAGGGCATGAAGATCGCGATTCTCGACGACTACCAGGAAGTGGCGCTCGGTTTCGGGGACTGGGATTCCCTCGGCGCCGAGATCGAGGTGTTCACGAAGCCGTTCGCGGATCCCGCCGACGTGGTGGGCCGCCTGCGTGACTTCGAGGTCGTGGTGGCGATGCGCGAACGCACCCGCTTCCCCTCCGAGGTCCTCGACCGGCTTCCCGCGCTCAAGCTGCTGGTGAGTACCGGCCGCCGCAACGCCGCGATCGACGTGGCCGCCGCCCGGCGCAACGGCGTGGTCGTCTCGTCCACCGGGTACATCGCGGCCCCCGCGGCCGAGCACACCTGGGCGCTGATCCTCGCCGCCGCCCGGAACGTGCCGGTGGAGTCGCGGAACATGCGCGAAGGTGGCTGGCAGACCACCGTCGGCACGATCCTGTCCGGCAAGACGCTCGGCCTGCTCGGGCTCGGCAGGCTCGGCGCGGGCGCGGCCAAGATCGGCCAGGCGTTCGGGATGGAGACCATCGCGTGGAGCCCGAACCTGACCCAGGAGAAGGCCGGCCCGCACGGGGTGACCGCGGTGTCGAAGGACGAACTGTTCGCCCGCGCGGACGTCCTGTCGATCCACCTGGTGCTCGGCGACCGCAGCCGCGGGCTGGTCGGCGCGCCCGAACTCGCCGCGATGAAGCCGACGGCGATGCTGGTCAATACCTCGCGCGGGCCGATCGTCGACGAAGCCGCGCTGGTGGACGCCTTGCGCCGCAAGGAGATCGCGGTCGCCGCGCTGGACGTCTACGACGTGGAGCCGTTGCCGTCGGAGCATCCGCTGCGGACGCTGGACAACGTCGTGCTCACCCCGCACATCGGTTACGTCACCCGTGAGGCCTACGAGATCTTCTACCGCGACGCGGTCGAGGACATCGCGGCCTTCCAGGCGGGCTCACCGATCCGCGTCATGGAGTGAGGTCACCCAGCTCGGCCAGCACGGCGTCGGTGTACGGCGGCCAGACCTCGGCCGCCCACGGGCCGAAGGCGCGGTCGGTGAGCGCGACGCAGGCCGCGCCGGCGTCGGGATCGACCCAGAGGAAGGTGCCCGACTGCCCGAAGTGGCCGAAGGTCCGCGGCGAGCTCGACGCACCGGTCCAATGTGGACTCTTGTGGTCGCGGATCTCGAAGCCGAGGCCCCAGTCGTTCGGTTTCTGGTGGCCGAAGCCGGGCAGGACACCGGAAAGCCCGGGGAAGACCACGGAAGTCGCCTCGCGCACCGTTTCGGCGGCGATGAGCTTCGGGGCCTGCAGTTCGGCGGCGAACGCGACCAGATCGTCCACAGTGGACTCCGCGCCCGAAGCGGGGGAGCCGGTCAGCTTGGTCGATTTCATGCCCAGCGGCTGGAAAAGCGCTTCCGCCTGATAGTCGGCGAAGGGGATGCCGGAATGCTCGGTGAGCGCGTCGGCGAGCTGTTCGAAGCCGGCATTGGAGTACAGGCGCCGGTTGCCGGGCGCGGCCATCGCCTTGTGCTCGTTGAAGGCCAGGCCCGAGGTGTGCGCGAGCAGATGCCGGATCGTGGACCCCTCCGGCCCGGCGGGGGTGTCGAGTTCGACGACGCCCTCTTCGATGGCGATCAGCGCGGCGTAGGCCGTGAGCGGTTTGGTCACCGACGCCAGCCGGTACACCTTCGTCGGGTCGCCGTGCGTGCCCAGCACGTCACCGGCGGCGGTCACCACGGCCGTGGCGGCGTTGTCCACCGGCCACTGTTCGATCCTGCGCACGCTTTCCATGCCCAACACCCTACGAAGCCCGGGCCGGTCGGGGCGGCCCGGGCTTCGCAGGGATCGGGATCAGGCGTCGAGGTCGGTCGCCACCAGCTCGGCGATGGCGTCGACGGCCGCCTCGGCCCCCTCACCCTCGGCACTGATGATGACCTCGTCGCCGTAACCGGCGGCGAGCGTCATCAGGTTCAGCACGCTGCCGGCCGCGACCGGGTCACCGCCCGCCTTGGCGATGTGCACCGCGACGGGCTGCGCCGCGGCCGCCTTGGCGACCGTCGCCGCGGGCCTGGCGTGCAGGCCCACCTTGCTGGCCACGGTGACGCGTTTCTCCGGCATGTTCTTTCCCTTTCGTGCCTTTGGTTCTGCTGAGCTGAAACTACTTGACGGGCTTCGCCGCGGTGGCTTCGAGATCCGCCTCGATGGCGTCGTCCTCGCGGCCGGGGGTCCGCAGGTTCCACTTCTTGATCACGAACCGGAAGATCACGTAGTAGACGACCGCGTAGGCGAGACCGATCGGGATGAGCAGCCAGACGTTGCCGCTCGCCGCCGGGAGACCGCTGTTGAGCGCGAAGTCGATCGCACCGGCCGAGAAACCGAAGCCGAGGTGGATGTCGAGCGCGTTCACCAGTGCCAGCGACGTACCGGTCAGCACCGCGTGGATCAGGTACAGCGGCCACGCGACGAACATGAACGAGAACTCGATCGGTTCGGTGATACCGGTCAGGAACGAGGTCAGCGCACCGGCGATCATCACACCGCCGACGATCTTCTTCTGGCTGGGCTTGGCGCTCTGCCAGATCGCCAGCGCCGCGGCGGGGATGGCGAACATGAAGATCGGGAAGAAGCCGGTCATGAAGGTGCCGCGGGTCGGGTCGCCCTCGAAGAACATGGTGAGGTCGCCACCGTCGAAGATGAACCACACCGGCACGTTCAGCAGCTGGTGCAGACCGACCGGGATCAGCAGGCGGTTGAGCACACCGTAGATGCCGCCACCGACCACCGGGGCGCCGGTGACCGCTTCGCCCGCGGCCTGGATGCCGTCGTTGACCCAGTGGAAGACCAGGCCCAGCGGCACCGCGAGGACCATCAGGGTCACGGCGGTGATGATCGGCACGAACCGGCGGCCACCGAAGAAGGCCAGGTACGGCGGCAGCTTGATGCGGTAGAACTTCTGCCACAGCAGCGCGGTGACCAGGCCGACGATCACACCGGCCAGCACACTGTAGGGCCACTTCATCGGGTTGAGCATCAGGCCCGCGGGCTTCTCGGGGTTCCAGCCCGGCAGCTCGGAGAACGGCGCGAAGACCTGGAGGACGCTGGTGAACACGAAGAAGCCGACCACTGCGGCCAGCCCGGTCGCGCCGTCGCTCTTCCGGGCGAAGCCGACGGCGATACCCACCGCGAACAGGAGCGGCAGCCAGCTGAACAGCGAGTTGCCGGCCGCGCCGAGAACCTCGGCCACTTTGTTCCAGCCGAGCCCTTTCTCGCCGAGCAGGTCGGGTTGACCGAACCTGTTGAGGAGCGCGGCGGCGGGCAGGGCGGCGATGGGGAGCATGAGGCTACGGCCGAAGCGTTGAAGCCCGGCCAGTCCCTTGCCTTTGCCCTTCGCCCCCTCCGCGGTGGTGGAGCTCATCGGGTACCTCCGTAGTGAGGATGTTGACCGGAATCCGGGGTGTTCCGGTCCAGCTGCATGGTGACCTGGTAGTGATCGCCCCGGTACCAGGAAGTCATGTCTTCGATCGGTTCCCCGTTGACGCTGGAGACCCGGCGGAAGACGAGAAGCGGACTGCCGGCGCGCATGCCGAGCAGGCGTGCCGTTTCGCGGTCCGCGGATTCGGCCCAGACCGTCTGCCACGCGTGATCCGGGCGCAGGTCGTACGACTGGGCGAGTTGGACGTACAACGATCGGGTGAGATCGAGGTCGAGCAGGCCGGGCATCCGGCCCGCGTGATACCAGCCGCGTTCGACCGCCAGCGGCACCCCGTCGGCCCGGCGGAGCCGGACCAGATGGTGCGCCGGGGTCCCGGCGGCCAGGCCGAGGGCGTGTGCCGAGGGGGCGGGCGGGACCTCGGTGGCGGTCTTGACGACCTCCGTGGTCGGCGTCATCCCGCGACGGCGCATGTCCTCGGTGAAGGACATCAGGTAGAGCTGCAGTTCCATCCGCCTCGCGGCGGTGAACGTCCCCTTGCCGCGCACCCGCGACAAGAGTCCTTCTTCGACCAGCTTCCCGATCGCCGAGCGGACCGTGAGCCTCGACACCTGGTAGGTCTCGGCGAGGTCACGTTCCGAGGGGATCGGCGAACCGGGGGGTAGCTCACGCTCCACCGTGCGGCGCAGAATCTCCCGCAGCTGGGCGTGCTTGGGCGTCGGTCCGTTGATCACACGGTCGGACGGCGGCAGCTGCGCCGAAGCGCTCATGACGTTCACCGTCCTTTCGGGCCGGTCTGTTCGGGTAACCCGTACTCGCATCTGGTCCGGAAGATTGGTACGTTCCGGTCTAGACCAATGATCCGATGGGGCAGGATGCTCCGTCGCACGAGCGGGTGTCAACCACCGTTACGCGTTCGTGGCCAGGGATCGGGTGCGAGTCGGCGAACGGCGTAGTAGAGCTGGTTCGCATGTGGGAAACCGACAGGGAACAGGGAGACCGCGATGGCGGATGACAGGGCGGAAAAGATCCTCGCGGGCCTCGGCGGTGCCGAGAACGTCATCGAGGTCGAGGGGTGTATCACCCGGCTCCGCTGTGAGCTCGAAGACATGAGCCTGCTCGACGAAGCGGCACTGAAGGCCGCCGGTGCGATGGGCGTGGTCCGCATGGGGGCCGGTGTCCAGGTCATCGTGGGCCCCGAGGCCGACAACATCGCCAGCGAGATCGAGGATCTGCTGTGAGTCTCGAGATCCTCAGCCCGGTGAGCGGCAAGACGACCGCTATGACCGAAGTGCCCGATCCGGTCTTCGCGCAGGCGATGGTCGGCCCCGGCATCGCGGTCCTGCCCTCGGGCGGGCGCCAGGACGCGGTCGCCCCGGTGGACGGGACGGTCGTCACGCTGCACCCGCACGCTTTCGTGGTGGCCACCGAGGACGGCCGCGGCGTGCTGGTCCACCTGGGGATCGACACGGTGAAGCAGAAAGGCGAGGGGTTCACCCTCCACGTCGTCAAGGGTGAGGCCGTCCGCGCCGGGCAGCCGGTCGTCGGCTGGGACCCCGACGCGGTCAAGGCCGCCGGCTACTCGCCGATCGTGCCCGTGGTGGCGCTCGACGCGAAGGCGGAGGTCCTTTCCGGACTGCTCACCGGCGGCGACGTCGAGGCGGGCGACCCGATTTTCACCTGGGACAGCTGAAATCTCGCCGGAAAGGTCCCTTTAGGACGATATTCGCGTCCTAAAGGGACCTTTCTCGTGTTTCTAGGCGGTGACGACCTGGCCGTTGGTGACCTTGACCGCGATCGAGGGCAGCGGCTGATCCGCCGGCCCCTTTTTGACCGCGCCGGTCGCGGCGTCGAAGATCGAGTTGTGGCAGGGACATTTCAGCTCCGCGCCCTCGGGGACGACCGCGCACCCCTGATGGGTGCAGATCGCGCTGAACGCGGCGGCCGTGCCTTCGGCGGTCCTGGTGACGATGACGTCCTTGCCGTCGGCGGTCTTGGCGGCCTTCGCCTGGCCGACCTGGATGTCGGAGAGCGCGGTCAGGGTCTCGCCCGGCGCCGCGGCGGGCGGTGCGGCGGTCGAACCGGACGGCGCGCTGTCGCTTCCGCAGGCGGTGAGGGCCACGGCCCCGGCGGCGGCACCGGCGACCGCGGCGCCGGTGGTCAGGACCTTGCGGCGGGAGTGGAGTTCGGCAGTCATGCCCCTACACACGGTCCGGGCACCCATCCGGTTCAATTTCGGCGGCCATCGGGTGCCGGATTGAACCGCGAGGCCCTCTTTTCCGTGTTCAAAGGCATAGGGGAACCGAACACGCGGGAAAGAGATACGGACATGATCCGGTGGTTGTCACGGGCGGTGGTGGCGGCGGGCCTCCTCGGCTCGGCATGGGTGCATTACGTCGTATGGCAGGACTGGGCCTCGGAAACGGACGTGGTCGGCCCGCTCTTCCTGGTGAACGTCGTGGCGGGAGTGGTCATCGCGATCGCCGTCCTGGTCTGGCACCACTGGCTTCCCGCGCTCGCGGCGATCGGCTTCGGCCTGGCCACGCTGGGCGCGTACGTGCTCTCGCTGACCACGGGGTTCTTCGGCGTCTCTGAGCGCTTCACGACCCAGGCCGAGCTGTGGGGCCTGATCACCGAAGTGGCTTGCGTGGTCTTCGCCCTTCCGCTGCTCTTCAACCGCGAAGGCACGGATCGGTGAAGGAATTCGCGGAGGACCGGCTGATGCGGGCTCTGCACGACGAGCACGCGGCGGCGCTCTGGTCCTACGCACTGCACCTCACCAGCGGCGACCGGGTCCGCGCGGAGGACGTCGTCCAGGAGACGCTGCTGCGGGCCTGGCGCAACGCCAAGGTGCTCGACCAGACCGAGGGCTCGGCGCGCGGCTGGCTGTTCACCGTGGCGAGACGGATCGCCATCGACGACTGGCGGGCCTCCGAGGCGCATCCGGAGGTGGTGACCGGTCGACCGCCCGAAACGGCGGTCACGGACGGCACGGAACGGGCGGTCCAGGGCTGGCTGGTCGCCGAAGCGCTCGGCGAGCTCTCGCCGAGGCACCGGGACGTCCTGGTCCTGTGCTATTTCCAGGGCTACTCCGTCGCCGACGCCGCGAAGCGGCTGGGTGTGGCCGAAGGGACGATCAAGTCGCGGACGCACTACGCGTTGCGCGCGTTGCGGCTGATATTGGAGGAAAGAGGGGTGACTCAATGACCGACCCCTTCGCCACCTACGACGCGGCCTACGTGCTCGGTGCGTTGTCCCCGGAAGACCGGTCCGCCTACGAGAAACACCTTCGCGTCTGTGACCGCTGCGCGGCCTCCGTGCGCGACCTGGCCGGGATCCCCGGGCTGCTCGCCCAGGCGGGTGCTCCCGCCCTGCTGGAGGACGAACCGGTGCCCTCGCCGGATCTGCTGCCGACCGTGCTCAAACGGGTCCGCCGGGGAAGGCGGATCCAACGGGCGATCACCACCACCGCGGCCGGGATGGCCGTGGCCGCGGGCGTCGCGCTCGTGGTCGTCCTGACCGGGCCGACGGCGGCGGCAGGCGACCCGATGATCCCGCTCGGCGACTACCCGGTGACCGCCGAAATCGCCATGTCCGCCACGGACACCGGCACGAAGGTCGACATGACGTGCAGCTACGGCGGCAACCGCACGGGGGACTACATCCTGGTCGCCGTCCGCGCCTCCGGCGGCACCAGCGAGCTCGCCTCCTGGCGTGCGATGCCCAAGGACACCGCGCACATCGTGGTCGGCACCGCGATGCGCACCGGGGACATCAAGGCGCTCGAGATCCGTACGCCGTCGGGTCTCCCGCTGCTGCGGATGAACCCCTGATCCCGGTGTCATGACAGGTCTTCGGTGCCGGGGGCGGGGTGGATTGGGTCCAGTTGGTCGTGAGTGGCGTTTCGGGTTCTAACCCGAAACGCCACTCACGACCAACCCGGCCGCCCCCGCGCCGCGCGCCCGTGCGTGAACGGTCCGTTCACGACTTCCGCACCCCTGCCCCACCTGCCGAAAGTGCGTGAAAGTCCCTGTCACGAAAAGAAAATCTTGCCGTCCGCGCAGCACCGGACGCACTCTTGATCTCGTGTTCACGCCGATCGCCTTCGCGGTGGCGGGCGCCGGGTCGGCGCTCGTCACGCGCCCCTGCCTGCGCCGGGCCGGAGCGCCGATCACGGCATGGGCCGCCGCCCTCACCGCGGTGGCGCTCGTCGCGGTCTGCCTCAGGTACCAGTCGGGAGCCTGGCCGTCGTGGTGGCTCGCGGTCCCGGCCGTGCTGACCGTCTTCGCGGTCCCGCTCGCGCTCGCCGACCTCAAGTACCGCCGTCTGCCCGACATCCTCACCCTGCCCGCGTACCCGGCGCTCGCCGTCGCGCTGGGGATCGCCGCGCACGGCGGAGGAGCCGCCATCGCGTGGCGGGCGGTGCTGGGCGCGCTGGTCTTCGGCGGGGCGCACGCGCTCGTCCACGCGGTGTCGCCGCGCTCGCTCGGCGCCGGGGACGTGAAGCTCGCCGGCAGCCTCGGCGCGGTCCTCGCGGCGACGGGCTGGCCGTCCATCGTGCTCGGCGCCGTCGCAGCCGCGTTACTGAGCGTGGCGCTCGCGGTGGGCGGACCCCGGCATCCCACGGTGCCGCACGGCCCCGGTCTCCTGGTCGCGGCGTGGGCGCTCGCCGTCTTCGCCGGACCGGGTCCTGGATAGCCCGACCCTTCCTAGGAAGGTTGGGAGGTTGTGACAGGATCTGTCAGGTGTTGCGCTGGATAACCGCAGGGGAATCGCACGGACCCGCCCTCGCCGCCATCCTGGAAGGGATGCCCGCCGGGGTCGAGGTCACCACCGCCGAAGTGGGCGAGCAGCTCGCGCGCAGGAGGCTCGGCTTCGGCCGCAGCCCCCGGATGGGCTTCGAGACCGACCACATCGAGTTCACCGGCGGTGTCCGGCACGGGCTCACCCAGGGTGGCCCCGTCGCGGTCCAGATCGAGAACGCCGAGTGGCCCAAGTGGGAGAAGGTCATGTCGGCCGATCCCGTGCCCGCCGAGGAGCTGGAAGGCCTCGCGCGCAACGAGCCGCTGACGCGTCCCCGGCCCGGCCACGCCGACCTGCCCGGTATGCAGAAGTACGGCTTCCCCGAGGCCCGTCCGGTGCTGGAGCGCGCGAGCGCCCGTGAGACGGCGTCCCGCACAGCGCTCGGCACGGTGGCCCGCGCGTACCTCAAGCAGCTGCTCGGGGTCGAGATCCTCAGCCACGTGGTGTCCATCGGCGGCGCCTCGGCGCCCGAGGGGCCGCTGCCGGTGCCGTCGGACCTTCCGGCCATCGACGAGAGCCCGGTCCGCGCCTTCGGCCAGGAGGGGACCGACGCGATGGTCGCCGAGGTCGACGCCGTGCGGAAGGCGGGTGACACCGTCGGCGGCGTGATCGAGGTGATCGCCTATGGTCTGCCGCCGGGCCTCGGCTCGCACGTCCACTGGGACCGCAGGCTCGACGCCCGCCTCGCCGGCGCGCTCATGGGCGTCCAGGCGATGAAGGGCGTGGAGGTCGGCGACGGCTTCACCACGGCCAAGCGGTGGGGCAGCCAGGCCCACGACGAGATCGACCGCGGCACCGGCCCGGTCGGGGTGACCCGCCGGTCCAACCGCGCGGGCGGGCTCGAAGGCGGTATCACCAACGGCGAGCCGCTGCGCGTGCGCGTCGCCATGAAGCCGATCTCGACCGTCCCCAAAGCACTGTCCACTGTGGACGTCACCACCGGGGAACCGGCGGTGGCCATCCACCAGCGTTCCGACGTCTGCGCGGTACCCCGCGCCGGGGTCGTGCTGGAGTCGGTGGTCGCGCTCGTGCTCGCGGACGCCGCGCTGGAGAAGTTCGGCGGCGACTCGCTGGTCGAGGGCAAGCGCAACGTCGAGGCCTACCTGAAGGCGCTCGAGGAGCGCTGGTGACTCCTCGCGCGGTGATCATCGGGCCGCCGGGCTCGGGCAAGAGCACGGTCGGCCCGGCGCTCGCCGCCCGGCTCGGTCTCGCCTTCCGCGACAGCGACGACGACATCGTCGCGAGCGCGGGCAAGCCCATCACCGACATCTTCGCCGAGGAGGGCGAGCCCGCCTTCCGCGCGCTGGAGGAGGAGATGGTCGCGAAGGCGCTGGCCGAGCACGAAGGCGTCCTTTCCCTGGGCGGGGGAGCGCCGATCACGCCGGGCACCCGGGAACGGCTGGCCGGGCACACCGTGATCTTCCTCAACGTGGGGATGGCCGCGGGCGTCCAGCGCGCCGGGCTCTCGACAGCGCGCCCGCTACTGGCCGGAGTGAACCCCCGCGCCACCTACAAGGCGCTCCTCGACGCGCGCCTGCCGGTGTACCGCGAGGTGGCCACGTTCGAGATCGAGACCGACCAGCTGACCGCCGACGAGGTCGTCGAGGCCGCCGTCATCGGGCTGACCGAGATCAGCAAGGAACGAGCATGAAGCGCACCACCGCCGGAGTCCTCGCCGTCGTGGCCTTGACCCTGACCGCGTGCGGTGAGGAAAGGCAACCTCCCGGCGCGGACGTGATCCAGACGAGCGCGGCCACCAGCGCCGCGCCCGAGGCCGATGTCGCGGCCGACGTCAAGGTCACCAAATGCGACAGCGACAGCTACACCCCGAAGATCACCATCGAGGTCACCAACAGCACGGGCGAGGACGCGCGGTACGCCGTCACCATCGCGATCAAGGACGCCGAGGGCAAGGCCGCCGGTGAAGCGCTGTTCGCGAAGAACCGGATGACGCCCGGCCAGAAGGTGACCGAAGAGATCCCGGGGGACACCCCGGTCAAGGGCAAGATCACCTGCGAGGTCGCGAGGGCCAAGCGGCTTCCGCCGAAGTGAGGGGAACGATGACCGAGCCGGTCCGCATCACCGTCAACACCGCCAAGCCGTACGACGTCGTCATCGGCCGCGGCCTGCTGGGCGAGCTCACCGAGCAGCTCGCCGACGCCTCCAAGGTCGCGCTGATCCACCCGCCGACGCTGACGACCACCGCCGAGGCCATCCGCGACGAACTGGCCGAGGCCGGGATCGACGCGCACCGGGTCGAGATCCCCGACGCCGAGGACGGCAAGGCGCTCACCGTCGCCAGCTTCTGCTGGGAGGTCCTCGGCCGCATCGGCCTCGACCGCCAGGGCGTGGTCGTCGAGCACGGCGGCGGCGCCGTGACCGACCTCGCCGGATTCGTCGCCGCCACCTGGATGCGCGGCGTCCGGCTGGTCAACGTGCCCACCACGCTGCTGGGCATGGTCGACGCGTCCCTCGGCGGGAAGACCGGCATCAACACCGAGGCGGGCAAGAACCTGGTCGGCGTCTTCCACGAGCCGAGCGCGGTCCTCGTCGACCTCGCGACGCTGGAAACGTTGCCCCCCAACGAACTCGTCGCCGGAATGGCCGAGGTGGTCAAGGCGGGCTTCATCGCCGACCCGCGGATCGTCGAACTCGTCGAGCAGGATCCCGCCGCGGCGCTGGACACCACCGGCGAGGTCCTCGGCGAGTTGGTCCGCCGCTCGATCCAGGTCAAGGCCGACGTCGTGGCCGCGGATCTGCGCGAGTCGGATCTGCGCGAGATCCTTAACTACGGCCACACGCTCGCCCACGCCATCGAACGCCGAGAGCGGTACCGGTGGCGCCACGGCGCGGCGGTCAGCGTCGGCCTGGTGTTCGCCGCCGAACTCGCGCGGCTGGCCGGCCGTCTCGACGACGCCACCGCCGAGCGGCACGCGAAGGTGCTCAAGCTGCTGGGCCTGCCGACCACCTACGACCCGGACGCGCTCCCGCAATTGCTGGAGACGATGAAGGGCGACAAGAAGACCCGGTCGGGCGTGCTGCGTTTCGTCGTCCTCGACGGGCTCGCGAAACCCGGCAGGCTGGAAGGCCCGGACCCGTCGCTGCTCGCCGCCGCGTACTCGGTGGTGGCCGGTGAAGCCCCCAAGCCCGGCGGGAGCGTGCTGCTGTGAAGGTGCTCGTCCTCAACGGTCCCAACCTCGGCAGGCTCGGCCTGCGCGAACCCGGGATCTACGGTTCTGCCACGCACGCGGATCTGGCTTCCACCTGCGTCGAGACCGGCAAGGAGCTGGGGATCGACGTCGAGGTCCGGCAGACCGACCACGAGGGCGAGATGGTCGGCTGGCTGCACGAAGCCGCCGACGCCGGCTGGCCGGTGGTGCTCAACGCCGCCGCCTGGACGCACTACTCGATCGCCGTCCGCGACGCCGCCACCCAGCTCAAGGCGCCGCTGATCGAGCTGCACATCTCCAACGTGCACAAGCGCGAGCAATTCCGGCACCACAGCGTCCTGTCCGACATCGCCACCGCGGTGATCGCCGGGCTCGGGGTCGACGGATACCCGCTGGCACTGCGGTGGATGGCCGCGAACGCGGCATGAACAACCCTCCCGAGCTCAAGACGGAGAGGCTGCGGCTGCGAGCGCTGACCGAAGCCGACGCCGACGCGATCATCGGGCTCTTCGCCGACCCGGCGATGAGCTCGCATTTCGCGGTGCCGCTCACCGAGCCGGACCGTATTCGCGAAATGGTCGGCCGCAGGCTGTCCTACGACGGCCCGGCGGGCATGGGGCACTGGGTGATCGAACGCGACGGCGAGGTGATCGGGCTCGCGCATCTGCGGCCGTCGCAAGAGCTTCCCGGCGGCGTTCCGGAGCTCGGGTACTACCTGGCGCGGGCGCACGGCGGGCAGGGGCTGGCGACCGAGGCCGCCAAGGCCCTGCTGGAGCACGGACTCGTCGGGCTCGGCCTGTCGTCGGTGTGGGCGCTGGTCGGCGAGTCCAATGTGGCCAGTCAGAACCTGGTGCGGCGCTTGGGTTTCCTCGACGTCGGCGGTGGCGACCACTACGGCAGCGGGCCGCATCGCGTCTTCGTCGCGTTGCCATCGGATCACGGCCGTGCGCACCACATCGAGCTGTGGGTGCCCGATCTCGGCCGCGCGGAGGAGAGCTGGGGCTGGCTGCTGGGCGAACTCGGCTGGCGTGAGTTCCAGCGCTGGCCCGCCGGTGTCAGCTGGAAGCACGGCGCGACCTATCTCGTCGTCGAGCGTTCGCCCGCGCTCAGCGGCGAAGAGCACGACCGCACCGCGCCGGGCCTGAACCATCTCGCCCTGCATGTCGAGTCACGCGATCGGGTGGACGAATTGGCTTCGAAGGCCGTCGAACACGGCTGGTCGCCCCTGTTCGCGGACCGCTATCCGAATGCGGGCGGTGACCATCACTACGCCGCCTACCTCGAAAACGCCGACGGCTTCGAAGTGGAATTGGTCGCCCTCCCGGGTACTGACGTCACCCAGCCGGGTTAAGCCTCGCTACACTCGGCCATCATGCGCCTTTTTCGTGGGGGTCGGCGACCCGCCCGTGCCGTGGTGGCCGTCGTCGCGGCGGGCGCGGTCCTCGTGGCGTGCAGCGACGGGAACGTGCAGTCCCAGGCCGACGGCAAGGGCGGCGGGATCGGCGGAGCCCAGCAGGCGCCCCAGGAAAAGCCGCGGCCGATGGACGTCGAACTCGCGACGAGCGATCCCCGGGCCAGTGGCGGCGTGATCGCCGCGGGCGATCAGGACGCGGTCTACAACTACAGCCCGACCGTGATGCGGGACGGCGGCAAGCTCAAGATGTGGTGGTGCAGCCAGTACGGCAGCGCCCAGCCGCCCGGTGACGACGTCCTCTACGCGCAGTCGCCCTCGCTCGACGGTCCCTTCACCGGTCCGTCCGGCGGTGGCCCGGCGGCGGTCTTCTCCGGCGCCCCCGGTGGTTTCGACGGGATGCACACCTGCGACCCGTCGGTGATCAAGGTCGGCTCGACCTACTACATGTATTACACCGGCGCGGCGGGCGATCACGCCCTCGGCAACTCGATCGGCCTCGCGACCAGTCCCGACGGGCTCAACTGGACCCGCGCGGCCGGCGGGCAGCCGATCATCGGGCCGGCGCACGACGTCCACCGCGCCAACGTCTACGGCGCGGGCCAGCCCTCGGCGGTGTACCTCGATGGCTGGTTCTACGTGCTCTTCACCGACACCACGGCCAAGGCCGCCGGGTGGAACGGTGCGGGGCAGTTCCTGCTCCGCGCTAGGGACGCGGCGTTCACCCGGGGCGTGGAGACGCTGGGGGAGCAGGGCTTCGTCGCCAAGCCCACGACGATCTCGCCGCGCACCCGCTCGCTGGTCGACGGGTTCAGCACCGACCTCATGTGGGTCGGTGCGCTCGATGCCTTCGTGATCGCGCACGAGACCGACGCCGGCACCACGCTCACCTTCTGGACCAGGGACTTCTCCGCGCAGCCGTACCGGCCGTCGCTCATCCCCGGCGCCTGGAAGGAGGGCCCCGGCCTGGTCCGGCGGCCCGACGGGCACGCGCCGCTCTCGTCGGGCGACGTCTGCGACCGGGTGCCCTTCGACGTCGTCCGCGCCACGGTCGTCGGCGGCGCGGGGGCGCCGACCGACCTCAAGCATTTCGGCCTGGACGTCCGCGGTTCGCGCGCGTGCGACGGCGACGCCCGGATCCGGACCTCGTTCGAAGGCGTCGCGATGCCCTCGCCGCAGCGGACCATCGACCTGGTGGCCGACGGCAAGCTGGTGCGGGTCGACCGGCGCTCGGTGGCGGCGGCGCTCGCGGGCGAGGTGCTGGACCAGCGGCTCAAGGTCGTCGACAAGTTCTCGCAGGCCGCGCGGTTGAGCGCCGGGGCGAAGACGGTGCACGCGCCCGGTCGAGGGTTCGGTGTGGTGCTCGACGGCAAGCTCTACGCGGTGCCGGACGCGGGGACGGCGGCCCTGAACGACTCGACCGTCGAAGAGATCAGCGATCAGGCCTGGGACGGCTTCCCGGCCGGTTTCTCGCTCGCCGGCTGATCCTCGTCGTCGCCGGTCTTGGTGATGCGGCCGCCGACGAACAGGCCGATCCCGGCCGGGATGAGCACCAGCAGGGCCGAGAAGGCGGCGCCGCCGGTTAGTGCGCCGCCGAGTTCCGAAGCGCCGGTCTGGTCGACGAACACCGCGCGGCCGATCACGTACAGCACGCCCGAGACCGGGCCGGCGATCAGCGCCGCGATGAACCAGTTCTTGCCGCGTTCGGGTTTGCCCTGCCAGGCGTCCACGGCGCCCCAGCCCGCCGCCGCGCCGACCAGGACGGCGAGGGCGAGGGAGGTGACGAGGGTCTTGTCGGTGGGGTTGAAGACCTCGTACTTGGCCAGCACGGTGACGGCCGCGCCGTGCAGCAGCGCCATCACGAGTCCACGAGTCAGCCACGGTGCCATTGGGGGAGTTTAACTCGCCAGTAGCGACCGGTGGGCTCACCTGCCGATGGTGCGCGGCCGTCCAGTCCGTGAAGGCCTCCTTGCCTACCCTGAAGGTAGTGAAGGAGGCCTTCACGGAATCGGTGACCGCCACATTCGCCCCAGGTACACCAGTAGCCACGATGAATGCGCGTGAAGGGCCCCTTCCCTCGGCTCAGCCGCGTGAAGGGGGCCTTCACGCGACGACGCTGTGACTAGTGGGGTTGTTGGGGCGAAAGGGTGCTTTCCCTGTCCGTGAAGGCCTCCTTGAGGGACCCAGAGTCCCTCAAGGAGGCCTTCACGGACGAACGCGCGCCACAGTGAACGCAAGCAGCAGGCGAAACGCGTGCCGGTAGGCGCCCACCCCCTAAACTCCATGACGTGCGTGAATACTTCTCTCGCCGCCGCGCGGCGCTGCGTTCCCTGCTGGCCGACTCCGGGGTGGACGCGCTGCTGGTCACGGACCTGCTCAACATCAGGTACCTGACCGGCTTCACCGGGTCCAACGCCGCTCTCCTCGTCCACGGGAGCGGCGACGACAAGACGATCTTCTGCACCGACGGCCGCTACCAGGTCCAGTCGGCCACGGAGGTGCCCGACCTCGAACGGGTGCTGGACCGCGCGAGCGCGGCGAAGCTGGCCGATCTGGCCGCCGAGAAGAAGCTCGGCAAGACCGGCTTCGAGAGCCAGCACGTGAGCGTCGAGCAGCACGAGGACCTCAAGGTCCGCTTCGACCGCGTCGAGCTGGTCCGGACGCCGGGGCTCGTCGAGCAGCTGCGGCTGGTCAAGGACGAGCAGGAGATCGAGGCGCTGCGCCAGGCGTGCGCGGCGGCCGACCGGGCGCTGGAGGACCTGGTGTCCGCCGGCGGGCTCCGGCCGGGCCGCACCGAGCTCGACGTCGCCCGCGACCTGGAGAACCGCATGCTCGGCCACGGGTCGACCGGGCCTTCGTTCGACACCATCGTCGCGGCGGGCGCCAACTCCGCGATCCCGCACCACCGGCCGACCTCGGCGCCGCTCGAGACCGGCGGATTCGTCAAGATCGACTTCGGTGCCACGGTCGACGGCTACCACTCCGACATGACCCGCACGTTCGTCATCGGCAAGCCCGCGGCGTGGCAGGAGGAGATCTACGAGCTGGTCCAGCGCGCGCAGGCGGCGGGCTGCGACGCCGTCCTCCCCGGCGCCGAAGTGTCCGAAGTGGACAAAGCGGCCCGTGGCGTGATCGTCGACGCGGGGCGCGGCGAGGAGTTCGGCCACGGCCTCGGCCACGGCGTCGGACTGCAGGTGCACGAGGCGCCCAGCCTGGCCACCACCGGCGTCGGTACACTGTCCGCCGGTATGGCCGTCACCGTCGAGCCTGGTGTGTATCTGCCCGGACGCGGAGGCGTGCGCATCGAGGACACGCTGGTCGTGCGGGAAGGTACGCCCGAACTCCTCACGCTGAGCACCAAGGAACTCGTGGTCGTCTGACGACGGCCCGGAAGATCGACACAGGAGACTGCACACTCGTGGCCACCACCAACGACCTGAAGAACGGGCTCGTCCTCAACCTCGACGGCCAGCTCTGGACCGTCACCGCGTTCCAGCACGTCAAGCCGGGCAAGGGCGGCGCGTTCGTTCGCACCACGCTCAAGCACGTGCTGACCGGCAAGGTCGTCGACAAGACCTTCAACGCGGGGACGAAGGTCGACACGGCCACCGTCGACCGCCGCAACATGACCTACCTGTACAAGGAGGGTCAGGACTTCGTGTTCATGGACGCGGAGACCTACGACCAGATCACCGTGCTGAACGAGACCGTCGGCGACAACGCGAACTACCTTCTCGAGAACACCGAGGTCCAGGTCGCGGTGCACGAGGGTGTCCCGCTGTACATCGAGCTGCCGACCTCGGTCGAGCTGATCGTCCAGCACACCGACCCCGGCCTGCAGGGTGACCGCTCCACTGGTGGCACCAAGCCGGCCACCCTGGAGACCGGCGCCGAGATCCAGGTGCCGCTGTTCCTCACCACCGGCGAGAAGATCAAGGTCGACACCCGCGACGGCCGCTACCTGGGCCGCGTTTCCAGCTGATGGCCGACTCAGCCAAATCGGGCAAGTCGCCGAACCGCGGCGGGCCGATCAGCCGTCGTCAGGCCCGCAAGCGCGCGGTCGAGATGATGTACGAGGCCGCCCAGCGCGGTGCCGACGCGGTGACGCTGCTGGCGGACCGGGTCGGTTCGGTCGAGGTCGACCCGATCGCGGACTACACGATCTCGCTGGTCGAGGGCGTCACCGGCCGCAAGACCCAGATCGACGAGCTGCTCGCGGAGCACGCTCAGGGCTGGACGCTGGACCGGATGCCGCCGGTGGACCTGGCCGTGCTGCGGGTCGGCGTCTACGAGCTGCTGTGGGCCGAGGACGTGCCGGACCCGGTCGCCATCGACGAGGCCGTCGGGCTGGCGAAGGAGCTGTCGACCGACGACTCGCCGCGTTTCGTCAACGGCGTGCTCGGCCGGATCGGCACGATCGCCGACAGGCTGCGCGCGGTCCTCTAGAAGACGTACGACAACGGGCCGTGTCCTCTGCCGAGGGCACGGCCCGTTCTCGTGCTCGGTGGTGCCGGTTGGCGTTTCCGGTCCCCCCGGACCGAAAACGTCGCCATCTCTAGTCCTCTTTGGACGGTCGAGCCTCGGGCGGCAGCACACCCCAGTCGATCAGCTGCTCGGTGAGCTCGCCGGGGGTCATGTCGTAGATGATCGCCAGCGAACGCAGGTCTTCGGTGCGAATGGAGAGCACCTTGCCGTTGTAGTCGCCGCGCTGGCTCTGGATGGTGGCGGCGTAGCGGGCGAGCGGCCCGACCTTCTCCGCCGGGAGCTGCTGGAGACGCTCCAGGTTGATGACGATCTTCGTGGCGGGCTCGGCGCCCGACGGCACCCGGCCCTCCGGCAGGAGCTCGACCACCGGGACGCCGTAGAAATCGGCGAGCTCGGCGAGCTTCTGCACGGTGACGGCGCGGTCCCCGCGCTCGTACGAACCGACGACGACGGCCTTCCAGCGGCCTCCGGACTTCTGCTCGACCCCGTGCAGGGACAGGCCCTGCTGCTGGCGGATCCCGCGGAGCTTGGCCCCGAGCGCCTTGGCGTAATCGCCCATCTGGTGGTTCTCCGTTTCCTCACCCCCAACCGGTCGGGGTGACCGGTCCAGGGGACTCCTAGAGTCGAATACTCAGAGTAATGGTTACGCATAGTTGTCACCAGGTCAAGCGGGTGCTTTCGAGAGGCCTTCGTCACCTGGGGCGCGCCACTCGTAAGAATGAGCCATCGCTCCTGCTAGTGTCGGGGGGATTTCCTCGCTACGCAGGAAGTCGACGTCCTTTAAGGACCCGTCCAGAGAGGCGGGGAAGGAGGTCCGCCTTGTCGTCACGCCCGCGTGGCGCGGCGGAACCGGCGGGAGAGCGCGAGCTGCTCTCGTCCGGCGATGTCGCGCGCACGATCGCCCGAATGGCCCACCAGGTCATCGAGAAGACCGCTCTCGGTGCCGGTGGCTCGACTCCGCCCGTGTTGCTGGGCATCCCCACCAGGGGAACGCCGCTCGCCCTGCGGCTCGCGGACAAGATCGCCGAGTTCTCCGGTATCCGTCCGCCGACCGGCGCGCTGGACATCACGCTCTACCGTGATGATCTCCGCCGCCGCCCGCCCCGCGCGCTCGAACATTCGCAGCTGCCGCCGACCGGTATCGACGACGCGGTGGTGATCCTGGTCGACGACGTGCTGTTCTCCGGCCGCACCATCCGCGCCGCCCTCGACGCCCTGCGCGACCACGGCCGCCCGCGCGCGGTCCAGCTCGCCGTGCTGGTCGACCGCGGTCACCGCGAACTGCCGATCCGCGCCGACTACGTGGGCAAGAACGTGCCCACCTCGCGCGCCGAGGGGATCGAGGTCCTGCTGTCCGAAGTGGACGGACGGGACACGGTTCTGCTTCGCGCGCAACCAGAAGGAGATCGATCGTGAAGCACCTGCTCGCCACCGACGGGCTCGACCCGGCGCTCGCGACAGCCGTGCTGGACACCGCCGAAGAGCTCAAGCACACCTTGCTGGGCCGCGAGGTCCGCAAACTGCCGACGTTGCGCGGCCGCACCGTCATCACGCTGTTCTACGAGAACTCCACCCGCACCCGCGTCTCGTTCGAGATCGCGGGGAAGTGGATGAGCGCCGACGTGATCAACGTCTCCGCGTCCAGTTCCTCGGTCAACAAGGGCGAATCGCTGCGGGACACCGCGCTGACGCTGGCCGCGGCCGGTGCCGACTGCGTGATCATCAGGCACCCCGCTTCCGGTGCGGCGCAACGGCTTTCGGGCTGGCTCGCCGAAGCGGGGACGGCGGTCGTCAACGCCGGGGACGGCACCCACGAGCACCCGACGCAGGCGCTGCTCGACGCGGCCACACTGCGGGAGCGCCTCGGCTCGTTCGAAGGCCGCCGCATCGGGATCGTCGGCGACGTCCTGCACAGCCGGGTCGCGCGGTCGAACATCCACCTGCTGTCCTCGCTGGGCGCGGAGGTGGTGCTCGTCGCGCCGCCGACGCTGCTGCCCGCCGGCGTGGAGAGCCTGCCGGTCACGGTGTCGCACGAACTCGACGCCGAACTGCCCGCGCTCGACGCGGTCATGATGCTGCGAGTCCAGGCGGAGCGCATGCACGGGGGTTTCTTCCCGAGCGCGCGCGAGTACTCGATCGCCTACGGCCTCAACGAACGACGGATGAAGCTCCTGCCCGAGCACGCCGTCGTCCTGCACCCCGGCCCGATGCTGCGCGGGATGGAGATCGCCTCGGCGGTCGCCGACTCCCCGGCCTCGGCCATCACCGAACAGGTCCGCAACGGCGTCCACGTGCGCATGGCGGTCCTCTACCACCTGCTCGCCAGCGAAGGAGCCGCCGCGTGACCACCGTCCTGATCAAGGGCGCCCGACCCTACGGCGAGGGCGATCCGGTCGACGTGCTCGTCGAGGACGGGGTCATCACCGACATCGGTTCCCTCGACGCGCCCGAAGACGCTGAAGTGATCGAAGCGGGCAGCCAGGTGCTGCTCCCCGGTTTCGTCGACCTGCACACCCACCTGCGCGAACCCGGCCGCGAGGACACCGAGACGATCGCCACCGGTTCGGCCGCGGCCGCGCTCGGTGGCTACACCGCGGTGTTCGCCATGGCCAACACCGATCCGGTGGCCGACAACGCGGTGATCGTCGACCACGTCTGGCGCCGCGGCCAGGAGGCCGGGCTGGTCGACGTGCACCCGGTCGGCGCGGTCACCGTGGGCCTCAAGGGCGAGAAGCTCGCCGAACTGGGCACCATGGCGAAGTCCGAAGCCCGGGTGAAGGTCTTCTCCGACGACGGCCTTTGCGTCGCGGACCCGCTGCTCATGCGCCGCGCGCTGGAGTACTCGACGGCGCTGGGCGTGGTCATCGCGCAGCACGCCGAGGAGCCGCGGCTGACCGTCGGCGCGCAGGCGCACGAAGGCGAGCAGGCCGCCCGCCTGGGCTACACCGGCTGGCCCGCCTCGGCGGAGGAGTCGATCGTCGCCCGCGACTGCTTGCTCGCCGAGCACGCGAACGCGCGGCTGCACGTCTGCCACGTTTCGACCTCGGGCACCGCGGACATCCTGAAGTGGGCCAAGGACCGCGGCACCAAGGTCTCGGCCGAGGTCACCCCGCACCACCTGCTGCTGACCGACGAGCGGCTCGCGACCTACGACCCGGTCAACAAGGTCAACCCGCCGCTGCGCACGGAATCCGACGCCGAAAAGCTGCGCGCCGCGCTGGCCGAGGGCGTCATCGACTGCGTCGCCACCGACCACGCGCCGCACGCGGTCCAGGACAAGGACTGCGAGTGGAGTCACGCCCGCCCGGGCATGCTCGGCCTGCAGACCGCGCTGTCGATCGTGGTCGAGACCATGGTCCGCACCGGCCTGCTGGACTGGCGGGGCGTGGCGCGGGTGATGAGCGAGCGGCCGGCCGAGATCGGCAACCTGACCGACCACGGCCGTCCGATCGAGGTCGGCGAACCCGCCAACCTGACGCTGGTGGACCCGGACACCGAATGGACCGTGCGAGGGGCCGAGTTCGCGAGTATCGCGGCCAACACCCCGTACGAAGGAATGCGGCTCCCCGGCGTGGTGACGGCGACGTTGCTGCGCGGGCGGATCACCGCGCGGGAAGGGAAGATCGCGCAATGAGTGACCGGATCCTGCTGACCTTGGCGGTCTTCGCCTTCTTCCTCTTCTGCGTGTTCCTGATGTGGCGCGGCTGGCGGCGGAAGTCCCGGGCGCAGAGCGTCCAGGTCCCGCCGTTCGCCGAGATCCCCACGGAACCCGGCGAGGCGTCGCTCGAATCGACCGGCCTCTACGTCAGCACGACGACCGCCGGGCACTGGCAGGACCGCGTCGTCACCCGCGGCGCGGGCCTGCGCACCGGCGCGGTGTGGCGCCTGCACGGAGACGGCATCGCCATCGAACGCGGCGGCGCCCCGGACTTCTGGATCCCGCGCGCCTCGGTCACCGGCGTCCGCAAGGACAAGGGGATGGCCGGGAAGGTGATGGGCATCGACGCGCTGCTCGTCATCACCTGGCTGGCCGGCGACGTCGAGCTGGACACCGGATTCCGCGGCGACGACGTCGACGACTATCCACAGTGGATCGAAGCTTTGCAAGACACCCGCAACGACATCAAGGGAGGTGCCTGATGAGCACCGCGAACAACACCAGGACCCCCGCCGCACTGGTCCTCGAAGACGGCAGGGTGTTCCGCGGTTCCGCGTACGGCGCCCGCGGCCGCAGCCTGGGTGAGGCGGTGTTCTGCACCGGCATGACCGGCTACCAGGAGACGCTGACCGACCCCTCCTACCACCGGCAGATCGTGGTCCAGACCGCGCCGCAGATCGGCAACACCGGCTGGAACGACGAGGACGACGAGTCCTCGCGCATCTGGGTCTCGGGCTACGTCGTCCGCGACCCCGCGCGCACCCCGTCCAACTGGCGTTCGAAGCGCACGCTGGACGAGGAACTGGAGCGCCAGGGCGTCGTCGGGATCTCCGAGGTGGACACCCGCACGCTGACCCGGCACCTGCGCGAGCAGGGCGCCATGCGGTCCGGCGTCTTCTCGGGCGACGCGCTGGGCTCCGACGAGGAGATGCTCGCGCAGGTGCAGGCGAGCCCGCAGATGAAGGGCGCCGACCTCGCCGGTGAGGTCAGCACGAAGCAGGCGTACGTCGTCGAGGCGCAGGGCGAGCGGAAGTTCCGCGTGGCCGCGCTGGACCTGGGCATCAAGTCCAACACCCCGCGCCTGATGGCCGCGCGCGGCATCGAGGTGCACGTGCTGCCCTCTTCGTCCACTGTGGACGATCTGCTCGCGGTCGAGGCGGACGGGGTGTTCCTGTCCAACGGTCCCGGCGACCCGGCGACCACCGCGCACGCGACGGAGCTGACGAAATCGGTGCTGCAGCGGGAGATCCCGCTGTTCGGCATCTGCTTCGGAAACCAGATCCTCGGCCGCGCGCTGGGGCTGGGCACCTACAAGATGCGCTACGGCCACCGCGGCATCAACATCCCGGTGATCGACGTGGCCACCAAACGGGTCGCGATCACCGCGCAGAACCACGGTTTCGCCCTCGAAGGCGAGCCGGGCCAGCGGTTCGAGACGCCGTTCGGCGCCGCGCAGATCTCGCACTACTGCCCGAACGACGACACCGTCGAAGGTGTCCGCGCGTTCGACGTCCCCGCGTTCTCGGTGCAGTACCACCCCGAGGCCGCCGCCGGCCCGCACGACGCGGCCCCCCTGTTCGATGAGTTCGTGAGCTTGATGGAGAAGGCCAAGTAATGCCGAAGAGGACAGACATCCAGCACGTGCTGGTCATCGGCTCCGGGCCGATCGTGATCGGCCAGGCGGCCGAGTTCGACTATTCCGGCACCCAGGCCTGCCGCGTGCTGCGCCAGGAGGGGCTGCGCGTCTCGCTGGTCAACTCGAACCCGGCGACCATCATGACCGACCCCGAGTTCGCCGACTCCACCTACATCGAGCCGGTCACCCCGGAGTTCGTCGAGAAGGTCATCGCCGAGGAGCGCCCCGACGCGATCCTCGCGACCCTCGGCGGGCAGACGGCGCTGAACTGCGCCGTCGCCCTGCACGAGCGCGGTGTGCTGGAGAAGTACGGCGTCGAGCTGATCGGTGCCGACGTCGAGGCCATCCAGCGCGGCGAGGACCGGCAGAAGTTCAAGGACATCGTCCGCACGATCGGCGGCGAGGTGCCGCGTTCGCGGGTCTGCCACGACATGGACGAGGTCCGCGCGACCGTCGCCGAGGTCGGCCTCCCGGTGGTCATCCGGCCGTCGTTCACCATGGGCGGGCTCGGCTCGGGCATGGCGCACACCGACGAGGAGCTGGAGCGCCTCGCCTCCACCGGCCTCACCGAGTCTCCGGTCACCGAGGTGCTCATCGAGGAGAGCGTCCTCGGCTGGAAGGAGTTCGAACTCGAGCTCATGCGCGACCGGCACGACAACGTGGTGGTCGTCTGCTCGATCGAGAACTTCGACGCGATGGGCGTGCACACCGGCGACTCGGTCACCGTCGCGCCGGCGATGACCCTGACCGACCGCGAGTACCAGCACATGCGCGACGTCGGCATCGCGGTGCTGCGCGAGGTCGGCGTCGACACCGGCGGCTGCAACATCCAGTTCGCGATCAACCCCGAGGACGGCCGCATGGTCGTCATCGAGATGAACCCCCGGGTCTCCCGCTCCAGCGCGCTGGCCTCGAAGGCGACCGGGTTCCCGATCGCCAAGATCGCCGCGAAGCTCGCCATCGGCTACACCCTCGACGAGATCCGCAACGACATCACGGGCGAGACCCCGGCGGCCTTCGAGCCGACGCTGGACTACGTCGTGGTGAAGGTGCCGCGGTTCGCCTTCGAGAAGTTCCCGGGTGCGGACCCGACGCTCACCACGACGATGAAGAGCGTCGGCGAGGCGATGTCGTTCGGCCGCAGCTTCCCCGAGGCGCTCGGCAAGGCGCTGCGGTCCATCGACACCAAGGCCACCGGCTTCTGGACCCGCCCCGACCCCGAAGGCGCGTCGCTGGAGTCCGCCCTGGAGGCGCTGCGCACCCCGCACGACGGGCGGATCTACGAGGTCGAGCGGGCGCTGCGGTTCGGCGCCACCGTCGAGCAGGTGCACGAGGCCTCCGGGATCGACCCGTGGTTCATCGACCAGATCGCCCTCATCGGCGAGGTCGGCGCCGAGGTGCGTGACGCCCAGGTGCTCGACGAGCCGCTGCTGCGCCGCGCCAAGCGGATCGGTCTCTCCGACCGCCAGATCGCCTCGCTGCGGCCGGAACTGGCAGGCGAGGACGGCGTCCGCGCGCTGCGCCGCCGTCTCGGTGTGCGGCCGGTGTACAAGACCGTCGACACCTGCGCGGCCGAGTTCGCGGCCAAGACGCCGTACCACTACTCGGCCTACGAGACCGACCCCGCGGCGCAGTCGGAGATCACCCCGCAGACCGAGAAGCCGAAGGTGCTGATCCTCGGCTCCGGGCCGAACCGCATCGGGCAGGGCATCGAGTTCGACTACTCGTGCGTGCACGCCGCGATCGCCTTGCGCGAGGCCGGTTTCGAGGCCGTCATGGTCAACTGCAACCCCGAGACCGTCTCCACCGACTACGACACCTCGGACCGGCTCTACTTCGAGCCGCTGTCGTTCGAGGACGTCCTCGAGGTGGTCAACGCCGAGCAGGAGTCGGGCACCGTCGCCGGCGTCATCGTGCAGCTGGGCGGCCAGACGCCGCTCTCGCTCGCGAAGCGCCTCGCCGACGCCGGTGTGCCGGTGATCGGCACCTCCCCGGACGCGATCCACCTCGCCGAGGACCGCGGCGCGTTCGGCGAGGTCCTCACCGACGCCGGGCTGCCCGCGCCGAAGTACGGCACGGCGACCTCGTTCGAGGGCGCGAAGCGGATCGCCGACCAGATCGGCTACCCGGTCCTCGTGCGGCCGTCCTACGTGCTCGGCGGACGCGGCATGGAGATCGTCTACGACGAGGAATCCCTCGCCGGCTACATCCACCGCGCCACCGAGGTCACCCCCGAGCACCCGGTGCTGGTGGACCGGTTCCTCGACGACGCCATCGAGATCGACGTCGACGCGCTGTTCGACGGCGACGAGCTCTTCCTCGGCGGCGTCATGGAGCACATCGAGGAGGCCGGGATCCACTCCGGCGACTCCTCGTGCGCGCTGCCGCCGATCACGCTGGGCCGGACCGACATCGAGACGGTGCGCCGCTCGACCGAGGCCATCGCGCGCGGCGTCGGCGTCCGCGGGCTCCTGAACGTCCAGTACGCGCTCAAGGACGACGTCCTGTACGTCCTGGAGGCCAACCCGCGCGCGTCGCGGACGGTGCCGTTCGTGTCCAAGGCGACCGCGGTGCCGCTGGCGAAGGCCGCCGCGCTGATCATGACCGGCTCGTCGATCAAGGATCTGCGCGAATCCGGTGTCCTCCCGGCCGAGGGTGACGGCGGCCACATGCCCGCCGATTCGCCGGTCGCGGTCAAGGAGGCGGTCCTGCCGTTCCACCGCTTCCGCACCCCCGAGGGCCACGGTGTCGACTCGCTGCTCGGCCCGGAGATGAAGTCCACCGGCGAGGTCATGGGCGTGGACGTCTCCTTCGGCAAGGCGTTCGCCAAGTCGCAGGCCGGTGCCTACGGTTCGCTGCCGACGTCGGGCAAGGTGTTCGTCTCCGTCGCCAACCGCGACAAGCGTTCGCTGGTGTTCCCGGTGAAGCGCCTGGCGGATCTCGGGTTCGAGATCCTCGCCACCTCGGGTACCGCGGAAGTGTTGCGGCGCAACGGGATCGCCTGCACCGTCGTGCGCAAGCACTACGAAGGTTCCGCCGAAGGCGAACAGAACGTCGTGGATGTCATCCTCAGCGGCGAAGTGCAGATGGTGATCAACACCCCTTACGGCAACAGCGGTCCGCGGATCGACGGCTACGAGATCCGCACCGCCGCGGTGTCGCGCGACATCCCCTGCATCACCACGGTGCAGGGCGCGGCGGCGGCCGTGCACGGGATCGAGGCCGTCATCAAGGGCGACATCGGCGTGCGGTCGCTGCAGAGCCTGCAGGCGGCGCTGAAGGCCAAGGCATGAGCGAGCGGTTCGGGGCGAGGCTGGCGCGGGCGGTCGCGGAGAAGGGACCGCTCTGCGCCGGCATCGACCCCCATCCCGGGTTGCTCGAAGCGTGGGGTCTCCCGGCGGACGCGGGCGGGCTGGAGAAGTTCGCCCTCACGGCCGCTGAGGCGCTCGCGCCCGAGGTCGCGGTGATCAAGCCCCAGTCGGCCTTTTTCGAGGCCTACGGGCCTCCTGGGGTCGCTGTTCTGGCCAAGACGATGAAGGTGTGCCGGGAAGCGGGCGCGCTCGTCCTGCTGGACGTCAAACGCGGCGACATCGGTTCGACGATGGCGGCGTACACGGCGGCGTTCCTGCCCGCCGGCGCGGAACTCGAGGCCGACGCCATCACGGTGTCGCCGTACCTCGGGTTCGGTTCGCTGGCGCCCGCGATCGACGTCGCGCAGGCGCAGGGCAAGGGGCTGATCGTCCTCGCGCGTACTTCGAACCCGGAGGCGCAGGGACTGCAGAACGCCTTGCTGCCCAACGGAAAGACCGTCGCGCAGGACATCGTCGACACGGCGGCCGCGTACAACGCGGGCGTCGGCCCCCTGGGTGACATCGGTGTCGTCGTCGGCGCCACCATCGCGCCGGGAGAGCTCGACCTGAGCAAGCTGAACGGTCCGATCCTGGCACCCGGTTTCGGGGCCCAGGGAGCCACCGTGGCCGATCTCCGGGGCCTTTTCGGCCCAGGACTCCCGGGGGTCCTCCCGGCGTCCTCCCGTGACGTCCTCAAGCACGGACCGGACCCGGAGGCGTTGCGTGCGGCCGTTCGGCGGACCCGGGATTCCCTCGGACCCCTGGAAAAAGGCCAATAGCAGGCCCGGGAATCCGTCATGACCAGCCACCCCCGCATTGTGGGCCGAGGTAACGGGTGGGTACCGTCGCCACACCCACCCAGATTTGAGAACTACCGGAGGAAAACGTGGCACTTCCCCAGCTGACAGAGGAACAGCGCGCTGCGGCGCTGGAGAAGGCCGCCGCCGCCCGCCGCATCCGTGCTGAGCTGAAGGAGCGGCTGAAGCGGGGCGGTACCACTCTGGTCGACGTGTTGAAGCAGGCCGAGGAGAACGAAGTCCTCGGCAAGATGAAGGTCTCGGCTCTGCTCGAGGCTCTTCCGGGCGTCGGCAAGGTCCGTGCCCAGCAGACCATGGAACGACTGGAGATCGCACCCAGCCGTCGTCTTCGCGGCCTCGGCGACCGGCAGCGCAAGGCGCTGCTGGCCGAATTCAGCGGCGAGTGAGCGGCATCGGTCAGGACCACCCGGTGAACCCGGGCGCTGACCGCGGCGGTGAGCCGGTGGCGGGAGTCGAATCCCGGCACCGGCTCACGGTCGTCTCAGGGCCTTCGGGGGTCGGGAAGTCGAGCGTGGCCAAGGAGCTGCGCAAGCTGGATCCGGAGATCTATTTCAGCGTCTCGGTGACCACCAGGAAGCCGAGGCCGGGTGAGGTGGACGGCGAGCACTACCACTTCATCGACCGGGCCGAGTTCGACCGCATGGTCGCCGAGGGCGCACTGCTCGAACACGCCGAGTTCGCGGGCAACTGCTACGGCACCCCGCGCGGGCCCGTGGAGCGGGTGCTGGCCGAGGGCCGCAACGCGATCCTGGAGATCGAACTCCAGGGCGCGCGGCAGGTCCGCAAGGCGATGCCGGAGGCCCGGCTGGTGATGCTGATGCCGCCGTCGTGGGACGAACTGGTCGGCAGGCTGACCGGCCGCGGCACCGAGAACGAAGCCGCCGTGAAGGCCAGGCTGGCCGAGGCCGAACGCGAACTCGCCGCCGCCGGGGAGTTCGACGAGCGCGTCGTCAACGCCGACGTGCGGGAGGCCGCCGAGCAGTTGCTAAACTTGATAACCGGCGACAAGTAAACCGAAGATTCGGAGCACCACGAGTGACGACTCAGGCCACGCTGCACGAAGAGCTCGAAGGCATCACCAACCCGCCCATCGACGACCTCCTCGAGAAGGTCAGCTCGAAGTACGCGCTGGTGATCTACTCGGCCAAGCGCGCTCGCCAGATCAACGACTACTACGCCCAGCTGGGCGAGGGTCTCCTGGAGTACGTCGGCCCGCTGGTCGAGCCGGGCCCGCGCGAGAAGCCGCTGTCCATCGCCCTGCGCGAGATCCACGGCGGTCTGCTCGAGCACACCGAGGGTGAATAAACCCCGGATCGTTCTGGGCGTGGGTGGCGGGATCGCCGCCTACAAGGCCTGTGAGGTCCTGCGCGGACTGACCGAATCCGGTCACGACGTCCGCGTGGTCCCCACCGAAGCCGCGCTGAACTTCGTCGGCGCGGCCACCTTCGAGGCACTGTCCGGGAACCCGGTGCACACCGGCGTGTTCACCGAAGTGCCCGAGGTCCAGCACGTCCGCGTCGGCAAGGAAGCCGACCTGGTGATCGTCGTGCCCGCGACGGCGAACCTGCTCGCCAAGGCCGCGCACGGCATCGCGGACGACCTGCTGACGAACACCCTGCTCACCGCCCGGTGCCCGGTCGCCTTCTTCCCGGCGATGCACACCGAGATGTGGGAGCACCCGGCCACCCGCGACAACGTGGCGCTGCTGCGTTCGCGCGGCCTGGTCGTCGCCGAACCCGCCGCCGGCAGGCTGACCGGCAAGGACACCGGCAAGGGACGGCTCGCCGACCCGGCCGAGATCGTCGACCTCGCCCGGCTCCTGCTCGCCGTGCCGAAGGCCCTCCCGCGCGACCTCGAAGGCGTGCGCGTGGCCATTTCGGCCGGTGGTACCCGCGAGCCGCTGGATCCGGTCCGGTACCTGGGCAACCGCTCGTCGGGCAAGCAGGGTTACGCGCTGGCCCGCGTCGCCGCCCAGCGCGGCGCCGAGGTCACGCTGGTCACCGCGCACACCGTCGCGCTGCCGGAGCCCGCGGGCGCGAAGGTCGTCCACGTGTCGACCGCCGAGGAGATGCGCCAGGCCATGCACGCCGAGGCCGCCTCCGCCGACGTCCTCGTGATGGCCGCCGCCGTCGCCGACTTCCGGCCATCGAACCGGGCCGACCACAAGATCAAGAAGTCCGACGACGCGCCGGATCCCGTCGTCGAGCTCGCCCGCAACGCGGACATCCTCGCCGAACTGGTGCGGAATCGCGCCCAGGGGCAAGTGGTCGTCGGTTTCGCCGCCGAAACAGGGGACGATAAGGGTGGCGTCCTCGACCACGCCCGGGTCAAACTCAAGCGCAAGGGCGCGGATCTGCTGGTGGTGAACGCCGTCGGTGAAGGGAAGGCGTTCGGGACCGAGGACAACTCGGGCTGGCTGCTCGGGGCCGACGGCACCGAGATCCCGATTCCGCTTGGCGCCAAGGCAGAACTCGCGTCCACATTGTGGGATGCTGTTGTGACCTTGATGAAGCGTTGAGAGCCCCCAAAGCGATAGTCAGTAGGCTTGAGTTCGAGCTGAGGGGTGCCTAACTTTCTAGGCATCAGACGTCTAGGTGAGGGAGTGACGGGCACCGTGACCGCGTCCACGAGCAGACTGTTCACATCGGAATCGGTGACTGAGGGTCATCCCGACAAAATTTGCGATGCCATCAGCGACTCGATCCTCGACGGCCTGCTGGCCAAGGACCCGCGCAGCCGCGTGGCGGTCGAAACCCTCATCACCACCGGCCAGGTGCACGTCGCCGGCGAGGTGACCACCGAGGCGTACGCGGACATCCCGACCATCGTCCGCGACGTGATCCTGAAGATCGGCTACGACTCGTCGGCCAAGGGCTTCGACGGCAACTCGTGCGGCGTCAACGTCGCGATCGGCTCCCAGTCGCCGGATATCGCCCAGGGTGTCGACACCGCGTACGAGTCCCGCGTGGAGTCCGACGAGGACGAGATCAACCGCCAGGGCGCGGGCGACCAGGGCCTGATGTTCGGCTACGCCTGCTCGGACACCCCCGAGCTGATGCCGCTGCCGATCGCGCTGGCGCACCGGCTTTCGCAGCGGCTGACCCGGGTCCGCAAGGACGGCGTGCTGCCGTACCTGCGCCCGGACGGCAAGACCCAGGTCACCATCGAGTACGCCGGCGACCAGCCGGTGCGGCTCGACACGGTGGTCGTGTCCACCCAGCACGCGGACGGCATCGACCTGGAGCAGATGCTCGGCGTCGACGTCCGCGAGCACGTGGTCTCCCCCGAGATCGCCGACCTCGGGCTCGACACCTCCGACGTCCGGCTGCTGGTCAACCCGACCGGCCGCTTCGTCATCGGCGGCCCGATGGGCGACGCGGGCCTGACCGGCCGCAAGATCATCGTCGACACCTACGGCGGCATGGCCCGCCACGGTGGCGGCGCGTTCTCGGGCAAGGACCCCTCCAAGGTGGACCGCTCGGCCGCGTACGCGATGCGCTGGGTGGCGAAGAACGTCGTCGCCGCCGGGCTCGCGGCCCGCGCCGAGGTCCAGGTCGCGTACGCGATCGGCAAGGCGGCCCCGGTGGGCCTCTTCGTCGAGACCTTCGGCACCGAGACGGTCGACCCGACGAAGATCCAGGCCGCCATCACGGAGGTCTTCGACCTGCGTCCGGCCGCGATCATCCGCGACCTCGACCTGCTTCGCCCGATCTACGCGCCGACGGCCGCGTACGGCCACTTCGGCCGTCCCGAGCTGGCGCTCCCGTGGGAGAGCACGGCGCGGGCCGCGGACCTGAAGTCGGCCGCGGGCGCCTGATCCCGTTCCGTGAAGGCCTCCTTCCCTACCTTGAGGGTAGGGAAGGAGGCCTTCACGGCATCTTCGGGTCGGAGCCTGGTTGCGCGTGTGTCGTCCATCCAGTCACGCGTGTCGTCCGCCGGATCACACGTGTCGTCCCTTCAACCACGCGAGGCCGCCGGCATGAGACCCCGGTCTGTGTGGTGCTGGCGCGTCTCCGCTTGCCGGAGGTACATGAAGGACCCCTTCCTGTACCTAGGCGCAAGGAAGGGGGCCTTCATGTACTCAGGATGGGCCTTGCACTCCACAGCGAGATGGCTCCAGCAGCGCGTGCAATGAACGGTCCGTTACTTGCAAATTTCGCAAGTAACGGACAGTTCATTGCACGCGGTGACGGGCACCGGCGACAGCGTCTGGTAGAGATCACCGGGTGAGCAGCAGTCCCGAACCGACCCCTCTGTGGGACCTTCCGGAGCCGAAGGCCGAGCCGGCGCGGAAGGCCAAACCGGCGCGCGCGAAAACGGCCAGCCGTCGTGGGGCGCAGAACCCCGCGCCCGAGAACCCGGTCGCGCGGATCGTCGTGGACATCCCGCTCACCCATCTCGACCGCACCTTCGACTACCGGATCCCCGAGAAACTGCACGAAACCGCCGTCCCCGGCTGCCGGGTGCGGGTCCGGTTCGCGGGCCAGCTCGTCGACGGGTACCTCGTCGAGCGCGCCGACACCACGGAGTTCACCGGCAAGCTCGCGTACATCGACCGGGTGACCTCCAGCGAGCCCGTGCTGCCCCCGGCGCTGCTCACGCTCTGCCGGTCCGTCGCGGACCGCTACGGCGGCACGCTCAGCGACGTCCTACGGCTCGCGATCCCCTCCCGGCACGCGAAGGCCGAGGGCGAACCGCCCGCCGAGCCCGCGCCGACGCCGGAACCGCCCGACACCACCGCCTGGGAGAAGTACCAGAGCGGTCCGGCGTTCCTGGAGGCCGTCGCGGAACGGCGGCCGGCCAACGCGGTCTGGCAGGCGCTGCCGGGAGAGGACTGGCCTCGCCGTCTCGCCGAAGCGGCCGCCGTCGCGGCTTCGGCGGGCCGGGGGGTGGTCATGGTCGTGCCCGACCATCGTGACCTGACCCGGCTGCACGACGCGTGCGTTTCCTTGCTGGGCCCCGAATCCGTGGTCGCGCTGATCGCGGGGCTCGGCCCCGCCGAGCGGTATCGCCGCTGGCTCGCGGTGCTGCGCGGCGCGGTGCGCGTCGTCGTCGGCACACGCGCGGCGATGTTCGCGCCGGTCGCCGATCCCGGCCTGTTCGTGGTGTGGGACGACGGCGACGACGTCCACCTCGACCAGCACGCGCCGTATCCGCACGTCCGCGACGTGCTGATGGATCGCGCGCACGCCGCGAAGGGCTCCATGCTCGTCGCCGGTTTCGCGCGGACCGCCGAGGCGCAGTTCCTGGTGGAATCGGGCTGGGCGCAGCCGCTCGTGGCCGCCCGTCCGGAACTGCGGGCGGCGGCGCCGCGGGTCACTCCGGTCGGCGAGGACTTCGACGTCGCCCGGGACGAAGCGGCCAAGGCCGCGCGGCTCCCGTCGGTCGCCTTCGAGGCGGCGCGGCAGTCGCTGGCAGGCGGATTCCCCGTGCTGGTGCAGGTCCCGCGCCGCGGGTACGTCCCGGGGCTCGCGTGCGGCAACTGCCGGACGTCGGCGCACTGTCGTCGTTGCGCCGGCCCGCTTTCCCTGCCGGGCGGGCTGATCGACGGCGCGCCGAGGCCGCCCGCCTGCCGGTGGTGCGGCGTCCCCGAGACGAACTTCCATTGCGCGGCTTGCGGTTCGGTGCGGCTGCGGGCGGTCGTCGTCGGGTCGAAGCGCACCGCGGAGGAACTGGGCCGCGCGTTCTCCGGGTTCCCCGTGCGGACGTCGGGCGCGACGGAGGTTTTGGCTTCAGTGCCGGGAAAGCCGGCGCTGGTCGTGTGCACGCCGGGAGCGGAGCCGGTCGCGGAAGGCGGCTACGGCGCGGCGCTGCTGCTGGACGGCTGGGCGCTGCTGGGGCGGCAGGACCTGCGCGCGGGGGAGGAGACCCTGCGCCGCTGGATGGCGGCGGCGGCCCTGGTGCGGCCGGGGACCGAAGGCGGCCGCGTGTTCGTGGGCGCGGAAGCGGGCCTTTCGGTGGTGCAGGCGCTGGTGCGCTGGGACCCGGGCTGGCACGCGAGCCTCGAACTCGCCGAGCGGCGCGAACTCGGGTTCCCGCCCGCGATGCGGATGGCGAGTATCGAAGGCACGCCGGACGCGGTCGCCGGACTGCTCGACGACCTCGCCCTCCCGGAGACCGGCGAGGTGCTGGGCCCGGTGCCGCTCGGCGAGGTCGACGAGGACGGCAACGCCGAACGGGAGCGGGCGCTGGTGCGCGTCGCGCGTCCGGACGGGAAGGCGCTCGCCGCGGCCGTCCACGCCGCGGCCGCCCGCCGGGACGCGCGTAAGGCGTCCGAGCCCATCCGGATCCAGCTGGACCCGCTGGAACTCATCTAGCGCCCCGCGTTTCGTCCTCTGAATGCGGTAGTTCGACAGCGAACGACCGCATTCAGAGGACTAAATGCGTGGGGTCAGAGGGTCGTGCCGGGGGTCGCGAGGACGTCGGCGCGGGCCGAAGCGCCCGGAGCGGGCGAAGCGGGCTTCGTGGCGGAGCCGCCCAGGGCGGCGGTGAGCAGGGTGACGATCTGTGAGGAGATCGCCGCCCGCCGGGCCTCGAAATCGGCGTCGGTCAGTGCTGAAGGGTCGGCAGGCGTGCCGAGGACGGGCGTGTGCAGGTGCCCGCCCGCGATCCCGGTCAGGCCGAGGCCCGTCCGGAGCCGATTGCTGCGATACATGGACTCGTTCGACAGATAATTTCCGCCCCCGCCCGAAGCGGCGACCTCGCCCGGCTTCGGCGCGTCCGTCCGGCACACCGCGGTTCCCGTGCCCGGTTTCGTGCTGTCCGGCCAGACGCAGAACGCCTCGTTGTACAGCACCTGATACGCCCCGGCGGGCGCGGCGAGCATCTTTTCGTGCGGCAGCGTGGTTTCGATGAACTGGACGTCCGGCTGCGGCCAGCCGTCGGCGGGCGGGACCGGGCCGCGAACGGGCTCGTCGAGGTTGTCCGGGAAACCACCGCGCCAGGCACCCGCCCACCGCTCGATGTCGAAGCGGCCGGGGCGGCCCTGACTGATCGTCATGATCAGCTCCGGACGGCGGAACCGGTCCGTGAACGCCTGACCGTAGGCGGCCTCGACGATGCCGGCGTCGAAGTAGCTCCACACCACCGGGAACGACACGGCCTGCACCAGCGCGGGGCCGGTCGGCGTCTGGATCGTCTTGCCGTCGAGATGCAGCGCCGCAGCACCCGACGGGTTCGCGATGCGGACGCCCGCGCCGTTGAGGGTGAACGGGTCGAAACCGCTCACCAGCACCCTGCGCAGCTTCGGGCCGGCGGGGAAGCGGGAGTCGTCGAGTCCCCGCGCGCCGAAATCGAACGTCTTCAGCAGCTCCGCCCGGGTGGGCGCGGACAGCGGGAACCGCGGCGTCCACTGCCGCAACGCCTTGCTCATCTGGAGACGGGCCCAGTAGAGCGGCCGGTCGTCGGCCTTGTCGATCGTGCCGAGGTCGGGACGGCGGCCCTGTGCGCGGTCGACCGCGGTGCGCCAGAGGCCCTCACCTGCGGTCTCGGCGAGCTTCTCGGCCCGCAAAGCGGTCTTCGTGGCGCAGAGACGTGTCGTGAAGTCGGAGACGAGCTTGTCGAATCCGGCGAGCCGGACGAGTTCCGGGCCGACCGCGGGACCACCCGAAGGCATGGTCGCGGTGAGCCGCTTCTCCTCGACGGTGATCGCGGCCGAGTCGTCGAAGCAGGCGCTCGCGCCTTCTGCCTGCGCGATACCGGGGACAGCGAGGACGGGAAGAGCGATGAGCAGCGGGAGGAAGGCGCCCCACCGCCTGCCGGGAGTCTTCATGGCCCGCATTCTGCTCATCCCGCCAGGGCCGCACCACCGACGAACGCAGGTCTCGGCGGGTCTTGTCCGGGGTGGACAGGCGGGGCAGACTCGCGCCATGGCCGCGCACAGAAGCACTCCGGTACGCATCACCGCAGTCACCGCGATCGCCGTCCTGGTCGGCACCGCCTCGGCGGGGATGGCGGCGGCAGCGCCACCGACACCCAAATCGCCCACCGCCGTCGGCTATCTCGGCGCGGTGTCGAGCATCGACGCGGACGCGACCGCGATCGGCACGAAGATCCTGCGCGAGGGCGGCAACGCCGTCGACGCCGCCGTCGCGACGGCCGCCGCGCTCGGCGTCACCGACCCGTTCTCCGCCGGATTCGGCGGGGGCGGCTTCTTCGTCTACTACGACGCGCGCTCCGGCAAGGTGCACACCCTCGACGGCCGCGAAACCGCCCCGTCGACCGCGAACGAGAACCTCTTCGTCGAGAACGGCAAGGCGATCCCGTTCACCGAGGCCGTCACCAGCGGACTGGGCGTCGGCGTCCCCGGCACACCCGCCACCTGGCAGGAGGCCCTGCGCAAATGGGGGACCAAGTCGCTGGCGAAGGCGGTCAAGCCCGCCGAAGAACTCGCCCGCAAGGGTTTCACCGTCGACCAGACCTTCAACACCCAGATCGCGAACAACGCCGCCCGTTTCTCGGCGTTCCCGTCCACCCGGTCGCTGTACCTGCCCGGCGGCGCGCCGCCCGCGGTCGGCTCGACGTTCAAGAACCCGGACCTCGCGGGCACGTACGCGCAGCTGGCCGCGAAGGGCACCGACGTGCTCTACCGCGGCCCGATCGGCGCGGACGTCGTCGACACGGTGCGGAAGCCGCCGGTCGACCCCGCGTCGACGCTGAAGGTGCGTCCCGGTGACATGACCGCCGCCGACCTCGCGAAGTACCGCGTGGTCGAGCGGAAGCCGACGAAGACCCAATACCGCGGTCTCGACGTCTACGGCATGCCCGCGCCGTCGTCCGGCGGGCTGACCGTCGGCGAGGCGCTGAACATCCTCGAGAACACGAAGCTCTCGAAGCTGGAGAAGGCCGACTATCTGCACTACTTCCTGGAGTCGACCCGGTACGCCTTCGCCGACCGTAACCGGTGGATCGGCGACCCGGCCTTCGTCGACGTCCCGGCGAAGGAACTGATCAGCCAGAAGTTCGCCGACAGCCGCGCGTGCCTGATCGACCCCGCGAAGGCCGGGACCAGCCCGGTCGCGCCGGCCGATCCGCGCAAGCCCACGCCGTGCGTGGCCGGGACGAACCCCGCGCCGACCCCGTACGAGGGCGAGAACACCACGCACCTCACCGTCGCCGACCGGTGGGGCAACGTCGTCGCCTACACGCTGACCATCGAGCAGGAGGGCGGGAGCGGCATCGTCGTGCCGGGCCGCGGCTTCCTGCTCAACAACGAACTGACCGACTTCTCCTTCACCCCGGTGACGCCGGGCGTGCCCGACCCGAACCTGCCGGGCCCGGCGAAGCGGCCGCGTTCGTCGATGGCGCCGACCATCGTGCTCGATCACGGCAAGCCGTTCCTCGCCGTCGGCTCGCCCGGTGGCGCGTCGATCATCACCACGGTGCTGCAGATCCTCACCGGCCGCATCGACCGCGGGCTGAAGCTGGTCGACGCGATCGCCGAACCGCGCGCCTCGCAGCGGAACTCCGCGGCCGCGCAGGTGGAGCAGGCGTTCCTGGACCAGACCGAGGTGCTCGCGGCGCTGAAGGCCAAGGGGCAGGGCTTCTCGACGGCACCCGCGGAGATCGGGGCGGCGACCGGCGTCGAACGGCTGAAGGACGGCCGGTGGCTCGCGGCGGCCGAACCCACGCGCCGGGGCGGCGGCTCGGCGGCCGTCGTGCTGCCCTGGCCGCCGCGTTAAGGACGCTTCGCTCGCGAAGGCCTCTAACAGCTCTCTCGCGTGCTAGGAACGGTCCTTTCCTTGCGAAATTTGCAAGGAAAGGACCGTTCATTGCAGCCACCGCAGCGCACAGGGAGAGCGAGCGCGCCCCGGCGGTGAGCTCCTTCTAGACTGAGCGGCGATGTTCGCCCAGTCAGAGGTACCCGTCCCCCCGGCGGAGGTGCGTTGATGCGCCTCGTCTTCGCCGGCACCCCCGAACCCGCGGTCCCGTCGCTGCGCGCGCTGCTGGCGTCCGAGCAGCACGAGGTCGTCGCCGTCGTGACCCGTCCGGACGCGCAGGCGGGCCGCGGCCGCCGGGTCGTCCGGTCGCCGATCGGCGCGCTGGCCGACGAGCACGGGATCGAGGTGCTGACCCCGCCGAAGGCGAGCGACCCCGCGTTCCTCGCCCGGCTCGCGGAGATCGCGCCCGACGCGTGCCCAGTGGTCGCGTACGGGGCGTTGCTGCCCCAGGCCGCGCTGGACATCCCGGCGCACGGCTGGGTCAACCTGCACTTCTCGCTGCTGCCCGCGTGGCGCGGCGCCGCGCCGGTCCAGGCCGCGATCCGCGCCGGGGACGAGATCACCGGCGCCTCGACGTTCCGCATCGTCAAGGAACTCGACGCGGGCCCGGTCTACGGCGTGGTCACCGAGCAGATCGCCGCCACCGACACGGCGGGCGAACTGCTCGGCAGGCTGGCGGAGTCCGGGGCGAAGCTGCTCGTGTCCACGATGGACGGAATCGCCGACGGTTCGCTGCGCGCGGTCGAGCAGACCGGCGACGGCGTGAGCTACGCGCCCAAGGTGACCGTCGAGGACGCGCGCGTGTCGTTCGCCGACCCGGCCGCGGCGGTCGACCGGCAGATCCGCGCGGTCACGCCGGAGCCGGGCGCGTGGGCGGAATTCCGGGGCGAGCGGCTGAAACTCGGCCCGGTGACGATCGTCGACGAGCCGGGACCCCCGCCCGGCGAACTGGTCGTGGAGCGCAAGCGGGTCCTGGTCGGCACGGCGTCGAAGCCGGTGCGGCTGGGCGAGGTGCAGGCGCAGGGGAAGAAGCGGATGGCGGCCACCGACTGGGCGCGCGGTACGAGGATCGAACAAGGAGAGCGCCTGCAGTGAACGAGCGTAGGGAACGCCGGCCGTCGAGGCCGCAGCGAGGCCGTCCGGCCCCGCGCAAGGAAGGGCCCAGCCGCCCGCCGCAGATCGACCCGGCTCGTCAGGTCGCCTTCGACGTCCTGCGCGCGGTCCGCGAAGACGACGCGTACGCGAACCTGGTGCTGCCGCAACTGCTGCGCAACCGCCGGATCTCCGGCCGCGACGCCGCGCTGGCCACCGAGCTGACCTACGGCACCTGCCGCGCGGTCGGCATGCTGGACGCCGTCATCGCGGCCTGTCTCGACCGCCCACTGGAAAAGGTCGACGCCATCGTGCTGGACGGGCTGCGGCTCGGCGCGTACCAGCTGCTGCGCACCCGCATCCCCCAGCACGCCGCCGTCGGGTCCACTGTGGACCTCGTCCGCGCCGAAGTCGGTTCCTGGATCGCGGGTTTCGTCAACGCCGTGCTGCGCTCTGTGTCCGAAAAGGACGAAGAGACCTGGCTGAACGAACTGGCCCCCGACGAGGCCGCCGACCCGATCGGCGCCTACGCCCTGCGGACGGCGCATCCGCGCTGGGTCGCGCGGTCGTTCGCGGAAGCCTTGGGGGACAAGGGAGCGGAGCTGAAGGCGGCCCTGGAGGCCGACGACGACCGCCCCGACGTCCACCTGGTCGCCCGGCCCGGCGAGATCAGCGCCGAGGAGCTGGCCGCCATCACCGGTGGCGACGTCGCGCCGTACTCGCCCTACGGCGTCCGGCTGCCCGCGGGCTCCGGCGACCCCGGCGACCTCGAACCGATCAAGGAAAAGCTGGCCGCGGTCCAGGACGAGGGCAGCCAGCTGTGCGCCTACGCCGTCACGAGGGTCCCGGTCTCCGGCACCGACGTGCGGTGGCTGGACCTGTGCGCCGGCCCGGGAGGCAAGGCGGCGCTGCTCGGCGCGCTCGCGGTGGCCGCCGGCGCGACCGTCGACGCCGTCGAGAAGGCCCCGCACCGGGCGAAGCTGATCGAGAAGGCCGTCCAGGACCTGCCGGTGACCGTGCATGTCGCCGACGGCCGCGAGACCGGTCTCGAACCGGGCTACGACCGCGTCCTGGTCGACGCGCCGTGCAGCGGTCTCGGCTCGCTGCGGCGCCGTCCCGAGGCACGCTGGCGCCGCCAGCCCAGCGACATCTCGGACCTGACGAAACTGCAGGGCCAGCTGATCACCGCGGCGCTGGACCTGGTCCGGCCCGGCGGCATCGTCACCTACGTCGTCTGCTCGCCGCATCTGGCCGAGACCGAAGGCGTCGTGGGGGAGACCGCGCGCCGCGCCGGTGCCCAGATCGTCGACGCGCGGGAGTTCTTCCCCGGCGTCCCGCAGCTCGGCAACGGCCCGTACGTCCAGCTCTGGCCGCATCGCCACGGCACGGACGCGATGTTCTGCGCCGTCCTGCGGAAGCCGGACACCGCCGGGTGAGCAGGGTCCTCGGCCTGGTCGCGAGCTCGTGCGGCGGACTGGACACCCGGTTCGCCGCGCAGCTCGCGAAACCGGCCGCGGACCGCGGCTGGGAGCTCGCGATCACGCTGACCCCCACCGCGGCCCGCTGGCTGGAGACGACCGGCGGGCTCGGTGACCTGGAGAAGCACACCGGACTGCCGGTCCGCAGCACCTCCCGGCTGCCGGGCGAACCCCGCCCGCATCCGGATCCCGAGGTGTTCCTCTTCGCGCCCGCGTCCGCCAACTCCGTGGCGAAACTGGCGCTGGGCATCGCCGACAACCAGGCGCTGACCCTGCTCGGCGACGTCCTCGGCACGCCGGGCATCACGATCGTGCTGGGCTACCAGATCCAGGACACGCGGATCCACCATCCGGCGTGGCGGCGCCATCTCGACACGCTCGCCTCCGCCGGGGTCACCACCACGAGGCTCACCCCGGAAGCCTCGTGGACCTCCGTGCTGGACCTGCTCCCGGCTCCCTAGCGGGCGCAGAACCCCGTGTCGAGCGCCTTGGCGAGGTCGTCCCCCACCTTCGACGGCGAGGGATCCTGGTTCACCACGACGTTGACCCGCCTGCCATGCGGGACGGCGCCCGACAGGTTCGCGTAGCCGACGATGTTCCCTCCGTGCCCCCAGAACCGGCCCCCGCACGACAGCGGGACGGACGCGATGCCGAGGCCGTACTCCGCGCCGGGGATCCCGACGGGTGCCGGAACGGTCCGCTGCATCTCCGCCAGTTGCGCGCGCGGCAGGAGCCTGCCGTCGACGAGCGCGCCGTAGAAGCGGGTCAGATCGGCGCCGGTCGAGATGAGCCCGCCGGAGGCACCCGCGGCGGACGGATCGAATTCGGTGTAGTCGGTGTGACCTCCGGGCCCGGGCGCGTAACCCCTGGCGTGCGGGTGCGGCAGGCCTTCTTCCCCGCGTGACGGCAGGAAGGTGCCGCGCAGGCCCAACGGCCCGGTGATCCTGCTCCGGAGCTCGTCGGCGACGGAACGGCCGGTGAGCTTCTCGATGAGCATCCCGGCGATGGTGTAGTTCGTGTTGGAGTACGACCAGTCCGTGCCGGGGGCGAACAACGGCGGATGCGCGAGCCCGATCGCCACCAGTTCTTCGGGTTCGGCGCCGCGATGGCGCCACTCTTCGAGATCGAGGTCGCGGAGGTAGTTGTAGATCCCGCTGGTGTGCTGCAGCAGCTGCCGCACGGTGATCTTGGTGCCGTCGTTGCCGTTCCCGCGGACGAGACCGGGCAGGTAGACCTCGATCGGCGTGTCCAGCAGCACCTTCCCCTCGGCGACCAGCTGCAGGACCACGACCGCGACGAAGGTCTTGGTGATGCTGGCCGCCCGGAACTTCGAAGCGTGCGGGAACGGTGTCCCGGTCTCGACGTTCCCGACGCCTTCGCGTTCTGACCACGTCCGCCCGGACGGGGTCGACACGGTCGCCTGCGCGCCGGGCACGCCGTCCTGTACCAGCGTTTTCAGCGCCTTGTCGACTTCGTCCCGCGGATGGGTCACGGCCAGCGCCGGGGTGGCGGTCGTCGCGGCGAGCAGCGCGACCAGGGAACCGACGGCGATGATCTTCTTGCCTGGCAAGGATTTTCGCATGGATTCCACGCTAGGGACGCTCGGGCGCGGTGACCATGGGGTGCACCCCAAGCTCATACTGAGGTTTGCCCCACCACGCCGCTCAGCGCAGGCTGTGCCCTGGCGCGACGATGCCCGTTTCGTAGGCGAACACCACCGCCTGGCTCCGGTTGGCCGCGCCCAGTTTCCCGAAGATGTTGCCCACATGGGTCTTGACGGTTTCGAGGCTGATGACGAGCTCGGCCGCGATGTCCACATTGGACTTCCCGGTGGCGATGAGCCGCAGTACCTCGGTCTCCCGTTTCGTCAGCGACGACGGGCGGGGAGCGAGGCCGGACGGCGCCGGGCGCGCGGTGACCATCCGGCGGATCGCGTCGGGGAACAGCAGCGTCTCCCCGGCGGCGATCGTCCGGATGGCGTGCGCGAACTCCTCCTTGCGCGCCCGCTTCAGCAGGAAGCCGCTCGCCCCGGCCAGCAGCGCGTCGTAGACGTAGTCGTCGTTGTCGAACGTCGTGATCACGAGGACCTTGGGCGGGTCGGGGATCTCGGCCAGTAGCCGCCGGGTCGCCTCGATCCCGTCCACCCCGGGCATGCGCACGTCCATCAGGACAACCTCGGGGTGCGTCCGCCGAACCAGGTCGACCACCTCGCCGCCGTCGCCCGCCTCGCCGACCACGGTCAGATCGGGCTGATTGTCCAGCAGCGAGCGCAATCCGGCTCGGAGCAAGGGTTCGTCGTCGACGATCAGGACACGCAAGGTCATGAGTGCGACCGTAGCGGGATCGTGGTCACCAGCCGCCACAACGGTTCCCCGTCGATGGCGGGGCCCGCGACGAGCTCCCCTCGCAGGGCCTCGACCCGTTCGGTGAGCCCCGGCAGCCCGTTGCCGCCGCGGCCGGAGGCGGCCGCGTGCTCCATGAGCGGGTTCACGATCTCGATCCGCAGCGCGTCGGCGAGTACCGCGACCCGCACGGTCACCGGGCCCGGGTGGGCGTGCCGCAACGCGTTCGTCAGTCCTTCTTGGACGATCCGGTACGCCTCCCGCGAAAGGGTCGCGGGCAGTTCGGCTGCCGGGCCGGTCAGCTCGTAGTCGATCAGCGCGCCGCCCGCGCGGGCCCGTTCGGCCAGTGTCCCGGCCTCGATGAGCCGCCGTTCGGGCTCGCGGGAGGACCGGTCGTCCCGCAGCAGGCCGAGGACGTGGTCGAGATCTTCGAGCGCGGCCCTCGATGACTCCTCGATGGTGCCCAGCGCCCGGCGCACCAGCTGCGGTTCGGAATCGACCAGTTCGGCGGCCGCGGCGGCCTGGATGGTCGACGTCGTCAGCGTGTGCCCGATGGAGTCGTGCAGTTCGCGGGCCAGCCGGTTGCGCTGCTCGAAGTGGTTCGCCCGGACTTCCGCGGCGGCGACGCGCTCGGCGGCGGACGGGCCCAGCAGGGCGACCGCGGTGTACTGGAACAGCTTGCTGAAACCGGCGAGCACGTAGGCGATGACGACGAGCGTGACCAGGGCGATCGGCAGTGTCCACAGTCCACCGGTGCCCGGTTCGATCGTCACCCGTTCCCCGAAGAACTCGATGGGACTGCCGCCGCCTCCCGCCCACACGATGGCGAACACGAAGCCGAGCGTCAGGAAACAGCCGAGGCCGAACAGCACCCAGCCGAGCGCGGTGTGCGCGAGCAGCCAGGCGGCCGAACGCCCGCGCTCCGCCCACGCGACCTTCGTATGCGGCGGGGGCTGCGCGATCCGGGTGCCCAGCATCTGATTGGAGAACCAGATGCCGACCCGGCGCATCGGTCCCGGCAAACCGGCCAGCACGACGAGCACGGCCATGGCGAGCACGCCGTAGATCAGCTTCGCCCACACGTCACCCGGGAGGAGGACGGCGGGGATGAGCGCGATGGGGAACGGGATCGCCGTCATCGCCATGCCGAGGAGGCCGAACGGGACGCTGCGGTAGCTGCCGATCCGCACGAGGGGCTTGAGTGGGTTGACCATGAAGGGAACGCTATTCGGCGGCGCGTGCGCGCACCTCCCACTCCGGTGCCATTTCGCGTCATACTCCAGACCGGGTCGGCGGTCACAGCCGGTTAGCGGGCGTTAGCGGCGCCCTCCTACACTCGGGCGCGTGGCTCACCGACCTTTGATCGCACCCAGCATCCTGTCCGCGGACTTCGCCCGGCTCGGCGACGAGATCCGCGCTGTCGCGGGGGAGGGGGAGACCCGCGCGGACTGGGTCCACGTCGACGTGATGGACGCGCACTTCGTGCCGAACCTGACCCTGGGCCTGCCGGTCGTGCAGTCGCTGCTCAAGGCCACCGACGTCCCCATCGACTGCCACCTGATGATCGAGAACCCCGACAAGTGGGCCATCGGGTACGCCGAAGCGGGCGCCTACAACGTCACCGTGCACGTCGAGGCCGCGCACGACCCGATCGCGCTGGCGAAGAACCTGCGCGCCGCCGGGGCGAAGGCCGGTCTGTCGATCAAGCCGAACACGCCGATCGAGGACCACCTCGAGACCCTCAAGCAGTACGACACCCTCCTGGTGATGTCGGTCGAGCCCGGTTTCGGCGGCCAGTCGTTCATCGAGGGCGTCCTCGACAAGGTCCGCACCGCGCGTCGCCTGGTCGACACCGGCCACCTCAAGCTCGTCGTCGAGATCGACGGCGGGATCAACGCCGACACCATCGAGCAGGCCGCCGAGGCCGGGGTGGACTGCTTCGTGGCCGGTTCCGCCGTCTACGGCGCCGAAGACCCTGGTAAGGCCGTCGCGGCGCTTCGCGAGCAGGCGGCGCGCGTCCGCGGCTGATCCCGCCTCGTGATCCGCCGTCGGGTCAGGAGAAGGAATCGGCCCCGATGGGTGTTGGATGAGGGGAGCACCGTTCCCAGCGGCGGTGCGAGCCAGGAGGAGGGCAGCAGGAGTGTTCACCGGCATTGTCGAGGAACTCGGCGAGGTCACCGCGGTCGAGCAGGTCCCGAACGCCGCGAGACTGACCGTTCGGGGGCCGCTGGTGACCAGCGACGCCGGGCACGGCGACTCCATCGCGGTGAGTGGCGTGTGCCTCACCGTGGTCGCGGTGGCGGGCGGTGAGTTTACCGTCGATGTCGTGCACGAGACCCTGCAGCGCTCCAGCCTCGCGAAGGTGCAGGTCGGCGATGTCGTCAACCTCGAACGCGCGACGCCGGCGGGCGGCAGGCTCGGCGGGCACATCATGCAGGGCCATGTCGACGGCACCGGCGTCTTCCTCAAACGCGACGAGCAGGGTCTCACCACGTTCGCGCTGCCGAAGAAGCTGTCCCGGTACGTCGTCGAGAAGGGGTCGATCGCGGTCGACGGTGTCTCCCTCACGGTCGCTTCGGTGACCGACGAGGAGTTCTCCGTCGCCCTGATCCCGACCACCCTCGAACTCACCACGCTCGGCCGGAACACCCCGGGTGACCTGGTGAACCTCGAGGTGGACGTGGTCGCCAAGTACGTCGAGAAGCTGGCCATGCCGCACCTGCGCGCGCAGGGGGACAATGGCGGTACGGAGGAGCGGGCGTGAGCGAGACGAGTGCGATTCCGGGGTCGGCCGATCTGACCCCCTGTGCGGGCGGGGTGGTGGCCGTGAACGCCGATGCCATCGAGGCGGCGATCGCCGACATCAAGGCGGGCCGCCCGGTCGTCGTGGTGGACGACGAGGACCGCGAGAACGAGGGCGACCTGATCTTCGCGGCGGAGAAGGCCACGCCGGAACTGATGGCCTTCATGGTGCGCTACACCTCGGGTTACGTCTGCGTGGCGCTGACCGAGGACGAGGCGGACCGGCTCGACCTGCCGCCGATGTACCACACGAACCAGGACCAGCGCGGCACCGCGTACAGCGTCACGGTGGACGCCGCCGAGGGCATCACCACCGGCATCTCCGCGGCCGACCGGTCGCACACCGTCCGGCTGCTCGCCGACCCGGCGTCCAAGGCGTCGGACTTCCGGCGGCCCGGCCACGTCGTCCCGCTGCGCGCCAAGCAGGGCGGCGTCCTGCGGCGCCCGGGGCACACCGAAGCCTCCGTCGACCTGGCCCGGCTGGCCGGCCTTTCGCCGTCCGGCGTGCTCTGCGAGATCGTGTCGCAGAAGGACGAGGGCGACATGGCCCGCCGCGACGAACTCGAGGTCTTCGCCGCGGACCACGACCTCAAGATGATCACCATCGCCGACCTGATCGCGTACCGGCGGCGCACCGAGAAGCAGGTCGAGCGGGTCGCCGAGGCGCGGATCCCGCTTTCGGCGGGTACGTTCCGCGCGGTCGGGTACGACAGCCTGCTCGACGGCATCGAGCACATCGCGTTCGTCTACGGCGAGATCGGCGACGGCGAGGACATCCTGGTCCGCGTGCACTCCGAGTGCCTGACCGGTGACGTCTTCGGCTCGCTGCGCTGCGACTGCGGCCCGCAGCTGGAGGCCGCGCTGGAAGCGGTGGCCAAGGAAGGCCGCGGCGTCGTGCTCTACATCCGCGGCCACGAGGGCCGCGGCATCGGGCTGCTGCACAAACTGCAGGCCTACCAGCTGCAGGACGCCGGCGCGGACACCGTCGACGCGAACCTGCAGCTCGGCGTCCCCGCCGACGCGCGGGACTACGGCACCGGCGCGCAGATCCTGTGCGACCTCGGCGTCCGCTCGATGCGGCTGCTGACGAACAACCCGGCCAAACGCGTCGGGCTGGAGGGCTACGGCCTGCGGGTCAGCGGGCGGGTGTCGCTGCCGATCTCGCCGAACCCGGAGAACCTGCGCTACCTCAAGACCAAACGGGACCGGATGGGGCACGACCTGTCCCAGCTGGAGCATTTCGACCAGGTCGGCGCCGAGGTCGACCAGGGCAACGGAGGTGGCACGCGGTGAGCGGCGAAGGCCGTCCGGACGTCGAACTCGACCTGTCCGACTGTAAGAACATCCGGCTCGGGATCGTGGCCACGCGCTGGCACACGAAGATCACCGGCGCCCTGCTGGAACGCGCCCTCGAGGCGGCCAAGGTGGCCGACCTGGAGGAGGAACCGACGGTCGTGCGCGTCGCGGGCGCCGTCGAGCTGCCCGTCGCCGCGCAGGCACTGGCCCGCACGCACGACGCGGTCGTCGCGCTGGGCGTGGTGATCCGGGGCGGGACGCCGCATTTCGAGTACGTCTGCGACGCGGTCACCGCGGGCCTGACCAGGGTCGCGCTCGACGAGAGCACCCCGGTCGGCAACGGCGTCCTCACCTGCGACACCGAGCAGCAGGCCCTCGACCGGTCGGGCCTGCCCGGCTCGGTCGAGGACAAGGGCTACGAAGCGACGGTCGCCGCGCTGGACGCCGCGCACGCGCTGCGGAACCTGCGCCAGCCGTGGACCGAGCGGGGATTCGTGTGAGCGTCGAGGCGGATGTGATGACCGACTCCGAGGTCGTGGTGGTGCGGCCCCGCCGCGCCCTGGTGATGTGCTCCGTGCTGGCGGTGATCCTGCTGGCGACGTTCGTGATCGTCGCGGTGCTGCTGCGCGGCTCGGACACCGGCGTGATCTTCCAGCCGTCCGACCAGGCGGCGATGATCGGCATCGGGGTCCTGCTCGCCGCGGGCACGATGCTGTTCGCGACCGCGCGCGTGAAGGCCGACGCCGACGGCATCGAGGTCCGGAACGTGCTGATGACCAAGAAGTTCGCGTGGAACGAGGTGCTCTCGGTGAGCTTCCCGGACGGGGCCTCGTGGGCGCGGCTGGAGCTGCCGGAGGACGAGTACTACTCGGTCATGGCCGTGCAGGCCGTGGACCGGGAACGCGCGGTGGCGGCGGTGCGGGCGTTGCGGCGGCTGCACAAGGCGGCCTGGGAGGGCTGACGCCGCTCTCTCGTCGACCGACCGCGTTTCGTCCTCTGAATGCGATCCTTCATGTATTGGGAGGGCCTTCACCCGCCGCCGTCGTGCCTGATAGGGCGTTTGGCGACTGGGGCCTGGAGAGGCTAACGCCGCTCGCTTCGGCTCCTTCAAACGCTATGAACGGTCCGTTCCTTGCAAAATTTGCAAGGAACGGACCGTTCATAGCGTTCGGGGCCGTTGCGTTCGAGGCGGGGTCGCCCTCGCGGTCTCACTCAAGTGTCATGAAAGGGTCGTTCAGGACGAAAAACGTCCTGAACGACCCTTTCATGACATCCGGGACCACCCCACAGACCGTTCAGAGCGAAAGATCCACCACGATCGGCGCGTGGTCCGAGGGCCCCTTCCCCTTCCGCGCCTCACGGTCCACATAGGAATCCGTCACCGCGCCCGCCACGACGGCGTCGGCGTACACGAGGTCGATCCGCATTCCCTTGTTGTTCGGGAAGTTCCCCGCCCGGTAGTCCCAGTACGTGAACGGGTGGTCGTACTTCAGCGGCCGCGGGAACACGTCGGACAGGCCGAGGTCCCGCAGCGCGGCGAGCGCCTTCCGCTCCGGCTCGGTCACGTGTGTCGATCCGGCGAACACGCCGATGTCCCAGACGTCCGCGTCGGTCGGCGCGATGTTGAAGTCGCCGAGCACCGCGAACGGCAGTCCGCGCGACTGCTCCTCCCGCACGGTCGCCTCCAGCGCCGAGAGCCAGGCGAGTTTGTAGCCGTAGTGCGGGTTCTCCAGGTCGCGCCCGTTCGGCACGTACACCGACCACAGCCGCAGCCCGCCGCAGGTGGCGCCGATGGCCCGCGCGTCGGTCTTGTCCTCGAAGGTGGGCTCGCCGGTCAGCCCGCGTGTCACGTCTTCCAGCCCGACCCGCGACAGGATCGCGACGCCGTTCCAGCGGCCGATGCCGTAGGCGGCCGTCTCGTAGCCCAGCTCCCGCACCGCTTCGACGGGGAAGGCGTCGGTGCCGCTCTTGAGTTCCTGCAGGCACAGCACGTCCGGCTGGGCCGAACCGAGCCACTCCAGCACCCTCGGCAGCCGGGGCCCGATCGAGTTCACGTTCCAGGTCGCGATCCGCATGCCCGCGAGCGTCCCACACCCCACCGACACCCTGACGTGAAAGGGCCCCTGCCGCGACGGGTCACGTCGCGACAGGGGCCGGCCGGGGTGGAGGTCAGACCCCGGTGGTCGAGCGGATCCAGGAGCGGGCCGAAGCGACGCTGCCGTAGTTGTTGGTGCCGCGGATGTTCGAGCCGCTCTGGTTCTGCACGGTCGAAGCGACACCGACCTGGACGCCGTTGGAGACCTGGGGGCCGCCCGAGTCGCCCTTCCACGCCGAACCGTCGATGCCGACGCTCTGGATGGCCGGGCCACCGTAGGCGTCGGTCGAACTGCCGGTGACGCGCACGTTGGCGACCTTCAGCGCCGAGGCGGGCGGGCCGGTCGGGGTCTCGCGGCCCCAGCCGTAGAGCTGGTTGGTGCTGCCGACCGACGGGTTCGAGCTCGCCAGGGTGATCGGCGTGACGCCGGCGTCGGAGGCCAGGTGCAGCAGCGAGATGTCGGCGCCGTTGGGCGAGGACACCTTGCGGTCGACGGCGATCTCACGGCCGCCCTGGAGCTGGTTGCTGCCGACGCGGACTCGCATGCCGCTGCCGTCGGAGTCGAGGCAGTGCTTGGCGGTCAGCACCCAGCGCTGGGCGATGACGCTGCCGGAGCAGTTGAACCCGTCCCACTGACGGCCCGGGGTGTTGACGTAGATCTGGGCGCCCCAGCTCACGGTCGGGGCGGTGCCGCCGCCCACGATGTTGGGCTGGACACCGGTGGGGGTGCCCGCGGAGGCGACGGCGCCCGCGGTCATGGTGAGGGCTGCGGCGGCGAGGGTGGCGGCGCCCAGCGTACGAAGACGGCTCACGGTGCAGGAGTCCTTTCGAGCGTCATCTGACGAAGAACCGAATGAAGTGGAACTGGGACGGAAAGTAATCAACCGATTCACCCGGTAGGAACCAACGAACGTCGGGTACGGCCGAAGACCCGACTTAGGTCGGTATACGTAGTGAAATACCGACCGGATGGTGGGAATGGCCACTCGAAGGGTTGACCGGACCGCGGCTAAGGACGGGGCCTCGTAAGACTGTCGGTGGTGCCCCATAGGCTTGGCGATGTGGCTGACCCGACCACCTACCGTCCCTCGCCGGGGAGCATCCCGGACGCCCCTGGCGTGTACAAATTCCGTGACGCCACGAAGAGGGTCATCTATGTCGGCAAGGCGAAAAGCCTCCGCAGCCGGCTGAACTCGTACTTCGCCGACATCACGGGCCTGCACCCGCGCACGCGCCAGATGGTGACCACGGCGGCGAGCGTCGAGTGGACCGTCGTGGGCACCGAAGTCGAGGCGCTCCAGCTCGAATACAACTGGATCAAGGAGTTCGACCCGCGGTTCAACGTCCGCTACCGCGACGACAAGAGCTACCCGGTCCTCGCCGTCACGATGAACGAGGAGTACCCGCGCCTGCACGTCTATCGCGGCGCGCGCAAGAAGGGCGTGCGGTACTTCGGGCCGTACGCACACGCCTGGGCCATCCGCGAAACGCTCGACCTGCTGCTCCGGGTCTTCCCGGCGCGCACCTGCTCGGCCGGCGTCTTCAAACGGCACGGCCAGATCGGCAGGCCGTGCCTGCTCGGCTACATCGGCAAGTGCTCCGCGCCGTGCGTCGGCAAGGTCTCCGCCGACGAGCACCGCGAGATTGTCAGCGACTTCTGTGATTTTCTTGCCGGCCGCACCGACGCGCTGATCCGCCGTCTGGAACAGGAAATGGCGGCCGCGTCCGAAGAGCTGGAGTTCGAGCGCGCCGCGCGGCTGCGTGACGACCTCGGAGCGCTGCGGCGCGCGATGGAGAAGCAGGCGGTCGTGCTCGGCGACGGCACCGACGCGGATGTCGTCGCCTTCGCCCACGACGAGCTCGAAGCCGCCGTCCAGGTCTTCCACGTGCGTGGCGGCCGGGTCCGCGGGCAGCGCGGCTGGGTGATCGACAAGGCCGAAGAGATGGACGTCAAGGATCTCGTCGACCACTTCATCACGCAGTTCTACGGCGAACAGGCCGAACGCGCGGACGATCCCGACGGCGGCTCCCCGGTGCCGCGCGAGGTGCTCGTCCCCGAGTTGCCCGCCGACGCGGAAGCCCTCGGCGAATGGCTTTCCGGACTGCGCGGGTCGAGGGTGAGCCTCCGGGTGCCGCAGCGCGGCGACAAACGCGCGCTCGCCGAGACCGTGACCCGCAACGCCGGAGAGGCGTTCACCCAGCACAAACTGCGCCGCGCGGGCGACCTCACCGCGCGCTCGGCCGCGCTGGCGGAACTGCAGGACTACCTGGCGCTGGAAACCGCGCCGCTGCGCATCGAATGCGTCGACATCAGCCATATCCAGGGCAGTGACGTGGTCGCCTCGCTCGTGGTGTTCGAGGACGGCATCCCGCGCAAGTCCGAGTACCGGCGCTTCGCCTTGCGTGAGGCCGCGGAGGAAGGCGACGTCGCGTCGATCGCGGAGGTCGTCCGCCGCCGGTTTTACCGGTATCTCAAGGAAAACGCCGAAGGGGCCGATCCGGACCGCCCGGGCATCGACCCGGAGACCGGCAAACCGCGCAAGTTCGCCTACGCGCCGAATCTGCTCGTCGTCGACGGTGCGGGCCCGCAGGCCACCGCCGCCGCGGACGTGCTCTCCGAGCTGGGCATCACCGACATCGCCGTGGTCGGCCTGGCGAAGCGGCTGGAGGAGGTGTGGCTCCCGGGCGATCCCGATCCGGTGATCCTGCCGCGCACCTCCGACGCGCTGTATCTGCTGCAGCGGCTGCGCGACGAGGCGCACCGCTTCGCCATCCGGTACCACCGCGAGAAGCGGTCCAAGCGGATGCAGGTGTCCGCATTGGACGGTGTGCCGGGGCTGGGGCAGGCTCGTCGTACCGCGCTGATCAAGCATTTCGGCTCGGTGAAGAAACTCCGCGAAGCGCGGATAGAAGAGATCGAGGCGGTGCCCGGCTTCGGCAGGCGCACCGCCGAAGCGGTCGTCGCGGCGCTCGCAGGGGAGACAGCCGCGGCGGCGGGGGAGTCCGGTACGTGATCGGTGAAGGGACCATTGTGAGTGCGCAAGAAGAAGGCCGCGGTTCGGGGATGGAGGTCGCGGTCGTTTCCGGTCTGTCCGGCGCCGGCCGCAGCACCGCCGCGAAATGCCTGGAGGATCTGGGCTGGTTCGTGGTGGACAACCTGCCGCCCGAGCTGATCGCGACCATGGTCGAGCTCGGCGCGCAGGCGCGGGGCGCGATCACCAAGGTCGCCGTGGTGATGGACGTGCGTTCGCGCGCGTTCACCGACGACCTGGCTTCGGTCATCAAGGACCTCGACGCCCGCGGCTACAAGCCGCGCGTCCTGTTCCTGGAGGCCACCGACGCGGTGCTGGTGCGCCGGTTCGAGGCCGTCCGCCGCGGCCACCCGATGCAGGGCGACGGCAGGCTCGCCGACGGCATCACCGCCGAGCGCACGCTGCTGGAGCCCCTGCGGGAAGAGGCCGACCTCGTGCTCGACACGTCGTCGCTTTCGGTGCACGACCTGCGCGCCAAGATCGAGGACGCCTTCGGCTCCGAGGCGAGCACGCAGACCAGGGTCACCGTGCTGTCGTTCGGCTACAAGTACGGCCTGCCGATGGACGCCGACCTGGTGATGGACGTCCGCTTCCTGCCGAACCCGTTCTGGATCCCGGAACTGCGCGACCACACCGGTCTCGAGGGCGAGGTCCGCAACTACGTGCTCAGCCAGGAAGGCGCGGACGAGTTCCTCGATCGCTACCACCAGCTGCTGCGCCTGATCGGCGCGGGCTACAAGCGCGAGGGCAAACGGTATCTGACGCTGGCCGTGGGCTGCACCGGCGGAAAGCACCGCAGCGTCGCGATCTCCGAGGAGCTCGCCCAGCGTCTGTCCAATGAGGACGGTATGGCCGTGAAGGTGGTGCACCGCGACCTTGGCCGCGAGTGAACCGCGCGCGGTCGCACTGGGGGGCGGGCACGGCCTGCACGCCACCCTCACCGCGTTGCGCCGGGTGACCTCGCAGGTCACCGCCGTGGTCACCGTCGCGGACGACGGGGGCTCGTCCGGCAGGCTGCGCCGGGAGTTGGGGCTGCTGCCGCCGGGCGACCTGCGGCAGGCCTTCGCCGCGTTCGCCGCCGAGGACGGCGGGACGTTGTGGGCGGAGGTGTTCCAGCACCGCGCGGTCGTCGACGGCGCGCTCGCCGGGCACGCGGTCGGGAACCTGTTGCTGGCCGGGTTGTTCGAGGTGCTCGGGGATCCGGTCGCCGCGCTCGACGAGGCGAGCAGGCTCATGGGCATCTCCGGGCGAGTCCTGCCGATGTCACCCGAACCGCTGGAGATCCAGGGCGAGGTTTCGGGGCTGGACGCCGAGAATCCCGAAGCACTGCGGCGGATCCGCGGTCAGGTGGCGGTGGCGACGACCCCGGGGCAGGTGCACCGGATCAGCCTGCACCCGACCGGGCAGGCCGATCGGCCGCCGCGCGGCTGTGCCGAGGCGATCGAGGCCGTGCTCGACGCGGACGTGGTGTTCCTCGGCCCGGGTTCGTGGTTCACGAGTGTGCTGCCCCATCTGCTGGTGCCGGATCTGCACGACGCGTTGCTCCGAACGGACGCCACGAAGGTCGTGATCCTCAATCTGATCCCCCAACCGGGGGAGACGGCGGGGTTCTCGCCGGAGAAGCATTTGGACGTACTCTTCGAGCACGCCCCGGAATTACGGGTGGACGCGGTCATCGCGGACCGGGACTCGGTGCCCTCACCAGCCCGGTTGCGGGACGCGGCCGGGAGACTGGGCGCGCGGGCGTTGCTGGGGGCGGTGGCTGACCCGGTCGTGACGGGGCGGCATGATCCTGATGCGCTCGCGGGCTGTATGCGAGACGCTCTCGGTCTCACCGGGGGAGGAGCTGAAGGTATGGAGGGGCAGCGATGGCGATGACCGCCGCCGTGAAGGACGAGCTGAGCCGGCTGGAGATCACCAAGATCGGCCCGCGCCGCGCGGAGGTCGCGTCGATGCTGCGATTCGCGGGCGGGCTGCACATCGTGGCCGGCCGCGTCGTGGTGGAGGCCGAACTCGACACCGGTTCGGTGGCGAGGCGGCTGCGCAAGGAGATCCACGAACTGTACGGACACCAGTCCGACGTGCACGTCATTTCCTCCAGCGGATTGCGCAAGGGCACGCGGTACGTCGTCCGGGTGGTCAAGGACGGAGAGGGACTCGCCCGGCAGACCGGCCTGATCGACCAGCGCGGCCGCCCGGTGCGCGGGCTGCCCGCCGCCGTCGTGTCCGGTGGCGTCGCCGACGCGGAAGCCGCCTGGCGAGGCGCGTTCCTGGCGCACGGTTCGCTCACCGAACCCGGGCGTTCGTCGTCGCTCGAGGTCACCTGCCCCGGCCCGGAGGCCGCGCTGGCGCTCGTCGGCGCCGCCCGGCGGATGGGCATCCAGGCCAAGTCGCGCGAGGTCCGCGGGGCGGACCGGGTCGTGGTGCGTGACGGTGACGCGATCGGTGCCCTGCTGACCCGGCTCGGCGCGCACACGAGCGTGCTCGCCTGGGAAGAGCGGCGGATGCGCCGCGAGGTGCGCGCCACCGCGAACCGGCTCGCGAACTTCGACGACGCCAACCTGCGGCGTTCGGCCCGCGCGGCCGTCGCGGCGGCGGCCAGGGTCGAGCGGGCGCTGGACATCCTCGGCGAATCCGCCCCGGAGCACCTGCTCGCCGCGGGCAAGCTGCGGCTGTCGAACCGGCAGGCCTCGCTCGAAGAGCTGGGCCAGCTGTCCGATCCGCAGATGACCAAGGACGCCGTCGCCGGCCGGATCCGCCGCCTGCTGGCGATGGCCGACAAGAAGGCGAAGGAACAAGGCATCCCGGACACCGAATCCGCCGTCACCCCGGACATGCTGGAAGAAGACGAGGCCTGACCCGCCCGCGTTTAGTCCTCCGAATGCGGTAGTTGCACGCGCATCGATCGCATTCAGAGGACTAAACGCGGCGCTCGGTTCGTCGGCAGTCCACAGTGGAGCGTCCTGCGGTCAGGGGGCCGGCTCCGCGATGCCGCTCGGCTCGGCGAGCAGGTGCCCGATGTCGTTGCGGATGCTCAAGACGTCTTCGTCGCCGCCGGAGAGGGCGGCCGTGGCGATCGGCAACAGCTCTTCGAACCGGGCGAGTGCTCCGGCCGCGTCACCCGCCTTGCCGGTCCAGGTCGCGTGCCGTGCCTTGCAGCGCAACGTGATCCGGTCGGTGTCACCGAGTTCCCGGGCCGCGCGGTTCGCCCAAGCCGCCCAGCGTTCCCGGTTCTCGACGGGGATGTGGGACGCCCGTCGCTCCAACGCGGCGAGGGCGTCTTCACGGAGCCCGGCGAGCCAGAAGTGTTCGGCTTCGGTGGCCGCCGCGTAGCTCTGTTCCAGCGTCGGCTCGTCGTCTCCGGTCACGAGTGGCACCTCCGAGGCCGCCACCGCCAGCCGGGCGTGCAGCCGGGCCGCCGCGTCGGGGAAGAGAACGGGTGGCTCTCCGGTCCACAGGACGGTTTCGTCGGCGAGGCCCGCCCGTGTCCGGCTGACCGAGTCACCGAGCCCGGCCAGGAAGTCGCGGACGCGCACCCGCCGGTCCGGGCCGCCCGCCGCCGCGCTCGCCGCGGTGAGGATCGAGATCGGGATGGGCCCGCGGGAGGCGGCGAGACCGAGCAACTCCAGCAGGACCGCGTGTCCGGGCCGCGGCGAGGTCACCGCACCGGTGCCCTGCTCGATGTCGGTCTCCTCCTGCGCCACGCTGATGAAGGTGACCTTCGAATCGCCGAGCCGCAGCATGTCCCCGTGCGCCAACCGGACGCTCGGCACGCGCTGCCCGTTGACGAAGGTGCCGTTGGCGGAGTCGAGGTCCGTCAGCCACGCGTTCGTACCGTCCCAGCGGATCTTGCAGTGGAGCCGCGACACCCGCGAGTCGCCGAGCCGGACCGCGGCGTTCCTGCTGCGGCCGAGCGTCGTGAGCCCGAAGGACAGTTCGTGGTACGCGGGCTGCTGCCCGGGAACGTCGATGATCAGCGTGGCGGGGGTGATCCTCGGCGAGGTGGGCGAACCCGTGTCGTAGCCGGGCTGGCTGCCCCAGTCTCCGCTGTCCTCCGGTTCCTGGATTACGGGAGCCGGGTCGGCGACCGGCGGTCCCCAGCCTTCGGGCGGCTCGAAACTGCCCGCCATCACCAGGCGGACCTGGACCGCGGGCGGTAGGCACGCGGGATCCCGCGTGGTCGCGACGGTCTTGACCAACGCCAGTTCCGGTGCCGTCGACAGGCTGCGGAGAAGACCGCACAGCCGTTCCCGGACGTCGGGATCGAGGTCGTCGAGCCCGTCGATCGCGATCCGCACGGGCGCTCCGGTCCACTGTGGAGCGAGGGTCCGCAGCGGGCCGAGCAGCGCCAGATCGAAAGCGCTCGCACCGCTCCGGCCGACGTCGTCGAGCCCGGTCCGGTACGTCTGCTCGGCGTCGGCGAAACCGGGCACGCTGCGCCGCAGCTGACGGGCGAGTTCGCTCGCGAGCCGCTCGGCCGTGTCGCCCCGGCTCGCGAAGAGCACGGCGTGCAGGAAGTCGGGCGGCACATAGGATCCGGCCACCGAAGGCCGGGCGAGCGCGGCGAGCATGGTCGACTTCCCCGACCCCTCCTCGCCGGTGATCGTGACCAGCCGGGCACCGGTGAGCAGATGCCCGACGGTCTCGCCGAGTTGCGGATCCGGTTGGTAGCGCGCGGTCAGCCGTTCGATCGTGGGCGCGGCCGGGTTCCCGGCGAGCGGCGAACGCCGCCAGGCGGGGGAGGAGTTCAGCGCCAGCCACAGCCCCTGATCGGCCTCGGCCACCTCGCGGGTGCCGTCGAAACCCAGGTGGACGGCGGTCTGCGCCGGGCACAGGCCGGTGATCACCCGTTTGAGATCCGCGCACCGGACGCGTTCGCCGAACTCCGCGTGCCCCGTCCGCAGGACCGAGACCAGAGACCGGCTGAAACACCCGTTCGCGGCGACCCGGTCGTCCGAGGCGGTGAGCAGGTCGAACCGCTTGCCCGCCTCACCGACGATCCGCAGCCAGCGCTGACCCGCCTGTCGAGCCCCGATGCCGGCGTGACAGGTGTCGAGCAGGATCACCAGCCCGTCGAGCATCGAGTACCGGCCGAGGAGTTCCTTGATCCGCTGGGCGAACAGGAAGGAGCGGCGGCTGTCCACCGGCAGACCGGTGTCCTTGGTGAGGAAGTAGAAGTCGTCGTCGGCGTATTCGCCGTGCCCGACGAGCGAGAGGAAGAGTGTCGCCTCGTCTTCCGACGCGCGCTCGAAGGCTTCCACCAGCGCGTCGTCCAGCTCGACCATCGTCGGGTCGACGAGCAGGCCGCGACCGTCTTCGAGGGCGGGGACGCAGCCACCGATCTCGGGGTCGAGCAGGGCCGTCGAGACCTGATGGCCCGCGTCGGGGAGGAACGAGAGAAGGTTCAGCGAGTCGCATTGCGATGCGACCACCAACGACCTCCGCTCTCCCACGGCGATCACTTTGTCTCATCGGAAGGCCACCGGCAAGGGCGGCCGCGATACTGTGCGCCATGGCTCGGATCGTTCTGGTGCACGGCATCGCCCAGGAACAGAAGTCCGCGGACACGCTCGAAGCGGAATGGCTGCCGAGCCTGGCGGGCGGGGTCCGGCTCGCCGGTGACGCCGCGCTGGCCGACACCCTGTGGCGCGACGCCCGGCCCGGCGACGCGCGGATGGCCTTCTACGGCGATCTTTTCCGGAAGGAAGGCCAGCAGGGCGGCGCGGACGAACTCACCCCGGACGAGTGGGCACTCGCCGAAGCGCTGGCGGCGGAATGGCTCCGGAACGCGGCCTCTTCGGCGTCCCGCGAGGCGGACCGGAACCGGGCGAGGGCCGAACTCGATCTGCTCGGCGGTCCGGCGGGGGAGACCCAAGGTGTGCGCGCGGCCGCCCGTCCGGTGTTGAACGCGCTGGTGCGGCTGAAGCCGTTCGCGCGGCTCGGGGTGGCGTTCGCCGAACGAGTGGTGGTCAAGGCGCTCAAGCAGGTGACGCTGTACCTCACCGACGAGACGATCCGGGAGGGCGTACAGGCCCGCGTCGCCGAGCACCTCGGGCCGGAGACCGAGGCGATCATCGGGCACTCCCTCGGTTCCGTCGTCGCCTACGAGGCCGCCCATCGGCACGGCCGGCCGCTGCCGCTGCTGCTCACCCTCGGCTCGCCGCTGGGCCTGCGCACGGTCGTCTACGAACGGACCCTCCCGCAGCCGCCGTCCGTGCCGCCCGGCGTCGCGAGCTGGGTGAACCTGGCCGACCGGGACGACCTCGTCGCAGCCCGGCCCGACCTCACCGGGCTGTTCCCCGGCGCCGACGGGGTCCTGGACAGCGGCTACACGGTCGACAACGGGGCGAAACCGCACGAGGCCGCGTTCTACCTCGCCAAGCGACGCACCGGTGAGGTCGTCTCCCGCGCGTTAACCTCCGGCGGGCAGGCGTAACGCGGCGGTTTCCGCGGCGACGACGGATGGAAACAGCTTCCGTCGAAGCTCACCGGTGAGGTGATCTTCGAGGGAAGGGGAAGCCATGCGGGTATCGGCGGAGGTCGGCACGTGGCTCGCGCGGCGCAGCAGCCGGGCGGGTGACTGGTGGGCGGCGGAGCTGGTCGCCGCCAAACGCGGGACGCGGGTTTCGGTGGTGATCCCGGCCCGCGACGAGGCGGAGACGGTGGGCGCGATCGTCGGCACCATCCGGCGCGAACTCGTCGAACGCTTTCCCCTGGTCGACGAGATCCTGGTGGTGGACAGCCATTCCACGGACGCGACCGCCGAGGTCGCCGCGGCCGCCGGGGCGGACGTCGTCGCGCAGGATTCGGTGTTCCCGGAGCTGGAAAGCCTGACGGGCAAAGGAGAAGCGCTCTGGAAGGGCGTCGCCGAAACCAGCGGGGACCTCGTCGTCTTCGTCGACGGCGATCTCCGCGACTTCACCGCGGACTACGTGACCGGACTGCTCGGACCGTTGCTGACCGACCCGGGGATCGCCTACGTCAAAGGGTTCTACCACCGCCCGCTCGCCGGGGCTGCGGGCGTCGAACCCGACGGCGGTGGCCGGGTCACCGAACTCGTCGCCCGCCCGCTGCTCAACATGTACTGGCCGGAGCTGGCCGGTTTCGTCCAGCCGCTCGCCGGTGAGTACGCGGGACGGCGCGAAGTGCTCGAAGGCATCCCGTTCGTCACGCATTACGGCGTCGAGGTCGGCCACCTGATCGACCTGCTCGAACTGCACGGGCTCGACGCGCTCGCGCAGGTCGACCTCGGCCACCGGACCCACCGGCATCAGGGCACCCAGGCACTCGGCCGGATGGCCGCGCAGATCATGCTGACCCTGATGGACCGGCTGGAGCGCGGTGGCCGGGTGATCTCCGTGGCGCCGCCGTCGACGTCGCTCGCGCAGTTCCGGCGCGGTGCGGGGGAGGCGGTCGAGCGGGAACTCGTGCTCACCGACGTGACCCTCACCCAGCGGCCGCCGCTGGAGAGCCTCCCGCCGGAGATCCGCCCGGAGAACTCACCCGCCTTGCGCAGGAGCGCTTAGCGCCTCCTTGGGCTGCCAGCCCGGCGGGCCGAACACGTACCCGAGTTTGTCCCGCCACGAGCCGGCTGCGCGGACGTCGCGCAGGATCGAGCCGTACTCGTGGAAGCCGACCTTGAGCAGGTTGTAGGACTCGACGTTCTTGGTCAGCCCGTAGGTCGGGCGTTTGCCCTCCGGCACGAAACTGCCGAACATCCGATCCCAGATGATCAGGATGCCGCCGTAGTTCGCGTCCAGGTACTCCTGGTCGCTGCCGTGGTGCACACGATGGTGTGAAGGCGTGTTGAACACGTACTCGAACCAGCGCGGCAGCTTCCGGATCTTCTCGGTGTGCACGAAGAACTGGTAGACGAGGTCGATCGACAGGCCGGTGAGGATCATCCACGGCGGGATGCCCGCCAGGGCGAGAATCGACCAGAACGGCAGCTGGAAGTACGGGGTCCACTTCTGCCGCAACGCCGTCGAGAAGTTGTAGTGCTCGCTCGAATGGTGCACCTGGTGGCCGGCCCACATGAGCCGGACGCGGTGGCTGGCCCGGTGGTAGGCGTAGAAGACGAGCTCCTGGCCCAGCAGCATCAGGACCCAGGTCCACCAGTCGTGCGGGCTGAACTTCACCGGCGCGAGTTCGTAGAGCGCGGCGAAGACGAACAGCATGGCGATGCGGAAGACGCCGTTGATCACCACCGCCACCGCGCCCATGGACATGCTGGTGCGGGTGTCCTTGACGCTGTAGCCGATGACGTTGTCGTCGTGCCCCAGCACGTGCAGTGCGAGGATCTCGATCGCGACGAACAGCAGGAACACCGGCGTCGCCAGCAGCACCGGGTCACTCAGATGGGCAAGAAAATCCGCCACCGCACCTCTCCCTGTCTCGCCCCCGGTTATCTGACCATCAGGTAACTTACCCTAGGGTCATTTACCTCAGGGTAAGATAACCGCCGTGACAGAAGCAAGGGCCGTCGGCACGAAGGGGGTGCCCCGCGAAGAGCGGGAGACCCAGATCGTGCGCGCCGGGACGGAGGAGTTCGGCAAGAACGGGTACGCCGGGGCGTCGATGGTGGAGATCGCCCGCCGGGTCGGTGTCACGAAACCCTTGCTGTACCAGTACTTCGGCTCGAAGGACGGGCTGTATCTCGCCTGCCTGCACCGGGCGGGGGACAGGCTGACCGAAGGGGTCGCCGAGACGATGGCGGAGGAGGGCGAGCCGCCGGAACGGATGCCGCTCGCGGTGCTCTCGGCCATCTTCGAGACCTTCGACAACGACCGCTACGCCTGGAAGCTGCTGCGCGACCCGACGGTGCCCTCGACCGGTGAGATCGCCGGTGTCGCGGTCGACTACCGCTACCGGCTCGACGGGTTCGCGCTGGTCGGCGCCGCGCAGCTGATGCACGCACGCGGGCTGGACGACGATCGCGACATCGAGGCGATCGCCCAGGTGTGGACCGGCGTGGTCGACTCCCTGATCAGCTGGTGGATCGACCAGCCGGATCAGGACGCCGCGGCGATGACCGAACGCTGCTCGCGGATCATGCGGAACCTGTTCGGCTGGTGAGCACAAAAAAACACCACCCGCCGGGAAGCCCGGACGGGGTGGTGTTCCTCCAGCTCACACTGGATACGGTCGGGGTGCCCGGCGCCGCTCCGGACACCCCGACCGTGCTCAGGACGCGGCGCTGGATTTGCCGCGCAGCTTGACGTTGGCCGTCGAAGCGTTCTTGATGGCCGTTTCGATCTGCGCCATCGTCGAGGACGAGGACAGCCCCGGCACCGTCGCCGACTTCAGCGCGTACAGCGTGAAGGTGTAGGGATGGCTGGAGCCGCCGGGGCAGGGGCCGAAGTACTTCTGCGAGTTCGCCCCGCTGCCCATGGCCTTCTGCTTGGCGCCGTTCTGGTTCGGGACGGTGAAGCCCGAGCCCAGGCCTTCCGGCAGTGACGCCGCCGAAGCCGGGATGTCCCAGATCGCCCAGTGCAGTTTGTTGCCGTTGTTGGCCACGTCGGCGAAGACGATCGCGTATCCCTTGGCACCGGTGGTCCCGGCGCTCCACGCCAGCGGCGGCGAGGTGTCCTGTCCCGCGGTGCCGTCACCGGCGCAGGTGAACTTGTCCGGGATGGTCGCGTTGTCGGCGAACGCGGAACTGGTCAGCTTGAACGCTCCCGGCTGCGAGGTGCCGGGGAACTTCAGCCGCACCACCACGTTGTCGATCCCGCTCGGCGTGCCGCCGTTCTTGTCCGCGTTGGTCGAGGTGACCCACAGCCCGCCGTCGGGCGTCTTGGTGACCGAGCGGAGCCTGCCCCAGCGGCCGGAGAACAGCGACTGCACCGAGCCGACACCGTTGCCCGCGGCGTTGATCTGCGTGGCGAAGAGCTGCTCGCTGGTGACCGCCGCGACGTAGATCCAGTCGTTGACGATCTCGATCCCGCTCGGCCCGCCGGAGCTGGTCGGCCAGGTCTTCTTCGGCGCGATCGTGCCGGCGCAGCTGCCGGTGGTCCCTTCGCACTGGGACCAGCCGAAGTTGCCGCCCTTCTGGATCAGGTTGAGCTCGTCCTGGGTGCCGTCGCCGAATTCCGACGACCACAGCTGGCCGCGGGAGTCCCACGCGAGGCCCTGCGGGTTGCGGTGCCCGTAGCTCCAGACGTACCGGGCGTTGCCGCCGGTGGAGAAGAACGGGTTGTCACTCGGCGCGGAGCCGTCGGGGTTGAGCCGCAGGATCTTCCCGTTGAGCGAACTCTTGTCCTGCGCCGTCGCCTTGTTCTGCCCGTCGCCGACGGTGGCGTAGAGCTTGCCGTCCGGGCCGAACCGCACCCTTCCCCCGTTGTGGTAACGGTTCTTGGCGATCCCGGTGAGCACCGGAGTCGACGTCGAGGACAGCGTTCCGTTCTCGTAGGTCATCTTCACGATCCGGTTGTCCCCGGATGCCGTGTGGTACAGGTAGACCGCGTGATCGGTGGCGTAGTTCGGCGAGATCGCGATGCCGAGCAGACCGCCCTCGCCGTTGGTGCCGACCGCGCCGGGGACCTTGCCGACCGTGGTCTTCTCACCCGACGGCGTGATCCGCAGGATCTCGAACCGGTCCCGTTCGGTCGCCAGCGCCGTGCCGTCCGGCAGGAAGTCGACAGACCAGGCGAGGTCCACCTTCGTGATGTCCTTGTCGTACTCGGGAATCCCGCCGCCCGCGGCGCCACTCGTCTTCGTGGTCAGCGCGTTGCTCGCGGCCGAAGCGTTGCCGTCGAGGTCACGCGCCTTCACCGTGAACGTGTACGACGTGTTCGCCGTCAGCCCGGTGACCGTGGCTTCGAGCGACGGCGTCGTCGCGACCTTCGTGGTGCCCTGGTACACGTCGTAACCGGCGATGGTGCCGCTGTCGTCGGTGGAAGCGTTCCACGCCAACGAGACGCTGTTCGCGGTCACCGACGTCGAGCGCAGGTTCCCGGGCACGGTCGGCGGGGTGGTGTCCCCGCTGGGCGGCGTCGTGAACTGGACGACATTGCTTTGCTGCGAAGGGTTTCCAGCGGCGTCGAAGGCGCCGACGGAGATGTCGTAGGCCGTGTTCGGCTGCAGGTTGTCGACGGTAGTGGTGAGCGTGTTCCCGTCGACGGTCTTGAGGACGTTGCCGCCGCGCATCACGTCGTAGCGGACCACGCCGACGTTGTCGGTCGCGGCCTCCCAGGTGAAGGTGGCGCTGCGGGCCTTGATGTCCTTGGCCGCCAGGTTCTTCGGCGGGGTCGGTGCCTCGGCGTCGGTCACTCCGCTCGCGGTGAGCTTGTCCGCGTTGGGCCCGCCGTTCGCGGTCGTCGCGGTGGTGCGGATCTTGTTGGCCCCGGCGGCCAGCGCGACGTCCTTGGTGACGGTCTTCCAGGTGGTCCACGCGCCGGTGCCGGGGAACGACAGCGTCCCGGCCGCGGTGCCGTTGACGCTGAGGGAAACCGGCCGGTCGATCGTGGTTCCGTTGGCGTAGCGGAAGGTCAGGGTCTGGGTTCCGGCCTGTGCGGCGTTCACCGTGTACTCGACATAGCTGCCAACGACGTTGTCGAAGTTCACGAACCCGGTGCCGGAGTAGCCCGCGTGGTTCTTCTCGACGGCGCCTTGGGAGATCGTCGCGTCTTCGGATTCGTGATCGGTCGGTGCCGCGCCGGCGGGTGGGGCCGGCAGGACGGCGATGGTCATCGCCGTCGCGGCCGCACACGTCAGCAGCGCGCGCCACGGTGGTCGGGGTGCCACTGGAGCCTCCATGCGTGAAGTTCGGGGGTCGGGAGGTACAACGGCGGACCGGGCGGGGCCCGGCGGGGAAGTGGAGTTTTAGTTAGGAAACTTTCCTATCTATGGTTCAGATCACACACCAGTGGGTGCTTCGTGTCAATAGTTGACCAACATCAACACGGAGGGTCACACCCCCGAATGCATTTAGTCCTCTGGATGCGGTCCTTGCACACGCAAGTACCGCATCCAGAGGACTAAATGCGGGAGTGGGGAAGCGTCAGCCGGCGATGTCGGCCCGGGCGATCACCTTCGTGATCCGCGCGCGTACCAAGGACTCCTCGGGCACGGCGTTGCGCTTGCCGTAGGCCTCGGCCTTGTCCTCGCCCATGTACCGGCCACCGAGCCTGGTCGCCCATTCGAGCATTTCGTCGAGGTCGCTGTGCAACACGGCTTCGGCGGTGAACTGCACGTACGAGTAAGGCGGCTTCTGGTCGTCGACGGCAAGCGAAAGCCGCGGGTCGCGCCGCAGCGCCTTCCCCTTCAGGGTGTCCGTGCCGGTGGTGAAGATCAGTTCGTCACCGTCCGGGCCCTCGTTCAGCAGGAACCACACCGGCGTCACGATCGCCGCCCCGTTCGCCCGGACCAGGCCCAGCATGCCCGTCCGCGTCCCCGCGCTCGCGAACTCCCACCATTCGTCCCTGTTCATTTCACGCATGAACCAGACGCTACCGCCGCCCCGGGGGCCGGGCACCCAGGTCACCCGTGCGGGGTGTCGGTGGCGGCGACTAGCCTGGCCTGCTGTGCGAGACGACGAGCTGACCGGGATGGGGCTGGCCGACGAGGGGCTGACCCGCCGCCTCAAGGCGCTGGCCTGCACAGCGCCCTTGCACGACCTCGACGCGCGCAAGTCGAAGCTGGACTGGGCGGACGCCACGATCTACCAGATGGCCGAGATCGCCCTGCACACGATCGACCAGGTCACCGTGTCGATGGACTTCGACACCGGCGCCGACCACGATCAGGTGATCGCGCGGCTGTCGCCGTTCGTCGCGCTCCAGGCACCCGGCCGGACACCGGACGAGCACGCCAAGGTCGCCCGCTGGGTGCTCGACAACCTCATCAACGTCGGCACCACCGATCGCGGGTTCCGCCGTGTCTACGGCTCCATCGGCCCGGGCGGCGGCTACCAGCGCCGCCAGTTCGACTTCAAGCTGCTCGTCGAGCTGGCCGCGCCCGACGGCGAGGTCTACCTGCGCGCCACCGACGAGGCGATCAACGTGCTCGTCGGCGCGCTGGACACCGACGTCGAATCCGCGCAGATCGCCGCCGAGGTCAAACTGGAGAACCTGATCAACCGCGGCCGCCTCGCCGACGCCAAGCTGGCCGCCGAACAGGCCCGCTACCGCACCGTCCAGTACGGCGAGACGTTGCGCGCCAAACTCGACGCCACCCGCCGCGACGTGCGCGCGGTCGACTGGGAGCGCGAGGTCCCGGATCTGCTGGACCAGGCGCTGTCCCATATCGAATCCCGGTTCCGCGCCGAGAACGCGATCCTCAAGAACATCACCGCGTCGCGGGACGAGACCGAAGACCTCGACCGCAAACGCCGCGCCGCCGAACTCGTCGACATCGTCGGCGACTGCATCCGCCGCCACACGCGGCTCCAGTCCCGGCTCGCCGACGCCGGCGCGGTGTTCCGCGCCGAACAGGACCGCCAGCAGTTCTCCGGGCCGCCGCAGCGCGCCACGATCGACCTGTTCGGCCAGCTCCTGATGCCGACGCTGGGCCTGCCGATCGCCGAGGCCGTCGCGCCCGCCGAGTCGTTCTTCCACGCCGGCGCCGGGATCTCCCCGCCGACCGTGCCGTCGCTGTCCTCGCTGGTGTCGCTGCTGCTGCGCCCCGCGCCCGAGCGCGACCAGCTCGTCGGCGAGATCCCCGAACCCGAGCTGATGCCCGCCGACGTCACCGACAAGTTCGGCGACGAGCAGTGGCGCCTCGCCGACGACCTGCTCGACCTGCCGGAGGTGCCGCGACGGCTGTCCGGGCTGCTCGAAGAGGCCCGCCGGATCGATCCCGGGCTGCCCGCCCTGGTCGCACTGCGGGCGGTGCACGCCTACAGTCCCGAGGTCGGCGCGGCGCTCCGGCAGGGGGAGCGCCAGGTGCTGCTGGCCGTCGACGACGGCACGCTGCTCGAAGACCCCGAGTTCGGCGGAGCGGATCTCCTGCTCTCGTCCGCCAGGGTCGATCGCCACGAAGAAGAAGAGGAGGAGGTCGCGTGACGACCACAGGGGACGTCGAATCCGCGGCCCGGCTCGTCTCGTTCGGCATGCGCCCGAAGCAGCTCCCGTCGCGGGACGTCGTGTACGGCGACCTCGTCCGGCGCTACGGCGAGGACAGGGCGTTCAAGCAGCTCACGCACGCGGTCGCGGCCGGGCTCGGGCTGATGGTGCTGGAGGTCAACCTCCAGGCCGGTGCCGTGCTGGCGGCGACCGACGAATCCGTCTTCGAGATCAAGATGGACAGCTACGCGCGGCAGAGCAAGATCCGCGAACGCCGGGAGACCGAGAAGGTCCTGCACGGGCTCGTCCACCTGGCCACCGCCGCGCTCGGCTACCCGCGGCCGGACGACCTCGCCAACGACACCTACATCGGCCGAGTCAGTGTCGAGCAGGTGGACGCGATGGTGCGCGAGGCCTGCCGGATCCTCGACGAGCGCGCGGCGGAGGCCGAAGCGAACAACGACCCGCTGGCCGACGCGCCCGAACTCGAACAGGCCTGGCGGGCCTACGCCCGGCGTCCGGCGGCCGCCGCGACCAAGGACGGCAGGCTGGCGTCGGACACCACGCGCGGCATGGTCGCGCGGGCCCTGCGTTTCCTCGCCGATCAAGGCTTTCTCGTCCAGGTCAGCGGGGAGCAGGGCGGGACCTACCGGACGACACCGCGCTACCAGGTGCAGGTGCGGGAACTCGCCGCCGACGCGGCCTTCGACGATCTGCTCGAGCTGAACGTGGTGTCGGTCGCCAACGGTGGCGGGACGTTGCGCGCGGCCGCGTCGGACACGCTCTAGAGGGGAAGAGATGTACGAGCTTTCGCGGGTTCGCCTGCACTCGGTGGGCCCGGCGGGCGCGCGGTACCAGGACGTCGTGCTGGACTTCAGCGGCGTCGGCGCCGCCATCACCGCGCCCAAACAGGACGCGTTGTTCAGCGCCGGGATCCACCTGGCGGGGGAGGGGCCGCCGCGGCGCCCGTCGCCGGCGAGCGTGCTGTTCCTGGAGAACGGCGGCGGTAAATCCGTCCTGATCAAGCTGATCTTCTCGGTCATGCTGCCCGGCCGCCGCCAGGTCGTCGGCACGACGAACACCAAGGTGCTGGAGAAGTTCGTCGCCGCCAAGGACGTTTCGCACGTCGTGCTGGAGTGGCTGCAGGTCGAGACCGGCCACCGGGTGATCACCGGCAAGGTGTCGGAATGGCGCGGGCACGTGGTGTCGGCCGACTCGGAGAACCTCGTCGACTCCTGGTACTGCTTCCGGCCGACGCCCTCGCTCGATCTGGACTCGCTGCCGCTGACGTCGGACGGCAGGCTGCTGACGATGTCCGGCTTCCACGACCAGCTCGACAAGGTGCACGGCGGCGAGCCGGAACTGGAGCTGTTCTGGACCCGGCGGCACCACGAATGGACGTCGCGGCTCGACGGTCTCGGTCTCGACACCGAGCTTTTCCGGTACCAGCGCGCGATGAACGCCGGCGAGGGTGAGGCGGCCGACGCCTTCGCCTTCAGCACCGACGAGGCGTTCGTCGAGTTCCTGTTGCGCGCGGTGCTTTCGGAGGAGGAGCCGAAGGACCTCGCCGAGGTCGTCGCGACCTATGCGCACAACCTCGCCCAGCGCGGGGATCTGTTGTCGGAGCGGGATTTCGTCGCGGGCGCGCTCGATCTGCTCACGCCGCTGGCGGAGGAGGAAGGCGTCGCCGCCGCGTCACGGAAGCTCGCCGACGCGGCCCGCGCCGAGATGCGGACGCTGGCCGGTCAGGTCGCCGCCCGCGACAAGCTGGAGAACGAGCGGCTGAGCGGGCTTGAACAGCACGTCGACGAGGTGAAGTCCGCGGAGAAACTGGCCGAGGGCGACCACCGCCGTCTCACCGCCGGGGTCACCGAACTCCGCCGCCTGGTCGGGAAACTGCGGCTCGACGAGGCGCAGGAGAGCAAGAAGCGGATCGACGGCGAACTGGCCGAGGCCAAGACCGCCGCCGAGGCGTGGCGTGAATGCACGACCGTGCTCAACCACCTCAACGCCGCCCGCAAGGCACGCGATTTCCGGGAACTGGTGGGGACTCGCGAGCAGAAGGCGCAGCCCGCGCTGCAGGCACGCAACGCCGCCGCGGGCGCGCTCGCCAGGGGACTGCTGGGGCTGGCCAAGAACGCCACCGAGCAGGCGGCGAAGGCCGAAGCCCATGTCGGCGCCCTGCGTGCCGAGGCGGAGAAGGCGCAGGCGGAACGCGACGAGTCGGCGAACCTCGCGGCGTCGCGCCGGGCGGAGGCTCGCGGGCTGGGGGCGCGGATCGCCGAGATCCGGGAGGAGATCGCGGAAACCGTCCGGTCCGGCGCGCTCAAGGCCGGGGCGGACGTCGCCGAAGCGGCGCGCGCCGCCAGGGCCGAGGCCGAGACGACCGCCGCCGAACTCGTCCGCCGTGAACAGGAACTCGAACGCGTCGCCGAGGATCTGCGGGCCGCGCAGGCCACGGTCAACGACGCGCACCGGCTCGCCGGGTCCACAAAGGACCGGCTGGAACGCGCGGCCGACGAACTCGACCGCGCCAACCGGCGCACCGACGCGCTCGGCGTCGAACCCCGGCTGAGCGAACTCCTCGGCGCGGACGACGTCACGCTGGAGACCGACCTTCCGGTGTTGCTGGAGCGCCTTCGCGAGGCCGGTTCGGCCGCGGAGAAGGAACAGACCGCGTTGCGGATGGAGGAATCCGTCGACGAGCGCGCGCTGAACGCGCTCGGTTCGGGAGGTCTCCTGCCCGCTCCGGAAGAGGTCCAGGCGACGCTCGACGCGCTGGAAGCCGCCGGGATGAACGCGTGGTCCGGCTGGCGCTACCTGTCCACTTTGGACAAGAAGCGGCGGGCGGCCGTGCTGGCGCGCGCTCCCCAGCTGGTCTCGGGGATCCTGCTGAACGAGCCGGAGCAGGTCCGGCTCGCCGAGAAGGTCCTGGCGGAGCGGCGTCTGCTGCCCAGCACGATCATCCCGGTCGCCACCACCGAGGCCACCACGACCGACCGTCTGCCGGGCGAGGCCGGGATCGAATTCCTCGTGCCGCCCAACCCGGCGATGTACGACGAGGAGGCCGCCGACGCCGAGCGCGAGGCCATCGCGCTCCGGCACGCGGAACGCCAGCGACGGCTGGAGGCGCTCGCGACGTCGCTGGCCGACGACAGCGCGTTGTCGTGGAAGCTCAAGACCTGGCGCGAGGACTACCCGCCCGGCAGCATCGCGACGCTCGCCGAGCAGCTCCAGAACGCGCGCACCGCGCACGAGACCGCGCGTACGGCGCTGGAGCAGGCCGAAAAGGAGTTCCAGCGGCTCGGGGAGAAAGCCGCCGGGCTGCGGGAACGGATCCCCGAACTGCGCACCGCCTCGGCCGAGGCGGGGGAGCGCGTTCGCGGGCTGGAAGCCCTCGCCACACGCGCCGCGAAGATCCCCGAGTGGACGGACGACGTCGAACGCGCGACCGAGATCGCCGAGCGGGCCGAGGCCACGGCGTCCGAAGCCGCGGTGAAGGCTTCCCGGCTGCGCGAACAGGCGGGTGAGGAACAACGCACCGCCGACGGGCACCGGCGCACGGCGACGACCGCGAAGGCGGAACTGGCCGAGGTGCCGGGATCGAGCGACGTCACCGAGGACGACTCCGTGCCCGCCGAACCGGTGGACGCCTTGCGGCGTACCTTCGCGTCGGCTTCCGAGGCGTACGCGAAGGTGGAGGTCGGCAGCGATCTCCGTGCCGAACTCGACCAGGCCGAAAGCGTCGAGGCGTCCGCGCGGGCGGCCTTGGAGGCGTTGGACGACGCCGTCCGCGAGCGGGCTTCGGCGCTGCTGGAGACGCCGGACGGCTCCGACGCTTCGGCGCGGGCCGCGGCGCAGGCGCGGGCGAACCGGGCCGTCGCGGTACTGGAGGAGGAGCGCACCGAGATCGTCGGCCTGGTCGCGACCCGCAAGGCGGAACTGGGCCAGCTTCCGGAACAGCCGTCCGCGCTCGCCCTCGACGCGCGGCCGAAGGACATCGAGCACGGCCTGGAGCTGATCGACGAAGCCGGTCTCGAAGTGTCCGCCGCCGCGCGGAAATGGGAGGAACTGCAGGAGCGCCGCGCCGCGGCCGAAGCGACGCTGGAGTCCGCGAAGACGTCCGCGTCCGGCTTCGGTCTCCTGGCCGAATCGATGGCGCATCTGCTGTCCAAAGAGGACGAAGAAGCGCCCTTCGAGGGCGACGTCGAATCCGCGCGCGCCAAGCACTCCCGGCTCAACACGGCGCTCACCGAGGCGCAGGACGCGGCCGACGCGGGAGATCGCCGGGTGCGGGCCGCGGCCGACCAGCTGGCGCAATACGCCACGGACAAGCGATTCGAAAAGCTCAGCACACCGGTGCGGCAGCAGGTGATCTCGGTCCGCCGCGACCAGTTGCCCGCCCACGCCGCGGAATGGGCGGAGGCGTTGCGGCCCCGGCTGCGCACGCTCACCGACGACCTCGCGCAGATCGACCGGCACCGCGGCGGCATCATCACCCGCCTGCAGGGCATGGTCGACGGCGCGCTGCGTACACTCCGTGCGGCGCAACGGGTCTCACGGCTGCCGGACGGTCTCGGCGACTGGTCGGGCCAGGAGTTCCTGCGGATCCGCTTCACCGAACTCGAAGAGAACGTGCTCGCCGAGAAACTGGGCGAGGTCGTCGACGAGGCCGCGGTGGGGAAGACCTCCGACGGCCGGGACGTCAAACGGGACGGGCTTTCGCTCGTGCTGCGCGGCGTGCAGGCCGCCGCTCCCAAGGGTTTCCGGGTCGACATGCTGAAGCCGGATTCGGTGCTGCGGACCGAACGGCAGCGCGTCTCCGAGATCCGGGACGTGTTCTCCGGCGGGCAGCAGCTGACCGCGGCGATCATCCTGTACTGCACCCTGGCGGCACTGCGGGCGAACAACCGCGGCAAGGCCCGCAACCGGCATTCGGGCGTGCTGTTCCTCGACAACCCGATCGGCCGCGCGTCGGCGGGCTACCTGCTGGAACTGCAGCGCGCGGTCGCGGAGGCGCTGGGCGTCCAGCTGATCTACACCACCGGCCTGTTCGACGCCGGCGCGCTGAGCGAGTTCCCGCTGATCGTGCGGCTGCGCAACGACGCGGACCTGCGGGCGGGGCGCAAGTACCTGTCCGTCGACGCGACGATCCGGAACGCGACCGACGAACTCGGCGAGCCGGACGGTGTCGCGCGGCTGTCGGCGACGCGGCTGTTCACGCGGCCGTCGGAGGAGCCCGAGCAGGAGGAAGAGACGGCCTGACGTGCGATGTGGCCAGGATCTTCGGCCGGGAACCTGACCGACCGGCTGGGCTGAAGGCTCCTTTCGTCGCATCAGACGCGGTGAAGGGAGCCATCAGACCACTGGGGCACCACGCATGACCGCCGAGCCCTTCGTTCCGGTCACCCGGCCGGCGTGAGGCGTTCCCGCGTCGAGGTCCGGTACTGCCCGGGCGCCTGGTCGCGCGCACGCCGGAACGCCCGGCTGAACGCGTACACCGACGTGTAGCCGACCGACCGGGCGATGGTGTCCACCGTGTCGTCGGTGTCGCGCAGCCGGACCGCGGCCAGGTCCATCCGCCACAGGGTCAGGTAGTCGCCGGGCGTCCGGCCGGTGGTTTCGCGGAAACGGCGGGTCAAGGTGCTGCGCGAGGTCGCCAGTTCCGCCGCGAGCACGTCGGTCGTCCACGGTTTCGCCGGATCCTCGTGGATCTTGGCCAGTGCCACGCTGATCAGCGGGTCGCCGAGGACACCGAGCCAGGTTCCCCGCGTCTCGGCCGGTTTCTCGGTCCGCCAAGCGCGGAGCAGCTGGACCAGAAGGATGTCGACGAGCCGGTTGAGGACGAAGTCGGTGGCGATCTGCGGGCTCGCCAGTTCCCGCGACAGCAGCCGGACGGTGTCGTCCAGCCCGTCGCGGCCGCGGTTCGCGCGGATGTGCACCACCTCCGGCAGGGTGGCGAGCACCTGGGTGGACACCGCCGGGTCGTAGTCGTAGGACGCCCCGAGGACGTGCGTCTCGACCTCCCCAGAGCCGAGGCGCAGCACGCCGCCGCAGTCCCGCGCCTTCTCCGCCGCACTGCACACGTTGGGAATGATCGCGACGTCCGGAGCGCTGCGCAGGGTGTGCTCCGGCCCGTTCGGCAACAGCACCACGTCGCCGGGCATGAGCTGCCGTGGCGGGTGACCGGCCAGTTCCAGCCAGGCCGTCCCGCAGGTGACGGCGTAGAAGGCGGCGCGGGTGATGCCGTGCCAGAGGATGCCCCACGGCCCGGACGCCTCGATGCGTGCTCCGGCTGTTCCCCGGACACCGCCCACGGCGAGCACTTCGGCCAAGAGGTCCATGAGGGCGATGGTAATGCGACAGACGGCTATGTTCCTGGTGTTTTCGAGCATCGATACGGTCACTCTGTGCGTCATACGATCGAGGTCATGACAGAGACGTTCGACTTCGACAAGATCAACCGAAGCGTGATCGCCGAGTTCCGCGAGAAGGGCGGCAAGGCGGGCGGCATGTTCGAGGGCTACCCGCTCGTGCTCGTCCACCACACCGGCGCGAAGTCCGGCACCGAGCGGATCGCGCCGCTCGTCCCGCTCCTCGAGGACGACCGGATCTACATCTTCGCGAGCAAGGGCGGCGCCGACGACAACCCGGCGTGGTTCCACAACCTGGTCGCCAACCCGGACACCAAGGTCGAGCTCGGCACCGAGACCTTTTCCGTCCGCGCACGCGTGCTCACCGGCGCCGAGCGCGACGAGGTCTACGCCAGGCAGTCGGCCCTCATGCCGCAGTTCGCCGAGTACCAGAGCAAGACCAGCCGGGTCATCCCGGTGTTCGAGCTGGAGCGCGTTTAGCCCCTCGTGAGTGGTGCGGACGGTTCTAACGACCTATCAAGCTCCGAGGTCATCGTCGGCACCTGGATGCCGAGCAGTCAACTCGGACCGGTCAGGTGATACGAGTGGGGAGGATTTGGGACGCTCAACGTCCCAAATCCTCCCCACTCGACCGTGTCACGGAGAGATTCCTGTACCGGTCCGCTCCAACCGTCCTCACCACTCACGAGCCCCACGCCGATCCGGCGCTTTTGTCGGGCCCCGGTGATAGAACCGATCCGTGACCCCCAAGATCGGCACCGCGCAGCTCCGCGCCCGCCTCGCGACGCGTCATCGCCTCACCACGCCCGCCGAGTCGGTGCTCGCCGCCGCGGACGCGGTCGTCGCGCTGCACGCCACGGATCCGGCGTCGGTGCACCTCTCGGCGTGGGCGCGCGTGAAGGGCGACGGCGTCGCCGAACTGGAGAGCGCGCTCTACGAGGAGCGCACGCTGATCCGGATGCTCGGCATGCGCCGCACGGTCTTCGTCCTCGGGCACGAGAACGCGGCGCTCGTCCAGGCCGCGTGTTCCGCCGACATCGCCAAGAAGCAGCGCCGCCTGCTCGAACAGCACCTCGGCACGCAGGGCCATCCGGAGAACGTGCCGGAGCCGGAACGCTGGCTCGCCGAGGTCGAGGACGCGACGGAGCGCGCGCTGAAGGCCCGCGGTTCCGCCACGGCGCAGGAGCTCTCCCATGACGAGCCGCGCCTGAAGCAGCAACTCCTGATGGCGAAGGGAAAGCCGTACGAGGCGATCGCCAACGTCACCAGCCGCGTCCTGTTCCAGCTCGCGGTCGACGGCCGCATCGTGCGCGGCCGCCCGCGCGGCAGCTGGATCAGCAGCCAGTACTACTGGGCGCCGATGGCGGGCTGGCTGCCGCAGGGCCTCGCCGGCTGGGACGCCGACGCAGCCAGGGTCGAGCTCGCCCGAAGGTGGCTCTACGCCTACGGGCCCGCCCCGATCGCGGATCTCCGTTGGTGGACGGGCTGGACGATCGGCCAGACGAAGAAGGCACTCGCGGAGATTCAGCCGGTCGAGGTCGATCTCGACGGTGTCCCCGGCGTGGTGCTCGCCGACGATCTGGAGCCGGTGGCCGAGCCCGAACCCTGGGTCGCCCTGCTCCCGTCCCTCGACCCCACGGCGATGGGATGGATCGAGCACGACTGGTACCTCGGCCCGCACAAGGCGCCGCTGTTCGACGGCACCGGCAACATCGGGCCCACCGTCTGGGCCGACGGCCGCATCGTCGGCGGCTGGGCGCAGCGGCCGGACGGCGAGGTCGTCCATCACCTCCTGGAGGACGTGGGCGCGGACGTCGAACGGGCCGTCGAGGCGGAGGCGAACCACCTGGCCGAGTGGTTCGGGAAGGTGCGAGTCACGCCACGCATGCGCACGCCGCTGGAGCGACGGCTAGCACAGTGAAGCTGAGAGTTTTCCCAAGACGTCCTGGTAGCGACGCACTTAATCGATTCTTGACCTGACCCACCGAGTGGTGGAAGTCTCGTCAGGGCAAAGAGGGTGGCCCGAGCACGCACGCTAGGGTTGCGCCCGAGTAAAGGACATCTTACCGGGGCTATCCCGGACGAGTCTCAAGGGAGTGGCAGCAGTGACGGTTCGCGTAGGTGTCAACGGCTTCGGCCGCATCGGCCGCAACTTCTTCCGGGCCGTGCAGGCCGCCGGTCACGACATCGAGGTGGTCGCGTTCAACGACCTCGGCGACGTCGCCACCATGGCCCACCTGCTGAAGTACGACTCCATCCTCGGCCGTTTCCCGGGCGAGGTCAGCGTCAGCGACGAGGGCATCGTCGTCGACGGCAAGACGATCAAGGCCCTCGCCGAGCGCGACCCGGCCAACCTGCCCTGGGGCGACCTCGGCGTGGACGTCGTCGTCGAGTCGACCGGGTTCTTCACCAACGGCGACGCCGCCAAGGCGCACATCGCCGGTGGCGCCAAGAAGGTCATCATCTCCGCGCCCGCCAAGGGCGAGGACCTGACCGTGGTGCTGGGCGTCAACGACGACAAGTACGACGGTTCGCAGACCATCATCTCGAACGCGTCCTGCACCACCAACTGCCTCGGCCCGCTGGCCAAGGTCCTCAACGACGCCTTCGGCATCGAGCAGGGCCTGATGACCACGATCCACGCGTACACGCAGGACCAGAACCTGCAGGACGCCCCGCACAAGGACCTGCGCCGCGCCCGCGCCGCCGCGCTGTCCATGGTCCCGACCTCGACCGGCGCCGCCAAGGCCATCGGCCTGGTCCTGCCGGAGCTCAACGGCAAGCTCGACGGCTACGCGGTCCGCGTCCCGGTCCCGACCGGTTCGGCCACCGACCTCACCGTCACGCTCGCCAAGAGCGCGACCATCGAGGAGATCAACGCCGCGTACAAGGCCGCCGCCGAGGGCCCCCTGGCCGGCATCCTGCGCTACAGCGACGACCCGATCGTCTCGGCCGACATCGTCACCGACCCGGCCTCCTGCATCTACGACGCGCCGCTGACCAAGGTCATCGGCAACCAGGTCAAGGTCGTCGGCTGGTACGACAACGAGTGGGGCTACTCCAACCGCCTCGCCGACCTCGTCAAGCTCGTCGGCACCAAGCTCTCCTGAGCCATGGCGCTGAAGAACCTCGAAGACCTGCTGGGCGAGGACGTCTCAGGCCGGTACGTACTCGTACGGGCGGACCTGAACGTCCCGCTCGGCAGCTCTGATGGCGGCGGCCCGCAAGCGACCGCCGCGGAGACCATCACCGACGACGGCCGCGTCCGCGCGGCCCTGCCGACCCTCAAGCGGCTCGCCGAGGCGGGCGCGAAGGTGGTCGTCACGGCGCACCTCGGCCGTCCCAAGGGCGAGCCGGACCCGAAGTTCTCGCTCGCGCCCGTCGCCGCGAAGCTCACCGAGCTGCTCGGCGTCGACGTCCCGCTGGCGGGTGACCTCGTCGGCGAGTCCGCCAAGGCCACCGTCGCCGGCCTGACCGACGGCCAGGTGGCCCTGCTGGAGAACGTGCGCTTCGACGCGCGCGAGACCAGCAAGGTCGAGGCCGAGCGTCAGGAGCTGGCCGCCGAGCTCGCCGCGCTCGTCCCGGGCGGCGCGTTCGTCTCCGACGGTTTCGGTGTCGTGCACCGCAAGCAGGCCTCGGTCTACGAGATCGCGCGGGCGCTTCCGGCGTACGCGGGCGGCCTCGTGCTGGCCGAGGTCGACGTCCTCAAGAAACTCACCGAGGACCTCGCGCGGCCGTACGTCGTCGTCCTCGGCGGCGCGAAGGTGTCGGACAAGCTGGGCGTCATCGCCAACCTGCTGACCAAGGTCGACAGGCTCCTCATCGGCGGCGGCATGGCGTACACCTTCCTCAAGGCCCAGGGCCACGAGGTCGGGAACTCGCTGCTGCAGGAGGACCAGCTGGAGCAGGTCCGCGGCTTCCTCGCCGAGGCGGAGAAGCGCGGCGTCGAGCTGATCCTGCCGGTGGACGTCCTCGCCGCGACGGGCTTCGCGGCCGACGCGGAGTTCGACGTCGTCGACGCGACGGCCATCCCGGCCGGCCGCATGGGGCTCGACATCGGCCCGAAGTCGCGTGAGCTGTTCGCGGGCAAGCTGGCCGACGCGGCGACCGTGTTCTGGAACGGCCCGATGGGCGTGTTCGAGTTCGAGTCCTTCGCCGGCGGCACCCGTGCCGTGGCCGAGGCGCTGGTCAAGAGCGACGCCTTCACCGTGGTCGGCGGTGGCGACTCCGCCGCGGCCGTGCGGCAGCTCGGCCTGCCGGAGGACGGCTTCTCGCACATCTCGACCGGCGGCGGCGCGTCGCTGGAGTACCTGGAGGGCAAGGAACTGCCCGGAGTCGCTGTGCTGGGAGAGAACGACTAGTGGCGCGCAAACCGCTCATCGCCGGCAACTGGAAGATGAACCAGAACCACCTCGAAGCCATCGCGCTGGTTCAGAAGATCGCCTTCGCCCTGCCGGAGAAGTACTACGCGAAGGTCGACGTCGCGGTCCTGCCGCCGTTCACCGACATCCGCAGCGTCCAGACGCTGACCGACGGCGACAAGCTGTCGCTCACCTACGGCGCACAGGACCTGTCGCCGCACGACTCCGGTGCCTACACCGGTGACGTGTCGGGCCCGATGCTGGCGAAGCTGGGCTGCAGCTTCGTCACCGTCGGGCACTCGGAGCGGCGTGAGTACCACGGCGAGTCCGACGAACTGGTGAACAAGAAGGTCAAGGCCGCGCTCAAGCACGGCATCACGCCGATCCTGTGCGTGGGGGAGAAGCTCGAGGTCCGCGAGGCAGGGGAGCACATCACCCACACCACGACCCAGCTGGTCGAGGGCCTCAAGGGGCTCAAAGCCGAGCAGGTCAAGGACGTCGTCGTCGCCTACGAGCCGGTCTGGGCGATCGGGACCGGCAAGGTCGCGACCCCGCAGGACGCCGAGGAGGTGTGCGGAGCCATCCGTGCCACCCTCGCCGAGAAGTACCGTGCCGAGGTCGCGTCCTCGGTCCGCGTGCTCTACGGCGGCTCGGCCAAGGCCAACAACATCAGTGACCTCGTCGCCTGCGAGAACATCGATGGTGCGCTCGTCGGTGGTGCCAGCCTGGATGGTGACGAGTTCACCAAACTCTGCGCACTCGCCGCGGGCGGGCCCCTGCCCTGATCGGGGCACCTACCGGGTAACCTGGGTATCCGGTCCGTCACACAGCAGTGGACGAGTCCAGGAGTACGGTGTGTTCTGGCGGTCAAGAGCCGCTGGTGGCACACCGTTTTCCTGCATTCTCCAAGAGCGCAGAGGATGACATGAAGCTGTTCCTGCAAATCCTGTTGATCGCCTCCAGCGTGCTGCTGGTGGTCGCCGTGTTGCTGCACCGCGGCCGTGGTGGCGGTCTGTCTTCGCTGTTCGGTGGCGGTATGCAGTCGAGCCTCTCGGGCTCGAGCGTGGCCGAGAAGAACCTCGACCGGATCACGCTGCTGCTGGGCGCGGTGTGGCTGATCAGCATCATCGGCCTCGGGCTCCTGCTCAAGGTCTGATCGATCCAGGTGTTTCGGCGTGCCTATGGGGGGCGCGCCGCCGATCCCTATAGGTGTGAGGATTCATGGTTGGCGGTAACGCGATTCGGGGCACCCGTGTGGGTGCCGGGCCTTCGGGCGAATCGGAGCGGGGTGAGTCGGCGCCGCGGCGCCGGATTTCCTACTGGTGTGCCAACGGGCACGAGGCACAGCCCTCGTTCTCGATGGACGCCGAGATTCCCGACGAGTGGGACTGCCCGCGTTGCGGGCTCCCCGGTGGGCAGGACGAGAAGAACCCTCCTGCCGCGCCGCGGACCGAGCCTTACAAGACTCACCTCGCGTACGTGAAGGAACGGCGTTCCGACGCCGACGGCGAGGCCATCCTCGCCGAGGCGCTGGAGCGGTTGCGCCAGCGCCGGGAGATCTAGCCTCCGCTCACCGGTCGAGCGGGTACCGGGCACGCACCCGGAACCCGCCGTCCTCGGTGTCGGCGGTCTCGAAGCTCCCACCCAGCAGTCGAGCGCGTTCGGCCAGCCCGGTCAGCCCGTGTCCTCCCGAGGGCAGGGCCGCACCGGGGGTCCGAGCGCGCTCGTTGCGTATTTCGACCTTGAGCGAACCGTGCTCGCCCTGGATCCGGATGGTCGCGGTGGCGCCGGGTGCGTGCTTGTGCACGTTGGTCAGGCATTCCTGCACGGTCCGGTAGGCCGCCGCCGAAACCTGGCTGGGCAGCAGGTCGGGGATCCGCTCCACGGTGAGGTGCACCGGGACGTCCGAGCCGCGGATCAGCCGGTCGAGTTCGTTGATCCCCGGCCGCGGCCCGTCGTCTTCGGAGCCCGAGCGGAGCACGCTCACGAGTGAGCGCAGTTCTTCGAGGGTCTTGGTGCTCAGCTTCCGGATGACCTGCGCGGTTTCGAGCGACCGGGCGTCGGTGGTCTGTGCCTGCAGCGCGCCTGCCTGCATCGCGATCAGCGTGATCTGGTGCGAGACGACGTCGTGCATCTCCCGCGCGAGGCGGGCGCGTTCCTCCGCGCGGACGGCGTCGGCGTGGAACCGGCGCTCGCGGTCGCGGCTGGCGGCGAGTTCGGACAGCTTCTGCGAGATCTCGGTCCGCGCTCCGATGAGCAGGCCGATGGCCACCGGCATGCCGGCGACGATGACGCCGTAGATGCCGTCCAGGACGTGTTCGCGCCAGCTGAGCTCGACGAAGTCGGCCAGCGGCCACTGCACGAACCGGCAGGTGAAGACGAGCGCGAACCCGGTCCAGGTCTGCCAGTGCATCTGTTTGCGGGTGGCGAGGAAGCCGAGCGCGATCATCGCGGCCAGCTGCGACCAGCCCGCCAGGAAGCCGGGGACGGTGACGATCACCGCGAGGAACGGCAGCTTGCGCCGGAAGGCGAGGCCGAGGCACGCGGCGCCGGACAGGTAGATCGAGTACGGCTGGGCCTTCTCGGGGATCACCAGCCAGACGTCGAGCGCGGCCAGGAAGATCGCGAGCGTGTCGATGCCCAGCGCGACCAGCGCCGGACGTTTGATCTTGGCGAACGACATGACCCCGGCGGCACGGCGCATCCGGTCGGCGGCCTCCGCTCCGGAGCCGCCCACCGAGATACCTGGCATCGAGAGACCCTCTGTGCTCATCGCTGGCGACCTCACTCGTCTTGTGGACTTGAATGGTGAGACGTGTTCTTCGCCCGATCGGGACGCGCAGGAACGAACAAATGTGCGGATGCTAACGGGTGGATGTACAAGGGCGGTAAGTTTCCCCCAGTCGGGCTAGCGACTGGTCGGTCACTGTCCGTTCTGCGGACAAGTGCATGAACGTTCGGTCGGTCAAGGCGCGGACCGGACCACCCGGGCTCGGTGGTCCGTTGATCGTTCGGACGCGCGAACGGACCGTTTCTGATGCCGAAGCCGGCAAGAGTTGATCTTTGTCACTTTCCGCCCCCAGACGGTTACAGAAGACGTGATGCCGTGAACGCCTCCTTCACTACCTTCAGCGTAGGGAAGGAGGCCTTCACGGACTTCCGCCATGGGGGTGTCACCGCCGCATCCCGTGATCACGCGAGTTACGGGCACGTCGCCGGAAGCGCGTGAAGGCCCCCTTCCCTCGGCTCAGCCGAGGGAAGGGGGCCTTCACGCGCGAAAAGGCGTCAGCCCGTAGGGGGCTGGTAGACCTTCGTGAGTTTCGAGGCGGAGCCTCGGTCCAGCAGCCAGAGCGTGCGGCGCGAGCCGCGTGCCCCGGCGACCGGGATCTCGACCTCGCCCGCACCGGCCAGCGCCTGCGCGACGGCGTCGGCCTTGGCGTCGCCGCCGGTGACCAGCCAGATGTCCTGCGCGCGACGGATCGCGGGCAGGGTCAGCGAGATCCGGGTCGGCGGCGGCTTGGGGCAGTCCCGCACCGCGACGACCGAGCGTTCCTTCTCGTGCACCGCCGGGCTGTCCGGGAAGATCGAGGCGGTGTGCCCCTCCCCGCCGAGGCCCAGCAGCATGATGTCGAACGCCGGGACCTCAGGGGTCAGGATCTCCGCGTACGCGGCGGCCGCCGCGTCGACGTCGTCGCCGAACTCGCCGTCCGAAGGTGCCATGGCGTGCACCCGATCCGGGTCGAGCGGGACGTGGTCGAGCAGCGCCTCACGGGCCTGCTTCTCGTTGCGCTCGTCCGAATCCGGCGGGACGAAGCGCTCGTCTCCCCAGTAGACGTCCAGCCGCGACCAGTCGATGGCGTCGCGGGCACTGGAGTCACGAAGCTCCCGCAGGATCGCGATCCCGGTGCCGCCGCCGGTGAGCACCACCGAAGCGGAGCCCTTGGCGGCCTGGACGTCCACGAGCCGGGTGACCAACCTGGCCGCCGCGGCGGCGGCCAGGAGGTCCGGGTTCTCGTAGACGACGACCTCGGTCTTGCTCATGAGGCGCTCTTCGCGGTCTTGGCGGCCGGAGCCTTTTTCGCCGCCGGAGCCGCCTTCTTCGCCGGAGCAGGCTTCGCGGTACCCGACGAGATCTTGCCGAGCCCGTTCAGCGACGCCTCGTAGACCTCGTCCGGGTCGAGCCGCCGCAGCTCCTCGATCAGGCAGTCCTTGTTGTCCCGTCGCTGCAGGGCGATCCGGCGCGTCGGCTGGCCCGGCTGGGTCAGCATGCCGACCCGCCCGTCCGGCCGGTGCAGTTCCACCGGACCGGAACGCCGGTCCAGCGTCACCGAGATGATGCCCGCGGCACCGCTGCTCTTGACCCGCTTCACCGGCACCTTGAGGTACTCGGCCAGCCAGCCGGCGAGCAGTTCGGTCGACGGCGAGTCCGCCTCGCCGGTCACCGTCGCGCCGGTGACCTTCTCGTACGGCGGGAGGTCCAAAGCGGACACCAGCTGCGCGCGCCACCGGGTCAACCGGGTCCACGCCAGGTCGGTGTCACCCTCCACATAGGACTTCGCCCGCGTGGTGAGTGCCCTTATGGGCGCCTTTTCCGCCGCCGAGTCGGTGATCCGGCGCTGCGCCAGCTCACCGAGCGGGTCCTTGGCCGGAGCCTTCGGACCGGTGCCGGGCCACCAGGTGACGATCGGCGCGTCCGGCAGCAGCAACGGCACGACCGCGCTCTGCCCCTGCGAGGCGAGCGGGCCGTAGAGCCGCAGGACGATGACCTCGCTCGCGCCGGCGTCGCCGCCGACCCGGATCTGGCCGTCGATCCGCGGTGCCGCGGTCCGCGCGCCCTTGGCCACCACGATCACCCGCGAGGGGTGCTCCCGGCTGGCCTCGTTGGCGGCCTCGATCGCCTCTTCGAGTTTGTCGTCGTCGTCGGCCACTATGACCAGCGTCAGCACCCGGCCGAGCGCGACCTGCCCGCCCTGTTCGCGGATCTCGACGAGTTTCTTGTTCAGCTGCGACGTCGTGGTCGACGGCAGGTCGATGATCACGGACGCCTCCAGTTCCGGCCGGTACGTTCCAGCATTTCGTCCGCGGACGGCGGTCCCCACGAACCGGGCGGATACGCCTCGGGCGCACCCTTCTTGGCCCAGTGGTCGAGGATCGGGTCCAGGATCTCCCAGGACAGCTCGACCTCTTCGTTCACCGGGAACAGCGACGGTTCGCCGAGCAGCACGTCCAGGATGAGCCGCTCGTAGGCCTCCGGGGACGACTCGGTGAAGGCGTGCCCGTACCCGAAGTCCATCGTGACGTCGCGGACCTCCATCGTGGTCCCCGGCACCTTCGACCCGAACCGCAGCGTGATGCCCTCGTCGGGCTGCACCCGGATCACCAGCGCGTTCTGGCCCAGTTCCTCGGTCGAGGTGGAGTCGAACGGCAGATGCGGCGCCCGCTTGAACACCACGGCGATCTCGGTGACCCGGCGGCCCAGCCGCTTGCCGGTGCGCAGGTAGAACGGCACGCCCGCCCAGCGGCGGTTCTGCACCTCCAGCGTCACCGCGGCGTAGGTCTCGGTGGTCGAGTCCTTCGCGAAACCGCCTTCCTGCAGCAGGCCCGGCACCTTCATGCCGCCCTGCCAGCCGCCCGCGTACTGCCCGCGCGCGGTGGTCTCGTCGAACGGTGCCAGCGGCTTGGTCGCCGAGAGCACCTTGACCTTCTCCGCGCGGAGAGCGCGCGGAGCGAACGAGACCGGCTCCTCCATCGCGGTCAGCGCGAGGAGCTGCAACAGGTGGTTCTGGATGACGTCGCGTGCGGCGCCGATGCCGTCGTAGTACCCCGCGCGGCCGCCGAGACCGATGTCCTCGGCCATGGTGATCTGCACGTGGTCGACGTAGTTGGCGTTCCAGATCGGCTCGAACAGCTGGTTCGCGAAGCGCAGCGCCAGCAGGTTCTGCACCGTCTCCTTGCCGAGGTAGTGGTCGATGCGGAACACCGACTCCTCGGGGAAGACGTCGTTCACGATCTCGTTGAGCTCCTTGGCGCTCTTGAGATCGCGGCCGAACGGCTTCTCGATGACGACGCGGCGCCAGGTGTCCTCGCTCGCCTCGGCGAGGCCGGAGCGGGCGAGCTGCTTGGTCACCACCGGGAACGCGCTCGGCGGGATCGACAGGTAGAACGCGGTGTTGCCCCCGGTGCCGCGCTCGGCGTCGAGGTCCTTGACCGTCTGCGCGAGCCTGTCGAAGGCGTCGTCGTCGTCGAAGGTGCCCTGTACGAACCGGATGCCTTCGGCGAGCCGGTTCCACACCGACTCCTTGAACGGCGTCCGCGCGTGCTCCTTGACCGAGTCGTGCACGAGCTCGCCGAAGTCCTGGTGCTCCCAGTCCCGGCGGGCGAACCCGACGAGCGAGAACCCGGCGGGCAGCAGGCCGCGGTGGGCGAGGTCGTAGATCGCCGGCATCAGCTTCTTGCGGGCGAGGTCACCGGTGACGCCGAAGATCACCAGGCTGGACGGCCCGGCGATCCGCGGCAGCCGCTTGTCGCGCGGGTCGCGCAGCGGGTTGTTCCAGGCTCGTGTCACTCGCCGGCCTCCTGTACCGCGCGGACCAGTCCGGCCAGGCCGGCGGCCCGGTCGGTGAGGTGCAGGCGCAGCACCGGACGGCCGTGCTCGGCGAGCACCTGGCCGTCACCCAGCGCCTGCGCGTGCTGCAGGACGCCGAGGGTGTACGGCCGGTCCGGAACGTCGAGATCGTCCTCGACGGCGCCGGTGATCTGCAGGAAGACACCGTTCTGGTGCCCGCCCTTGTGGTACTGCCCGGTCGAGTGCAGGAACCGCGGCCCCCACCCGAAGGTGGTCTGCCGTCCGGTCCGCTTGGCGATCTCGCCGCGCAGGACCGCCGTCGACGCGTCGTCGAGCCGGTCGAGGTACGCCTGCACCGCGATGTAGCCGGTTTCCGGCGCGGAATCGAAGAAAGCCCGCAGGATGTCCGCGAGCTTCCCGTCCGTGACGACGCCTTCCGAGCCGAACACCTCGACCGCGCCGTCCACAGTGGACGGCTCTTCGCCGCCCTTGAGCTTGTCCGGGTTGTCGAGCAGCGACCGCGCGGCCTTCTTGGCGGCCTCGACGTCGGGCTGGTCGAACGGGTTGATCCCGAGCAGCCGTCCGACGAGCGCGGTGGCGAACTCCCACAGCAGGAATTGCGCGCCGAGCGAGCCGGTCACCGAGATCTTGGCCGCGCCTTCCGCCGCGCCGACGGCCACCGGGGTGGCGTCGCCCTTGGCGTCGGCGAAACCGGGGGAGTCCGGGCCTTCGACGGCGACCGGCAGGAGACCGGTGCCCTGCTTGCCGGTGGACTCGGCGATCAGCTGCTCCGCCCAGTCGGCGAAGCCCTTGATACCCGATCCCGTGTCGGCGATGACGACCTTCTCGGCGCCCTTTTCGTGCGCCGCGCCCCACGCCGCCGCGAGCTTGACCGCGGGGTTGCCGACGGAGTCGGCGGCCAGCTCGTCGGCCACCGAAGCGGCCTGGTCGAGCAGGCGGGCGACGTCCGCGCCGGCGAGCCCGGCCGGGACGAGCCCGAACGCGGTCAGCGCCGAGTAGCGGCCGCCGACGTTCGGGTCGGCGAGGAAGACCTTGCGGTAACCCTCCTTTTCGGACAGTTCGGCGAACGGCGAGCCGGGGTCGGTGACGACCACGATCCGCCGGGCCGCGTCGATGCCCGCGTCGGCGAAGGCCTTCGCGAAGATCCGGCGGTGGCTGTCGGTCTCGACGGTGCCGCCGGATTTCGACGACACGACGATCACCGTGCGCTCCAGGTCACCGGCGAGCGCGTCGGCGACCTGACCCGGGTCGGTGGTGTCGAGGACCGTCAGCGGGACGCCGTCGGTCGCGGTGATGACCTCGGGGGCCAGCGACGAACCGCCCATGCCCGCGAGGACGACGCGGTCGACGCCCTCGGAACGCAGGTCGGTCCGCAGTGCCTCGATCTCGCCGATCAACGGCCGCGAGGACTTGTGCAGCGTCGTCCACGAGAGACGGATCGACGCTTCGGACTCGGCTTCGGGACCCCACAGTGTGGCGTCCTGGGACGCCAGTTTCGATGCGACCTGGTCGGCGACGAGCCGCTCCGCGAACGGAGCGGCTTCGCCGGCCAGGGCGGCGTCGACGATTTCGACGCCGGTCGTTTCCCCTGCCATGGTCCAGATCAGTCCTTCGCCTTTTCCAGCTGTCCGGTGACGGTCTCGAGAAGCTCGGTCCACGACTTCTCGAACTTCTCGACGCCCTCGTTCTCCAGCGTCAGGAACACGTCGTCGATGTCGATGCCGACCACACGCAGCTTGTCGAAGACGACCTGCGCGTCGGGGCCCTTGCCGGTCACCGTGTCACCGGTGATCTCGGCGTGGTCGCCCGCGGCGTCGAGGGTCTTCTCCGGCATCGTGTTGACCGTGTCCTTGACGACGAGCTGGTCCACGTAGCGGGTGTCGGAGTACTGCGGGTCCTTCACGCCGGTGGAGGCCCACAGCGGACGCTGCGGGTTCGCGCCCGCCTCGGCGAGCGCCTTCCAGCGGTCCGAAGCGAACAGCTCCTCGAACGCCGCGTACGCGAGCCGCGCGTTGGCGATCGCTGCCTCACCGCGCAGCGCGGTGGCGGAGTCGGTGCCGATGGCGTCGAGGCGCTTGTCGATCTCGGTGTCCACACGGGACACGAAGAACGACGCGACCGAGTGGATGCCCTTGAGGTCGTGGCCGTTGGCCTTCGCCTGCTCCAGACCGGCGAAGTACGCCTCGATGACCGCCCGGTACCGCTCGACCGAGAAGATCAGCGTGACGTTGACGCTGATGCCTTCGGCGAGGGTCTTGGTGATCGCGGGGAGACCCTCTTCGGTGGCCGGGATCTTGATCAGCACGTTCGGCCGGTCCACGGTCTTCCACAGGTCCTGCGCCTCGGCCACCGTCTTGTCGGAGTCCTTGGCGAGCCGCGGGTCCACCTCGATGGACACCCGGCCGTCGACCCCGTTCGTGGCGGTGTAGACGTCGCGGAACAGGTCCGCGGCGTTGCGCACGTCGGTGGTGGTCAGCTCCCGGATGGTGGCCTCGACGTCGGCGCCGCGGGCGGCGAGCTCGCGGGTCTGCTCGTCGTACGCCTCGCCCTTCGACATCGCGTTGGCGAAGATCGTCGGGTTCGTGGTCACGCCGACGACGTGCTTGTCGCGGATCAGTTCGGCGAGGTTGCCGGTGTTCAGGCGCTCACGGGACAGGTCGTCGAGCCAGATCGAGACGCCTGCCTCGGACAGCTGAGCGAGCTTGTCGTTGCTCATGCTTTCCCCTTCAGTTCTTGGTGTTGGCGATCGAGCGACGGGCGGCCTCGACGACTGCCTCCGCGGTGAAACCGAACTCACGGAACAGTGTGGCGGCGTCGGCCGACGCACCGAAGTGCTCGATCGAAACGTTCACCCCGGCGTCACCGGTGAAGCGGTGCCACGACTGGGCGACACCGGCCTCCACGGAGACACGTGCCTTGACCGACGGCGGGATGACCGAGTCCTTGTAGGACTGCTCCTGCGCGTCGAACCACTCGACACACGGCATCGAGACGACGCTCGCCGGGATGCCGTCGGCTTCGAGGGTCTTGCGGGCCTCGACGGCCAGCTGGACCTCGGAGCCGGTCGCGATCAGCACGACCTCGGGGCTGCCGTTGGACGCCTCGGCGAGGACGTAACCGCCCCGCTTGACGCCTTCGGCGCTGGTGCCCTCCAGGACCGGCACGTTCTGCCGGGTGAGCGCGAGACCCGACGGGTGGTGGACGTCCTCCAGGACGGCCTTCCACGCGTACGCGGTCTCGTTGGCGTCCGCCGGGCGGACGACGTTGAGGCCGGGGATCGCGCGCAGCGAGGAGAGCTGCTCGATCGGCTGGTGGGTGGGGCCGTCCTCGCCCAGGCCGATCGAGTCGTGCGTCCACACGTAGGTGACCGGCGCCTTCATCAGCGCGGCCAGCCGCACGGGCGGGCGCATGTAGTCGGAGAAGATCAGGAACGTCGCGCCGTAGGGGCGGGTGCCGCCGTGCAGCGCGATGCCGTTGAGGATCGAGCCCATCGCGTGCTCGCGGATGCCGAAGTGCAGCGTCCGGCCGTACGGGCTGGTCTTCCACATGTCGGTGGAAGCCTTCTCCGGGCCGAACGAGTCGGCCCCCTTCATGGTGGTGTTGTTGCTCTCCGCGAGGTCCGCGGAACCGCCCCACAGCTCGGGAAGCGGCTCGGCGAGCGCGTTGAGCACCTCACCGGAGGCCTTGCGGGTCGCGATGCCCTTGGCGTCCGGCTCCCACGTCGGCAGGTTGTCCGCGAAGCCCTCGGGCAGCGAGCGGGTGGCCATCCGGTCCGCGATCTTCTTGCGCTCCGGGTTCGCGGCGCCCCACGCCTCGAACTTCTCCTGCCATTCGGCGCGGGCGGTCTTGCCGCGGTCGACGGCCTGGCGGGTGTGTGCGATGACCTCGTCGTCGACCTGGAAGCTCCGCTCCGGGTCGAAGCCGAGGATCTCCTTGACCGCGGCGACCTCTTCGGCGCCGAGCGCGGCGCCGTGGGCCTTGCCGGTGCCCATCTTCTTCGGCGCCGGGTACCCGATGACGGTCTTCAGCGCGATGAACGACGGGCGCTCGGTCTCGGCCTTCGCGGCCTTGATGGCCTCTTCGATCGCGACGACGTCCTCGCCACCCTCGACGACCTGGGTGTGCCACCCGTAGGCCTCGTAGCGCTTCACGACGTCTTCGGAGAGGGCGATCTTGGTGTCGTCCTCGATCGAGATCTCGTTGTCGTCCCAGAAGACGATCAGGTTGCCCAGCTCCTGGCGGCCGGCGATCGACGAGGCCTCGGCGGTGACGCCCTCTTCGATGTCACCGTCGGAGGCGACGACGTAGATGTAGTGGTCGAAGATGCTCTCGCCCTGCGGGGCGTCCGGGTCCAGCAGGCCGCGCTCGCGGCGGGCCGCCATCGCCATGCCGACCGCGTTGGCCAGGCCCTGTCCAAGCGGGCCGGTGGTGGTCTCGACGCCCTTGGTGTGGCGGTACTCCGGGTGACCCGGGGTCTTCGAGTCCCACTTGCGCAGCTGCTTCAGGTCTTCCAGCTCCAGGCCGAACCCGGCGAGGTACAGCTGGATGTAGAGGGTGAGGCTCGAGTGACCGGCGGAGAGGACGAAGCGGTCACGGGCGGGCCACTCGGGGTCCGCCGGGTCATGACGCAGCGTCCGCTGGAAGAGCGTGTACGCGAGCGGCGCCAGGCTCATCGCGGTGCCGGGGTGACCGCTGCCGCAGTTCTCGACCGCGTCCGCGGCGAGCACCCGCACGGTGTCGACGGCCCGCGTGTCGTTCTCGGTCCAGTCGGCGGGCACGTTGCGCCGGAGGAGTGGGTTCTTCTCGCTGGTAGAGGCGGTTTCGGACACTGAACTCGAACTCCCCGTCATCAGGTTGTGGCTTCTCTTCCCTCGTGGATAGCCCACGTGTACCGCTACTAATCTCAATCGATCCGGAAGGGACGATATTCCTGCTCCGGGCCGTTCGCAGGGGCACGCCGCGAGCTACCGCGGCCAGCCTAATGGTTCGGCCGGTCGAGGACCCGCGATCACCCTCTGGAAACAGCACGTCTACCATCGGGGAAGGGTTCAGAACACGGGATCCGGGGCCGCCACATCACCCGGAAGCCTGGTGGGCCCCGCCCCGAAAACTGACGCAGGGAGTGAAATGTCGTTGGTGAACGCTGCGCACGGACGCAGTGACAGCACCAGCGCCGTACATCCGACCGGTGAACGACCGCACGGTGGCCGGCGAACAATCCGCCAGGTCGTCGGCGCGTACGCCGCCCTCGCGAAGCCCAGGGTGATCGAGCTCCTCCTCGTCACCACGATTCCCGCGATGTTCCTGGCGGGCCGGGAAATCCCGTCCCCGTGGCTGGTCCTCGCGACGCTCGTGGGCGGCACCATGGCCGCCGGCAGCGCCAACGCCTTGAACTGCGTCATCGACGCGGACATCGACAAGGTGATGAACCGCACGAAGCGCCGGCCGCTGGTGAAGGAATCCGTTCCCCGGCGAGGCGCGCTGATCTTCGGTCTCGTGCTCGGCGTCCTGTCGTTCGTCGTGCTCTATTTCACGGTGAACCTGCTGTCGGCGATCCTCGCGATCGTGACGATCCTCTTCTACATCTTCGTCTACACGCTGGTGTTGAAGCGGCGTACGTCACAGAACGTGGTCTGGGGCGGCGCGGCGGGCTGCATGCCGGTCGTCATCGGCTGGGCCGCCGTCACCGGCACCGTCGAGTGGCCCGCGTTCGTGATGTTCGGCGTCATCTTCTTCTGGACCCCGCCGCACACCTGGGCGCTGGGCATGAAGTACCGCGAGGACTACGAGCGCGCCGGCGTGCCGATGCTGCCGGTGGTCGCCACCCCGCAGCACGTGGCGCGGCAGATCGTCATCTACTCGTGGGTGATGGTCGCGTGGACGCTGCTGCTGGTCCCGGTGACGAGCTGGATCTACACGACGTTCGCGATCCTGGCCGGTGGCTGGTTCCTCTTCTACGCGCACAGCCTGAACGCGGCGGTGCGGCGCGGCGAGGAGACCAAGCCGATGTCGCTGTTCCACCGGTCGAACACGTACCTGATGATCGTGTTCGTCGCGCTGGCGGTGGACTCGGCGATCGGGCTTCCCGCCATCGGGCTGCCTTTCTGATCTTGTAGCGCGTGAAGGCCCCCTTGCCTCGGCTGAGCCGAGGGAAGGGGGCCTTCACGCGTGTCGGGCTGGGTGCGGTGCGCGTTCGGTCCAGGTGGCCGTTGGCCGCAGGTCCGTGAAGGCCTCCTTGCCTACCCTGAAGGTAGGGAAGGGGGCCTTCACGGACTGCACGGTCGCCACCCGCGGCTCTGCGACACCACCAGCCCCAGCAGTCACAGCGGATGCGCTGAAGGGGCCCTTCCCTCGGCTCAGCCAAGGAAATTCGGCCTTCAAACCTTCCGCAAGTACATGAAGGTCCCCTTCCTTGCGCCTAGGTACAGGAAGGGGGCCTTCATGTACTTGGGCGAGCGAGTGTGACAGTGGCGTAGTGGGGCGCGTCTCGTGAGTGGCGATTCGGGTCAGAGCCAACCGTGTCCTCTGTACCTACTGGTCCGAAGTCCGTGAAGGCCTCCTTGAGGGACTCTGGGTCCCTCAAGGAGGCCTTCACGGACTGGACACCCCAGGCGCGGGGTGAGCACAGGCATAACTCGCGTGATTGGAGGCGGCACTCGGGGTGTTCCGCCTTCGATCACGTGAGTGCGGCGCCCCAACGTCCTCACCACTCACGACCAACGCGACCAGAAGACCCACTGCAGCCTGGTTTCCCACCTGCTGGCGCGCGTTGCCTGCCCGGGTTACCCGTCGGTACCGTCCGGCGGAGTGACGAGCACAACCGAGCGTCCGGTCTCCGTCCGAGCCCGGCGCGCGACCATGGCAGTCGCCTGCCTCATCGTCTTCACCGCGCAGATGGCGACGACGATCTACCTCCCTTCCCTCCCGCTGATCGAGCGCGACTTCGCGGTCTCGCGCAGTTTCGCGGCGCTCTCTGTGTCGCTGTTCGTCGTCGGCGCGGCGGCTCCGGTGGTGCTGTGGGGCCGGGCGGCCGACCGGCTCGGGCGACGGGCGGCGATGCTGGCGGCTCTCGGCCTGTTCGTCGCATCCAGCGCGGTCCTGATCGTCAACACGTCGCCTGCGTGGCTGCTCGTTCTCCGTGCCCTGCAAGGGATCGGCGCCGGGGGCGCGGCGATCATCGCCCGCATCGTCGTGCGGGACCTCGGCGACGGCGACGCGCTCGCCAAACGCCTCTCGGTGCTGTCCATCGCGTTCGTCACCGCACTCGGCGGCGGCCAGTTCGCCGGCGGGCTGGTCGGCGGCTGGCAGGGCGGGTTCGTGGTGCTGACGGTGGCAGGCGTGCTGTGCGTCCTGGGCACGCTGACGATTCCGCTCCGCGAGAGCCGCGCGGAGAAGACCGGCATGGTCCGGATCTACCTCCGGATCCTCGCCGTCCCGGCGTTCCTGCGGCCGACGATCGCCGCGGGGCTCGGCTTCGCGACGATCGTGCTCCTCCAGGAGGTCGCGCCGTTCGTCTTCCAGCAGCACTTCGGGCTGAGCGCGGACCAGTACGGCGGCCTCGGCCTCCTGTTCGGGCTCGCGTACTTCGCCGGCGCGCTGCTGGTCAACCGGCTGGCCGGACGCAAGGGTTCGCCGTGGCTGATGCGCGCGGGCGCGCTGATCATGACGGGCGCCGGCCTGCTGACGGTCGTCTTGTGGCTCGTGCCCGCGATCCCGCTCACGGCCGCCTTCGTGACGTTCGTCGCGCTGTACTGCGGGACCACCTTCGGTCAGGCCGCGCTCTTCCCGAGCAGCATGGCCGTCGCGGTGAGCGAGGTTCCCGGACACGGCGCCTACGCCGTCGCGTTGTGCGGGTTCGTCGCGCAGTCCATCGCGGGGCTCGCGGCCACTTTTGCCGTCCTGCTCCACGAAAACGTCGTGTGGGCGGGTGTGGCGACCGTCCTGTCCCTGTCGGCCTTCCTCCTGGTCCGGGTGAAAGCGCGGGAATGAGATGATGGCGGGCGCCGTTGTACTTCGTTCGGCCCCTGTCCCACCTCTCGAAAGCAGGCTGCTTTTGTCCGTGTCCCCGGACCGGGAACTCGACGCGCTCGAGCAGGACGTCGCGCTCGAGCAGCAGTACGTCACCACCCTCTACCGCAAGCTCGACACCGAACGCGTCGACGCGCAGCGCAGGCTCGACGAGACGCTGCGCCAGAGCGGCGGCACCCCGCAGGCGCGCACCGAACGCGACGTCGCCACGACGCTCTATACCGACAGGCTGTCCCAGCTGAGCTCCGTCGAGCAGGGCTTGTGCTTCGGCCGCCTCGACTTCCTGCCGGACCACGCGGAGGAGACCACCTACATCGGGCGGCTCGGGCTGTTCGACGAGGACGACGACTACCGTCCGCTGCTGGTCGACTGGCGCGCGCCGGTCGCGCGGCCCTTCTATCTCGCCACCGCGGCTTCACCCGAAGGTGTCCGGCGGCGCCGTCACATCCGGTCGCTGAGCCGGAAGGTCGTCGGCGTCGACGACGAGATCCTCGACCTCTCCGCCGCCGACCAGGGCCAGGACCTCGGGCTCGCGGGCGAGGCGGCGTTGCTGGCCGCGCTGGAGCGCCGCCGCACCGGCGAGATGAGCGACATCGTCGCCACCATCCAGGCCGAGCAGGACCGCATCATCCGCGCGTCGCCGAACGGCGTCCTGGTGGTCCAGGGCGGGCCGGGCACCGGCAAGACCGCCGTCGCGCTGCACCGCGCGGCGTACCTGCTCTACACCCATCGCCAGCAGCTGACCACGCGTGGCGTGCTGGTGGTCGGGCCGAACAGCACGTTCCTGCGCTACATCGGGCAGGTCCTGCCGTCGCTGGGCGAGACCGGGGTGCTGCTGGCCACGATCGGGCAGCTGTACCCCGGCCTGGACGCCGCCGGGCCGGTCACCCGCGAGGCCGCCGAGATCAAGGGCCGTCCGGTGATGGCCGACGTGCTCGCCAACGCGGTTCGCGACCGTCAGCGGGTACCGGAACCGGTGCTGGAGATCGAGTTCGAGCGCGAGATCCTCATGCTCGACCGCAAGACCTGCACCGAGGCGCGGACGCGGGCCCGGCGGTCGCGCCGTCCGCACAACCTCGCCCGGCGGATCTTCGTCTCGGACCTCCTCGACGCGCTGACCAGGCAGGCCGCCCGCAAACTGGGGGAGGACCTGCTCGACGCGCGCGACGTCCAGGACATCCGGGCCGAGGTCGCCGCGGACCGGAACGTGGCCGCCGCGATCAACGGGCTGTGGCCGAAACTCACCCCGGAGATCGTGCTCGACGAGCTGTTCGCCGACCGCGAACGGTTGCGTAGCGCGGCCGGGAAAGCCTTGTCGGACACCGATCGTGAGCATCTCTACAGCCCGACGGACGCGAAGTGGGGCCCGTCGGACGTCCCGTTGCTCGACGAGCTCGCCGAGCTGCTCGGCGAGGACGACACCGAAGCCCGCGCCGAGGCCGCCCGCCGCGAGCGGGAGGACCGCGCCTACGCGGAAGGCGTGCTCGACATCCTCGAACAGGACGAAGAGATCGTCGACGAGGAACTGCTGCGGGTGGGCGACGTCCTCGACGCCGAACTGTTCGCCGAACGCCAGCAGCGCCGCAGCGAGATGACCGCGGCGCAGCGGGCCGCCCAGGACCGGACGTGGACCTTCGGGCACGTGATCGTCGACGAGGCGCAGGAACTGACCGCGATGGACTGGCGGCTGCTGATGCGCCGGTCGCCGAACCGGTCGATGACGCTGGTCGGCGACGTCGCCCAGACCGGCGCGGCCGGTGGGGCGAAGTCGTGGGGAGAGGCGCTTTCGCCGTACGTCGCCGACCGCTGGCGGCTCGAAGAACTGACCGTGAACTACCGGACCCCGGCGGAGATCATGGCCGTCGCGTCCCGGGTGCTCGCCGACGTCAACCCGGAGCTGGAGGCGCCGGTTTCGGTGCGGGAGACGGGTTTCGAGCCTTGGCTGCGCGCGGTGGACCCGGCGGAGCTCACCGCGGAACTGCCCGGTCTCGTCGACGCCGAACTGTCCGCTGTGGACGGTGGGACGGTCGCGGTGCTGTGCCCGACGTCCTTGGTCCCATCGCTTTCGGAAACGCTCGGCGAATCGGGGGACCGGGTGTCGGTGATGCCGGTCGAGCGGGCGAAGGGGCTGGAGTTCGATTCGGTCCTGCTGGTCGCCCCGGACGAGGTCGTCGCCGAGTCGCCGCGCGGGCTCAACGATCTTTATGTGGCCCTGACCAGGGCGACCCGTCGGATGGGCGTAGTGCAGACCGGTGACCTTGTTCCGGCGCTGGAGGGTCTTGGCTAAGGTCGGCCGCATGCGCACATTCGGCAAGATCGTGGTCATCGGCGCGGGCGTCCTCGCCCTGGCGGCCTGTGGCGAGAAACAGAACACCGCAGGTTCGGCCCAGACCTCCGGCGCGGCCCCCGCGTCGCAGGCGTCGTCGGCTCCGGCCGCCCCGAAGGGCAAGGAATGCACGGCCGAGGACGTGAAGACCACCGGGAAGTTCGGCGAGGCGCCGACCATCACCATCCCGGACGACTGCGATCCGCCGAAGAAGCTCATCACCAAGGACCTCGAGCCCGGCACCGGCGAGGGCGCCAAGGCGGGCGCGAACCTGAAGATGAACTATTCGCTGGTCACCTGGTCCAACAAGCAGAAGCTGGACAGCTCGTTCGACCGCGGCGAGCCGTTCGAGCTGACGCTCGGCGCCGGCATGGTCATCAAGGGCTGGGACCAGGGTCTCGAAGGGATCAAGCAGGGCGCGCGGCGGCTGCTGATCATCCCGCCGGACCTCGGCTACGGCCAGGGCGGGAACGGTATCGAGCCGAACGAGACGCTGGTGTTCGTGACCGACGCGGTGAGCGTCCCGACCGACAAGGGCTGAGTCCTCGTGAGTGGTAAGGACGGTTAGAACCGTTGTCATGTCTCGGGAGATGTGTCAAGGGTGTGTCTCGGTAGTTGTGTCATGGTGTAGGTGTGTTGGTCAGGCTGCCTGGGCGATTTTTCCTTGGTATTTCTTGGTTTCGTCCAGGGTTATGTGTCCGAGCGGGTCGCCGTTGGTGGTGTAGGCGGTGACCCGCTCGCCGTGGCGGAGCAGGGTGACGGTGGTGCCGGCGTGTTCGCGGCCGACGCTGATGCGGTAGTCGGCGAGGGCGACGGTGCCGTTGGGCATGACCTTGATCTTGTGGACGGTGGCGTCGTCCTGGCGGGGCAGATCGCCTGGTCCGCCGTGGCTGGCCGCGTGGGTCCAGGCCAGGGCCGGGGTGGTGTTGAGGGCGGAGTGCCGGCGGCGGGTGTTGTAGTGCTCGCGGACCTGGTCCAGGCGGGTTTGCAGCTCGGCGATGGTGGCGGCCGGGTCGGGCCAGCGGTGGTTGAGCAGCCGGGCGGCGGTGCCGTGCAGGCGTTCGACCTTGCCGCAGGTCTGTGGGTGATACGGGCTGGAATGGATTACCCGGCTGCCGTGGGCGGCGGACACGGTTCGGGAGAAAATGCTGGTCAGGGTCTTGTCGCGGGAACGATGCGGATGGGCCCAGGCGGTGCCGTTGTCGGCCAGGATCAGCCCGGGCGGGCCCCAGCCGGTGATGGCGGCGGTGATCGCGGCCAGGGCGGCGGCAGGGGTCTCCGCGGGCGCGACATGGCTGGCGACCCAGACCCGGGAACAGTCGTCGAGCACGTCGATGGCCACCACCACGCTGCCGTCGGCGAGGGTGTGCTCGGTGCCGTCGATCTGATAGCAGTCCCGCGGCCGGGCGTAAGCGAACCGGCGCCACGACGAACGTGGACGCTTCTTCGGGTTCTTCTCCAGCAGGCCGTTGCGGTCCAGGATCCGGTTGATCGTGGCCCGAGCCGGCACCCGCGTCCCCGCCCGGCCAGCCGGGGCTGTTCACCAGTGTTTCCAGCTCCGCCCGAATGTTGTCCGCGCCGTTGTCCGGAGCCAGCTCCTCCCGCAACCGCAGGATCAGCTCGACCACCGGCCCGGGCGTCGCAGCCGGGCTCGAGTGCGGCCGCCGTGACCGGGGCCGCCACTCGCCCTCGGCCAGGATCCGGGCGCGGTGCCGGTAAAACGTGCGTGGATTCACACCATTCAACCGGCACCACTCGGCCACATTCTCGATCTCCGGATCCACGATCAGCATCGCGTCCATGAGCCTCATCATCGCCTGCTTCCTCGCCACGACACAAAGTCAAAGCGCGATCAAGCGACACATCAAGTGAGACACACAGTGCGACAACTCTCATGAGACTGAAGAACGGTTAGAACCGTCCTTACCACTCACGAGTCAGCCGGCGTACTCCCAGGTGAGCAGGCTGATCTCCAAACCCTTCTCGACCTTCGTCTCCGGAGGCAGGTCGGTCAGGGTGTAACCGACGCGGCGGGCGACGGCCGCGCTGGCGGCGTTCTCGGAGTCGATCTTCAACTGAAGTGGTCCGAGCCCGAGGTCCAGCGCGTGCGCGGTGAGCACGCGCAGCGACCGCGCCGCCAGGTCCTGCCCGCGGTGGGCGGGCCCGACGGCGTACCCGAGCTCGGCCCCATCGTCCTTCAGGAACAGCACCACCTCGCCGAGCGGCTCGCCGCCGTCGGCCGTGATGGCCAGCCGCAGCCCCGTGCCCTCGGTACGGCGAGCGACGTACTTCTCGTAGTGCGCCTTCGCCGCCACCTCGTCGAACGGGGAGGGCAGCGGCGTGAACCGCGCGACCGCGGGGTTGTCGAACAACCCGGGCATGAACGCGATGTCGTCCTCGGCCCACTCCCGCAGGACGAGCCCTTCACCGGTGAGCCGGACTTCCTCCGGCCAGAGCGCCGTCACGGGATCAGCAGGAGCTTGCCGGTGGTGCGACGGCCCTGGAGGTCTTCGTGCGCCTGGCGGGCGTCGGCCAGCGGGTAGCGGCCGCCGATCCGGATGTTCAGCGAGCCGTCCTGAACGGCGGCGAACAGCTCGTTCACCCGCCACTCCAGTTCCTCGCGCGTGAGCACGTAGTGCGCGGAGGTCGGGCGGGTGAGGTACACCGAGCCGCTGCGGTTGAGCAACTGCGGGTCGATCGGCGGCACCGGACCGCTGGCCGCGCCGTAGAGGGCGAGCAGGCCTCGGATCTTCAGGCTCGCCAGGCTGCCGTCCACAGTGGACTTGCCGACGCCGTCGTAGACGACCTCGACCCCCTTGCCGCCGGTGAGGTCGCGGGTGGCCTTGGCGAAGTCGACCTGGTCGTAACGGATGACGTCGTCCGCGCCCGCCTGCTTGGCGAGTTCGGCCTTCTCGTCGGTGGAGACGGTGCCGATCACCCGGGCGCCGCGCGCCTTGGCCAGCTGGACCAGCAGCAGGCCCATCCCGCCCGCCGCGGCGTGGATCAGCACGTCGTCACCGGCCTTGACCTCGTAGGTCGAGGCGATCAGCGCGTGCGCGGTGATCCCCTGGAGCATCGTGGCGGCGGCGGTCTCCTCGGACACGCCGTCCGGGATCTTCACCGCGATGGTGGCCGGGACCAGACGACGCTGGGCGTAGCTGCCCAGCGAACCCTGCCAGGCGACCCGGTCGCCGACGGCGAAACCGGTCACGTCCGCGCCGACCGCGGCCACCGTGCCTGCCCCCTCCATGCCGAGGATGAACGGCGTGTCGACCGGGTAGATGCCCTCGCGGTGGTAGGTGTCGATGTAGTTGACGCCCGCCGCCGCGACGTCCGCGAGCAGTTCACCGGAACCGGGCTCGCCGACCTCGACTTCCGACAGTTCAAGGACTTCGGGGCCACCGGTTCGCCGGATCTGTACTGCCGCGGGCATAAATCCTCCTCGTTCAAGGTCGTTCCGACCGGGACAACTATGGCCGACGCCACGGTTATTCCGCGTCCCGGGCCTTTCGCGGTTAAGCTCGGCGCGTGGCTGAGACCGAAGAGAAGACCGAGACCGCCGCCCCCACGTCGCGCCAGGTCGCGGCCGCCCGCGACTTCGTGAAGCGGCACGGCAAGCCGTCGCGCGCGGTGGTGGAGAACATCGGCCGAGCCGGCGCGCGGGTCGTGCTCGTGGGCGCCGACGGTGCGCTCGGCGACGTCGTCGTCGCCTCCGTGGAGACGGGCGAGGCGCTGGTCGAGGCCGTCGAAGACCTCGAACCCGCCGAATGGGACAGCGAGACCGTGAAGGCCACCAAGATCGGCGCCGAGCACCGCCGCCGGATGGCGGGGAAGTGAGCGGCTCCGCGATCTTCGTCGCCTGCTCCACGCTGCCGGAAGGCGACGGCGACGAGCACGCCGTCCCCGAGGCGCTGGCCGACCTCGGCTTCAAGACCCGCTGGGCCGCCTGGGACGACACCACGGTCGACTTCGGCGCCGCGGACATCGTCGTGCTGCGCGCCACCTGGGACTACGCGGAACGCCACGACGAGTTCCTGTCCTGGACCGAGTCCGTGCCGTCGTTGTCCAATTCGGCCGAGGTCGTGCGCTGGAACACCGACAAGTCCTACCTGGCCGAACTCGGCGACGCCGGGGTGGCGGTCGTGCCGACGACCCTGATCGCGCCGGACGACAAGGCCCCGCGCTGGCCCAAGGGCGAGTTCGTGCTGAAGCCCGCCATCGGCGCCGGTTCGCGCGGAGCGGGCCGGTTCACCGAGGGCGACGCGGCCGCCGCGCACCTGTCCGGGTTGCAGGCGGACGGGAACACCGTGCTGCTCCAGCCGTATCAGTCCAGTGTGGACAGTGCGGGCGAGATCGCGCTGGTGTACTTCGGCGGCGTGTACTCGCACGCGTTCTCGAAGGCCGCGATGCTGGGCCGGGAACTCGACGAATCCGGGCTGTACGTGACGGAGAAGCTCGCGCCCGTGCAGCCCGCGGCAAGCTTCCGCGCCCTGGCCGAAGACGCTCTGGACGCGACGGCGGCGCTGCTGGGCATCCTGCGCGCGGAACTGCTCTACGCCCGCGTGGACCTCGTCGCCGGGCCGGACGGCAGGCCGCTCCTGCTGGAACTGGAGCTCGTCGAGCCTTCGCTCGGGTTCCGGCAGACCGATGCCGCCGCGGCCTGGCGGTTCGCCTCCGCCGTCCGCCAGCAACTCGCCTGACGCCCCGCATTTCGTCCTCTGAATGCGATCCTTGCGTGTGCAAGTACCGCATTCAGAGGACGAAATGCGACGGGGGGTCAGGCGGGTTTGACGAGTTTCGCGGCCAGGCGCTCCGGCTTCGGCCACCGCACGTCCCGCGCCCAGCCGAACTTCTCGAACAGCCAGATCACCCGCGCCGAAACGTCGACCTGTCCGCGCAGGACACCGTGCCGCGCGCAGGTCGGGTCGGCGTGGTGGGAGTTGTGCCACGACTCGCCCATGGACAGGATCGCCAGCGGCCAGAAGTTCGCCGCCTTGTCGCGGCTGGCGAACGGGCGCTCCCCGACCAGGTGGCAGATCGAGTTCACCGACCAGGTGACGTGGTGCAGGAACGCGATCCGGACGAGCCCGGCCCAGAAGAACCCGGTCACCACACCCCACCACGACCAGCTGATCAGCCCGCCGAGGATCGCGGGCAGCGCGAGGCTCAGCGTGATCCACAGCCAGAAGTAGCGGTTCACCACGCGAAGGTCCTTGTCCGCCACCAGGTCCGGCGCGAAACGGTCGTAGTTCGTCACCTCGCGGCTGAACATCCAGCCCATGTGCGCGTGCCAGAAGCCGCGCAGCAGCGCCCCGGGCGACGTCCCGAACAGCCAGGGGGAGTGCGGGTCGCCTTCACGGTCGGCGAAGGCGTGGTGGCGACGGTGGCTGGCCACCCAGAAGATCACCGAACCCTGCACCGCGAAACTCCCGGCGATGGCGAGCGCGACCCGCAGCGGGCGCCCGGCCTTGAACGCGCCGTGGGTGAAGTAGCGGTGGTATCCGACCGTCACCCCGAGCGTTCCGACGGTGTAGAACACGGCGGCCAGCGCCAGATCGACCCAGGTCATGCCCCAGCCCCACACGATCGGCACGGCGGCGAGCAGCGCGACGAACGGGACCAGCAGGAAGGTCTTGAGTATCAGCATCTCGCCGGAACCCCGGCGGTGGGAGATCAGGGGTTTGGACGGACTGGCCGGTGCGTCCGGCTCGGTGCTGGCGGTCATGCGACACCTCGTGCCTCGACTCGGTGGTGACCCCCGAGTGGGGCACCGAGCGCAGCGTAAGGGCAGTGTCTGGCGAGCACGCCGCCCGGGGGTTACGTCCGGTTTGCCAAGGGGTCAGTTCGAAGTGGCGAGTTCCCGATCGGCGGCGGGCGAAACCGGCGCGGGGCCACGATCGCGCGAACCGCACCACAACGCGGCCGTCGAGATGATCACCAAAGCGGAGCCGAGGACGTGGAGCGAGACCAGCGCTTCCGGCACGCCGAGCGCGTACTGCACCGAGCCCAGGACGCCCTGGGAAAGCGCGACGACCCACACGATCGTGTACCGCCGCCACACCGGCTTCGGCGTCTCGCCCCGCATCAACTGGAGCCCGAAGACGGCCAGCACGATCAGGTAGACCACCAGCAGTCCGCCGTGGACCTGGGTGAGTGTCTCGATCGGCGCCTGGAGCCGGTGGGTGCCGGGGTCTCCGCCGTGCGGGCCTGCGCCGGTCACCACGGTGCCCGCGACGAGGACGGCCCACATGGCCGCGGCGAGCACGATCAGGGTCTTGCGGCCCGCGTCCGGGATCAGCCAGCGCGCGGGCTCGTCACCCTCCTTGAACGCCCGCAGCAGCAGGACCGCGAGCCAGACCAGGGGAGTGGAGGCCAGGAAGTGGAGCGCGACGGTCCACCATTCGAGTTTCGCGAGCACGGTGATCCCGCCGACGACGGCCTGCAGCATCACGCCGGCGGGCATCGTCCAGGCCAGTTTCACCAGACGGCGGCGGCTCGGGTGCTCGATCTGCACGCGCCACGCGGTGATCACGCACAGCGCGGCGACCAGGATGACCACGCCGGTCAGCAACCGGTTGCTGAACTCGATCCACTGGGTGAGCATGTCCAGCTCGGGGTGCGCGACCGGCACGATGCTGCCTTCGACGCACTGCGGCCAGGTCGGGCAGCCGAGGCCCGAGCCCGTGACCCGGACGACCGAGCCGGTGACGCCGATTCCGGCCTGCGCGATCACCGCCGCTATCGCGACCGCTCGCTGGACCGCGAACGAGGGATACGGCAGACGCGCTACAAGGCTCTGGAACGGCACCGTCCGATGCTAGAACGCCGTTCCTGAGAGCCTTCCACCGGCCGCACCGGCTGTGTCGGCCGCCTCAGGTGAGCTTGGTGGTCTTGCTCGCCAGCGCGCCGGCGACGACACCCCAGCCGACGAGCACCGCGAACGGGCCCCAGCCGAACGAACCGTCCAGCAGCACCGAGCGCAGGCCTTCGGCGAGCGCGCCCGAGGGCAGCAGTTCGACGATCCACGCGACGCCGGACGGCATCGTCGACGGCGCCAGCAGGATTCCGCCGGCGAGCAGCAGCACGAACCAGACGATGTTCGCCAGCGCCAGCACGGCCTCCGCGCGCAGCGCTCCGCCGAGCAGCAGGCCCAGTGCGCCGAACGCGAGCGTGCCGACGATCAGGAACGGGATGGCGCCGAGGATGCCGCCGAGCGACGGCGACCAGCCCAGCAGCGCGGCGACCGCACCGAGGATCACCGCCTGCAGCGCGACCACCACCAGCGCGGCGGCCACCCGGCCCGCGACGAGCAGCCAGCGGGGCAGCGCGGTGGCGGAAAGCCGTTTGAGGACGCCGTAGCGGCGGTCGAAGCCCAGCGCGATGGCCTGTCCGGTGAACGCGGACGACATCACCGCCAGCGCCAGGATCCTCGGCGTGATCCAGTCCACTTTGGACGCGTCGCCTAGTTGCGACGACGGCAGGATGTCCAGCAGCGACAGGCCGATCAGCAGCGCGAGCGGGATCAGCAGGGTCAGCAGGATCTGCTCGCCGTGGCGCAGCGTCAGGCTCGCTTCGACCTTCGCGTGCGTGCGCAGCATCTTGCCGAACGAACCGCGACCGGGAGCGGGGGTGAACGTGCCCGCGGGGAACCGGGGCGTGGAAGTCGTCATGCGCGCAGTTCCCGTCCGGTCAGCTCCAGGAAGACCTCTTCCAGCGTGCGCCTGCCGACCTGGAGTTCCTCCGGCATGACACCCTGCTGCGCGCACCACGCGGTCACCGTCGACACCACCTGCGGGTCGATCGCGCCCTCGACGAGGTACGTCCCCGGCGCCGACTCGTGGACGAGGTGCCCCTCGGGCAGCGCCGAGGTCAGCAGCGCGGTGTCGAGCTTCGTGCGAGCCTTGAACCGCAGCTGCGCGGTCTCGCCTGCTTCGACGGTCAGCGACTGCGGGGAGCCTTCGACGACGACCTTGCCGTGGTCGACGATCACCACGGTGTCGGCCAGCGTTTCGGCCTCCTCCATCAGATGCGTGGTGAGCAGCACGCTGACCCCGTCGGCGCGCAGCGCTTCGAGCAGATCCCAGACCAGGCGGCGGGCCTGCGGGTCCATCCCCGCCGTCGGCTCGTCGAGGAAGAGCAGCTCCGGCCGTCCGACGAGCGCGCAGGCGAGCGAGAGCCGTTGCTGCTGCCCGCCGGAAAGCCGTTTGAACGGCGTCTTCCTCGCTCCCGAAAGGCCGAGGACGTCCAGCAGCCAGGCCGGATCGAGCGGGTTCGCGGCGCACGCGGCGACCAGGCCGAGCATCTCGTCGGCGCGGACGCCGGGATACGCGCCGCCGCCCTGGGGCATCACGCCGATCCGCGGCCGCAGCGCCGCGCCGTCGCGCGCCGGATTCAGGCCCAGCACGCGGACGTCGCCGTCGTCAGGCCGCAGGAAGCCTTCGCAGATCTCGACGGTGGTGGTCTTGCCGGCCCCGTTCGGGCCGAGCAGAGCGAGCAGGGTGCCACGTTCCATCCGCAGGTCGAGTCCATCGACGGCGGTGGTGGATCCGTAGCGCTTCACCAGCCCGGTGATCTCGACGGCGGGGGCGTTCACGACAGGTCACGATACGGCCTCACGCCGGGACCGAATGCTCCGGGGACGGTCTGGACAGCAGCAGTGGTGAGAGGCGGTGGACGATGAACAGCCCCAGAAGCGTGACGACCCCGGCCGCCGCCCACGCGAACGGCAGGACGAAACCGCGGCCCTCGAAGGTGCTCCCCGTCGTCGGCAGCAGGAACGGCAGGACGGCGGTGACGATCGTCGCGGCGATGCGGAACCGCGAGGTCCCCGCCGCCGCGGCGAGCGGGATGATCGCCCACAGCAGGTACCAGGGTTGCAGCGCGACGTGCAGCACCATCACCGCGCCGAGCGAGACACCGAGGCCGATGATCGGCCGGTAGCGCCATTTGAAGCTGTCCCAGAGGAACTTGACCGTCACCGCGCCCGCGACGAGATAACCGAGCGCGCCCAGGATCGGCACCATCGCGTTGGTGTGGTTGCCGAGGCCGAGCGCGATGCCGAGGACACCGCCGAGCGCCGCGAGCTCCGACGTCGGCGAGATCCACGAGCGGACCAGCCCCGGCGTCCCGAGCGCGCCGACCCAGCCGAAGCCGAGGCCGGTGCCGTAACAGACCGCCACCAGGGTCACGCCGAACAGCAACGCCATCGGCACCGCCGCGGTGAGCAGGTCCTTGATCCTGCCGTGCCATCGTCTGGCCACCATCACCGTGAAGAACGGCAGCGCCAGGATCGCGTTGATCTTCACCGCGACGCCGAGGGTGATGAGCACCACTCCGAGCCCGATGTAGAGGAGTTCGCCCTTGGCCAGCGGCGGCGGCTCGTCGTTCTTGAACCGCACCGGCATCCGCTGGAGGCCGACCTCCAGCCCGGCCACCATGAGCCCGATCGCGAGCGCGTCGTTGTGGGCGCCGGCGACGAAGTGGAAGATCAGCAACGGGTTCGCGGCGCCGAGCCACAGCGCGGTGGCGGGCTGCACGCCGAACCGCCGGGCCAGCCGGGGCAGCGCCCAGATGATCAGGATGACGCCGATCAGCGCGAGCCCGCGCTGCAGCAGCACGCCGGTGACGATGTTGCCGCTGCTCAGCGGGGCGAGCCAGCCGCCGAGCCGCAGCAGCAGCGGGCCGTAGGGTGCCGGGGTCTCGCGCCACATGTTGGAGACACCCGAGGTCAGCGGGTCGGAGACGCCGAGCGCTTCGGCCGGGCCGAGGGAGTACGGGTCCATCCCGCGGGCGACGATCTCGCTCTGCGCGAGATAGCTGTAGACGTCGCGGGAGAACAGCGGCGGGATGAACAGCAGCGGCGTGCACCAGAGCGCGATCGTGCGCGCGAGCTGGCCCTGGGTGGCGAGGCGGCGGCGCGCGGGCTGCGCGAACCGGCCGAGCAGCAGCCAGCTGAGCACGATGATCGCCATACCCGCCAGGCCCATCGCGAGCGAGACCATCGGGATCCGGGTGAACAGCCGCAGGACCGGGATCTCCTGCACCGGGTTGATCACCGGGGCGGCACCCGCGCCGAGCGAGCCGAGGGCGAGGAACAGGGAGCCGACCGCGCCGAACCGGCGGACCACGTTCAGCCCGCGCAGTTCCTTGTCGTCCAGCGGCTCCGGATCGTGCGGGCGCCCGGGCACGAGCGTCGCCACCGGCCCTGAAGCCCGGTCTTCCGGCTCTGCCCCGTCCGTGCCCCGCTGCGCCGGGTGATCGCCCACTGCCACGCACGAAGGGTAGCGATCCCGGGAACAGACCGGGCGGGTACGTGGTTACCCCTGTGCCCGGCCCGGCCGAAGTGACCCACGCCACTCCGTGAGGCACCCCTCTTTGCCGTCGCTCCGGAAATACGTCACACTTGTGTTGTGAAAAAGACGGGGACGCAGGACGAGGCCGGTGGCGACATGCCCCGCGCCGAGGTCCAGCCTGTCCCCGTGCAGGTCGGCCCCGAGGGCCGGACCAGGCACGAAGTGGCCCGCCTGCTGCTGGAACAGGGTCCGATGACCGCCGTCGTGGTGGCCGAGCAGCTGGGGATCAGCGCCGCCGCCGTCCGCCGTCATCTCGACGCGCTGCTCGCCGACGGCGAGGCCGAAACCCGGGACGCGCCCCGCCGCGGCCCCCGCGGGCGAGGCCGTCCCGCCAAGAACTTCCTGCTCACCGAAGCGGGCCGGGCCCGGTTCGGGCACGCCTACGACGACCTCGCGTCCTCGGCCATCCGCTTCCTCGCCGAACACGCCGGGGAAGACGCCGTGAAGGCCTTCGCGGAGGCTCGCGTCGCTTCGCTGGTCGGCCCGCACCAGGACGCGATCACCAAGCACACGGATCCGGCCGCCCGTGCCGAGGCTCTCGCTGCGGCGCTGACCAGGGAGGGCTACGCTGCGTCGACCCGTCAGGTCGGTGTCGGCGAACAGCTCTGCCAGCACCATTGCCCGGTCGCCCACGTCGCCGCCGAGTTCCCTCAGTTGTGTGAAGCCGAAACCGAGGCTTTCGCGGAACTCCTGGGTACTCACGTCCAGCGGCTGGCGACCATCGCACGCGGTGACAACGCGTGCACCACACACGTACCCGTCGTCTCGACGGGTCACCCGGCCACACCCGGGCCGGGAAGCACGGCGCCCTCCCCAGGGCGCACAGCACGGATCCCGAATGGAGGGAAACCCGCATGACTGCCGCTGCCGAGCAGCGCACTCCCACCACCGCGCCCATGAGCCAGGAAGAGACCATCGAGTCCCTTGGCAAGTACGCGTTCGGCTGGGCGGACTCCGACGAGGCGGGCGCCAGCGCCCGTCGCGGACTGAACGAGGACGTCGTCACCGACATCTCCTCGAAGAAGTCCGAGCCGGAGTGGATGCGCGAAGCGCGACTGAAGGCGCTCAAGCTCTTCGACTTGAAGCCGATGCCCAACTGGGGTGCGGACCTCTCCGGGATCGACTTCGACAACATCAAGTACTTCGTGCGGTCCACGGAGAAGCAGGCCACTTCCTGGGAAGACCTGCCCGAGGACATCAAGAACACGTACGACAAGCTGGGCATCCCCGAGGCGGAGAAGCAGCGCCTCGTCGCCGGTGTCGCCGCGCAGTACGAGTCCGAGGTCGTCTACCACCAGATCCGTGAGGACCTGGAGGCGCAGGGCGTCCTGTTCCTGGACACCGACACCGCGCTCAAGGAGCACCCGGAGATCTTCAAGGAGTACTTCGGCTCCGTGATCCCGGCCGGGGACAACAAGTTCTCCGCGCTCAACACCGCGGTGTGGTCCGGCGGTTCGTTCATCTACGTGCCCAAGGGCGTCAAGGTGGACATCCCGCTGCAGGCCTACTTCCGGATCAACACCGAGAACATGGGTCAGTTCGAGCGGACCCTGATCATCGTCGACGAAGACGCCTACGTGCACTACGTCGAGGGTTGCACCGCGCCGATCTACCAGTCCGACTCGCTGCACTCGGCGGTCGTGGAGATCATCGTGAAGAAGGGCGCCCGCTGCCGCTACACGACCATCCAGAACTGGTCGAACAACGTCTACAACCTGGTCACCAAGCGCGCCAAGTGCGAAGAGGGCGCGACCATGGAGTGGATCGACGGCAACATCGGCTCCAAGGTCACGATGAAGTACCCGTCCGTGTTCCTCATGGGCGAGCACGCCAAGGGCGAGGTCCTCTCGGTCGCGTTCGCGGGCGAAGGCCAGCACCAGGACGCCGGCGCGAAGATGGAGCACCTGGCGCCGCACACCTCCTCGACCATCGTGTCGAAGTCGGTGGCGCGCGGCGGTGGCCGCACCTCGTACCGCGGTCTGGTCAAGGTCGCGAAGCGGGCGCACCACTCGCGTTCCAGCGTCGTCTGCGACGCGCTGCTGGTCGACACGATCTCGCGGTCGGACACGTACCCGTACGTCGACATCCGCAACGACGAGGTCTCCATGGGCCACGAGGCGACCGTCTCGAAGGTCAGCGAAGACCAGATGTTCTACCTCATGTCGCGCGGTCTCGACGAGGCCGAGGCCATGGCGATGATCGTGCGCGGGTTCGTCGAGCCCATCGCGCGTGAGCTGCCGATGGAGTACGCGCTCGAGCTGAACCGCCTGATCGAGCTTCAGATGGAAGGGTCCGTCGGCTAGTCATGTCGGTTACCGAGAACAACGTTTCCGAAGCGATGCGCGAAGGGGTGGTCGTTCCGGCCACCTCTCGCGCGGAGCGATTCACCTCCTACGACGTCGAGGCCTTCGAGGTCCCCGGCGGTCGTGAGGAGAACTGGCGCTTCACGCCGATGAAGCGGCTGCGCGGCCTGCACGACGGGTCCGCCGCCGCCTCGGGTTCGGCCACCGTGGACGCCGACGCCGCCCCCGAACTGAAGATCGAGACGGTCGGCCGGGACGACGAGCGCCTCGGCGCCGCGGGTGTCCCGAGCGACCGGATCGCCGCGCAGGCGTACTCCTCGTTCACCGAGGCCACCGTCATCACGGTGCCCAAGGAGACGAAGACGTCGAAGCCGTCGACGGTGAAGATCACCGGCCCCGGCGAGGGCAAGGTCGCCTACGGGCATGTGCAGGTGCGTGCCGAGCAGTTCTCCGAGGCCGTCATCGTCCTCGACCACGTCGGCTCGGGCACCTACGCCGACAACGTCGAGTTCGTCATCGGCGACTCGGCGAACGTCACCGTGGTCAGCGTCCAGGACTGGGCCGACGACGCGGTGCACGTCTCCGAGCAGCACCTCAAGCTCGGCCGCGACGCCAGCCTCAAGCACATCGTCATCACCCTGGGCGGTGACCTGGTCCGCGTCTCGCCGACGGCGACCTTCGCCGACAAGGGCGGCGACGTCGAGATGCTCGGCCTGTACTTCGCGGACGCGGGCCAGCACCAGGAGCACCGGCTCTTCGTCGACCACGCGGTGCCGAACTGCAAGTCGAACGTGATGTACAAGGGCGCGCTGCAGGGCGACGACGCGCACACCGTGTGGATCGGCGACGTGCTGATCCGCGCCGCCGCGGAGGCCACCGACACCTACGAGCTCAACCGCAACCTGGTGCTCACGCCGGGCGCGCGGGCCGACTCGGTGCCGAACCTCGAGATCGAGACCGGCGAGATCGAAGGCGCCGGCCACGCGAGCGCGACGGGAAGGTTCGACGACGAGCAGTTGTTCTACCTCCAGTCGCGCGGAATCGGCGAGGAGGCCGCGCGCCGCCTGGTCGTACGCGGGTTCTTCCACGAGATCCTGGTCAAGATCGGCGTTCCCGAGGTGCGCGAGCGTCTCGAGGCCGCGATCGAAGCCGAACTCGAAGCCGTGGGCGCCTGAGCCCTCGTCCGTCCACATCAGACTTTTAGGAAAGAAATGCCTACGCTGGAAATCAAGGATCTGCACGCCTCGGTCACGACCGAGGAGGGCCCCAAGGAGATCCTCAAGGGCGTCAACCTGACCATCAAGTCGGGCGAGACCCACGCGATCATGGGCCCCAACGGTTCGGGCAAGTCCACGCTGTCCTACGCCATCGCCGGTCACCCCAAGTACGAAGTCACCTCCGGGCAGGTCCTGCTCGACGGTGAGGACGTGCTGGAGATGAGCGTCGACGAGCGTGCCCGCGCGGGCCTGTTCCTCGCCATGCAGTACCCGGTCGAGGTGCCGGGCGTGTCCATGTCCAACTTCCTCCGCACCGCGGCCACCGCGGTCCGTGGCGAGGCCCCCAAGCTGCGCCACTGGGTCAAGGAGGTCAAGGACGAGATGGGCAAGCTGGAGATCTCGTCCGAGTTCGCCGAGCGTTCGGTGAACGAGGGCTTCTCCGGCGGCGAGAAGAAGCGCCACGAGATCCTGCAGCTGGCGCTGCTCAAGCCGAAGATCGCCATCCTCGACGAGACCGACTCCGGCCTCGACGTCGACGCGCTGCGCGTCGTGTCCGAGGGCGTCAACGAGTTCAAGGCCAACAACGACGCCGGCGTCATGCTGATCACGCACTACACGCGGATCCTGCGGCACATCACGCCCGACTTCGTGCACGTCTTCGCCGGCGGCAAGATCGTCGAATCCGGCGGCCGTGAACTCGCGGACGAGCTCGAGGAGAACGGGTACGTCAAGTACACCGGCTCCGCCGAGACCGCCGCCGTCTGATCACTGAACTTCACGACTACACCGAGAGGAGTTGGCCCGATGACCACCACCACGGCTAACTCTGTACCGCTGGACGTAGCGGCCATCAGGGCCGACTTCCCGATCCTGACCCGCACGGTGCGGGACGGGAAACCCTTGGTGTATCTGGATTCCGGTGCGACGTCCCAGAAACCGGCGCAGGTGCTCGAAGCCGAGCGCCGGTTCCTGGAGACCTCGAACGCCGCGGTGCACCGCGGCGCGCACCAGCTCGCCGAGGAGGCGACCGACGCCTACGAGTCCGCCCGCGTGCGGATCGCGGAGTTCGTCGGCGCCTCCCCGCACGAGCTGGTGTTCACCAAGAACGCCACCGAGGGCATCAACCTCGTCGCGTACGCGATGAGCAACGCCGCCACGGCCGGTCCCGAGGCCGAGCGGTTCAAGCTCGGACCCGGCGACGAGATCGTCATCACCGAGATGGAGCACCACGCGAACCTCGTTCCGTGGCAGCAGCTCAGCCAGCGCACCGGCGCGACGCTGAAGTGGTTCTCCGTCACCGCGGACGGACGGCTCGACCTGTCCAATGTGGACGAACTGATCACCGAGCGGACCAAGGTGCTGGCGTTCACGCACCAGTCCAACGTGCTCGGCACGATCAACCCGGTCGAGTTCCTGGTGAAGAAGGCCCGCAAGGTCGGCGCGCTGGTCGTGCTGGACGCCTGCCAGTCGGTGCCGCACTTCCCGGTGGACCTGCACGCGCTGGACGTCGACTTCGCCGCTTTCGCGGGGCACAAGATGGTCGGCCCGTACGGCATCGGTGTCCTTTACGGCCGCCGTGAGCTGCTCGAAGCGATGCCGCCGTTCCTGACCGGTGGCTCGATGATCGAGCTGGTCCGCATGGAGCAGACCACCTTCGCCGCGCCGCCGCAGCGGTTCGAGGCGGGCACCCCCATGACGTCGCAGGCCGTCGGCCTCGGCGCGGCCGCCGACTACCTGTCGGCGATCGGCATGGATCGCGTCGCCGCGCACGAACACGTCCTCACCGAGGCGGCACTGGCCGGTCTCGGCGAGATTCCCGGCGTGCGGATCATCGGCCCCACCGACATGGCCGACCGCGGCGGACTGGTGTCGTTCGTCATCGACGGCGTCCACCCGCACGACTCCGGTCAGGTGCTGGACAGCCTCGGTGTCGCCGTGCGCGTCGGGCACCACTGCGCGTGGCCGCTGCACCGGGCCTGCTCGGTGCCCGCGACCGTGCGCGCGTCGTTCTACGTCTACAACACGCTGTCCGAAGTGGACGCTTTGGTGAACGGTGTGCGCGAGGCGCAGAAGTTCTTCGGGGTGGCGTGATGAACCTGGAGAGCATGTACCAGGAGATCATCCTGGACCACTACAAGAACCCGCACGGCCGCGGCCTGCGCGAGCCGTTCGACGCCGAGTCGTTCCAGGTCAACCCGACCTGTGGCGACGAGGTGACGCTGCGGGTGAAGGTCGACGACGGGAAGGTCGCCGACGTCTCCTACGAGGGACAGGGCTGCTCGATCAGCCAGGCGTCCACGTCGGTCTTGACGGATCTCGTCGTCGGGCACACCGTGGAGGAGGCGTTCACCACCATGGACGCCTTCGTCGAGCTGATGCAGGGCAAGGGACAGATCGAGCCGGACGAGGAGGTGCTGGAGGACGGCATCGCCTTCGCCGGCGTGGCCAAGTACCCGGCCCGCGTGAAATGCGCCCTGCTCGGATGGATGGCGTTCAAGGACGCCGTCGCCCGCACGACCAACGGAGTTGAGACGGCATGACCGAACAGCAGACCGAAACCCGCGAGGGCCGCACGGCCGCCGACCTCGACGCCGAGACCGCCGCTGCCCCGGACGCCGCCGACGTGGCGAAGGTCGAGGACGTCGAAGAGGCGATGCGCGACGTCGTCGACCCGGAACTCGGCATCAACGTCGTCGACCTCGGGCTGGTCTACGACATCCGCGTCGAGGCGGACAACACCGCCACCATCGACATGACCCTGACCTCGGCGGCCTGCCCGCTGACCGACGTCATCGAGGACCAGACCGGTGCCGCGCTCGTCGGCGGGGGAACGGGGCTGGTCAAGGACTTCCGGATCAACTGGGTCTGGATGCCGCCGTGGGGTCCGGAGAAGATCACCGACGATGGCCGCGAACAGCTGCGGGCGCTCGGCTTCACCGTCTGATTCCCTGTTTTTACGCGTGAAGGCCCCCTTCCCTCGGCTCAGCCGAGGGAAGGGGGCCTTCACGCGTTTGGCGACGCGGATCGTATAACGACCTATACGACGTCGCCGGTGCGAGTAGCGCGCGAAACCCCGGACGGGCGCGTGTCGTCCATCCAGACACGCGTGTCGTCCGCCTGATCACGCGAGTCGTCCGCCTGATCACGCGAGTCGTCCGGTCGAGCACGCGAAACCCCTATGTCCTGGAGGCCCCCTTTGAGACGTTCAACGTCTCAAAGGGGGCCTTCAGGACATGAGGGGCGGACCACGCGGCAATAAGCTGCCGGGATGATCGTCCGGTCCATCGCGCTCTTCGCGCTCGCCGCCCTGCTGGAGATCGGCGGTGCCTGGCTGATCTGGCAAGGCGTCCGGGAACACCGCGGCTACCTCTGGATCGGCGCCGGCGTCGTCGCGCTGGGCCTCTACGGCTTCGTCGCCACCTTGCAACCCGACGCGAACTTCGGCCGTATCCTCGCCGCGTACGGCGGGGTGTTCGTCGCGGGTTCGCTGGCGTGGGGCATGGTCGCCGACGGCTACCGCCCGGATCGCTACGACGTGATCGGCGCCCTCATCTGCCTGGCCGGGGTCGGGGTCATCATGTACGCGCCCCGAGGGTGAGCGGCGCTAGTCTGCGCTGTGACCGAAACCGGCTTTCCCGCGCCGCCCGCCGACAGACCCGGGCCGAAACGAAGATTCTCCCCGCTCCTGCTCGTGATGATCCTGCTGGCCGTCGTCGGCGTGGGCGCCGGCGGGTACGGGTTCTGGACCCTGCTGAGCTATCGCATGGTGAGCGTCCCCGGCGGCGGGATGGCGCCCACGATCCAGCCGGGCGCGGTCGTGCTGTACCGCTGGACGTCCCTGCCCGAGATCCCGCGCGGCGCGGTCGTCCTCATGGAGGTTTCCGCGTTCCCGGATTCGAGCCCCGCCGACGGCCGGATCGTCAAGCGGGTGATCGGTGTCGGCGGTGACCAGGTCGTGTGCTGTACGAACGACAACCTGATCGCCGTCAACGGGAAACCGGTCAAAGAGCCCTACTCCGAGGACGACAACGGGTACGGCCGCAAGGAGTACCGCCCGTTCAGCGTCCAGGTTCCGCCGGGCGCCGTGTTCGTCGTGGGCGACCAGCGGAACAATTCCCGGGATTCGCGGCTCTACGTCGGTATGCCGGGCGACGGTGCCGTGCCGCTGTCGAAAGTGGTCGGAGTCGTCGTCGGGCTGGGGAGTGTCCTCGCCGCCGACCCCTTCCCGCAGACGACCGCGTTCGTCGAGGCAGGGCTGCCCGGCGATCCGGTGTCCGACACCGGGTTCCGCACCTCGCGCAACCTCGCGCTCGGCGGGGCCGGGCTGGTCGCCGTCGGGGTCATCGGGGCGATCGTGACCGTTGTCCGCTCCGCCGGAAAACGACGAAGAGCAGCCGCAATCCCACCAATGCGCTGACCACCAGCAGGTTGTAGCCGAACATCTGGTGCAGCGTGACCCCGGCCAGCACCTCCGGGCCGGTCGCGCTGCCCAGCAGCAGCACGGCCATCAGGCCGGTGGCCACGCCGACGAACGCCAGCAGGATCTCGTGCACCAGACCGGTGACCACGTCGCGGTCGCGTTCGTCGGAGAACAGCCGGACGTTGACCGAAAGCCTGCCCTGCTCCAGCGCGTCGCCGATCCGGTCGACGCGGCGGGGCAGCCGTCGCAGCACCGGCAGGAGCGCCATCAGTTCGTTGGTGGCCGTGGACCGCAGCGATTCCGGGCGCAGGCCGGCACCGACCTGCTCGGCGGCGTAGGCGCGGGATTCGACGACGATGTTGAATCCCGGCGCCAGCGCGGCCAGCGTTCCCTCCAAAGTGGCCAGGGCGCGGAACACCGCGGCGATGGGCGGGGGCACGCTGAGCTGGAAGTCGGCGATCACCCGGAACAGGTCGGTGAACATGTCCAGATCCGGGGCCTGGCCGTGGTTGAAATGCTTGGCCACCAAGGCGCCCAGCGCCCGTTCCAGCCGCCGCTCCTCGATCTCGTCCGGCCGGTCGACGATCTCCAGCAGGCCGTCGCGCAACGCGGCCGGGTCGCCGCGGTCCAGTGCGAGGATCAGGTTCTGCAGTCCGCCGCGCAGGCCCGAGTCGAGCCTGCCGACGGAGCCGAAGTCGAGCAGGCCCAGCCTGCCGTCGGCGAGCAGCAGGACGTTGCCGGGATGCGGGTCGGCGTGGAAGACACCGCTGCCCATCACCTGGCCGAGCACGCACCGCAGCATCGACCGCGCGAGTTTCGCCCGTTCCGCGACCGGCACCTGCTCCTTGGCGGCGGCGAGCGGTTTGCCGTCGAGACGCCGCATCACCAGGACACGTTCGGTGGACAGTTCTTTGTGGACGGTCGGGAGAGCGACCTCGGCGTCCGGGGACGCGGCGGTGACCGCTTCGATGTTCCTGGCCTCGGTGCGGAAATCGAGCTCCTCGACCAGCGCGTCGGCGAACCCTTCGGCGAGGTCGACGACGCCGAGCGAGCGTGCCCAGCCCGCGCGCAGGTCGAGCGCGGCCGCCACCCGGCGGACGATGTCGAGATCCCGCTCGACCAGGGCCTGCACACCGGGCCGCTGCACCTTGACGACCACGTCCTGCCCGCCCCGCAGCTTCGCCCGGTAGACCTGCGCGATCGACGCGGCCGCGATCGGTTCCGGATCGAATTCGGCGAAGATCTCGTCCGGGTTCCCGCCCAGTTCCTCCCGCAGCACCGTCGCGACCTCGTCGGCGTCGGCGAAGGCGACCTGGTCCTGGAGCTTGCTGAGTTCGTCGACGAAAACCGGCGGCAGCAGATCGGATCGGGTCGAGAGCAGCTGGCCGAGTTTCACGAACGTCACGCCGCCCTCCTCCAGCGCGCGCCGCAGCGACCGCGCCAGTTTGGCGTGCCGGACCTGGGCGAGGCCGGGTTCGCGGCGGCCGGTGAGATAGCGGCCGAGGCCGTGCTTGATCGCGATCCGGGTGATCTGGGAGTAGCGCCGGGTCCGGGCCGCGCGGCGGCGCATCGACCGGATCCTGCCGATCAGCCCGAGGCCCGAGCCGGCGGGAAGGGCGAGTTCCGCGACGAACAGGAAGATCAGCGTGGCCAGGAAGGCGCTGCCCGCCACCGGGATGACCAGCCCTGCGAAGGCGTTGCCCGCGTACATCGCCTGCGGGAAGGCGGCGAGGATGCCGCCCGCGACCAGCCAGCCGAATCCGGCGGCGCAGCCCGCGCGGATCAGGCCGATCCGTACCCCCAGCACGCGGCGGGCGCCGACCACGAGCGGCCACAGCATGAGCGCGTAGACAGGCAGGGTGAGCAGGCCGAGCAGCAGGTTCATGCCGAAGAGGACATCACGCGCAGCCCGCGCGGGATTCCCGCTCCGGCGGGACGGTGCTCACCCCTGAGAGGGAACGGACCCCGAAGTTGTAGGTAGTGGTCGCCTCCTTGGGTGCGAACAGGACGCCCAGGACGGCGATCGCCGCCGCCGCGAGGAAGCCGGCACGAAGATCGAGGAGATCGCCGAGAAGGCCGATGAGCGGTGCTCCGGCGGCCTGCCCGAGTGCCAGCATCAGGAACGCCACGCCGACACCGAACGCGGGCGCCGCCGGGTAAGCCCTGGTGCCCCACAGGATCAGCACGCCGGTCAGTCCGATGTAGACGGCTCCGAAGAGTGCGGCCGCGACGACGAGCGCCGGGAGCGAGCGGGTGGCGAGCGCGAAGAGGGCCGTGGCGGCGGCGAACAGGACCATGCCCGCCGACCAGGCGCGGCGCAGTCCCGCGCGGGAGGTCAGTTCGGCGGTGAACGCGCCCGCCAAGCCGACCGCGCCGAGCACGATCCACACCACCGTCGAGGCGGTCTCGTCGAGTCCGCCGACGCTCACGGCGATGTCCCGGCCGAACGTCCAGATCGCCGCGCTGGCCAGGCCGAGGGTCGCGGCGGCGGGCAGCAGCCGTCCGGTGGCGGGCGGGAACAGCGGCGACGGCAGCCCTCGCGCGCGGTCGTCCTTCACCGGCGGCACGACCCGCGCGATCCACAAGGTCACCAAGGCCGAGGCCGCGGCGAAGGCCCACCAAGCCATCCGCCAGTCGCCGACGGCGAGCAGGGAGACCGGGCCCGAGACGAGCACGCCGAGTCCGGTCCCGGCGTTGACCACGGACTGGGCACGGTCCCGGCGGGTCACGCGGACGACGCGGGCGACCGCGTCGGCGAGCGAGGGGGAAGCCAGGCCGGTGCTGGCTCCGGCGAGGACGACGCCGAGCGCGAGGAGGCCCGCGTTCGGTGCGGCCGCGATCAGGGACGTGCCCGCGGTGGCGGCCGTCCCGGCGGCGAGTTCGCGCGCCCGCGCGCCCCAGCGGGTCGTCACGGCGGTCGAAGCGATGACCGCGAGGCAGTACGCGACGTAACTTCCCGCCGCGATGGCGCCGAGCGTGCCGCCGTCGAGGCCGAACTCCGTTCGGAGTGTCGGGGCGAAGAGACCGTACGCGTACCTCGCGAGACCGTACGAGACCGCGATCAGCGACAACCCGGCCGCGGTGAACGTCAGCTCGCGTTTGTACGAAGAAACCATCAGCTCTCCTCCAGGGGTATACCGAGCGGTATACCTCTGGAGTGTTCCCGCATTTCGCGCTCGGGTCAACCGATCGGTATAGTCGAAGCATGCTGACACCGGCCGGCGAACGCGTCCTGAGCGCCGCGAGCGAGCTCTTCTACCAGGAGGGCCTGAACGCCGTGGGCGTCGCGGCCATCGCCGAGGCCGCGGGCGTCACGAAGAAGACGCTGTACGCGTCCTTCGGATCGAAGACGGAGCTGACGATCGCTTACCTGCGAAGCCGTCACGACGTTTGGTGGGCGTACCTCGAAGAGCGGCTGGCGGAGGCCGAAGCGCCCCGGGCGCTGACGGTCTTCGACGCCTACGTCGACCACCCCAAGCTCGGGAGCGACCGGGGCTGCGCGTTCCTCAACGCGGCCGCCGAACTGCCCGCCGGGCATCCCGGGCTCGACGTGATCCGGCGGCACAAGGCGGCGGTGCGGGCGAAGTTCGCCGAACTCCTTCGCGAGGACGTCCCGGGCGCGGCCGATCCGGAGCGGCTCGCGGAGCAGCTCTTCCTCCTGCTCGAAGGCGCCGTCGCGCATACCGGCATCGACGGGGACGCGCACCGGGTCACACTCGCGAGGGAGATCGCGGAGATACTGATGAGGGATCCGCGCGAGGCGGGCACACGCTAGAAAGACCCCATGCGACTCTTCGGCCCGCTCCTGGATCGGGCGACCTACCGCAGGTGGGTCTACTTCATCCTCGGTGGCGCACTGAGCGTGCCTTATCTGCTCTTCGCCGCCATCATGGTGCCGTCGCTGCTGCCCCTCGTCGTGACGTTGGAACGCGGGACCGTCATCGGGCTGATCACCGTCGTCGTGGTGATGATCGCGTCGTCGTTCATCCCCGCCGTCCGCGTGCTGGAGGGCGCGGCCGTGCGGGAACTGCTGGACGATCCCGTGCCGGGAGTCGTGTTCGGGCCCGCGGGGAACTGGCCCGTCCGCCTGCGTTCGACCGCGATGTTCCTGCTGCACGTGAGCACCGGGTGCGTCGTCAGCCTGGTGAGCCTGTTCGTCCCGGTCGCGTTCGGTTTCACGATCGCGGCCCCGTTCAGCGGCCGGATCGCCCTGACCGACGAGAGCGCGATCGAGGTGCCGAAGGGCTGGGCGAGCGCGTGGATCCCGCTGGCGTGCCTGCTCGGCGTCGTCGCGCTGGCCTACGTCGTGTGGGGCGCGGGCGCGGTGCTGACCCGCTGCGCGAAGAGCCTGCTGGGGGTCTCGGCCGCGGAGCGGATCGCCCAGCTGGAGAAGCGCACCGAACAGCTCGCCGAACGCAACCGGCTCGCGCGCGAACTGCACGACTCGGTCGGGCACGCGCTGAGCGTCGTGACCATCCAGGCCGGTGCGGCAAGGCGCACCCTGAGGTCCGATCCGGAGTTCACCGAGCAGGCGCTCACCGCGATCGAGGATTCGGCCCGCGCCGCGCTGGACGATCTCGACCACGTGCTCGGCCTGCTGCGTGACGAAGCGTCGTCCCGGACGCCGCAATCAGGGCTGGCGGAGCTGCCCGCGCTGGTCGAGGCGACCCGGCTGGCGGGCGCCGAGGTGTCGGCGGAGATGCGTGGTGACCCGTCCGCGGTGCCGCCGGTCGTCTCGCGTGAGGCGTACCGGATCTTGCAGGAATGCCTGACGAACGCGTTGCGGCACGCCGGTAAGGTGCCCGTGGCGGTCCTCGTCGACGCCGGGGCGGAGCTGTTGCGGGTGCGGGTGTCCAATCCGCTCGGTGACGCGCCGCCGTCACGGGACGGGGGCGGCCGGGGGCTGAGGGGAATGACGGAACGGGTGGAAGTGCTCGGGGGCACGATCACCGCGGGCCGCGCGGACGGATTCTGGAAGGTCGAGGTGGCGGTGCCATGGGGGAAACGGCGATGAGCATCGGGGTGCTGCTGGTCGACGACGAACAGCTCATCCGGGCGGGGCTGCGGGCGATCGTCGCCTCGGAGCCCGATCTGGAGGTCGTCGGCGAAGCGTCCGACGGCGCCGAGGTGCCCGGCCTGGTGTCGCGGTTCCGGCCCGACGTCGTGCTGATGGACGTCCGGATGCCTTCGGTCGACGGGATCCGCGCCACCACGCATCTTATGTCCACTATGGACAATCCGCCGAAGGTGATCGTGGTGACCACCTTCGAAAACGACGACTACGTCTACGACGCTTTGCTCGCCGGGGCGAGCGGCTTCCTGCTGAAGCGGGCCAAGCCCGAGGAGATCGTCGCGGCGATCCGCACCGTGGCGGCGGGGGAGTCGCTGCTGTTCCCGGCCGCGATCCGGCGGCTGGCCGCGCAGCAGGCGAACCGGGGGCCGCTCGACGGTCTGGCCGGTGCCGGGCTCACCGAACGCGAAAGCGAGGTGCTGCGGCTGATGGCGGGCGGACTGTCCAATGTGGAGATCGCGGGCGAGCTGTACCTCGGCGTGCAGACCGTCAAGACGCATGTCGGGAACGTGCTCGCGAAGCTCGGCGCGCGGGACCGGACGCAAGCGGTGATCAAGGCCTACGACACCGGATTCGTCACGCCGGCGGGCTGAGGATCAGGTCAGTCAAGGGCGGCGAGGATCAGCGCTGCCATCGCGGCGGGATCCCCGTTCTCCGGGCGCAGCACCAGATCCGGGCTCTCGGGTTGCTCATAAGGAGCGTCCACCCCGGTGAACCCGCTGATCTCGCCCGCCCTCGCCTTCGCGTACATCCCCTTGGGGTCGCGGTCTTCGCAGACCTCAAGCGGGGTGTCGACGAAGATCTCGAGGAAGGGCAGCCCGGCGGCCTCGTGCGTGGCGCGGGCGAGTTCGCGGTCGGCCCGGTACGGGCTGATCAAGGAGACCACCGACACCACACCGGCGTCGGCGAACAGCTTCGCGACCTCTGCGACGCGGCGCACGTTCTCGGCGCGATCGGCGGGGCTGAAGCCGAGGTTCCCGTTCAGCCCGTGCCGCAGGTTGTCGCCGTCCAGGAGATACGCGGGCCTGCCCGAGGCCACCAGCCGCCGTTCCAGTTCCACGGCCACACTCGACTTCCCGGACGCGGAAAGCCCGGTGAGCCAGACGGTGAGCCCGCGTGTCGCGCGTTCCGCCCTGGTGACCGCGGCGGTGTGCCAGACGACGTTCGACGCGGTCGCGCTCGGCCCGGTGATCATGCCCGCCGCGACCGTCGCGCCGGAATGCTCGTCGACGAGCAGGAAACCTCCGGTGGAGCGGTTGCGGCGGTAGGAATCGAACAGCAGTGGCTGCCGGGCGCGCAGCCGGATCCGGCCGATTTCGTTGAGGGTCAACGACTTCGCCGTCTCGTCGCGGTGCAGGGTGGTGACGTCGAGCCGGTAGTCCAGGTCGTGGATCTCGGCCTTGGTCTCCCGGGTGGTGTGCCGCACGACGAAGGTATTCCCTGCTTTCAAAGGTCCTTGTTCCGAGAACCAGCACACCATCGCGTCGACGTCCCGGCTCGTGTGAGGACGGTTGCCGGGGCGGCAGATCAGGTCGCCGCGACCGAGGTCGAGGTCGTCTTCGAGTTCGATCGTGACGGCCTGCGAGGCGAAGGCCTCGGTGACCGCGGTGCCGCCCGGACCCCAGATCGCGCGCACCGTGGTGGTGAAGCCGGAGGGCAGGACGGCGACCTCGTCACCGGGTTTGAACACCCCGCCGGCGACGGTGCCCGCGTAGCCGCGGAAGTCGCGGCTGTGCTCCCGGATCACGTACTGCACGGGGAATCGCGCGTCGATGAGGTTGCGATCCGAGGCCACGTGCACCTGTTCGAGGTGATGCAGCAGGGAAGTCCCTTCGTACCAAGGCATACTGGCGCCCCGGTGCACGACGTTGTCGCCGTGCAGCGCCGACATCGGCACGAAGGTGAGGTCGTGCACCTGAAGCTTCATGGCGAACCGGCGGAATTCCTCACGGATCTCTTCGAAGCGTTCCTGCGACCAGCCGACCAGGTCCATCTTGTTGACGCACAGCACCAGATGCGGGATTCCCAGCAGGCTGGCCAGGAACGCGTGCCGTCGCGACTGTTCGAGCACGCCCTTGCGGGCGTCGATCAGGATGAGCGCGAGATCCGCGGTGGAGGCGCCGGTGACCATGTTCCGGGTGTACTGCACGTGTCCCGGCGTGTCGGCGATGATGAACTTCCGCCGCGGCGTGGCGAAATAGCGATGGGCGACGTCGATCGTGATGCCTTGTTCGCGCTCGGCACGCAGGCCGTCGGTCAGCAGCGCGAGGTTCGGGTACGCCTCGCCGCGGTCGCGGCTGGTGCGCTCGATGGCTTCGAGCTGATCGGTGAACACCGTCTTCGAATCGAACAGCAGGCGGCCGATCAGCGTCGACTTCCCGTCGTCGACGCTGCCCGCGGTCGCGAGGCGGACCAATGAAGCGCCCATCAGAAGTAGCCTTCCTTCTTCCGGTCTTCCATACCCGCCTCGGAGATCCGGTCGTCGGCGCGGGTGGCGCCGCGTTCGGTGAGCCTGCTGACCGCCACTTCGGCGACCACCTCGCCCGGCGACGTCGCCGTCGACTCGACGCAGCCCGTGCAGGTCGCGTCGCCCACGGTGCGGAAGCGAACCTTTGCCTCGTAAGGGCTTTCGCCTTCGTTCAAGGTGAGGAAGCGCGTGTGCGCGAGTAGCATGCCGTCCCGCTGGACGACCGGACGCCGGTGCGAGTAATAGATCGAGGGCAGGTCGACGTTCTCCGCTTCGATGTACTGCCAGATGTCGAGCTCGGTCCAGTTGGACAGCGGGAAGACGCGGATGTGCTCGCCCTTGCGGTGCCTGCCGTTGTACAGATCCCACAGCTCCGGCCGCTGATTGCGCGGATCCCACTGGCCGAACTCGTCGCGGAAGCTGAAGACCCGTTCCTTCGCACGGGCTTTCTCCTCGTCGCGCCGGGCGCCGCCGAAGATCGCGTCGAAGGAATGCTCGCGGATCCCGCGCAGCAGGGCGGTGGTCTGGAGCCGGTTGCGGCCGGCCTTCGGGTCTTCGACGACCCGGCCCGCGTCGATGTCGTCCTGGACGCTGGAGACGACGAGCCGGAGGCCGTACCTGGCGACCGTGCGGTCCCGGAACTCGATGACCTCGTCGAAGTTGTGCCCGGTGTCGACGTGCATCACCGGGAACGGTGGCGGCGACGGCCAGAAGGCCTTGGCCGCGACGTGGAGCATCACCATCGAGTCCTTGCCGCCGGAGAACAGCAGCACGGGCCGTTCGAAGGTCGCCGCGACCTCGCGGAAGATGTGCACGGCTTCGGCTTCGAGTGCTTCGAGATGGGTGAGCTCGTAGGCCGGGGACGCCATCGTGACCTCCGTCGTTCGAGATCAGAAAAGTAGAACAAGTTCTTGTGCTTGGTCAAGGGGAGGAGGACGCTGTCGGCATGGACCTGGTCGCACTCGAAGAGATCCGACGCCTCAAAGCCCGCTACCTCCGCTGCCTCGACCTCAAGCTGTGGGACGAGATGGCCGGGACCCTGACCGCCGACGTGCACGCGCGATACGGAACGCCGTCGTACGGCAAACCGCTGACCTTCGAAGGCCGCGAAGCGATCGTCGAGTTCTTCCGGAACGCCGTCGGCCCCGGCGTCACCACGGTGCACTTCGCCGGGCAGCCGGAGATCGACGTCGACGGTGACACCGCGACGGGCACCTGGCTGATGCGGGACAAGGTGATCGTGCCCGAGCACCGGGTGATCATCGAGGGGGCGGCGTACTACGAGGACACCTATCGGCGGGTGGACGGCGTGTGGCTGACCGCGTCCACCCAGTACGACCGGCTGTACGAAACGATGATGTCGATGGACGACGTGCCGAGCCTGAAGCTCACCGCGAACCGGTGGTCCTCCTGACCCGCGTTTAGTCCTCTAAATGCGTTCGCGGGCGACTTCCGCATTTAGAGGACTAAATGCGTGGGGTGACGGCCCCCGGATTCCGCCGTGACGGCATCGGCGGCCGCGACCAGGGCGGCACCCCGTCGCGCGATCTCGGCGCCGGTGACCGGCTCGCCGACCGACAGCGTGAGCACCAGCTCCTGCCGTCCCGCGGCGTCGAACGTCGGGGCGGCCAGCAGGCTCACCGCATGCTTGCGGCGCGGCTCCAGATCGGCCCCGAGGTAGACGCGCTCGCCGAGGCTCGAGACGAGTTCTCCCACCAGGCCCCGCACTTCCGGCGGCAGTTCCTCCGCGCCGACGCCCGCCATCAGCGCGTACAGCCGCCGTCCCGCGGAAGTCAGGCTCTCCACCAGATACCCGTGCTCCCGGCATTCGGCGACGACGCGGCGAAGGTGCGCTTCGTCCAGTCGCACCGGTACCGCCGGCGGCTTGGCGAGCCACGCGTCGAACGCCGCGTCGGAGTCCCACAGCACGTACATCAGGCCCACCGGCGGCGCGAACGGATACGTCTCGCCGAGTTTGACCCGGCCCGGGCCGGCGCTCTGCAGCATCAGGATCCGGTCGCCGACCACCGCCGACGCCGTGCACGTGGCGGCGTATCGCCTGCTCAAGTCCTCCAGATGCCGTCGCGCGACCTCGCTCGCGCCGAAACCCTCGCTCGCGACGCGGCCGGCGGCGACCATCGCGGGCCCCAGCCGGTAGGTCACCGGCTGGGGATCCCGGACCAGGTAGCCGCCCGCCGTCAGCTCGGTCACGATGCCGAGGCAGGTCGGTTTCGCCAGGTCGAGCTCGCGCGCCAGCTCTGAAAGACCGAAGCGCCGGCCGGGGTGCGCGGCGAAGAAGTCGAGCAGCCGCACGACTCGCTCGGTGGGCGGGGAGTGCCGGGCCATTGACCCATCCTTAGAACGCGTTCTAGTCTGACCGTGCGAAGAACGTACCAAGTCGGTACATATTTGTACCAGTATGAGGAGTCGCCGGTGCTCACTCAACCGTTCGCGGACGCGATCGCCGAAGCCGAGAAGGTCATCGCGGAGGCGCCGCACATCCGCACCGAACAGGATCTGGTCGAGGGGTACGACTACCTCGCCGGCAGTATCCGCGCCTCCCTGCAGATGGCGTGGGCCTACGAACGCGACTACCCGTTCTTCACCCAGTCCACCGGGCCGTACACGAAGATGGGCCTGGACAACCCGGACACGCTGTACTTCAACGCGAACATCCGCGAGGACCGCGAGTACGTCGTCACCGGGACGCGGGGGAGCACGGCCGACGTCAGTTTCCAGGTCCTCAACGGTGATTACTCGCCCGTCGAGGTGCCGGACAGCCTCGCCGCCTTCGACGACCGCGAGATCCAAATCGCCGACGACGGCACGTTCGAACTCCGCTTCGGCCCGGCGAAAGCCGACCCCGGACCCAACTATTTCGTCCTCGGCCCGGGTTCGTCGATGCTCGTGGTGCGCGAGGTCTACAGCGACTGGGCCACCGAACGCCGCGGCACGATCCAGATCCAGTGCGCCGACACCGCGGGCGGCGCCCCCGCGCCGCTCACCCGCGACGGGCTGGCCAAACGGTACGGCGTCACCGGCAAGATCCTGCTCAGCAGGCTGCGCACCTTCCTCGCCTTCCCGAAGTGGTTCTACCTGAACCTGCCGGTGAACACGATGACCGAGCCGCGCCCCACGCCGGGTGGCCTGACCACGCAGTACTCGTCGGCCGGGCACTACGAACTCGGGGACGAAGAGGTGATGATCGTGACGGTGCCGTGTTCGGACGCGCCCTATCAGGGCATTCAGCTCGGCAGCGTCTGGTATCTCTCGCTCGACTACATCAACCATCAGACGAGCCTCACCGCCGACCAGGCGCGGGTCGACCCGGACGGCAAGATCCGCTTCGTGATCAGCGAACGCGACCCGGGACTGGCGAACTGGCTCGAACGCACGGGGCACGACCGCGGGTACGTCCAGATCCGCTGGCAGCGCCTCTCCCGTGCGCTCGGCGAAACCGACGGTCCCGAGGTCGAGGTGGTGAAGTTCGGCGAACTCGCCGACCGGTTGCCATTTTACGACGAAGCGCGGGTGACCCCGCAGGAATGGGCCGACCGGATCTCGGCGCGTCAGACCGCCGTCGCGGCGAGGATGCTCGGATGACGGATCTCTTGCGGGACAAGGTGGTCGTGGTCTCCGGTGTCGGTCCGGGGCTCGGCCGGTCCATCGCCACCCGCTGTGCCGCGGCGGGGGCCGACGTCGTCCTCGCCGCCCGCACCGAATCACGGCTCGCCGAAGTCGCGAAGGAGGTCGACGCGCTCGGCCGCCGCGCGGTCACCGTGCCCACCGACATCACCGACGACGCTTCGGCCGCGAATCTCACCGAGGCCGCCTTGAAGGCGTTCGGCCGGGTGGACGCCTTGGTGAACAACGCTTTCGCCATCCCGCCGATCATGGATCTCGCCGATGTCGACCTGGCCGACGTCCGGGCGGGTTTCGAGACCAACGTGCTCGCCGCCCTGCGGCTCACGCGGCTGTTCACGCCTTCGCTCGCCGAGAGCGGCGGTTCGGTCGTGATGATCAATTCGGCCGTACTGCGGCATTCCCGGCGGACGTTCGGCGCGTACAAGATGGCGAAGGCGAGCCTGCTCGCGCTCGCGCAGAGCCTCGCCTCGGAACTCGGGCCGCGCGGGATCCGGGTCAATTCCGTGGCGCCCGGCTACATCTGGGCGGACTCGCTGAAATGGTATTTCGCTTACCTGGCCAAGGAACGCGGTGTGCCGCCGGAGCAGGTGTACGCCGAGACGGCGGAGACGATCGACCTGCGCCGCCTGCCGGAGCCGGACGAGATCGCGGACACCGTCGTGTTCCTCGCCTCGTCGCTCGCCCGCTGCGTCACCGGCCAGTGTCTCGACGTCAACGCCGGCGAATATCACCACTGAAGGGGAGAACATGCTGCCAGGGCGGGAAAACGTCGGCACCGTGGACGATCTGCACGCGTCGGCGGCGAAGCTCACCGGCTTGGACGACTTCGGCGGCGAAGACCATCTCGAAGGTCTCCGTGTGCTGCTGGATTCGTACGCCGGCGAGGCGGGTTTGACCCCGTACGGCAACAAGATCCATCGCGCGTTCCTGCGCGGAGCCCTGGTGGCGAGGTCGTTGAGTGAGGCCTCGTGGAAGCAGAATCCGGAGTATGCGGAGGTTCCGGTCGAGCGGCCCATTTTCGTCACCGGCCTGCCGCGCACCGGCACCACCGCGCTGCACCGGCTGCTCACCGAGGATCCGGCGCACCAAGGGCTGGAGGTCTGGCTGACCGAGGTGCCGCAACCGCGGCCGCCGCGCGAAACGTGGGCGGGAAACCCGGTGTTCCAAGGGATCCAGGCGGGCTACGAGAAGCACCACATCGAGCATCCCGAGTTCATGGGGCTGCACCACATGTCCGCCGATCAGGTCGAGGAATGCTGGCAGCTGCTGCGGCAGTCGCTGAAATCGGTGTCCTACGAATGCCTCGCGCACGTGCCGTCGTACTCGCGCTGGCTGGACGGGCAGAGCTGGACCGACGCCTACCGTCGGCACCGGCGCAACCTGCAGCTCATCGGTCTGCCCGACGCCGGGCGCCGCTGGGTGCTCAAGAACCCGAGCCATCTTTTCGCGCTCGACGCGCTGCTGGAGGTGTACCCGGACGCGCTCATCGTCCAGACCCATCGCGCACCGAGCACCATCGTCGCGTCGGTGTGCAGCCTGAACGAGCAGGCTTCGGAGGGCTGGTCCGACGTCTTCCGCGGGGACGTGATCGGCCGCAGCCAGCTGGATCTCTGGGCGCGGGGCGCGGAAAAGTCACTGGAGTCGAGGAAACGGCACGATCCCGCGCAGTTCTGCGATGTCCGGTATGAGGATTTCGTCGCAGACCCGATCGGCACGGTCGAGGGCGTCTACCGGCATTTCGGTCTGCCACTGAGCGACGCCGCGCGGGACGCGATGACGGTCGTGCATGCCGAAAGCCGTTCCGGGGAAAGGAAACCCGTGCACCGGTACGACCTCGCGGACTTCGGGCTCACCGCCGGCGAGGTCGACGAACGCTTCTCGGCCTACCGCGCCGCCTACGACCTCTGACCTCCCGCATTTCGTCCTCTGAATGCGGTAGTTGCACACGCAAGAAACGCATTCAGAGGACGAAATGCGGACGGGTCAGAAGCCGGCGACGCGTTGCGAGGGCAGGCCGCGCGTCGTGATCCCGCGCAGCACCTCGACGCGGTCCGAGCCCGGCCGCCCGAGCACCCAGCTCGACCCGGGGACCTCCTTGGCCTGCTTCTTGAGCGGTGCCAGCAGCCGGGAAGCGTCCTTATAGGACCGGATGGCGCCGTTCCCGCACACGAGGGTCGCCAGCGAGACCGTCACCGGGAGCCCGTCGGCCGACCACGGCGTGTCCAGCAGCGCGGCGGCGACCGTGCCGATCTCGTCGACGTCGCAGGCGATCAGGAAATCGTCCCCGCCCACGTGGCTGACGCGCATCCGGCGCAGCCGGGCCTCCAGATCGGTGAGCGTCCGGCCGAGCGTGCGGATCAGATCGTCGCCCGCGGCGAATCCGGCGGTGTCGTTGACCGTCTTGAACGAATCGACGTCCAGCCAGGCCGCGACGAACGGCTCCCGGGCGTTGATCCGGCGGTCGACGTCCCTCGCGACCGCGTCGCTCCCGGGCAGGCGGGTCAGCGGGCTCAGCGAGACCGCCTCCTCGACCTTCGCCTCCGCGACGCCGCGGACGACCTCGTTCACCAGCACCACGCCGACGCACCGGCCGCGGTCGTCGACCACGACGACGTCGTCGCCGGTCCGGCCCCAGTCCGCGTCGGTGACCAGTTCGAGGAATTCGAGCGCGCTCGCGTCGGCGTGGATCGTGTGCGGCCGGTCGGCGAGCCGCGACGCCGGCCGTTTGGCGTGCAGGGCGTGGCCGTACAACCCGGTGACCGCGACCAGGAACCGGGTGCGGTCGATCGACCACTGTGGACGGTGGCGGTCGTCGATGCCGACGATGCCGCTCGGGCCGTCGGCGGCGGCCAGCACCTCGCGTACGTCGTCGCAGGTCGCGGCCTCCGGCAGGGTCGTCGCGGGCCGGAGGAAGTCGCCGACGCGGCGCGCGCGGGCGGTGCCGGGGATGAACGGACCCGGCGCGTCCGGCGCGGGCAGCGGCGCGTGGTCGCCGTCCGGCGGGGCGAGCAGATTGCCCTGCGCGATCCGGACCCCGAGCCGCCGGGCGGACTCCAGCTGCTCCGTGGTCTCCAGCCCGGTCGCGACCAGGCGGTTGTCCGTGCGCGACGCGAAATGCAGCACCGCTTCGACCACCGCGACGGCGGCAGGGTCGTGCGGCAGACCGCGAAGCACGCTGCGGTCCAGTTTCACCAGGTCGACGGGCGCCGAAGCGAGCAGCGTCAGGGGGAGGTCGCCGCGGCCGACGCCGACGCGCGCGAGCCGGAAGCCGAGTTCGGTGAGCCGCCGCATACCGGTCAGCAGCAGGTCGGCGGGGATCTGCGTGAACGGCGGCCCGATCTCCAGCACCACGTCCCTGGTCCGGCGGCCGACGAGGCTGAGCGCGTCGGTCAGCGGATCGAACTGGGACGGCGGCGCCGCCACCGTCCGCGCGGACAGGTTCAGGTGCAGGGGGAGGGCGGCCTGCGGTTCGCGCAACTGCCGCACGGCCTCGGCGGCCAGCCCGACGTCGACCTCGGCCAGCCTGCCGTTGCGCCGGGCGTCGGCGAGCAACTCGTGGGCGGTCCCACGGCCCGGCCGCGCCAAAGCTTCGAACGCGACGACGCCACCGGTGTGCAGGCTGTACAACGGCTGGTAAGCGAAGCGGACAGCGATCTGCAACGTCACAAGCGAATGTTCGCGGGTGGCGGCACGAAACGAAATACGTGTCAACTGATGTTCATCGTGAAGGCACCTGGGTTACCTAGAACGGCGTAACGCACGCCACCCGATCAGGTGTTTTCTTACTTGCCACGGTGACAATCGGAAAAGCGCCGACATCGCTTCGGTGGTACCCGAAACATCTTCGCGACCGCTCGTGAAAGCGCGCTGCAGCTCGGTGGGCAACGTGAAGAACAGATCGAAGAACACCGGCACCAGTTCGGGCGGCATCCCGCACAACACGCGCAATCCATGTCGTCGCAATCCGTGCACGGTGCGTGCCGAGGACGGCCACAGCGCCCGGTGAGCGGCCGACGCCGCCGCGGCAGGACCGCTATCCCAAGCCCGGGCGACCGCGTCGGCGACCGGCTCCGCCAGCCGCACCGACGTCGCGACGCTGTACCCGGTCGCCGGATGCACCAGCGCGCCGGCGGCCCCGAACGGCACCGTCCGGCCGCGCCGGGGCGCGGGCAGGTCGAGCACGATCCGCACGCGTTCCTCACGCCCGTGCGACGTCAGCCCGACGGCCCGGAGCCGGGCGCGCAACCGCGCCGCGAGGACGTCCAACGGCAGCCCGGGCTTGCGGGCGAGCGAGGTCTCCTCGACCAGGACCGTGCCGTCGCCGAGCGGCAGCACATAGAGGAATCCGGACTCCGTGTCCCGCCAGTCCATGAACACGGCGGTGTCCGGGCGGTCGGCGAGCCGCAGCGCGTCCTCGGCGGGGAGGACGACGCCGAACGCCGTCTGTTCGTAGCGGTTCCCCCGCGGCCGGACGCCGGAAGCGTCCACATACAGACCTGTCGCGAAGGCCCGTCCGTCCTCCAGGCGCACCGAGGAACCCTGCCGCCCGTGGTCCACGCCGGACACCTTCCCGGCGACGACTTCGTAGCCCTCGCTCAGCCACCGGCGCAGGCCGTCGTTGTCCACCACCAGGTACCGCCGGTCGAGGACGTGCGGTCCGGTCCCGAAGGCGAGCGTGGCCGACGGCGCGCACGCGACGGCGCTCGTCGGCAACGCGGGCAGCTCGTCGGCCCACAGCCCGTAGGTCGCCCGCCAGCGTCTGCCCGGAGCAGGGTCGATCAGGACCGTCGCCAGGCCGCGCCGGGCGCAGGCACGCGCGAGCGCCCGGCCCGCCGGGCCGCCGCCCGCGATCACCACGTCCGTCACCTTCGTATCTCATCACGCCGCCCCGACGGATACGGTGTTGCGCATGGAACAGACGGACCCGAGGACGTGGCGGCGCGATCCGGCGAGCGAGAGCGCCGGGTTCACCGACCTCGCCACGAGCCCGTTCCGGATCGACCGGGACCGGATCGCCGCGTCGCCCTTCTTCGCGCGGCTCGGCGGGGTGACGCAGGTGGTCAGCGCCGGCGGTTCCGGGCTCCTGCACAACCGGCTCACCCACAGTCTCAAGGTCGCGCAGGTCGCCCGCGCGATCGCCGAGCGGATCAATTCCGCCAGCGATTCCGCCGAACTGGCCGCGAAACTGGGCGGCTGCGACCCGGACGTCGCCGAGGCCGCCTCGCTCGCGCACGATCTTGGGCATCCGCCGTTCGGGCATCTCGGCGAGCAGACCCTGGACCGGATCGCCCGGCACCGGTTCGGCCTCGCGGACGGTTTCGAAGGCAACGCGCAGTCGTTCCGGATCATCACCACCACCGACGTGCGCGGCCCGTCCGCGTCCGGTCTGGACCTCACCACGGCGGTGCGCGCCGCGGTGCTGAAGTACCCGTGGGCGCGGTTGCACGTGCCCGATCCGCATCCGACGTCGATGGCCGTCCAGCCGCGCGGCGCGGCCGAACCGGCCGACGCCCCCGGCACCGGGGCGAGCAAGTTCTCCGCCTACAGCACCGAACTCGACGACTTCACCCAGGCGCGGGCCCCGTTCGACGGCCGGATCGAACCCTGGCAGCAGACCGTCGAAGCGTCCGTGATGGACACCGCCGACGACATCGCGTACGCCATCCACGATCTCCAGGACTTCCACCGGATCGGTGTCCTGCAGCACGCTCCGGTCGCCGCCGAGTTCACCGGCTGGGTCGACCACGCGGTGGAACTGGCCGCGCTGGACGAGGCGACCCTGACCGCCGAACGGCGGCTGCCCGGCCGTTCGCTGGAACGGCTGCGCCGCCGGATGCACGCCAAGGACGGGTGGATCGTCGACGACGACGCCTTCACCAGCGCCGTCGTCCGTGTGCGCGCGGAACTCGTCGACGGCCTGCTCGCCACCGGGTTCGACGGTTCCATCGAGGCCGAACAGGCCACCGCCGCCTTCTCGGCGAAATGGACCGCGCGGCTCGTCGACGGCGTCCAGGTGGTGGCGTCGCCCTCCACCCGGACCGGGCATCTCACGCTGCGTCCCGCGCAGTGGCACGAGGTGCAGGTGCTGAAATTCGTGCACCGGCGGTTCGTCCTGCTGCGCCCGGAACTCGCGCTGCACCAGCGCGGGCAGGCGAGCCTGGTGACCACCTTGGTCGACGCGCTCGACGCGTGGCTGCTCGACCGCGACGAGTTCTACCGGCTCCCGCGACGGCTGCACGACCTGGTGGAACTTGCGCAGTCCGAGTTCTCCGCGTTGGCGCGGACGTCGCCGGAGCTGCTCATCGGAGCGACCGGGGAGCCGGTCACCGGCGCGGACGCCGTACGGGGCCTGGCGCGAGGGCGCGCGGTCGTCGACTTCGTGGCGTCGTTGACGGACAAGCAGGCGGTGACCCTTTTGGACGGCCTGTCGGGCCGGGCTTCGCAGCCTTGGTCGGACTCGTTCGTCCTGTGACGACACGATTACCCTGAACGGCCCACGACCTGCGGCCGAATCCGGAAATTCTCCATCCGACGTCACCCGAACGGCTCCTGCCGCCGGTGTGCGCCCGGTACTTAGCTTGATCCAGCCGGTGATCGCCGGCGTCGGTCAGCGTGAGTCGGGGCACGCGCCTAGGAATCGGAGGCGCACGTGCGTCCAACCCGTTCTAGTAGGAGAAGAAGAACGATCCTGACCGCGGGCACCGCGGCCCTCGTCACCGCGCTCGGCCTGGTGTGCCCGCCCGTCGCGGCGGCGGAAACCGGTCAGTCCCCGGACGCGTTCTCGGCCAACACCGTCCGGCAGATCGAGGCGCTGCAGTCGATCAAGAAGAGCCAGAACGCCGGCGAGTCCAAAGTGGACAGCCGACTGCTCGTCGAACAGAAACTCCGCGCGCAGCGGATGTCGGCCTCCGCGGTTCCCGCACTGGGGTCTGGGGCGAATGTCTCCGCGGCCGGCACCGTACTCGTGGACATCCGGGGCCAGGTCTCGGAAGAACTCCTCAAGGGACTGCGTGAATCCGGTGCGGGGATCCGCGCGGTCTCCGAGCGGTACGGCAGTGTCCGCGCCGAGGTGCCGCTGCACGCGGTGCCGGCGATCGCGGCCCGCGCCGACGTCAAGAAGGTCGAGACCGCCAACGAGGCGTTCACCGCCCGCCAGCTCGCCGAGCCCGCCACCGCGGGCAAGCGGGAAAGCAAGGAGGAGAAGGCCGCCCGGATCGCGGACGAGCTGAAGAAGGCCGTCGAGGCCAAGGGACAGCCCGGCATCGCGGCCGGGCCGACCAACAGCGAAGGCGACCGCGCGCACAACGCCGACACCGCGCGCCAGCAGTTCGGTGTCACCGGTGTGGGCACCAAGATCTGCGCGCTGTCCGACGGCATCGACTCGCTCGCGACCTCGCAGGCGCGCGGCGAACTCCCGGCGGGCGTCGACGTGATCCCCGGCCAGGAAGGCGACGGCGACGAGGGCACCGCGATGCTCGAGATCATCCACGATCTCGCGCCGAACGCGGCACTCGGTTTCGCCAGCGCGTTCAACTCCGACGCCAGTTTCGCCGACAACATCCGCAAGCTGCGCTTCGACGCGGGTTGCGACGTCATCGTCGACGATGTCCTGTACTTCAAGGAATCCCCGTTCCAGGACTGGATCATCGCCCAGGCCGTGAACGACGTGACCGCGGACGGCGCGCTGTACTTCTCCTCGGCCGGTAACGAGGGCAACGTCACCGACGGCACTTCGGGCCACTGGGAAGGAGACTTCGTCGACTCCGGCAAGAGCATCGGCAAATACGCCGGTACCGCGCACAACTTCGCCGGTGCCGCGGGCAACCAGATCTTCCAGCCGATCTCGAACGCGTCGGGCCGGGTGCCGGTCACGTTGTTCTGGTCGGATCCGCTGGGCCGCTCGAACAACGACTACGACCTGTACCTGCTGAACGCGGCGGGCAACGTCGTCGACTTCAGCCAGGACGTCCAGACCGGGACCCAGGACGCCTACGAACGGGTGGACACCACGGGCGTCGCCGGACTGCGGCTGGCCATCGTCAAGTTCTCCGGTGAGGGCCGCTACCTTTCGCTGTCCGCGCTGCGCGGCCGGTTCACCGATTCGGCCGACGGACTCAAGGCCTACACCAAGCCCGGCGTGACCGTGGGCCACTCGGCCGCGCGGGACGCGTTCAGTGTCGCGGCGGCACCCGCCGCCAAGGCGTTCCCCCGAGCCCTCGAACCGGGCGACCCGGCCAACCCCGCCGGTCCGTTCCCGGCCGCGTTCGGCGCGACCTCGCAGGTCGAACGGTTCACTTCGGACGGTCCGCGGCGGATGTTCTACCAGGCCGACGGCACCCCGATCACCCCGGGCGACGTGTCCGGGACCGGTGGTGAGGTCCGGAACAAGCCGGACATCACCGCGGCCGACGGCGTCTCCACCAGCGTCACCGGCTTCACCACGTTCTACGGCACGTCGGCCGCCGCCCCCGACGCCGCCGCGATCGCGGGCCTGGTGCTCTCGGGCAACCCGGGGCTGCCCCCGGCCGAGGTGCGCGAGGCGCTGATCAACACCGCCGTCGACATCCTGGCCCCCGGCCGCGACAACTCCAGCGGCGCGGGTGTCATCCTCGCCGACAAGGTGCTCGCCTACACCGGCGCCAGCCCGCAGCCGCTCGCGTCCGCAGGGCAGCCGACGGTCACCCCGGCCGACGGCGGTTCCGCGCTCGACCCGGGCGACACCGCCAAGGTGACCCTGCCGGTGACCAACCGCGGCGACGGCACCGCGACGTCCACCAGCGTCGTGCTCTCCAGCCCGACCCCCGGTGTCACGGTGGCGCCGCGGTCGAAGTCGTACGGCACGATCAGCCCCGGGCAGACCGGCGTGAACGACTTCACCATCACCGTCCCCGCCACGCAGGAACTCGGGGTGCCGGTGGTGCTGAACGCGCGCGTCACCTTCGCGGGTTCGTACTCGCCGACGACGTCGACGTTCTCGCTGCCGGTCGGCACCCCGTCGCCGGTGACGCAGAACTTCGCCTACGCCGGTGACGCGGTGGCGATCCCCGACAGCGACCCGACCGGCGTGACCGTGCCGATCACGGTGAGCGGCGTCGGGCGCGCGTCGAAGCTGACGTTCTCGGTGGACGGAGCGACCTGCAACACCGACCAGACCTCGACGACCGTGGGCATCAACCACTCGTACGCCGGTGACCTGGTCGGCACGCTGACGTCGCCCGCGGGCGCGAAGGCGACCGTGTTCCAGCGCAGCGGCGGCTCGGGCAACAACCTGTGCCAGGTCGTGTTCGCCGACAACGCGGCCGCCGCGTTCAGCTCGGTGAGCGCGGCGAACGCGCCGTTCACCGGCACCTACAAGCCGGCGCAGGCGCTCGGCGGCCTGACCGGTGCGGCGGCCGACGGCACGTGGAAGTTCACCGCCGTCGACGTCGCCGGTGGCGACACCGGTTCGATCCGCTCGATCTCCTTGCACATCAACGGTTTCGTGCAGCCCGGGGTGGCCGAGCGGCCCGCGGGTGTCGGGAAGTCGGTGGGCAAGGGGCCGGTGAAGCCGGTCTAGTCCTCTCGTTGTGCGCGTGAAGGCCCCCTTCCCTCGGCTGAGTCGAGGGAAGGGGGCCTTCACGCGCGTCGGTACCGTACGTTGGACACATGGCGAGGGAGCGGCAGGTGGCGGGCGGGGGCCGGGCGGTCGAGGTCGCCCCGGAACGCCTCGAAGGCTGGTACGCGCGCTTCGCCGTCCGCAACGACGGCGTCCGCGAGACGCGGCTCACGGCCGAAACTGTCACGGTCGTCGCGGACAACGGCGTCGTCGCCGTCGCGACCGTCCCTTTCGGACCGCTGAAGGCGGAAGGAACGGTGCCGGGACTGGCCGTCGGCCCGCTCGTCGAACACGCATTGGTCTCGCGCAGGATCGCGCTCCTGCTGGTGCGCCGCGGCGGGCACAGCGTCGGGATCGCGCGCGGGGGAGTGGTCGTCCAGTCCAGGACGGACCGGCACCTCGTCCAGGGCCGGTCCGCGGCGGGCGGGTGGTCGCAACAGCGGTTCGCGCGGCGCAGGGAAGGGCAGGCGCGCGTCGCACTGCGTTCCGCCGCGGAAGACGCCTTCGAAGTGCTCGTCCCTCAACTGTCCGAAGTGGACGCCGTCGTCCTCGGCGGTGACCGCCGCGCCTTGGAAACCCTGCGCGAGGACAGGCGGCTGGCACCGTTGTTCGAGCGGGCCGAGCCCCGCGTCCTCGACATCCCCGAACCGCGCCGGACGGTGCTCGAAGACGCGGCGGAACGGGCCGTCGCGGTCGAAATCACCCTCGCCGGGCCGTGACGTCCGGCACGGTCCGATAAAACCGTTCGACAGCGGCCCGTACACTGGTCCCGTGGACATCCTCTTGGAGTAGCTCCTCGCCGGCCCGTCGGCCGGCGAGTCGAAGCTGTCCGCTCATCCACCCCTTGTACCGGGAGTTCCCGTGATCACGGCCTCTGGCCTGCAGCTGCGCGCTGGTTCGCGCATCCTGCTCGACGACACCAACGTCCGCATCCAGCAGGGCGACCGCATCGGCCTGGTCGGCCGCAACGGCGCCGGCAAGACCACCTCGCTCAAGGTGCTGGCGGGGGAGGGCGAGCCATACGCGGGCGAGGTCCGCCGCAGTGGCGAGCTCGGCTACCTCCCGCAGGACCCCCGTGAGGGCGACCTGTCCGTCACCGCGAAGGACCGCGTGCTCTCCGCGCGCGGCCTCGACTCCTTGCTGCGCAACATGGAAAAGGCGCAGAACGCGATGTCGGAGCTGGTGGACGAGAAGGAACGCGATAAGGCGGTCAACCGCTACAGCCGCCTCGAAGAGCGCTTCGCCTCCCTCGGTGGGTACGCCGCCGAGAGCGAGGCCGCGCGGATCTGCTCCAACCTCGGCCTCGCCGACCGGGTGCTCGCGCAGACGCTGCAGACGCTCTCGGGCGGTCAGCGCCGTCGCGTGGAGCTGGCCCGCATCCTGTTCGCCGCCGCCGAAGCGGGCGCCGGCGGCAAGTCCGAGACGATCCTGCTGCTCGACGAGCCCACCAACCACCTCGACGCCGACTCCATCAGCTGGCTGCGCGGCTTCCTGAAGCAGCACGACGGCGGTCTCGTGGTCATCAGCCACGACGTCGAACTGCTCGAAGACGTGGTCAACAAGGTGTGGTTCCTCGACGCGACCCGCGGCGAGCTCGACCTCTACAACATGGGCTGGCAGCGGTATCTCGACGCGCGCGCCACCGACGAGAAGCGCCGCCGCCGCGAGCGCGCGAACGCCGAGAAGAAGGCGTCCGCGCTGCAGCAGCAGGCCGCCAAACTGGGGGCCAAGGCGACGAAGGCCGTGGCCGCCAAGAACATGGCCCGCCGCGCCGAGCAGATGCTGTCCGCGCTCGACGAGACCCGCCAGGCCGACAAGGTCGCCCGGATCAAGTTCCCCGAGCCCGCCCCGTGCGGCCGGACCCCGCTCACCGCGGAGGGGCTCTCGAAGTCCTACGGTTCGCTCGAGATCTTCACCGGCGTCGACCTCGCCATCGACCGCGGTTCGAAGGTCGTGGTGCTCGGATTGAACGGCGCCGGAAAGACGACTCTGCTCCGGCTGCTCGGCGGAATGGAAACTCCGGATACCGGCGAGACCATTCCAGGTCACGGATTGCGTTTGGGCTATTACGCACAGGAACACGAAACGCTCGACCACGATGCGTCCGTGTGGGAAAATATCCGTCACCTCGCGCCGGACACCGGCGCGCAGGAGTTGCGGAACCTTCTCGGCTCGTTCCTGTTCACCGGCGAGCAGCTCGATCAGCCCGCCGGCACGCTCTCCGGCGGTGAGAAGACGCGGCTCGCGCTCGCCGGTCTGGTGTCCAGCGCTGCCAACGTTTTGCTGCTCGACGAGCCGACGAACAACCTGGACCCGGCCAGCCGTGCCCAGGTCCTGGACGCCTTGCGCAGCTTCGCCGGAGCGGTCGTCCTGGTGACGCACGACCCGGGCGCGGTCGAGGCGCTGGAGCCGGAACGCGTGATCCTCCTGCCGGACGGAACCGAGGACCATTGGTCGGCGGATTATCTGGAACTTGTCCAGCTTGCGTGAGGCTTGCGTCCGTTCGGGTGCTTGATCGATGCCATCCGGCCACTGAAATGGCCCAATGTGATCGCGGTTTCAGCAGTTTTGCGCTCGTCGTCTGGCATTCCGGCGCTCAGTGTTCGATCATTGCGGCGACAGGGGCCGTTATGTGGCCCAGAACACTCTCGGCGGGAAGGCGATCGACGTGGCTGATCTCAAGAAAGGCGCGCGGATCACCGGCAACACGCGTGACAAGCTGGCCGCTGACCTGAAGAAGAAATACGAGAAGGGCTCGAGCATCCGCGCTCTCGCGGAGTCCACGGGTCGCTCGTACGGGTTCGTGCACCGGGTCCTCTCGGAGTCCGGCGTCCAGCTGCGCGGCCGTGGCGGTGCCACCAGGGTCAAGAAGAAGTAGTCACGAGGAAGTAGCGGACTGCTGCGCGGGGGGCGCAGTTCCCTTTCCAGGGACCGCTGTTTCACGGGTTTCCGCGGCCAGGAAGGCCAGCCTGGCACCGAGCAGGACCAGCGGATACACCAGGTAGCCGTACCGCGTCGCCGGAGTGAGCATGATCAGCGCGACGAGCCCGACGGCCATGCGCAGCAACGCGTCCGAACCGGTCGCGGGCGGGCGCCGCAGCAGCCAGACCAGGATCGCGACGGCCGCGATCCCGAGCAGGGCGAAGGAAACCGCCGTGCCCACCGGGCCGAGCGAGGCGATGAGGTGGCCGGGCAGCGGGCTCGCCGCCGGTGACTTGATCACGCCGATTCCCATCGGGAACCGGAAGACGTGCTCGACGAACGCCTTGGGGTCCACCAGATAGACGGGTACGTGCAGGACGAGGGTCGTCACCACGAGTGCCGCGGCGAATCCGCCCAGTGCGCGGGGGCCACGCCGCGTGATCAACAGGACACCCAGCACCACGATCGCCGGCGCGACGATGAGTTTCGCGCTGACCACCAAGGCCAGCACCAGACCCGACAGGACGGCGCGGCCCGTCGCGGCCAGCGCGAAGGACAGCACCAGCAGCCCGACGATGGCCAGATCCGGACCGGCGACCGCCCAGGTCAGCGCGGTCAGCGGGCAGGCGAGCGCGAGTTGTGCCGCGCTGACCGGGATTTTCGGCCACTTCAGCAACCGCAGCGTCAGCAGTACACACGCGACGGCCGCCAGTGCGAACATCCAGCGCGCGTCGGTGAGGGCGTTCGCGACCGGCCCGCCGCCCAGCAGGGCGCGCGGCAGGCCGAAGACCGTCATCACGGGACCGTATGGCGTGTAATCGTTTACTTCCACCGCGCGACCGAGCGCGGTGACGTCGACGTACGGGGTTCCGTTCTCCAGAAGGAGTTTCGCCGACCGTTCGATGACCCAGACCTCGGGCTGCGCGGCCCACGAGTTCGGCGTGACGAGCCAGTCCACTCCGGTCAGACGGCGAATGACGAGCATTCCCAACGGAAGGATCATGGCGAACAGCCCGATGGCGCCGATACCGATCCACCGTGAGCCGAGCGCGCCGGGCAGCGCCTTGCCGCGCCGCGCGGCGATCGTCAGCCAGCCGGTGTGGACCACGGCGAGGCCGTACCCCGCGACGGCGAAGTTCGCCCACACGCGATAGCCGTAGAACTCCGCGACGGCCGTGTTCACGACGGCGAAGATCAGGCAGCCCGTGTAGAAGACCAGGTCGATGGTCAGTCGTCGCCGGTCGGGGTCCTTGGTCACCGGCCCAGGCTACCGACGTGGCCCGCTTCGCCGGAAAGAGGACGCGGAAACCGGGAAGCATCCGGTGTGCTCCGGTGTTGGTCATGCTTATATCCGGGAAAACTCTCGACTAATATCGAGGTTTTGGGGGCGAAGAGAGGGTTCTCATGGACAACACGTGGACGCTGATGAACTCGGCGATGAAGTCGGCCGACGTTCCGAAGGGGCTGCACAAGGGCACGCTCCGCCGCGTCGCACGGTTCGCCAGGCCGCACTGGCGGAGGTTGCTGATATTCCTGGTGCTCACCGTCGTGTCGGCGGTGCTGGCGGTGAGCACGCCGGTGCTGGCCGGGAAGGTGGTCGACGCGATCGTCGGCGGGCACGACGTCGCGCTGGTGGTTTGGCTCGCCGTGGTGATCGCGGCGCTGGCGCTGATCGACGCCGGGCTCGGGCTGGCCGAACGGGCGCAGTCGTCGAGGATCGGCGAGGGGATCATCCTCGATCTGCGGCTCGCGGTGTACCGCCACGTGCAGCGGATGCCGGTCGCGTTCTTCACACGCACCCGCACCGGTGCGCTGGTGAGCAGGCTCAACAACGACGTCATCGGCGCGCAGCGCACGTTCACCGCGACACTGTCGGGTCTGGTCACCAACGTGATCCAGCTGGCGCTGTCGCTGGTGGTCATGGTGACGCTGTCCTGGCAGGTCACCCTGCTGGCTCTGGTGCTGCTGCCGGTGTTCATCCTGCCGACGCGGCGGCTCGGGCGGCGGATGGCCGGGCTGCAGCGAGAGGCGGGCGGGCTCAACGCGTCGATGACCACGCAGATGACCGAGCGGTTCTCCGCGCCGGGCGCGACGCTGGTGAAGCTGTTCGGCGACCCGGAGCGCGAAGCGGGCGAGTTCGGCGCGCGGGCCGGGCGGGTGCGCGACATCGGCGTTCGCACGGCGATGCTGACGCGCTGGTTCCTGACCAGCCTGACCACGGTCTCCGCGCTCGCCCAGGCGCTGGTGTACGGGCTGGGTGGCTACCTGGCGCTGACCGGGGCACTCGCGCCGGGCACCGTCGTGGCGCTGGCGTTGCTGCTGACCAGGCTGTACTCGCCGCTGACCGCGCTGGCGAACGTCCGGGTGGACGTGATGACCGCGCTGGTGTCGTTCGAGCGGGTCTTCGAGGTGCTCGACCTCAAGCCGATGATCGAGGAGAAGCCGGACGCGCGGCGAGTCCCCGAAGGCCCGGTCTCGGTCGAGTTCGCGGGAGTCAGGTTCGGTTACCCCGCGGCGGACCGGTACTCGCTGGCCTCGCTGGAGGACGTGTCCACTTTGGATCACCGGGGTGGCGACGAGGTGTTGCACGGCATCAGCTTCCGCGCCGAACCCGGGCAGATGGTGGCACTGGTGGGCTCGTCGGGTGCGGGCAAGTCGACGATCGCCTCGTTGTTGCCGCGCCTGTACGACGTCGACGCCGGTTCGGTCCGGTTGTCCGATGTGGACGTTCGAGAGCTGAGTTTCGCCTCGCTGCGGGAAACCGTCGGCGTGGTGACGCAGGACGGGCACCTCTTCCACGACACCATCCGCGCGAACCTGGAGTACGCGCGGCCGGGGGTCACCGACGACGAGATCTGGTCGGCGCTGGACCGCGCCCGGCTGGCCGAGCTGATCCGGGAACTGCCGGACGGGCTGGAGACCGTGGTGGGGGAGCGGGGCTACCGGCTTTCCGGCGGTGAACGACAGCGGCTGACCATCGCCCGGCTCCTGCTGGCGCAGCCGAAGGTCGTCGTCCTCGACGAGGCGACCGCGCATCTGGACTCGCAGTCCGAAGCGGCCGTCGGCGAGGCGCTGACCGACGCGCTGGACGGGCGGACCGCGCTGGTCATCGCGCACCGGTTGTCGACGGTCCGGGCGGCGGACCAGATCCTGGTGATCGAGCACGGGGAGATCGTCGAGCGGGGGACGCACGAAGAGCTTCTCGCGCGCGAAGGTCGCTACGCGGCGCTGTACCTGACGCAGTTCTCGGAGGAGCCTGCGGCCGCGTGACCGGATGCAAGGAACGGTCCTTTCCTAGCGAAATTTGCCAGGAAAGGACCGTTCATTGCACGCGAGGGAGGGTCAGGCGAGGGCGGGGGAGGCGAAGGTCGCGTTCACCAGCGCCATCTTCCGCGGATCGTCCCGCATGAGCGGCCCCATCCGGTTCATCGTGTAGCCGAAAGCGATCCCGCTCTCGGGGTCCACGCCGCCGGACGAGCCGCCGAGCCCGTCGTGACCGAACGCGCGCGGGTTCGGCCCGAAGCCCCGTTCCTCACTGCCGAGGTAGAACCCCAGCGCCCATTCGTTGCCCAGCCCGCCGACGACGTCGGTCTCCCGGCCCTGTCCTTCGCGGGCCGTCGCGAGTGCTCCGGCCGAGAGCAGCCACCCGGAGGCGAGCGCGCCGTAGATGGTTGCGATCGCCCGGGCGGTGCCGTGCCCGTTCAGCGCGGGCAGGATCGCGCGCCGCCAGGCGGGATCGTTGGCGTCGCGGCCTTGGACGCGCGGGTTCGCCAATGCGGCGAGAGCGACGGGGCCGGCGTTGGCGAACGCCTCGGTCAGGGCGGTCTTCATCTCGGCGCTGAGCACGGGCTCGACAAGGGTGGAGCAGCGTGCCAGATCGTCGTCGGAATCCAGGCCGATCCGGAAGTCCGCGTCCAGCGGGCCGGCGATGTGCTCGGCGAAGTACGCGCGGACGTCCTGCCCGCTCGCCCGGCGGATCACCTCGCCGACGAGGAAACCGAACGACAGCGCGTGGTAGCCGCTGGCCGTGCCCGGTTCGAAGAGCGGCGGCTGCGCGGCGAGCAGTCCGGTGACGTGGTCCCAGTCGTAGAGTTCCTCGATCTTCACCGGCCGGTCGAGGCCGATCCCGGTCACGCCGGAGCGGTGCGAGAGCAGCCACCGCACGGGGATGTCCTGTTTGCCCGCGGCCGCGAATTCCGGCCAGTATTTCGCGACGGGCGCGTCGAGGTCGAGCGCGCCGGCGTCGGCGAGGTGGTGCGCGCAGAGCGCGGTCATGCCCTTGGTGGTCGACCAGACGTTGGTGAGCGTCTCCGCCCGCCACGGGACCGTCCGGCCCGGATCGGCCCAGCCCGCCCAGAGATCGACCACCGGCTCGCCGTGCCGGGTGACCGAGAACGCGGCGCCGATCTCGCCGCGTGCGGCGAAGTTCTCCTCGAAGGCGGCCCGGACGGGTTCGAAGCCCGCCGCGCACTCACCGTGGATCTCGGTCATGGCACGGACCTCCCGTGGGGACACCGACCGGTCGGTATGTGACCGTAGAAGCGCAGCGGGGACGAGTCAAGAGGCCCGTCCCCGCGAAATCGCTACCGCAGTGCCGGGACCCGCGCGCCGTACTTGGCCAGCAACGCGGCGTTGGCCTCGTCGCCACCGTCCACGTTGGAGCTGCGCCACAGCGGCACGTCGACGCCCTGCGCCGCACCGAGGTCCACGACCTCGGCGAGCACGAGGTTCCAGAGGAACGCGTTGATCACAGTGGACAGTGGCGCGGTCCGCGGCGCCTCCGGCGGGTAGCTCGAATCGCCGGGACGGACGTGCGAGTCGAGCACGATGCTCGCTTCTTCGATCAGCGTCGTGGCCGCGCGCTTGGGCGCCGCGGCCACCGACGCGGCCGAACTCACCGCGATGACCGACGCCCCGCGCTTGCGCGCCCCGGCGGCCAGTTCGACCGGGTACGGGTTGACGCCCGACGTCGAGAACACCACCAGCAGGTCGTCCGGCCCCGGCGCGCGCTCGGCGAGCACCTCCTCGGCGAGCCCGGAGCGGCGCTCGGTCTTGGTGCTGTGCTGCGCGCCGTGCAGCGGCAGCAGTTCGGGGTGGTAGATCGGGTAGACGCAGGCGAGCCCGCCCGCACGGTAGAAGGTCTCGGCGACCGCGGCCAGCGAATGACCGGCTCCGGCGGTGAACACCAGGGCGTCGGCCCGGATGACCCCCAGGATCAGCTCGGCCGATTTCCGGATCTGCTCCGCGTTACCCCGTTCGGCCTCCGCGAGCCGTTCGGCGACGTCTGCACAACGTTCGGTGGTGCTCACCACATCCGCCCTTCCGTCTGGAGATCAGCGACGAATGTATCGCGTGGACCAATCGCCGAAGTGGAATACATGGGGTCATGATCGAGGTTGACCCGATCACTGCGGCCGGGGTTTCGGAGACTGGAGGGTCCAGGGTGAGCGAGGCTGATCCCGCGGTGCGGACTTGGCGGGCACGCGGCCAGGTGAAAGCCGTGGTGCTGGTACTGCACGGCGGCGCGGAGCACAGTCATGCCCGCGTGGCGCCGTGGCGGCTGGCGTACCAGCGGATGGTGCCGCTGGCGAAGGACGTGCACCGGGCGGGCCGGGGGCACGGGGTCGAGGTGCGGCTGCTGCGCAACCGGATCTACGGCTGGAACGACCACGGCACCGACGCGCTCGCCGACGCGCGCTGGGCCCTGGCGCGGATCCGCGACGATCACCCCGGCGTGCCGGTGATCCTCGTCGGCCACTCGATGGGAGGACGGGTCGGCCTGCGCGTGGCCGACGATCCGGCCGTCATCGGTGTCTGCGCGCTGGCCCCGTGGACACCACCGGGTGAACCCGTCGACGCCGTCGGCGGCCGCGCCGTGCTGATCGCGCACGGGACCAGGGACCGCATGACGGATCCGGTGGCGTCACACGCTTTCGCCGAACGTGCCGAAAAGGTGACATCGCGGTCGGCGCGGTTTGAGATCGGTGGTGAAGGGCACGCGATGCTACGAAGGTCTCGCGTCTGGAACCGTCTCGTACGGGCGTTCGCGCTCGAGCTGATCGAAGCCGGGGGCACTGACGAAACGCTGAGCGGAGCCTGGGATCGGCCGAGCTCCGAGCGGCTGCGGATCCCGGTCTAGACCGGGCGGGAGGGAGTACCCATGTCCACGTCGAGCGTCGACCGGACGGCAGGTCCGTCCGGCCTTCCCGGTCCCGGCGAAACCCGGTGGCCCGGTTTGGCCACCCCGCCGCATTCCCCGTTCCGGGCGCGGATCGCCGAGCAGTTGTTCCGGCACGCCGTGCGCCCGCTGAACGTCCGCGTGCGCATGCCCGACGGCTCGCACCTGGGCGCCGGCGGTCCGGACGCGCCGGAAATGCGGCTCAACCGTCCCGCCGCGTTCTTCCACCGCCTCGGCGCGGACGCGAAGATCGGCTTCGGTGAGGCGTACATGGTCGGCGACTGGACGAGCGACGCGCTCGCCGAGGTGCTGACCCCGTTCGCGGAGCGGATGGCGACGCTCATCCCGCCGCTGCTGCAGCGGTTCCGCCGGTTCGTCGACCGCGCGCACCCGGACGGGGAGGAGAACACCGTCGAGGGCGCGCGGGCGAACATCCATCGCCATTACGACCTGTCCAACGATCTGTTCGGCGCGTTCCTGGACCCATCGATGATGTACTCGTCGGCGTTGTTCGGCCCGGACGACGACCTCACCGCCGCCCAGCACCGCAAGATCGACAGCGTCCTCGACTACGCCGGCGTCCGCGAAGGCAGCACGGTGCTCGAGATCGGCACCGGCTGGGGCGAGCTCTCGATCCGGGCCGCCGCGCGCGGGGCCACGGTCACGTCGTTGACCATCTCGCGGGAGCAGGCGGCGCTGGCGACCGAGCGCATCGCGGCGGCGGGTTTCGCCGACCGCGTCGACGTCCGGCTGTGCGACTACCGCGACTCCTCCGGCGAGTACGACGCCGTGGTGAGCGTCGAGATGATCGAAGCGGTCGGGGAGGCGTACTGGCCGACGTTCTTCGAGACCATCGGCAAGCGGCTGAAGCCGGGCGGAAGGCTGGGGCTCCAGGCCATCACGATGGACCACGAGCGCATGCTCGCCGCCGCCCGTTCGTACACCTGGATGCACAAGTACATCTTCCCCGGCGGGCTCATCCCGTCGACCACCTCCGTCGAGCAGGGCCTGCTGGAGCACGCGCGGTTGAGGCTGGAGGGGGTGCGTGAGTTCGGCCAGGACTACGCCCGCACGTTGCGGCTGTGGCGGGAGAGGTTCACCCAGCGGTGGGACGAGATCACCGAACTGGGCTTCGACGACGTCTTCAAGCGGATGTGGGAGTTCTATCTGGCGTACTCCGAGGCGGGGTTCCGTTCGGGGTATCTCAAGGTCCACCAGTTCGGATTCGCCGAAATCGGACGGTGAGGACCACCCAACCGATGCGGGGTGCCGGACGTCCTTCACCTAGGGTCTGCGGTTGACTGGGCCCCACACGCGAGATCGGGACGGGTGATTCGGCATGACGTATGGAGGCGACGACCGAGGGCGACGGCTGCCGCCACAACGGCCGCCGTCCGGCCGCCCCCGGCGGCACCAGCCCGCGCAGATGATGCCGCTGCCGGGCCGGGGGACCAGCCCGTACGACGAGCGGACGACCCCCATGGGGCACGCAGGCCAGGAGCGCCCGCCCGGCCCGCCTCCGCGCCGTCCAGGCCCGCCGCAGCCCCCTCCGGGCCGCCCGATGGACGACGCGCGCCCGCCTCGGCGGCGTAAGCGCTGGGGCTTCGGCAAGGTGCTGCTCACGTTGCTGACCGTGTTCGTGGTGTTCCTCGCCGGGGTGTGGGTGTACCTGGAGTTCTCCATCAACCGCGTCGACGCGCTGGCCGACTACTCCGGCCGCCCCGTCGCGGCCGAGGGCACCAACTGGCTGATCGTGGGCTCCGACAGCCGGGACGGGCTGACCCCCGAGGAGCAGGAGAAGCTGGTCACCGGTGACTCCAAAGCCGCCGGCGGCGGCAAGCGGACCGACACCATCATGATCGCGCACATCCCGTCCAACAGCGTCAAACCGACGCTGCTGAGCCTCCCGCGCGACTCGCAGGTGAGCATCCCGGGGCACGGCAAGAACAAGATCAACGCGGCGTTCTCGATCGGGGGCCCGACGCTGCTCGCGCAGACCGTCGAAGGCGCCACCGGCCTGCGCATCGACCACTACGCCGAGATCGGCTTCGGCGGCTTCGCGAAGATCGTCGACGCGATCGGCGGGGTGCACATGTGCGTCGAGAAGCCGATGGAGGACACCCTCACCAAGATCAAGATCCCGGCGGGCTGCCAGGACCTCCAGGGCCCGCAGGCGCTCGGGTTCGTCCGCATGCGGCACAGCGAGGCGACCCCGCGTTCGGACCTCGACCGCGTCGCCAACCAGCGGAAGTTCATCGGCGCGATGGTCAGCGAGATCGGCAGCCCCGGCACGCTGCTGAACCCGTTCACGCTGTTCCCGCTGCTGTCGACCGCGCCGGACGCGCTGACCATGGATTCGGGCGACCACGTGCACAACCTGGTCGGGCTGGCGCTGGCGATGCGCGGGATCTCGTCGGGCGGCGTCGTCACCACGACGGTGCCGGTGACCAGCGGGTCGGCGGAGAACTGGGACAAGACGAAGTCGAAGCTGCTGTTCGACGCGTTGAAGAACGACACGGAGATCCCGGACAGCGCGATCCTGACCTGATCTTCCGGTGCTACGGTGCGCTATGAACGGGCCGTTCCTTGCAAAATTTGCAAGGAACGGTCCGTTCATAGCGTTCGGGGGCTCTCGTGCGCCTCGGGCGTCCGCTGCCTCCGGCCAGGTGTCATGAAAGGGCCGTTCAGGACGAAAGATGTCCTGAACGGCCCTTTCATGACATCCGCGAAACCTGTTCGGCGCGGAAAACCGGAGGCGCCCGGAGCGAAGGCACGTCACCATGGGCGGATGGAAGCGCCCGCCGAGACCCTCGCCGACGAAGTCGTCACCCTGCGCCGCTGGAAGCCGGAGCAGCTCGAAACCCTCGCCGCCGTCGCGGGTGATTCCGCCGAACACCTCGGCGCCTGGATGATCTGGGCCACCTACGGTTACGGCCGTCGCGAAGCCGCCGACTTCCTGGAGCGGAGCGCCAAGAACTGGGCCGACGGCAAGACCTACGACTTCGCGATCCTCGCCGGGCAGGACCTCGTCGGCGGCGCGGGCATGATCACGCATCCGGACCGCATCGAGATCGGCTACTGGCTCGGCCGCCACCACACCGGCCGCGGTTACGTGACCAGGGCCGCGAAGCTCTTGGCCGGCGAGGCCTTCCGGCTCGGCGCGCCGGAGGTCGAGATCCGGCACGACGAGAAGAACCTCGCGAGCGCCGCCGTGCCCGCGCGGCTGGGGTTCACGATGGTCGGCGAGGGGCCCGCCGAACCGCCGCTCGCCCCCGCCTGTTCGGGGATGAACCGCTTCTGGCGGCTCAAGCGTCCTTAGTCTTGCGCTCACGCAAGGCCGCGAGCGCCTTGTCGGCGTGCACGGTGAACTTCAGCTCGCTCTTGATCACTTCGAGCACCTTGCGGTCGGTGTCGATGACGAAGGTGTGCCGTTTGGCGTGCAGCGGGCTGAATTTGCGCCAGACGCCGAACTGTTTCGCCACCACACCGTCCACATCGGACAGCAGGGGATAGTCGAAGTCGTGTTTGGCGGAGAACTCCTGCTGTTTGGCGACGGCGTCCGGGCTGATGCCGACGCGGTGCGCGCCCACTTCGGCGAATTCCGCGGCCAGGTCGCGGAAATGGCAGCTCTCCGCGGTGCAGCCGCTGGTCATCGCGGCGGGGTAGAAGAACAGCACCACCGGACCGGACGAGAGGAAGTCCGACAGCGTGCGCTCTTCGCCCTTGTCGTCGGGCAGCGTGAAGTCCGGGGCGAGGTCACCTTGGTCCATGGAGCGATCCTGTCACGTCAGTGGGCGTGCCGTTCGATCAGCTCGTCGACCTCGTCGCCGGTCGCGGAATCCGCCACGAACGAACCACGCGCCGCGAGGACGCCGTACCGCCGCAGCCGTTCGGCCTGTTCGTGACTCTGGACGCCTTCCGCGCCGATGCGCAGTTTCAGCTCCTTGGCCCTGGCGACCAGCTGGCACAGGTGACGGACGTCGGCCTCGTTCTCGCCGTGGGCGAGTGCGTCGACGACCGGGCCGGACAGGATCACGTGGCGGACGGGCAGCCCGTGCCGCGGGATCAGCTCAAGATCGTCCGAACCGGAGATGGTCAGCACCAGCTGCGCGCCCAGATCCGCCAGTACGGCGAAGGAATCGAGCACCTCGCCGCTCGAGTCGAGCACGGACTCGCGGTCCGTGCACAGCCGCAGCGCCTGGGCGGGCAGGTTGTGCCGGTCGAGCTGTTCCTTGACCAGCAGCACCAGATCGGGCTCGATGGCCAGCCGCGTCGGCAGCCGCACGCAGACGTCCGGGGCGGCCTCGCCGAACCTGTTCCGCCATCGCGCGGTGGCGGCGAGCGATTCGGCCAGCAGCCACCGGCCGAGCGGGATGGTCATCCCGGTGATCTGCGCCAGCGGATAGAACTCGTCGGAGTCCAGCTCGCCCTTCTCCGGATGGCTCCAGCGCAGCCCGGCGTTGACGGCGGCCAGCTGGTCGGGATTCGCGAGCTTCACCGTCGGCTGGTAGATCAGCGAGAACTCGCCGTTCTCCAGCGCTCCCGCGATCACCGCGCCGAGCTGGTAGCGGCCCCGGTCACGCGCGTCGAGTTCCGGATCGAACAGCATCCACTGCGCCTTGCCTGCCTCCTTGGCGCGGTGCAGGGCGATCTCCGCGGCGCGAAGCAGGTCTTCGGGCCCGCCGTCGGCGGCCGGGCGGACGACGATGCCCGCGCTCGCGCTGACCCCGATCCCGTGCCCGCCGAGGTAGATCGGCTCGACCAGTTCCTCCAGGGCCTGCTCGACCAGCGAGATCACTTCGGGCGGGGTGAAGTCGCCGCGCAGCAGGACGGCGAACCCGTCGCCGGACAGCCGGGCGACCGAACCGTCGTACCGGCCGGCGAAGACGGACGTGAGCTTGTTCGCGACCCCGCGCAGCACCTGATCACCCACGCCGGCGCCGAGGCCGTCGTTGATCACCTTGAAACCGTCGACGTCGAGATAGACGAGCGCGACCTGCTCGCTGCCGGACCCGGCCAGCGCGGCTTCGAGGGCGTTGCCGAACGCGGTGGCGTTGGGCAGGCCGGTCAGCGGGTCGTGCACGTTCTGATGCCGCAGTTGTTCCTGCAGCAGGTGGATTTCGTTGGCATCGGAGACCATCAGCACCGGATAGGTCGAACCGGGCCGGTCGCCGGGCAGATCGGTCAGGGTCACGTCGGCCCAGAGCGCGCCTTCCTCGCTGTGGTCCAGCAGCAGGCGTTCTTCCTGCGTCGGCTGGCCGTGCGTCATGAGCTGGGCGAGCGCGTTCCGCAGGCGGGCGACGTCGTGGTCGGCGGAGCCGAGGTCGGGGATCTCCCGGCCGCGCAGCGCGCCCGGCCGACAGCCGAGGAGACGGCCGAGTGCGGCGTTCGCCTCCACGATCGCGCCGTTGGCGTCGGCGAGGGCGATCCCGATGGGAGAGGCGGAATAGAGCTTGGAGAAGCGCAGCACGGCGGGCTGATGGTCGGGCTCGGCCAGGACGGCGTCCTTGGCGACACCGAGCAGCAGCTGTTCGAGTTGCTCCTTGGGAAGCGATACTCCTTTAGTGTCAGCGAGCGTCTCGGCCCATCTCCGGGCCACGTCCACCAACCCTGGCGCGGAACCAGGTTCGGGCACACTTCACCTCTTCATGCGCGGTTGATGGCCAGCTCAGACCGGGTGTCCGAGCCCATGGACCCACACTAGGTATGAGCCGACCGGGTGTAGTGCCACGGCATCATGCGCGATCCGGGGTGTCTACCGGCTGAAAGGGTGATCGCTACTACACGAGTGGTGACCGGAAGTTACCAAGAGTGCTCGATAGTGGGCAATGCTTCATCGGGACGTCAGGTGGATCGGCAGACCGTCCGCCGGCACGGGCAGGGACACGTAATCCCAGCGTGCGGTGTAGTCCTGCGGGACCGACCATCGGTACGCGCGCAGCATCTCGTGCAGCAGCGCCTTCACCTCGAACGTCCCGAAATGCAGGCCGATGCACTTGTGCGCCCCGCCGCCGAACGGCATCCACGCGTAGCGATGCGACTTGTCCTCGCGGCGGTCCTCGCCGAAGCGGTCCGGGTCGAACCGCATCGGATCCGTCCAGTGCTCCGGCGAGAAGTGGTTGTAGGTGGGGGAAACCCCGACGAGTGTCCCTTCGGGAATGAAATGACCGAGGACCTCGGTGTCCTTCACCGTCTTCCTGGTCAGCGAGGGCACTGGGGCCACCAGCCGCAGGGCTTCCTTGATCACCAGATCCAGCGTCGTCAGGGTCTCCAGCGCCTCGATGTCCGGCACGTCGTCGCCGAGCGCGAGCGATTCCCGGCGCGCGCGTTCCTGCCATTCGGGGTTCTTGGCGAGGTGATAGACGGCGGCGGCGCTGGTGATGGTCGACGTGTCGTGCGCGGCCATCATCAGGAAGATCATGTGGTTGACGACGTCGGCGTCGGTGAAGCGGTCGCCGTCTTCGGTGGTGGCGTGGCACAACGCGGTGAAGAGGTCGTCGCCGTCGCTCGCGCGTTTCGCGGGCAGGTTCGCCGAAAAGTAGCGTTCGAGGACCTTGCGGCCGTGCAGGCCCGCCGCCCAGCGGCCGCCGGGAACGGGGAACCGCACGATGGCCGTGCCCGCGCGCACGGAGTTCACGAACGCGCGGTTGATCGCGGCCGCGTCGTCGCCGGACTTCATGCCCATGAACACGCGTGTCGCGACGTCGAGCGTGAGTTGCTTGAGTGACCAGTAGATCCGCGGGTTCGGCCGGTCCGCCCACGCGGCGATGCCGTCGCGCAGGGCCGGTCCCATCTGGTCGACGTAACCGGTGAGCCGCTGCCGGGTGAACGCCGCCTGCATGATCCGGCGGTGCAGATGGTGCTCGCCGAAGTCGAGCAGCATCAGGCCGCGGTCGAAGAACTGCTCGATGAAGAACTTCCAGCCCTCCTGGGAGAAGGCCTTGTCCTTGTTCACCAACGCGATCTGGGTGGCCTCCGGACCGGTGAGCGCGACGATGCGGCGCCCGAACGCGCCCATCCACGACACCGGCCCGTAGGTCTCGTAGCGTTTGAGGCCGAACTCGATGCCGAAGCGCATGAAGTCCAGCGCGTGCCCGATGACCGGCGGACCCTCGTCGCCGAGGACGGGTTTGAGACCCGGCGGGGCGGGCGCGAGTTCGCGGACCGGCCAGGTCGCGCCGAGCCAGCGCTGGTCGACCGAACGCGGCAGGGGGATCGAGGTGAGCGGCGGAACGCGCTCGCGCAGCGCCCCGGTGACCTTTTCGACGGTGTTCGCCATGGTGACCATCTCCCCGCTGAGACCGGTTACCGCTCCACCATCGCACCCTTATTGACGCGTTGACAATACCTCGGCGGAAGTACATGAAGGCCCCCTTCCTTGCGCCTAGGTACAGGAAGGGGGCCTTCATGTACTGATCAGGCCAGTTCGGAGCGCACCGTGTGGGCCGCGGCGACGAGGTTCCGCAGGGCCGGTTCGACCTCGGCGTAGCCGCGGGTCTTCAGGCCGCAGTCCGGGTTGACCCAGATCCGCTCGGCGGGCACGGCGCCGACGGCGGTCCGCAGCAGGCCGGCGACCTCGTCGACGCCGGGGACACGCGGCGAGTGGATGTCGTACACGCCCGGCCCGACACCGCGGCCGAAGCCCGCCGCGCCGAGGTCGGTGACGACCTCCATCTTCGACCGCGCGGCCTCGATGCTGGTGACGTCGGCGTCGAGCGCGTCGATCGCCTTGACCACGTCACCGAACTCCGAGTAGCACATATGCGTGTGGATCTGCGTGGCGTCGTCGATCCCGGAAGTCGCCAGCCGGAACGACGAAACCGCCCACGCGAAGTACGCCTCGTGCGCCGTCGCACGCAGGGGCAACAGTTCCCGCAGAGCCGGCTCATCCACCTGGATGACGCGGATGCCCGCCTCCTGCAGGTCGTGCACCTCGTCGCGGATGGCCAGCGCCACCTGACGGGCGGTCTCGCCCAGCGGCTGATCGTCGCGGACGAACGACCACGCCAGGATCGTCACCGGCCCGGTCAGCATGCCCTTGACGGGTTTGCCGGTCAGGCCCTGCGCGTAGCGCGCCCATTCGACGGTCATCGGTTCCGGACGCGAGACGTCGCCGTACAGGATCGGCGGCCGGACGCAGCGCGAACCGTAGGACTGCACCCAGCCGAAGTCGGTGGCCGCGAAACCGGCCAGCCGCTCGGCGAAGTACTGCACCATGTCGTTGCGCTCGGGCTCGCCGTGCACCAGCACGTCGAGGCCGAGGTCTTCCTGCAGCCGGATGACACGCTGGATCTCGGCCTTCATCGCGGCTTCGTAGCCCGGGTCGTCCAGCGAACCCGCCTTGTGCGCCGCCCGCGCCTTGCGGACTTCGGTGGTCTGCGGGAACGAGCCGATCGTCGTGCTCGGCAACGGCGGCAGCTTCAGCGCGGCCTGCTGGGCCACCGCGCGCCGGGCATAGGGGGAGCGGACAGTGTCCTCCGGCCGCAACGCCTCCAGCCGGGCGCGGACCCCGCTGTCGGCCAGGTCGGCCGCCGTCGCGCGATCCGTGGCGGCGGCACGCGCGGCGGAGAGGTCGACACCTTCTTCCTTCAACGCGCGCCCGAGCAGGACGACCTCGTCGACCTTCTGCCTGGCGAAAGCGAGCCAGCCCTTCAGCCGCGGGTGAAGTCCGTCCTCCCGTTCGACGTCGTAGGGCACGTGCAGCAGCGAGCAGGACGTCGACACGCTGACCGACTTCGCGGTGCCCAGCACCATCGCCGCCCGGCTGAGCGCGCGGGTCGGATCCGTGCGCCAGACGTTGCGCCCGTCGACCACGCCGGCCAGCACTTCCTTGTCCCGCAAGGCGGGTTCGGCGGCGACGGCGTCCACAAAGGACTCATCGGTGACGAGATCGACGGCGATGGCGTCGATCGGGGAGCGGGCGAGCACACCGAGGCCGCGTCCGAGCCCGCCGAAGTACCCGGCGACCAGGATCTTCGGCCGCGCGGTCTCCTTCGCGAGCCGGTGGTAGGCGCGGATGAGCGCGTTGAGCTCCCGCTCGCTGCGGTCCGCGGCGAAGGCGGGCTCGTCGAACTGGACCCACTCGACGCCTTCGTCGTGCAGACGACGCAGTAGTTCGACGTAGCCGTCGAGAAGGTTGTCGAGCAGTTCCAGCGGACGGAAGCCCTCCGGAGCCGTCTCGGCCGGCTTCGCGAGCAGCAGGAACGTCACCGGACCCACGAGCACCGGCCGGGTCTCGACGCCGATCGCGCGGGCTTCGCGGTACTCGTCGAGCGGCTTGGTGCCGGTGAGCGAGAACGTCGTGTCCGGGCCGAGTTCGGGGACGATGTAGTGGTAGTTCGTGTCGAACCACTTCGTCATCTCCATCGCCGGCGCGTCCTGCACCCCGCGTGCGGCGGCGAAGTAGGTGTCGAGCGGCGAGAGGCCGAGCGTGGTGAAGCGCTCCGGCAGCGCTCCGAACAGCTCGGCGGTGTCGAGCACCTGGTCGTAATGGGAGAACGTGTTGGAGGGGACGGAATCCAGCCCCGCGTCCTTGAGCTCCCGCCAGGTGCGGGTGCGCAGCGCGCGGCCGGTGCCGAGCAGTTCGGCCTCGTCGATCTTGCCCGCCCAGAAGCGTTCGAGTGAACGCTTGAGTTCCCGGTCCGGTCCGATCCGGGGGTAGCCCAGCACTGTCGTGCCGATTTCGGTCACAGCTCTCTCCTCGCGAGCTTGTCGGGCGAGCCCGGAGCGCGCAGGAGTGACCGCCGTTCGGTCGTGCCCATCCCACGAGGCCCGGACTCACGCACGCCGTCGGCGCGCGTACCACGGGCAGGTCTTCGGACTCGTGGGCGACTCGCTCGCTCCTACCGGCCGTCGCTTCCCGGGACGCCGTGTCCCAGTGCTTTACCGTGTCTCGCACGGTGACGGCTTTCGTTCCCACATACCGCTGCGGGGCAGTCCCGGATTCGCACCGGGTTCCCTGTTACCTCGCCCGGCCTGGGAGGCCGGGTGAACCAGTAGCACTCCGGAGCGTACCGAGGGGCGCCAGTGGCCCGCTGGACATGTGACGAACCGGACGCCACGCGTGATCGGATGGACGACTCGCGTGATTGAACGGCGAACTCGCGTGATCGAAGGCGTAACTCGCGTGTCTGGAGACGGAACACGCCGGGCGGAGGCCGCCCGGCGTGTCGTCCGTCTGGTCACGCGAGTTCGCCGTTCAATCACGCGAGTTACGTGTCTGATCACGCGAGTTCGCGATTCGAACACGCGAGTTACGAGGTCGGGGTCAGTCCCAGTCGAGGGCGCCGCCGGACTGGTACTCGATGACGCGGGTCTCGAAGAAGTTCTTCTCCTTCTTGAGGTCCATCGCCTCCGACATCCACGGGAACGGGTTCTCGGTCTCGCCGAAGATCGGCGCGAGGCCGATCTGCTGGGCCCGCCGGTCGGTGATGAAGTGCATGTACTGCTCGATCAGCTCGGCCGAGAGCCCGAGCATGCCGCGCGGCATGGTGTCGCGGGCGTAGGCGACCTCGAGCTCGCACGCCTCGGTCAGCATCGTCCGGATCTCCGCCTGGAACTCCTCGGTCCACAGGTGCGGGTTCTCGATCTTGATCTGGTTGATGCAGTCGATGCCGAAGTTCAGGTGGATCGACTCGTCGCGCAGGATGTACTGGTACTGCTCGGCGATGCCGATCATCTTGTTCCGGCGGCCGAGCGAGAGGATCTGCGCGAAACCGGTGTAGAACCACATGCCCTCGAAGATCACGTAGAACGCGACGAGGTCACGCAGGAAGTTCTGGTCGGCTTCCGGGGTGCCGGTCTCGAAGTCCGGGTTCTCCAGGTTCTGCGTGTACTTCAACGCCCACGCGTCCTTGTCCGAGATGGACGGGACCTCGCGGTACATGTTGAACAGCTCGCCCTCGACCAGGCCGAGGCTCTCGCAGATGTACTGGAAGGTGTGCGTGTGCACGGCCTCCTCGAACGCCTGGCGCAGCAGGTACTGGCGGCATTCGGGGTTCGTGATCTGCCGGTACACCGCGAGCACGATGTTGTTGGCCACCAGCGACTCGGCGGTGGCGAAGAAGCCGAGGTTGCGCTTGAGCATGGTGCGCTCGTCCTCGGTGAGACCGTCGGGCGACTTCCACAGCGCGATGTCGGCCTGCATGGCGACCTCGGTCGGCATCCAGTGGTTGTTGCAGCCGGCGAGGTACTTCTCCCACGCCCAGGTGTACTTCATCGGCAGCAGCTGGTTGACGTCGGCGCGGGCGTTGATCATCCGCTTGTCGTCGACGTTGATGCGGGCGGCGCCGACTTCGATCTCACCGAGGCCCGTGGCGTCGGTGGAGGCGTCAAAGGTTGTCATAAAGAGCTCCAAGAGGGGGTCGTGAGTGGTAAGGACGGTTAGAACCGTCCTTACCACTCACGAGGATGTCGTTACTGGCAGGCTTCGCAGTCGGGGTCGTCGATCCGGCAGGCGGCGCCTTCGGTGGCGACGAAGTCGACGTCCGAGACCTTCGGCATCTCCTTCGGCTCCGGCTTGGCGGCCGGGGCGGGAGCGGTCACCGGCACGGCCGGGACCGCGGCGGAAGCCGACGGAGCGGGCGAAGCGGCGGGAGCCGGGGCGGCGGCGGGCTTCGGCGAAGCGGGTGCGGCGGGGGCCGGGGTGGCCGAGACCGCGTTCAGCTTGCCGTCGGTGCCGCGCAGGGTGCTCTTCTCCACGTGCGTCGCGGACCGGGCCCGCAGGTAGTACGTGGTCTTGAGGCCCTTGTGCCAGGCGTAGCGGTACAGCTCGTCGAGCTTGCGGCCGCTGGGCGCCGCGATGTACAGGTTCAGCGACTGCGCCTGGTCGATCCACTTCTGCCGACGCGAACCGGCGTCCACCAGCCACTTGGACTCGATCTCGAACGCGGTCGCGTACAGCGCCTTCAGGTCGTCCGGCACGCGGTCGATCTGGCCGAGGCTGCCGTCGAAGTACTTCAGGTCCGACACCATGACCTCGTCCCACAGCCCGCGCTCCTTGAGCGAGCGGACCAGGTGCGGGTTCACCACGGTGAAGTCACCGGACATGTTCGACTTGACGAACAGGTTCTGGAACAGCGGCTCGATCGACTGCCCGACGCCGCAGATGTTGGAGATCGTCGCGGTCGGCGCGATCGCCATCACGTTGGAGTTGCGCATACCGACGGTCTTGACCCGCTCGCGCAGCGGCGCCCAGTCCAAAGTGGACGAGGTGTCGACGTCGAGCGCGTCGCCCTGGCGGGCGTCGATCAAGAGCTGCATCGAGTCGATCGGCAGGATTCCCTTGCTCCACAAGGAACCCTCGAACGTCTGGTACTGGCCGCGCTCCTCCGCGAGGTCGGTCGAGGCCGAGATCGCGTAGTAGCTGATGTGCTCCATGCTGGTGTCCGCGAACTGCACGGCCTCGTCCGAGGACAGCGGGACACCGATCTCGAACAGCGCGTCCTGGAAGCCCATCAGGCCGAGGCCGATCGGGCGGTGGCGCAGGTTGGAGCGGCGCGCCTCCGGGATCGTGTAGAAGTTGATGTCGATCACGTTGTCGAGCATGCGGACCGCGGTGCGCACGGTCTTCTCGAGGCGCTTGGTGTCCAGGCCCTCGGGGGTGACGTGCTTGAGCAGGTTCACCGAGCCGAGGTTGCAGACCGCGACCTCGTCGGTGGTGGTGTTCAGGGTGATCTCGGTGCACAGGTTGGACGAGTGCACGACACCCACGTGCTGCTGCGGCGAACGCAGGTTGCACGGGTCCTTGAAGGTGATCCACGGGTGGCCGGTCTCGAACAGCATGGTCAGCATGCGGCGCCACAGGTCGACCGCGCGGACCTTGCGGAACACCTTGAGCTCACCGCGTTCGGCGGCGGCCTCGTACTCGCGGTAGCGCTCGGCGAACGCGTTGCCGTAGAGGTCGTGCAGGTCCGGGGTCTCGTTCGGCGAGAACAGCGTCCACTGCGCGTCGGCCTCGACGCGGCGCAGGAACTCGTCCGGCACCCAGTTCGCGGTGTTCATGTCGTGCGTACGACGACGGTCGTCACCGGTGTTCTTGCGCAGGTCGAGGAATTCCTCGATGTCCACGTGCCAGGTCTCGAGGTACGCGCACGCCGCGCCCTTGCGCTTGCCGCCCTGGTTCACCGCGACCGCGGTGTCGTTGGCGATCTTGAGGAACGGCACGACACCCTGCGACTGGCCGTTGGTGCCCTTGATGTGCGCGCCGAGGCCGCGGACCGGGGTCCAGTCGTTGCCGAGACCGCCCGAGTACTTCGCCAGCAGCGCGTTGTTCTTGTACGCCTGGAAGATCGAGTCCAGGTCGTCGTCGACCGTGGTCAGGAAGCAGGACGACAGCTGCGGGCGCGTGGTGCCCGAGTTGAACAGCGTCGGGGTGGACGCCATGAAGTGGAACGTCGAGAGCAGCTCGTAGAACTCGATGGCGCGAGCCTCACGGTCGTCCTCGCGGATCGCCAGACCCATCGCGACGCGCATGAAGAACGCCTGCGGCAGCTCGAAACGGACCCCGTCGTGGTGCTGGAAGTACCGGTCGTACAGGGTCTGCAGGCCGAGGAAGCCGAAGTCGAGGTCGCGCTCGGCGCGGATGGCCGCGGTGATCTTGTCGAGGTCGAAGGCCTGCAACTCGGGGTTGACCAGCTCCAGCTCGACGGCGCGCTTGAGGTAGTCCCGGAAGTACTGCGGGTACCGGGTGGTCATCTCGTCCTGGCTGGCCTGCTGCGGCAAGCCCGCGAGGTAGCTGAGCGCCTCGCCGCGGAGCTTGTCCGCGAGCAGCCGGGCGCTGACGTAGGAGTAGTTCGGCTCCTGCTCGACGAGCACGCGCGCGGCCATGATCTGCGCGAGGGCGAGCTCGTCGGCGCTGATGCCGTCGTAGAGGTTGCGCTTGGCCTCGGCCAGCACCGGCTCGGCCGAGACGTCGTCGAGACCGGCGACGGCCTCGCCGACGACGTGCGCGACGCGGGCCCAGTCGAGCGGGCGGAGCGAGCCGTCGGCCGCCTTGACGCTGATGGCGACGTCGGACGACGCGGGCTTCTCGGCCTCACGGGCCTTCGCGCGCTCCTCGCGGTACAGGACGTACGCGCGGGCGACCTTGTGGTGCTCGCCGCGCATGAGCGCGAGCTCGACGATGTCCTGGATCTGCTCGATGTGCAGCGCGGTCTCGGGACCGGCGTGGCGGAGCAGGGTGGTCTCGATCTGCTCGGTCAGTTCCTTGACCAGGTGGTGGATCCGCGACGAGGCGGCCGCGTCACCGCCCTCGACGGCGAGGAAGGCCTTGGTCACGGCGACCGAGATCTTGTTCGCGTCGAAGGGGGACACGCTGCCGTCCCGCCGGATGACTCGCACGGTCGCGGGCGTGGTGTCCGAAGACGAGGGCGGCCGCTGACCGGTTTCCACTGACATGCGTCACTCCAAAAGGGCGCGTCGAAGCACCACAAGGCCTCACAAGGCCGTGCGCTGCAGGTTCACAAAGCTGCCCGACCACCGCTCCCGAGCGGTCTCCCCGTCGCTGGGCGGTGCCGGTTCCCAGAGACTACATGTAGGGGTCGGAGGCTGCACGTGCCCCAATGGGTGGCGTGTCGTCGGCTCACCCTGGCGGGTTAGACGATCACGCTGAGCGGCTGGTCAACCGCCGAAGACGATCTTGAAATCGCGCAGGCAGGCGCTCAGGACGGGCCGCTGACCGGCAAGGAAGCCGAACGGCCCGGACTCGTTGATCCGCCAGTCCGCGGCCGCCGGACAAGGCCGCGCCTTCGCCCGGACGGGGCTTCTTTTGAGACGGCCGTCCAGTATTTGGACGACGTCGAAGGCCGCGGGCATCCGCACCGGGAGGCTCGGGCGAGGCGTGAAGGCCGCCGTCGCGATCCAGTCTTCCTGGGTGGCCGCCGAGGCGGTGAAGGTCCGCCCGTGGGCGAAGTCGAGCGCCGCGAGATCCTTGGGGATGCCCCACAACGCCCGCCCGCCGGCGAGCGAGACCTCGCTGTCGACCCAGATGTCGGTGATGGAGCTGGAGAGGCGCTCGCCGCGGACCGCGACCGTCGCCAGCAGCTCGTGGTACTGGAGCTGCCCGGGCTCCTGGTAGTCGATCCAGGCGGTGAACAACTGGGCGCGGCCGCCGACCACGATCGGCTCGACACCGCCGGGCAGTGCGGGCAGTCCGCTCACCGGGACACGCCAGATCGACAGGTACGCCTGACCCGCCAGGTTCCAGGGTTCCGGGGGATAGGCGGTCACTGGTTCAGCCACGGCAGGTAGTCGGGCTGGTCGGTGTCGACGCGCATGGAGAACTCCGGTGGTCGTTTCTGCAGGAAGGAGACGACGCCTTCGACCGCGTCCGGGCTGGAGCCCAGGCCGCCGATCAGCCGGGAGTCGAGCTCGTGCACGGGGAACGGCGATTCCGCGCTCGCCATCCGGTACAGCAGCTGGCGGGTCACGGCGACCGAGACCGGCGACGTGGTCGCGGCGATCTCGCGAGCCAGCTCGCGGGCCTTGCCGAGCACTTCTTCGGGCTCGTGGACACTGTGGACCAGTCCGGCCGTTTTCGCCTCCTCGGCGCCGAAGACGCGGCCGCTGATCATCCAGTCGAGTGCCGTGCCCATCCCGACTAGCCGGGGGAGGAACCACGCGGACGCGCCTTCGGGGTAGATCCCGCGGCGGACGAACACGAAGCCGAACCGGGAGTCCGTGGACGCGAGGCGGTAGTCGCACGACAGCGTGATCGTGACGCCGCCGCCGACGGCCGCGCCCCGCAGGGCCGCGATCACCGGCTTGTTCATCGTGAAGATCCGTTTCGAGCAGCGGCCCGCCGGTTCCTGCCACGCCGCGTCCGGCCCGGTCTCCGGATCGAAGTCGAAACCGCCCTGCGTGAGGTCGGCGCCCACCGAGAAGTCCTTGCCGTTGCCGGTCAGGATCACCACGCGGACGTCCTCGTCGCGGTCGGCGCGGTCCATCGCGTCGCCGAGTTCGTCGGCCATGCGGATGGTGTAGCCGTTGCGGGCCTCGGGCCGGTTGAGCGTGACCGTCGCGATGCGGTCTTCGACCTCGTAGGTGATTTCGGCGTACGCGCTCATGACGTGAAAGTAAGCCAGTGTTGACAAGGTGTCAACAAGACTCATTCGACGTCGTCCAGATGGTCCGCGTAGTACTCGACCGCTCGCCGGTATCGCCGGACGCCGTCGTCCGCACTGGTCGCCGCGAGCACCTTCAACAGGGTGCCCGCCGCCTCGCGCGCCTCCCCGGCGTTGTAGAGCGCCATCGCGAGGAAGGTCCGCAGCGCGGCGTCGTCCGGGAACTCGCCGAGGCCGCGCCGCAAGGTCGCGAGCGACTCGTCGTACCGGCCGAGGACGCGATACGTGCTGCCGAGCCCGACGAACACGCCGTGTCTGTCCTCTGTGGACAGACCGTCGCCCGCGAGCGCCTGCTCGTAGAACGGGGCGGCTTCGGCTTCCAGTCCGGCTGAATCGTGCGCCCACGCGGTCTGGTAGGCGATCACGGCGTCCCGCGGATTCTTCTCGGCCAGCTCGATCAGCCGCAGGCGTGCCTCGTCGGTGCCTTGCTCCCGTAGCCGGATCGCCTCGTTCACGCGGCGGTGCCGTCGAACGGCGGGTAGGTCTCGGCGCCGACCCGTTCGGCCACGACGATGTACTCGGCCAGCGCGTCACGCGATCGCGTCAGCTTGGCCAGCTGCTCGTCCAGGCGGCCGAGCCGCTCGCGCATCGCGGCCAGCAGCTCGGGGCAGCCGATCAGCTCGGGCTCCTCGCCGATCGCGCAGGGCAGCAGATACGCGATGTCCTCGGACGACAGGCCGGCGGCGAGCAGGTGGCGGATCTGCCTCACCCGCAGCAACGCCGTCTCGTCGTACTCGCGATAACCGTTGCTGCCGCGGCTCGCCTCCAGCAGGCCTTGTGCCTCGTAGTAGCGCAGCTGGTGGGCGTTGACGCCCGCCCGGTGACTCAGTTCACCGATCTTCATCGCTTTCCTCACTTGACCTTCATACCGGTATCAACGTTGACGATCGTGCCATGACAGACAAAACGAACACCCCGATTTCGGTCGTCGGCCTCGGCCTGATGGGCACCGCGCTCGCTCGCGCGTTCCTGAAGGCGGGGCATCCCACGACCGTGTGGAACCGGACCGCCGCCAAGGCGGACTCTTTGGTCGCCGAAGGTGCGCGGCTCGCGCCTGCCATCGGTGACGCGCTCGGCGGTGTGACGATCGTGTGCCTCACCGACTATTCCGCCGTGCGCGCACTGCTCGGCGACGCCCGCCTCGACGGCACGACACTGGTCAATCTCACCTCGGGCGACTCCGCGCAGGCACGGGAAACCGCCGCCTGGGCCGAAAAACAGGGCGCCCGCTACCTGGACGGCGCGATCATGGCCATCCCGTCGTCGATCGGGACCGACGAGGCGGTGATCCTGCTGAGCGGACCTGCCCCGGACTTCGACCTCGGCGCGCTCGGCACGGTCAGCCATCTCGGCGAGGATCCCGGCCTCGCGTCCCTGTACGACGTCGCCGGGCTGACGATGATGTGGAGCGTGCTGAACGCGTGGCTCCAGGGCACCGCGATGCTCAAGACGGCCGGTGTCGACGCCGCGACGTACGCGCCGTTCGCGCGGCAGATCGCCGCCGGGGTGGCGGACTGGCTGCCCGGCTACGCGGAGCAGATCGACCAGGGTTCCTTCCCCGCCGAGGTGTCGGCGCTGGAGACCGACGCGCGGGCGATGACGCACATGGTCGAGGAGAGCGAGGCGCTGGGCGTGAACGCCGAACTGCCGAAGCTGATCAAGGCGATGGCGGATCGCGCGATCGCCGCCGGGCACGGGGGTGAGCAGTATCCGGTGCTGATCCGGGAATTCGAGCGGCCGGGGGAGTGAAGCGGAGCAGGTCGCGCGTGTCTTGAGTGCTTCCGGGACACGCGTGCCGTCCGTTCGGGTCCGTGGGGCGGGAACGACGAAAGGGCGTTGCGAAAGCCACTTTCGCAACCTTCAACGTTGCGAAAGTGGCTTTCGCAACGCCTGCGGCTTGCCCGGGTGGTTGGGCGCGTGCCGCGAAAGCCACTTTCAAGACGCGTGATGTCCTGAAAGTGGCTTTCGCGACATGAGCCCGACGAGACCACGAGCGGAGTGCCCGTCCACCGGGCCCCGTTGCCTTACTCCCGTGGAGCGAACCGGGGGCTTCACGTGACTGGGCGGACGGCAGGTGTGATCAGGCGGACGACACGCGTGACTGGATGGACGACACCCGTGTTTGAGCGGACGGCAAGGCTGTGACTCGGACAACATACTGACCAACTGAACATTTTGGTCAGTATGTTCGGAAGTATGACCGGGAGCGAAGCGGGACGGGTACTCGTAGTCGGAATGGGTGTCAGCGGGATCGCGACGGCGGCGCGGTTGCGCAAGGCCGGATGGCGGCCGGTGCTGATCGAGAAAGCGCCGGAAAGGCGGTCCGGCGGGTACTTCGTCGCGCTGTTCGGGGCGGGCCAGGCCGCCGCGACCAGGCTGGGCATGGCCGGCGCCATCCATGACCGGGCCTCGCTGGCGCAGGGCCTCGACCTCGCCCGTGACGGCTCCAGCCGTCCGGGGATGTCGTACGCCGACCTGCCCGGCAAGCCCTGGATGATGTTGCGGAGTGACGTCGAGAAGGCCGCCTTCGCCGTTCTCCCCGACGATGTGGAGATCCGGTACTCGACCGTCCCCACTGCCATCGAGCAGGACGCCGGCGGGGTCGACGTCACCTTGCTCGACACCGCTTCGGACACCGCGACGACCGAACGCTTCGACCTCGTCGTCGGTGCGGACGGGCTGCGGTCCACGGTGCGGTCGCTGGTGTTCGGCCCGCACGAGAGGTATCTGCGGCGGATGGGCTACATGGTCGCGGCCTTCCAGTACACCGGCACGCCCGCCGGTCTCGCCCCCGGACAGGGGGCGACGCTGCTCGAACCGGACCGCTCGATGTGGGTCTTCGCGTTCTCCGACCACGATCCGACGGTCATGCTGACCTACCGCACCGACGACGTCGACGCCGAGTTCACCCGGCCGCCCGCGGAACGCGTGCGCGCGGCGTTCGGCCCGCGGCCGCTGGGAAAGGTGCTCGGTGACGTCGTCGGCGCGCTGGAGTCCGCCGACGACGTCCTGTTCGACTCCGTGGAGCAGGTGCGCCTGGACCGTTGGCACAAGGGGCGTGTCGTCCTGATGGGTGATGCCGCCTGGTGCGTCACGCTCTACGCCGGCATGGGTGTCTCGTCCGGGCTCACCGGAGCCGATCTGCTCGGCGGCATGCTGGAGCGGCACCCCGGCGACCTCGCCGCCGCCCTCTCCGAATGGGAACGGGCACTGCGGCCTTACGTCGACCACTATCAGGACGGCGCGTTCGCCGACCGGAAGATCTTCGTCGTGGACAACCGGATGCAGCTCCTGCTGCGGCGCGCGGTGCCGGTGCTGAGCCGCTTCAAGCTCGGCAAACGACTGACCGACCGGATCATGCGGCTCGACGAGATCGCGTTGTACAAGAATGCGGATATCGTCGGCGCGATACCGGAGAGGACCACTGTTGGCGGAACTGCCTGAACACGGCTCGCCCAAAGCGGCACGCATCCTGGCGGCGGCGGGCGAACTGCTGCTGAGCCGGGGCAGCAAGGGCGTCACCATCGCGGAGGTCGCCACCAAGGCCCACGTCGGCAAGGGCACCGTCTACCTCTACTGGAAGACCAAGGAAGACTTGCTGCTCGGGCTGATCAGCCGCGATTTCGTCGCGCTCGCCGACGAGGTCGTCGCGGCGGTCACCGCGGACCCCGAGCTGGCCCGGCCGTCGCGGCTCGGCCCGAACATGCTGGAGGTCGCGGCCCGGCATCCGTACGTCAACGCGCTGCAGACCGGCGACGACGTTTTGCTCGGCGTCCTCGCCGACGACCCCCGGTCGGCGACCCTGCTCGAAACGCTGGGCGCGGGCGCGTTCCTGCATCACATCCTGCCCATCTGGCGGCGGCACGACCTCGCCAGAACCGATTGGGAGATAGCCGATCAGGCCTTCGCGTTGCAGGCCCTCCTCGCGGGTTTCCTGACGGCGGCCCCTTCGATCGGGAGCAGGCTGCCGGTCGACGATCCCGCCCGGGTGTTCGCCGCGTCGATCACCGCGCTTCTCGGCCCGGAGCGGGCCACGCCGGAGCAGGTGAAGCTGGCGGCGGAAGAGGGGATCCGCGCGCTGGAGGGCGGACGTGCCGTCGCGCTGGGCATCATCTCCGGCTGACCTCGTCTCCACAAAACAATCAGGCACGCTTGATTTTTCCGGTGCGGGGTGCCAGCCTGAGGAAGACGCGAGGAGGCGGGCATGGCTGACCTGGGCGTGATCCTTGGGGATCTCGCGGCGGAATCGCAGGCCATCGACGACGTGGTGGCGGCTCTGCCCGCGTCGGACTGGGCGCGGCAGACCCCGGCCGAAGGCTGGACGATCGCCCATCAGATCGCCCATCTGGCCTGGACGGACAAGAAGGCGCTGATCGCGGCGCGCGGATCCGAGGCCGAGTGGCAGGCCGAGATCGAAGGGCTCCTCGCGACGGGCGAGTCCTACGTCGACGACGGCGCCGCAGAGGGGGCGAAGACGCCGCCCCGCGAACTGCTGGAGGAGTGGCGCGCCGGTCGCGCGCAGCTCGCCGAAGCGCTCGCCGCGGTGCCCGACGGGCAGAAGATCCCTTGGTACGGCCCGCCGATGAGCGCCGCGTCCATGGTGACGGCACGCCTCATGGAGACCTGGGCCCACGGCCAGGACATCTTCGACGCGCTCGGCGTCGCGCGGGAGAACACCGCCCGGATCTGGCACATCGCCCGGTTCGGCACCCGCACGCGCGACTTCGCCTACAAGCTCAACTCGCTCGCCCCGCCCGCCGAGGAGTTCCGCGTCGAGCTGACCGCGCCCGACGGCACCACCTGGGCTTTCGGTCCCGAGGACGCCGGACAGCGGCTCACCGGCAGCGCGGTCGACTTCTGTCTCGTGATCACCCAGCGCCGTCACCCTGCCGACACCGACCTGGTCGCCACGGGCAAGGACGTCGAGGAATGGCTCGGGATCGCGCAGGCCTTCGCCGGGCCTCCCGGCGCCGGGCGGAAGCCGGGGCAGTTCGCGTGACCCCGGCTCCGATCAGGATCGGCAACGCGTCCGGGTTCTACGGCGACCGGTTCTCCGCGGTCCACGAGATGCTCACCGGCGGCCCGCTCGACGTGCTGACCGGCGACTACCTGGCCGAGCTGACCATGCTCATCCTCGGCCGCGACCGGATGAAGGACCCGAACCGCGGCTACGCCAAGACGTTCCTGCGTCAAATGGAACAGAATCTCGGGCTGGCGAAGGAAAAGGGCGTCAAGATCGTCGCCAACGCCGGTGGGCTCAACCCCGCCGGGCTCGCGGACGCCCTTCGCGAACTCGCCGCGAAGCTCGGCGTCGACGTCGCGATCGCGCACGTCGAAGGCGACGACCTCATCCAGCGCGCCGAGGAGCTCGGCTTCGGCAAGACCTTGACCGCCAACGCCTATCTCGGCGCGTGGGGGATCGCGGAATGCCTGAACGCGGGCGCCGACATCGTGGTGACCGGCCGCGTCACCGACGCGTCGGTGATCGTCGGCCCGGCCGCCGCGCACTTCGGCTGGGCGCGCGACGACTACGACGCGCTGGCGGGCGCGGTCGCGGCCGGGCACGTGATCGAATGCGGGACGCAGGCCACCGGCGGCAACTACGCCTTCTTCACCGAGCACGGGATCGGCGTCCCGGGGTTCCCGATCGCCGAGATCTCCGCCGACGGCTCCAGCGTGATCACCAAACACCCCGGCACCGGCGGTGTGGTGAACGCCGGAACCGTTACCGCACAACTGCTCTACGAGATCACCGGCGCCCGGTACGCCGGGCCGGACGTCACGGCGCGGTTCGACACGCTGACGCTCACCGAGGACGGCCCCGACCGCGTCCGGATCAGCGGCGTCACCGGAGAACCGCCGCCTCCGACCCTGAAGGTCTGCCTGAACGGGCTCGGCGGTTTCCGCAACGAGACGACGTTCGTCCTCACCGGACTGGACATCGAGGCGAAAGCCGCACTGGTCAAGGAGCAACTCGAGGGCGCGCTCAAGGCCCGGCCGCCCGCCGACGTCCGGTGGACCCTGGCCCGCACCGACCGGCCCGACGCCGAAACCGAGCAGCAGGCGAGCGCGCTGCTGCACGTCGCGGTGAAGGACGCCGATCCGGAGGTCGCGGGGCGCGCGTTCAGCGGCGCGGCGATCGAGCTCGCGCTGGCGAGCTACCCAGGGTTCCACGTCACCGCGCCGCCCGCGGCCGCCTCGCCCTACGGCGTTTACCGTGCAGCTTTCGTTGACGCGCAAGAGGTGCCGCACGTCGCCGTCCTGCCGGACGGAACGCGCCGAGACATCGCGCCCGCCGCCGAAACCCTCCCTCTGTCCGAAGTGGACGAATCCGCCCTGCCCGCGCCGTTCACGCAGGCCGAAGTCCGCAGGGCGCCGCTCGGCAAAGTGGCCGGCGCGCGCAGCGGCGACAAGGGCGGCAACGCGAACGTCGGCGTCTGGGCGCGCTCCGACGAGGCGTGGCGCTGGCTCGCGCACCGGCTCACCGTCACCGAGTTCAAACTGCTGCTCCCGGAGACCGCGGACCTCGAAGTCCGGCGGCATCTCCTGCCGAACCTGCGGGCGATCAACTTCGTCGTCGAAGGCATCCTCGGCGAGGGCGTCGCGTCGCAGGCGCGGTTCGACCCGCAGGCGAAGGCACTCGGGGAATGGCTGCGCTCCCGCGAGATCGACATCCCGGAGGCCCTCCTGTGACCGACCCCTTCGCCACGCCGGAACGCGCCGAACTGCGCAAGACCGTCCGGCGGTTCGCCGAAACCGAGATCCTGCCGCATCTCGATGACTGGGAACGCGAGGGCGAGCTGCCCCGCGATCTGCACCGCAAGGCCGGGGAACTCGGGCTGCTCGGCGTCGGCTTCCCGGAAGAGGTCGGCGGCGGAGGCGGCGACTATCTCGACGCGGTGGTCATCGCCGAGGAACTGCACTACGCGGGCGGATCCGGTGGCCTGTTCGCGTCGCTGTTCACCTGCGGCATCGCCGTCCCGCATATCGCGGCGGCCGGGGATCCGGTGCAGATCGAACGCTGGGTCCGGCCGACGCTGGAAGGCGCCAAGATCGGCTCGCTCGCGGTCACCGAACCCGACGGCGGCTCCGACGTCGCCGGGATCCGCACGACGGCGGTGCGCGAGGGCGACGAGTACGTCATCAACGGCGCCAAGACCTTCATCACCTCGGGCTGCCGCGCCGACTTCGTCACCACCGTGGTCCGCACCGGTGAAGCCGGCGCCCACGGGATCTCGCTCATCGTGGTCGAACGCGGCACGCCGGGCTTCACCGTCTCCCGCAAGCTGGAGAAGATGGGCTGGCTCTGCTCGGACACCGCCGAGCTGTCCTACGTGGACGTGCGCGTACCCGCCGAAAACCTGATCGGCGCCGAGAACAGCGGCTTCGCGCAGGTCGCCACCCAGTTTGTCACCGAGCGGGTTTCGTTGGCGGTGCAGGGCTACGCGCACGCGCAGCGAGCTCTGGACCTGACGCTGGACTGGTGCCGCCTGCGCGAGACCTTCGGCCGTCCGCTGATCTCCCGCCAGCTGGTGCAGCACAAGCTCACCGAGATGGCCCGCAAGATCGACGTCGCCCGGACCTACACCCGGCAGGTCGCCCAGCGGCACGTCGCGGGCGAAGAGGTCATCGCCGAAGCCTGTTTCGCGAAGAACACCGCCGTCGAGACCGCCGAATGGGTGGTCAACGAGGCCGTGCAGCTGCACGGCGGACTCGGCTACATGCGGGAGTCCGAAGTGGAGCGTCACTACCGTGACGTGCGCATCCTCGGCATCGGCGGCGGGACCAACGAGATCCTCACCGGCTTGGCCGCGAAGCGATTGGGATACACCGCATGAGCACGATACGGTCCACTGTGGATACGCGGAGCGAGGAGTTCGCGGAGAACCGCGAATCCATGCTCGGCAAACTCGCCGAGATCGACAGCGAGCACGCCAAGGCGATCGCGGGCGGCGGCGAGAAGTACGTCGCCCGGCATCGCAAACGCGGCAAGCTGCTGGCCCGCGAGCGGATCGAGCTTCTCCTGGACGAGGACTCGCCGTTCCTGGAGCTGTCGCCGTTGGCGGCCTGGGGTTCGGACTACCAGGTCGGCGCCAGCGTGATCACCGGCATCGGCGTGGTCGAAGGCGTCGAGTGCATGATCTCCGCGAGCGACCCGACGGTCAAAGGCGGGGCAAGCAACCCGTGGACGGCCAAGAAGAGCTACCGCGCCGCGGACATCGCCGCGCAGAACCGGCTGCCGGTGATCAACCTCGTCGAGTCCGGCGGGGCGGATCTGCCGACGCAGAAGGAGATCTTCATCCCCGGCGGCCGGATCTTCCGTGACCTCACGCGGTCTTCGGCGGCGAAGGTGCCCACGATCGCGCTGGTGTTCGGCAACTCGACCGCGGGCGGCGCGTACCTGCCCGGCATGTCGGACTACGTCGTGATGGTCAAGGAACGGGCGAAGGTGTTCCTCGGCGGCCCGCCGCTGGTCAAGATGGCGACCGGCGAGGAGTCCGACGACGAATCGCTCGGCGGCGCCGAAATGCACGCCCGCACTTCGGGCCTCGCCGACTATCTCGCGGCGGACGAAGAGGACGCGATCCGCCTCGGCCGCAGCATCGTCAAACGGCTCAACTGGACCAAACAGGGCCCGACGCCGAAGCCTGATTACGCGGAGCCGCTGTACTCCGCCGAAGACCTGCTCGGCATCGTGCCCACCGACCTCAAGGTGCCGTTCGATCCGCGTGAGGTGATCGCCAGGGTCGCCGACGGCTCGGACTTCGACGAGTTCAAACCCTTGTACGGCAGCAGCCTCGCCACCGGCTGGGCGAGTATCCACGGCTACCCGGTCGGCATCCTCGCCAACGCCCAGGGCGTGCTGTTCGGCGAGGAATCGCAGAAGGCCGCGCAGTTCATCCAGCTGGCCAACCAGATCGACACACCGCTGGTGTTCCTGCACAACACCACCGGCTACATGGTCGGCAAGGAGTACGAGCAGAGCGGCATCATCAAACACGGCGCGATGATGATCAACGCGGTGTCGAACTCGAAGGTGCCGCATCTTTCGGTGCTCATGGGCGCCTCCTACGGCGCCGGGCACTACGGCATGTGCGGCCGGGCCTACGATCCCCGGTTCCTGTTCGCCTGGCCCAGTGCGAAATCCGCGGTCATGGGGCCGCAGCAGCTGGCTGGTGTGCTGTCCATCGTGGCCCGTGCCGCGGCCGCGTCGCGGGGACAGGAATACAACGAGGAGCACGACGCCGCCATGCGCGCCATGGTGGAGGGCCAGATCGAAGCCGAGTCGATGCCGATGTTCCTGTCCGGGATGCTCTACGACGACGGGATCATCGATCCCCGCGACACCCGCACGGTGCTCGGGCTCAGCCTGTCCGTGATCCACAATGGACCAGTGAAGGGCGCCGAAGGCTTCGGCGTCTTCAGGATGTGAGCGGCATGATCGAGAAACTTCTGGTCGCCAACCGCGGTGAGATCGCCCGTCGCGTGTTCCGCACCTGCCGCGACGCCGGGATCGGCACGGTCGCGGTGTTCTCCGACGCGGACGCCGACGCGCCGCACACCGCCGAGGCGGATATCGCCGTCCGCCTGCCGGGCAACGCGCCCGCCGACACGTACCTGCGGGCCGAGTTGCTGATCAAGGCGGCCGTGGAGACCGGTGCCGACGCGATGCTCCCCGGCTACGGGTTCCTGTCCGAGAACGCAGCCTTCGCCCGCGCCGTGATCGACGCCGGGCTCACCTGGGTCGGCCCGCCGCCGGAAGCCATCGAGAGCATGGGCTCCAAGGTCGAGTCCAAGCGGATGATGGCCGAGGCCGGTGTGCCGATCCTGTCCGAATTGGACCCGGCTGAGGTCACCGAAGCCGACCTTCCGTTGCTGGTCAAGGCGTCCGCCGGTGGTGGCGGACGCGGTATGCGGGTCGTGCGCACGCTCGGCGAACTCGCCGAGGCCGTCGAAGGCGCGAGCGCGGAGGCCGCGTCGGCGTTCGGCGACCCGACCGTGTTCTGCGAGCGGTACCTGGAGACCGGCCGGCACATCGAGGTGCAGGTGCTCGCCGACACCCACGGCACGGTGTGGGCGGTGGGGGAGCGCGAGTGCTCGATCCAGCGCCGCCACCAGAAGGTCGTCGAAGAAGCGCCGTCGCCGTTCGTCGACGAGACGATGCGGGACGCGCTGTTCGACGCCGCCCGCAAGGCCGCGCAGGCGATCGACTACGTCGGCGCCGGGACGGTCGAGTTCCTCGCCGGGCCGGACGGGCGGTTCTACTTCCTGGAGATGAACACGCGGCTCCAGGTCGAGCATCCGGTCACCGAGGCCACGACGGGGCTCGACCTCGTCTCGCTGCAGCTGCGGATCGCGGAGGGCGAGCACCTCCCGGTCGACGAGCCGGCGACGACCGGCCACGCGATCGAGGTCCGGCTCTACGCCGAAGACCCCGCCGCGGGCTGGCAGCCGCAGAGCGGCACGTTGCACCGTTTCGAGCTTCCCGCGGCACAGCGGGAATTCGAGGTCGGCCCGGGTGTCCGGCTCGACTCGGGTTTCGTCGGCGGGCAGACCGTCGGCGTGCATTACGACCCGATGCTCGCCAAGGTCATCGCGTACGCCCCGGATCGCCGGAGCGCGGCGCGGGCACTGGCCGGTGCCTTGGCCGGTGCGGAGATCCACGGGGTGGTGACCAACCGCGACCTGCTGGTGAACGTGTTGCGCCACGAGGCTTTCCTCGCCGGGGAGACCGACACGGCGTTCTTCGACCGGCACGGTCTCGAAACCCTGGCGGCCCCACTGGCCACTGTGGACACTGTACGGATTTCCGCGCTCGCTGCGGCGTTGTCCGGTGCGGCCGCGAATCGGTCGGAGGCCCGGGTGCAGAGCAGGCTTCCGAGTGGCTGGCGCAACGTCCGTTCCCAAGGGCAGCGCAAACGTTTTCGTCATGGCGACGACGAGATCGAGGTCGGCTACAGCCTCGGCCGGGACGGTCTGCGCGCCGACGGATTCGAAGGCGTCGAACTGGTTTCCGCCGAGAACGGTGGCGTGGTCCTGGAGGTTTCCGGGGTGCGGCGGAAGTTCGCCGTCGCGCGGTACGGCGACACGGTGTACGTCGATTCGCCGGACGGCTCCGTCGAACTGGGCGTGGTGCCGCGGTACACCGACCCCGACGCGGCGCTCGCCGCCGGTTCGCTCGTGGCGCCGATGCCGGGCACGGTCGTCCGGCTCGCGGTCGAGGCGGGCGACACCGTCAAGACCGGTGATCCGTTGCTGTGGCTCGAAGCGATGAAGATGGAACACCGGATCGCGGCGCCCGCCGACGGCGTCGTGACGGAACTCCCGGTGGTGGTCGGACAACAGGTCGAAGTGGGCACGATCCTCGCGGTGGTAGGAGACGACGAATGAACGCGATGAACTTCACCGAGCCCGAGGAGCGCGTCGCGCTGCGGGCCGCGGTCGCCGAACTGGGCAAGAAGTACGGGTACGAGTACTACGCCAAGCAGGCGCGCGCCGGACTCAAGACCGAGGAACTCTGGGCCGAAGCCGGACGGTTGGGCTACCTCGGCGTGAACCTGCCCGAGGAGTACGGCGGCGGGGGAGCGGGTATCGCGGATCTCGCCGCGGTGCTCGAAGAACTCGCCGCGGCGGGCTCCCCGCTGCTGCTCATGGTCGTCTCGCCGGCGATCTGCGGCACGGTCATCTCGCGCTTCGGCACCGACGAGCAGAAGAAGCGCTGGCTGCCGGGTATCGCCGACGGCAGCAGGCGGATGGTCTTCGCGATCACCGAACCGGACGCCGGGTCGAACTCGCACAAGATCACCACCACCGCGAAGCGGGACGCCGACGGTTGGGTCCTCAGTGGACGGAAGGTCTACATCTCCGGCGTCGACGAGGCGGACGCCGTCCTGGTCGTCGGCCGCACCGAGGACGCCAAGACCGGCAAGCTCAAGCCCGCGCTGTTCACCGTCCCGACCGACACGCCCGGCTTCGAGTACAAGCAAATCGACATGGACATCGTCTCGCCGGAGAAGCAGTTCGGCCTGTTCCTCGACGACGTCCACCTGCCCGCCGACGCGCTGGTCGGTGAGGAGGACGCGGCGATCGCGCAGCTGTTCGCCGGGCTCAACCCCGAGCGCATCATGGGCGCGTCGTTCTCGCTCGGCATCGCGCGCTACGCGCTGGGAAAGGCCGTCGGCTACGCCAACGAACGCAAGGTGTGGGGTGCGCCGATCGGTACCCACCAGGGGCTCGCGCATCCGCTGGCCGAGATCAAGATCGAGCTGGAACTGGCCAAGCTCATGACGCAGAAGGCGGCGTCGCTCTACGACTCCGGCGACGACTTCGGCGCGGGCGAGTCCGCGAACATGGCGAAGTACGCCGCCGCCGAGGTCGCCATCCGGGCCGTCGACCAGGCCGTGCAGACCCACGGCGGCAACGGCCTGGCCAGCGAATACGGGCTGGGCACGCTGGTCACGGCCGTCCGGCTGGGCCGGATCGCACCGGTGAGCCGCGAGATGGTGCTCAACTTCGTCGGCCAGCACAGCCTCGGCCTGCCCCGGTCGTACTGAGAGGCGGCGGCATGAGCACGCTCCACGGCAAGACGATCATCATCTCCGGCGGCAGCCGCGGGATCGGCGAGGCCATCGCGGTCCGCGCCGCGCGTGACGGGGCGAACATCGCCCTGCTCGCGAAGACCGCCGAGCCGCATCCGAAGCTGCCGGGCACGCTCTACACCGCGGCCAAGGCGATCGAGGACGCCGGCGGGCAGGCGTTGCCGATCGTCGGCGACGTCCGCGACGACACCTCGGTCGAGGCCGCGATCGCGCGGACCGCGGAGCAGTTCGGCGGCATCGACATCGTGCTCAACAACGCGAGCGCGATCGATCTGACCCCGACCGAGTCCGTCAGCATGAAGCGCTACGACCTGATGCAGGACATCAACGCGCGCGGATCGTTCCTGCTGTCGAAGCTCGCCATCCCGTATCTGAAGCTCGCGGAAAACGCGCACATCCTGACGCTGTCACCGCCGATCAGCCTCGACGAGAAGTGGTTCCAGGCCGGGCATCTCGCGTACAGCATCGCGAAGTACTCGATGAGCCTGGTGACCGTCGGGCTCGCGGCGGAACTGCGGCAGTACGGCATCGCGGCGAACTCGCTGTGGCCGCGCACGACGATCGACACCGCGGCGATCCGCAACGTCGTCGGCGCGGAGCTGGCGGCCAAATCGCGGACGCCGGAGATCATGGCCGACGCCGCGCACGCGATCCTCACCAAACCGAGCACCGAGGCGACGGGGAACTTCTACCTCGACGACGAGGTGCTGGCCGCCGAGGGCGTCACCGACTTCTCGAAGTACCGCATCGGCGAGCGGGAGGAAGACCTGCAGCTCGATTTCTGGGTCGAGGCGCGTACCCCAGAATCAGGACCATGATCCGCGAACCACAGCAGGAGCGCAGCCGCACGACCCGGCGGCGGCTGGTCGAGGCCGCCGTCGAGACGATCGGGGAACTGGGCTGGAACGGGACCACCGTCGCGCTGATCGCCGAGCGCGCCGGGGTCTCGCGTGGTGCCGCCCAGCACCACTTCCCGACCAGGGAGGACCTGGTCGCGGCCGCGGTCGAGCACGTCGGCGAGATCCAGATCGTGGAACTACGCGCCCGCGCGGCGGAACTGCCGTCGGGCCGCTCGCGGATCGAGCGGGCTGTCGACATGGTGCTCAACCTCTACAGCGGGCCGCTGTTCCGTGCCGCGCTCCACCTGTGGGTCGCGGCTTCGACCGACGACTCGCTGCGGGCGACCCTGGTGCCGCTGGAGGCCCGCGTCGGCCGCGAAGCACACCGGGTGACCGTCGAACTGCTCGGTGTCGACGAGTCCCACCAGGGCGTTCGCGAGCTGGTCCAGGCCACTCTCGATCTCGCCCGCGGCCTGGGCCTGGCGAACCTGCTGACCGACGACACGAAGCGGCGCAAGCAGATCGTCGCGCAGTGGGCGCGGGTGCTGGAACCCACCTTGGCGTCGGCGAAGATCTGACGGAACCGACAAGTCACCGACAACGTCTGAGATCTTGTTAACACTGATGGAGCAGCGGCCGATAACACGGTGTGAGTGCTGCTGATTCAGGTGGCTGATCGAGAGAGGTCCAGTCCGGTGTCCGGTTCAGAGGTCGAACTGTCCCATCGCGCGATGGCGATGCTGCGAGCGGTCGCGGCGCGCCGTGCCCAGATGTCGTGCAGCTGCGAGCCGGATCTCTTCATCGACGGGTTCGCCTGCTGCGATCAGATGACCGCGCACGCGCTGGCCCGCGACGGCTACATCCGCCCCGCCGAGTCCACCGGACCCTCCGCGGTCACCGGCCGGGTGCCCGCCGAGCTGACCGAGGCGGGCGAAGCTGCGATCGCGGTCACCGCAGCGGCCTGACCTTTCACCGCATCGTCTGTCCGCAGTGGACGACGACCGTTTACAAGCACCTCCCGCGTTCCTAGGATCCACCCCGGGATGAGGCCGTCGCCGAGCGACGGGCCTGGGTTGGGAGGTGCCGATGGCACGCACGGCTCGCCGCGATGCCGGTGAGGACGCCCTGAACCCGCTGTGTCGAACTCGCCAGCGGGTTCATCAACGGACACTGAGCGAGTTGATGCGGGAAGCCGGTGCGGCGCCCCGTCGCCGGGGACCGGGCGGGCCGAAGCACCGGGCTCCGGAAACCGCTTCCGGCACCGGCCGGATCCGGCGGATCTCGGCGCTTTCGGCGGGCGGCGTGCTCGTCGGCGGGCTGCTGGCCGTCGTGCTCGTCCCGGCCGACCCGGCCGACGTCGTCCCGGGCACCCCGCTCCTGCCTCCGTCGCTGACCATCGCCCCGCAGGCGATCGACGTCCCGGTCTCCTCGCCCGTCCCGTCGGGACCCCCGGGCGGCAGTGTCGCACCCCCGCCGCCGATGACCGCGTCGCTGCACGGCTCGGAGACGCCGTCCCCGACGCCGACGCCGGAACCCGGAGAACGTCCGGAGCCGCGCACCGGCCATCACGACTTCGAGCAGTATTACGAGTGGTACTACGGCGGCGGCCATCAAGGCGGTCGCTGGCCGCAATGGGGCCGGTAGCGCCGATCGGGTGATCGACGGCGTCGCTCACCGTCGAAGAAGAATCACGATTCATCTCCGGTTTCGTCCGTTCGTGTCTGCTTGTCATTTTTCCTGTGCCCCGCCTTCGGCCGGATACCTACGATGGTTCGCACTCTCCATTCCTCCCGGAGCACGGCTAGGGGCTGAAACAGGAAAATGAGTGTGGACCGACATTCTCCCGCGGTGCAGTTCGCCCGGAGAATGCTGATCAACCGCGAGGCGGGGAATCCGTCACGCCCGCAGCCGGTGACGTTGCTGCTCGGACCGGTCGGTTCGGGGAAGACCACCGCACTGGAAGCGATCCGCCGCGACCTGGGCTGGGGCGTCGTCCACGCCGGATTCGATTTCGGGCAGGGCGGCCGGGCGGGCACGATCGACGTGCTCGCGAAACTGGCCTACTCGTTTTCGAGAAAATGGCGAAATCGAGCGAAACCGCAGTTCATTCGTTTCACGATCGCGCTGATCGCAGTCCAGGCGGAACTTTCCGGCCGAAATCGCGACGAAGACCTGGCGCAACTGAAGTCGTTGCTCGGCAGTCTCGACCGGATAATCTGGACACCGGCGATGGACAGCACGCTCGACACGCTGACCGAGACGGCGAAGGCGACCGGTCTCGTCGAGCCCCCGTACGCGGATCTGTTCCGCCAGACGTTCCCGCATCTGGTGCGGAACATCCGGCCCCGGCTCGGGAAGGCGCTGCGGTCGCTGGCGGACTTCCCTCACGCCGAGGGGAGATCCCCGTTCGACGCGCTGCTCGAACTCAACCGGCTCGCGCACGGCAGCGCCCGTGACGCCAAGGCGGTCACCGAATGGCTGATGGCGGCGTTCCTCGGCGACGTCCGGGAGAACCATCCGCGGCTGGCCAGGCCGGAGGAGAAGAGTCCCTGTACCTGCGACATCTCCCAGCAGCGCCGGCACTGGCACAACTGGGTGGTGGTGCTCGACGACGTCGACCACCCCGGCGGGACCGAGTTCCTCTCCGACCTGATCGCCGCCAGGGAACGGCATGCCGTCCAGCATCCGAACGACCGCGACGCACACGACGCGCTGCTGGTCATCGCCACCAGCGGACGGTGGCACGACGACTGGAACACCGCCTGGCTGGCGCCGTGGAAACCCGTGCCCGCCACCGGGTCCGCGGCCCGGCCGATGGTGGACTGCGAGGAGGCCTCGTACGACGACTGGGCGAACCCGGCCAACGGCGCGCTCGACTCGGCCTACTACCCGGTCCGGATCTCACCCCAGTCGATCGGGCGGATCGCGCGGATCCTCGATTCCGGCGCGCGGACGCCGAAGGTGACGCTCGCGCACCGGGCGACCGGCGGACTTCCGTCGGCGGTCGAGCAGCTCACCGGGCGCCTGCGGGCGAGCGACGCGCGCGAGGGCGATCGAGACCTGCTCACCACCGATCCGCGTGGCGGGGACGATCCCTGCTACACCAGGCTGACCAAGCTCGCCCTGACCGACCACCTCGACGACGTCCACGTCGACGACTTCGTGACCGCGGCCCCGTTCGCGACCGCGCCCTGGCTGATCCCGGACGCCGCGCAGAGCCGGATCGACCAGCCGCACGTCGGGCGGATCCTGACCGAACTGCGCACGTCGTTGTGGGTGACGGCCAGGAACTCGCCCGGTTCGACCGACGACCAGGCCGCCCTGCATCCGTGGATCGCGGCGAACCTGGTGTCCGCGCTGGCCCGGCGCGGGGACGGGGACGGGCCGACCTACACCGGCCAGTTCAAGGCACTGCGCGACGATCCGGACACCGCACAGGATCCGGTGCGCCTGGCCTACTGCAATCTCGCGCTGGGCGACATCGGCGAAGTGGTCACGTTCTTCGAGCGCGAGTTCAACCGGATCCCGCACGCTGAGTGGATCGCGAAGCTCGAGCTGGTGCTGAACGCGCCGGACGCCCTGCCGCCCGAGCGGGATCACGCGGAACTGTACGAAGAACTCGTCAACCTCGACAACGCGCAGTGCCCGGCCGGCCGGTCCGAGATCCGGAACAACGTCGCCCGGCTCATCGCGGCGGGCTGGCTGACCGCCAACCCCTTCGCGGTCCGCGGGCAGGCCCAGCACCAGGTGATCGCGAACGCCTTCGCCGCGCTGGCCACCACTTCGCACCAGCCCGACGTCGGCGCGCTCGTGTCGGCCAAGGAAGCCGCCCGTCGCGGCGAATTCCCCTGACCCGGAACGGAACTCCGTCATGTCCTGGCTCGATTCGTTGAGAACACGTATGTCCGAGGCCCGTGAACGCGCGGCGACGGGGCCACCGGTGCGGCCACGCGGCTGGGCGCACCGCCATCGGGTGCTGCTGATCGTGATCGTCGTCGTGCTGCTGGGTGCCGCGCTGGTGTCGATCAGTCCGTGGGAATCCTGCGGCCGGGGGCTGCGCGCGGTGGACGCGGACGAGGAGTCGATCGGCTCGTCGTACGTCTGCGTCGGGCTGAACCTCGACTCCGGTCCGATGCGGGCCGACGATCCGCTCGATCCGTTGGAGAAGCTCATCAAGAGCCGCAACGAGAAGGCGGGCGAGAACTTCAAGACCATCGTGGTACTGGAGAACCTCGCGCCCGATCCGAAGGTCGACAGCCAGCCGTTCCCGTTCGTCCGGCGGGAGGTCCAGGGCGCGATCACCGCCGCGTGGCCGAAGAACGGGCCGCCGGGGATCAAGCTCCTGCTGGCCAACTACGGGAGCAACGCCGAACACTGGCAGGTCGTCGCGGAGGAGATCGTCGCCGCGGCCGCCGCCCAGCGCATCGTGGCGGTCACCGACATCGGCATCAGCACGGAGAGCAGCCGGGCGCTGGTGGCCGAACTGTCGCGGCACGGGATCGCCACGATCGGCGCGACCGTCACCGCGGACAACATGAACACCGACCCCAAGGGCGTGCGGATCGACAACTTCTTCCGCGTCGGCCCGACCAACACCGACGAGGCCCGCGCCGCGGCCGGATACATCGCCGCACACGGTTTCCAGCGCGTGATGATGATCCAGGGGGTCAGCAAAGAGGACACCTACGCGACCACGCTCGCCGAAGCCTTCCAGAGCTCCTCGAAGGTGCCGGTGATCTTCACGAAGACCTACGACGTCAAGCCGCTCACCGACACCTCGCGTGAGGCGTATCTGCGAGGGCTGTTCAGCAGGTGGCACAACGACATCTGTGGCGCGAGACCCAACCTGATCTACTTCGCCGGCCGTGGACTGGACCTCGGTGCCCTCGTGACGGCGCTGGCCGGCGACGGCGCCTGCGAGGGGCTCGACACGGTGACCGTGATGACCGGGGACGACGCGAGCACGCTCGCCGGGAAACCCTTGCCGTTGAACAAGGACATCAGTGTCCGGCTCCGCTACACGGCTCTCGCGTATCCCGACCAGTGGGATATGTTCACCGCCGATCCGGCGCATCCGACGTACAAGAAGAATTACGACAACTTCGTCGCCGAATTCACCGGTACCCACGGTTTCCCCAAGGCGGAACTGTGGGACGGCGCCGCGATGATCGAACACGACGCCGTCGCGGCGGCCGTCGAAGCCGCGGTGCAGAACGTGTCTTCGGATCCGGTCTCGGTGCCGGACGTGTTGCGCAGCATCGACTGCAACTCCCCGGTGCCCGGCGCGACGGGTTTCATCGCTTTCGACCAGGCGACGGGGAATCAGCTCGACAAGGCGCTGCCGATCCTGTCGATCGATCCGGACGGTTCGGTGCATCCGGTCGATCTGGTGTGGTCGCGGGGGAGGCCGCTGAACACGAAGGCGGACTGCGGCCGGTGATGCGGTTGTGAGTGGCGATTCGGGTTAGAACCCGAATCGCCACTCACGACCATCTGTACCGAGGGCTCACCCTGGGACTGACACCGGTGGGGAACGGAAGTCAGCCGGTGTAACCCGCGACGATCTTGGTGTAGTCGTACTTGCCCTGCGAGATTCCCGCGCAGTTGTTGCAGTCGCGGTTCACCGCCCAGAACGACAGCCGGGCGAGATGTTTGCTCGCCGCGTAGTCGCGGATCGCGCGGAAGTCGGCGACGCTGACGGTCTCGCCCGCCACGTCGGTCTTCCCGTTCATCGACGAAAGCCCGCTGCGCCGGTAGGCCGCGTCGTCGCTCAGGCCGAAGGTGGACTTCACGACGTTCTTCAGCCCGTCCACGGCACTGCGGGTCTTGCCCGCCATGTCACCGCCGCTGGAGAAGTCGAACGGCATGACCGACCACGCGTCGACGCCCGCGCCGAGCGCCTTCGACTGGTTGATCAACCGCTTCCCGTGCGCGTTGGGGCCGCTCACCTCGGTCGGGATGGTGATGACCACGCGCAGGCCGGGGTTCTTCTGCTTCGTGATCTTGATGGCGTTCAGGATCCGGTCCTGGACGGTGTAGTTCTCGAATTCGTCGGTGTTCTCGATGTCGAGGTCGATCGCCTTGAGCTTGTAGGCGTCGATGACCTTCTGATACGCGCCGGCGAGTGCCGCGGGGGTACCGCATTTCGGCCCGAGCTTCGTCCCGGACCAGCCACCGAACGACGGGATGACGTCGCCGCCCTTGGCGCGGATGTTGTTGATCATCGTGGCGTCGGAGCCGGTGAGGGAACGGCTGCCGTCCCATTTCGGGTTGCAGCCGCCGTCGGAGAGGATGAACGCGAGGGTGAAGGCCTTGACCCCGGTGGCGTTCATCGCGGCGATCGGGTCCGTCTGTCCCGACCACTGGTACAGATAGGGCGAGGCGAGCACCGGGTCCGGGGCCGCCGAGGCGACGGGGGCGAGGCCGACGGCCGTGGCGAGAGCGGCGCCGGCGGCGGTGGCCAGTGTTGCCCAGCGTCGTAGGGATTTCATAGGTCCTCCAACTGGTACGCGCGCGGCGAGGCGCGCAGGTGTGGAGCACCTCCGTCTTGACGCGGCGTATCAACCGGGAGGTCACTGTGTGCTCACTCACGGTGGACTAGACCATTGAGGACTGTCAAGAATTCACCGGAATTCCCGGGGGAGACGACCGACCTTAGTAGGGGGTCATGACCCGGAAAGCGGATCGACACCACCGCGATAACCGGCTAGTTTGCCGAAATGGTGGGGGACTCCCTGATGGCGACCGGAAGCCGCGGCCGGAGAGACCGGCTCGCCGCGCCGCGCCGGATCCTGGGGTCCTGGAGCCTGTGGGAACTACCCAGACGGGGCCTGATCGGATACCTCCTCCTCGTCGACTTCGCCGCTTTCGCCGCCACCGCCTACCTCTTCGTGTTGAGGCCGCCCGCGCCGTCGTCCTTGCTTCCGTTTTCGGCTCTGCTGGGGGGAATGATCCTCAGTTCGGAGCTTTCGCGGCCGGTCGAGCGGTCCCGCGCCGACACGCGGCTCGGGGCCGGACTGGACGCGGCGTGGATTTTCGCGGGCGCTTTGCTGTTGCCGCCCGCGCTCGCCGCGGTACTCGTCGTCGCTTCGGCGGGCTACCGCTGGTGCCGGATCCGGCGCGGGATCCCGCACCGCCAGGTGTTCGCGGCCTCCGCCACCATGCTTTCGGCGCTCGGTGCCTCGATCATCCCGGTACTGCTGGGGGCCCCGCCGTTCGCCGACGCGCCAAGGGATTTCGAGAGTTTCGCCCTGGTTTTCGCCACCGGCCTGATTTTCCTGTCCGTCGACGCCGCTTTGGCCGCGCCCGCCGCCGAATTCGGGGCCGAACCGTCGGGGTTCGCCTTCGACGCGGCGATGGTCGCGTTCGGATTGCTGCTCGCGTGGTCGGCCGCGGACTGGCCGTACGTCGCCGTGGTACTCGCGGGGGCGCTCGTGGTACTTCACCGAGCCGGGACGATGCGCGCCCTGCGCGGCCACGCGGGTACGGACGCCGGCACCGGATTGCTCACCGCGTCGTCCTGGTTGGACGGTGCGCGCACCCAGTTCGAATTGCTTCGGAGCCGTGGCGCGGATCTTTCGCTGCTGATGCTCGATCTGGACCACTTCGCCCGGCTCAACGACCGGCACGGGAGGCATGTCGGTGACGACGTCCTCCGTGCGGTCGCGGACACTTTGCGCGCGGAGGTCCGGGCGGCGGACCTGGTCGGCCGGTTCGGCGGCGAGGAATTCGTCGTCCTGCTGCCCGGCACCACCCGATTCGACGCGCACGCGATCGCCGAACGCATCCGGATGCGGATCTCCTCGACGTTCGTCTCACTGGGTGGGACGTTCGCGGGGGCGACCGTCTCGATCGGGGTGTCGTCGCATCCCGCCGGCGGCGAGACACTCGACCGGCTCGTCGGCGCGGCGGATCAGGCGATGCGCGCGGCGAAGGGGGCCGGGCGCAACCGGACCGTCGTCTTCGAGGCCGAAAGCTAGTCCTCGGCGGGGACGCCGATGTCCTCGAACCACAACTCCGGGTGGTCCCGGATGAACTCGGTCATCAGCGCGGTGCACGCGGGGTCGTCGAGCAGGGTGATCTCGACGCCGTTCTCCTCGAGCCAGCCGTGCCCGCCCTCGAACGTGGTGGCCTCGCCGATGATCACCCGGCCGATGCCGAACTGGCGCACCAGCCCGCTGCAGTACCAGCAGGGGGAGAGGGTGGTGACCATGATCGTGTCGCGGTAGTGCGGCCGCCTGCCCGCGTTCCGGAACGCGGAGGTCTCGGCGTGCATCGACGGGTCGCCGTCCTGGACCCGGCGGTTGTGGCCGCGGCCGAGCAGGACACCGGCGGTGTCGAAGAGAGCGGCACCGATCGGGACCCCGCCCTCGGCCTTGCCGAGTTCGGCCTCTTCGCGGGCGACGGACAGCAGCTGCGCGGGATCGATCACCTGGCCCACCTTACGGCTCGTGCCCACCACGCCACCGTGGCCAAGGGGCGTGAGTGATTTGGGTCGTTAGAGCCAAGGGTGTGTCTTAGGTGCCTGCTGGCTTTTGGGCGCGGCTTGATCGCATGCCCGCTCCGTGAAGGCCTCCTTGCCTACTCTGAAGGTAGTGAAGGAGGCCTTCACGGACTCCCGGCTCGCGACATCAGCCCCAGGTGCACCGGCAGCCTCAGCAGTCACACTGGTGGCGCGTGAAGGACCCCTTCCCTCGGCTCAGCCGAGGAAACTCGACCTTCGCACCTCCCAAGTACATGAAGGCCCCCTTCCTTGCGCCAGGCGCAAGGAAGGGGGCCTTCATGTACCTCAGGCTGCCCAACCCGAGCCGCGAGCCAATGCGGACCGGACCTGTCCTGAATGTCTGCCAGACTCCCTCCCATGAAGCGAGCGAACCGATGACCACCGGCACGTCGGCACGGCTGCTGAGGCTCCTCTCCCTGCTGCAGGCGCGGCGCGACTGGCCGGGCGCCGACCTGGCCGACCGGCTGCAGGTCGACGTCCGCACGGTCCGGCGCGACGTCGAGCGGCTGCGCGAACTGGGCTACCCGGTGCACGCCACGCCCGGGGTCGCGGGCGGCTACCGGCTCGGCGCTGGGGCCGCGCTGCCGCCCTTGCTGCTGGACGACGACGAGGCGGTCGCGGTCGCCGTCGGGCTCCGCACGGCCGCGAACGGGACGGTCTCGGGGATCGAGGAGACCTCGGTGCGCGCGCTCACGAAGCTGGAGCAGGTGCTGCCCGCCCGGCTCCGGCACCGGGTGACCGCGCTGAACGCCGCGATGATCCCGCTCGGCGGCGTCGTCCCGGTCATCGACGCGGCCGCGCTGACGGTCATCGCGTCCGCGTGCCGCGACCATCAGCGGCTCCGGTTCGGCTATCGCAGCCACAGCGGCGACGTCACCGAGCGCTACATCGAGCCGTTGCGCCTGGTGCACACCGGGCGCCGGTGGTACCTGGTCGCGTTCGATCTCGATCGTGACGACTGGCGGACCTTCCGCGTCGACCGCATCGACGGCGTCCCGGACACGAGTTTCCGGTTCACGCCGAGGGAACCGCCCGCCGAGGACCTCGCGGCCTACGTCTCCCGCGGGATCACGTCGTCGCCGTATCCGCACCAGATGGTGCTGCGGGTCAACGCCTCGGCGGAGGCGCTCGCCGAGTACGTGTCCCCGACCGCCGGGACGATCGAGGCCATCGACGAGCGCACCTGCCGGGTCAGGGTCGGTTCCAACGACCTCTCGGTGATGCCCTACTACCTCGCCCACTGGGACGTCGACTTCGTCGTCGAGGAGGCCCCGGACGAGGTCAAGGAGCGGCTACGACTGGTCGCCGACCGGTTCGCGCGCGCGGTCGTGTGAGTCCGAAGTGGACCGTGCGCGTTTGGCGAGCAGGCCGATCGAACCGAGCGAGATCAGGGCCAGCACGATGATGTAGAGCGAAACCGACATCGAGGTGCCGGTGGATTCCAGCAGCAGCACCATGATGAACGGCGCGAGCCCGCCGCCGACGACCGCGCTGATCTGGTAGCCGAGCGAGGCGCCGGTGTAGCGCATCTCGGCGGTGAACAGTTCGGCGAACAGCGCCGCCTGCGGGCCGTACATGATGCCGAGGAACAGCGAGCCCACGAACGAGGCGACCACGAACAGCGGCAGCGACGCCGTGTCGATCAGCAGGAACATCGGGATCGCCCAGAGCGCGACCCCCGCCGCGCCGAAGGTGTAGATCTTGAGCCTGCCGATCCGGTCGGACAGTTTCGCCGCCAGCGGGATGATCGCCAGCTGCAGCGTGCTGATCAGCAGCGTCGCGACGAGCACGGTGGTCCGCGACATGCCCAGATGACGGGTGGCGTAGTCGAGGACGCCGTTCAGCAGGATGTAGAACGTGGCGGTGTTGACCATGAACGAGCCGCCGGCCAGCAGCACCGTGCCCTTGTGGTGGCGCAGGACGTCACGCAGCGGTGACTTGGCCCGGCCGCGTTCCTCGGCGGCGAGTTTCGCCTCCGCGCGGCGGTATTCGGGCGTTTCGTCGATCTTGACGTGCATGTACCAGGCCAGCCCGAGCACGAGGACGCCGACCAGGAACGGGATCCGCCACGCCCACACGAGGAAGTCGGACGGCGGCGCGACCTGCGCGGCGATCAGGAACACCGTGTTCGCCAGCACGACCCCGATCGGGACGCCGAGCTGGACCAGGCTGCCGTAGAGACCGCGTTTCCCGGGCGGTGCGTACTCGGTGGCGAGCAGCATCGCGCCACCCCACTGGGCGCCGACGGCGACCCCCTGCACGAGCCGGAGCAGCACCAGGAGGATCGGCGCGGCGATGCCGATCGAATCGTAGGTCGGCAGCAGGCCGATCAGCGTGGTCGCCGCGCCCATCAGCGCGATCGCCAGCACCAGCACGGGTTTCCGGCCGCGTTTGTCGCCGAGGCTGCCCGCGATGATCCCGCCGAGCGGCCTGGCGAGGAAGCCGACCGCGAACGTGGCGAACGAGGCGAGGACGCCGGCCGCGGCGTTGGTGGTGGGGAAGAAGGTCTTCCCGAACACCAGGGCGGCGGCGATCCCGAAGACGAAGTAGTCGTACCACTCGACTGATGAGGCGAGTGCCGCCGCGGTCGCGGCCCTCCTGCGCTGGGAGACGGTGATCGTCGGTTCGGCGGCGGTTCCGGGGGCGTTCGGTGCGGTGTCGGCCATCTGGATGCCCTTCGCTCGGCGCTGCTGCGGCGATGCAGTCCGGGCAAGTTAACAACCGCTTAGTATGTGGTCAACGTCTCAACGGGTAATTCTGGATACCGACCAGTTGGTATGTCACTCTGGTGGCGGTATCGCCCGGGAAGGTCGATCAGTACTGGTCAGGAGAGTTTCGTGCCGAGCATGCGCAGCACCAGCTCGCTGTACTCCTGGCCCAGCTTCTTGGGGGTCTGGCGCGCTCGCTCGCTGTACCAGCGGGAGACATCGACGCCGAGCGAGAGCACGGCGCGGGCCGCGGTGTGCGGGTCGCCGACGGTGAACACCCCCGCCTGGGCGCCTTCGGTGATGACCTCGCGCACGACCTGCTCGATGCGGCGGCGCAGTTTCGCGACGATCTCGAACTCCTCGTCGGGCAGTGCCTGCAGTTCGTACTGCACCACGCGGGCCACGGTGTGCCGCCGGGCGTGCCAGGCCACGAAGTCCTCGACCAGCAGCCGGATCCGCTCGACCGGATCGGTCTCCCGCGCCACGACGCTCTCGACCAGGGACAGTGTCTGCTCGTGGCCGTACTTCGAGATCGCGAACAGCAGCGCGGCCTTGGACGGGAAGTGCACGTACAGCGCCGCGGGGCTCATCCCCGCCGCCGAGGCGATGTCCCTGGTGGTGGTCGCGTGATAGCCGCGCCGAGCGAAGGATTCGACCCCGGCCAGCATCAGCCGCCGTGCCGTCTCCGGCTGGACGTCGGGCCACAGTTCGGCCGACAGCGACATGGTCATCCGCAGATCCTCCCAGACGCTCGAACCGGAGTGTGGGCTTGACAGCGTCTCCGGACCTTCCCATTGTAAGTGAGCGCTCGCTTAGTGAATGCGCTCGCTAGTGAACACAGAGGAGATCGACAGAGTGAACCACTCCTTCAAGGATCGCGTCGCGATCGTCACCGGGGCCAGCCGGGGCATCGGCCTCGGGATCGCCAAGGACCTCGTCGAGCGCGGCGCGAAGGTGTGCATCACCGCGCGCAAGCCGGAGCCGCTCGCCGAGGCGGTGGCCGAACTGGGCGGCGAGGCCGTCGCCATCGCCGTTCCGGGTAAGGCCGACGACGACGAACACCAGGCCGAGGCCGTCGCCAAGACCATCGAGACCTTCGGGCGGCTCGACATGCTGGTCAACAACACCGGCATCAACCCGGTGTTCGGGCCCACCCTGGACGTCGACCCCGGTGCCGCCGCGAAGATCTTCGCCGTCAACGTGCTCGCCCCGCTTTCGTGGACCCGCCGGGCGCGGGACGCGTGGATGGGGGAGCACGGCGGCGCGGTGGTGAACGTCGCGTCCATCGCCGGGCTCGGCGCGTCGCCCGGGATCGGGATGTACGGCGTCAGCAAGGCCGCGCTGATCCGGCTCACCAAGGAACTCGGTTTCGAGCTGGGCCCGAAGATCCGCGTGAACGCCGTCGCGCCGGCCGTGGTCAAGACCAAGTTCGCGACCGCGCTGTACGAAGGCCGCGAGGAAGAGGTCTCGGAGCCGTACCCGATGAAGCGCCTCGGGGTCCCGGCGGACATCGCGAGCGCCGTGTCGTTCCTGCTTTCCGAAGAGGCGGGCTGGATCACCGGGCAGACGATGGTCCTCGACGGCGGCGTGACACTGGCCGGTGGCCTGTGACGCCGTCCTTCACCGGATCCGGTGTCGTCGTCACCGGCGGGGGCGGCGGGATCGGTGCCGTACTCGCCCGCCGGTTCGCCGCCGAGGGCGCGCGCGTGGTCGTCGGCGACCTGAACGGGGACGCCGCGGCCGAGGTCGCGAAGGAGATCGGCGGAACCGCCGTCGCGGGTGACGCCGCGAGCGAAGCGGGTGTCGCGTCGCTGATCGCGGCGGCCCGCGAAACCCTCGGCGAGATCGACGTCTTCTGTGCCAACGCCGGGATCGCGCCGATGGGCGGCGTCGACGCGCCCGAGGAGGACTGGGCGCGGATCTGGGACGTCAACGTCATGGCGCACGTGCGCGCGGCGCGGCTGCTCCTGCCGCCGTGGCTCGAACGCGGGCGCGGGCACTTCATTTCGACGGTGTCGGCGGCGGGATTGCTGACCAGTCTCGGTTCGGCGTCGTACTCGGTGACCAAACACGGGGCGCTCGCGTTCTCCGAATGGCTGTCGGCGACGTACCGGCACCGCGGGCTCACCGTGCAGGCCATCTGCCCGCAGGGCGTGCGGACGGCGATGCTGGAGAACACCGGCCCCGCGGGCGAACTGCTGATGGGCGCGTCGGCGATCCAGCCGGAACAGGTCGCGGACGCGCTGTTCGAGGCCATCGCCGAGGACCGGTTCCTGGTGCTGCCGCATCCCGAGGTCGCGGACTACTACGCCGCGCGGGCCACGCAGACCGACCGCTGGCTCGGCGGGATGAACAAGCTGCAGCGCAAGGTGGAGCAGGCCATCGGGGAGTGAGCACCGCGGGACCGGCGCGGCTTAATCGCCTTGGTACGGCGGGAAAGCCGGCGGGCGGCGTTCGTTCCAGCTGGCCAGGCCTTCGGGAAGTTCCGGGTGGCCGAAGGATTCGAGCATCAGGGCGGTGGCTTCCCGGGCGGAATCCTCCAGGGAGAGCCCGGCTTCTCGAAGGACCTGCCGCTTCATGAGCGCCATGGAGCGTGGCGCGCTGTACGTCGCGAGTTCGGTGGCGTAGGCCATCGCCCGGGCCGAAAGCTCTTCCGGCGGCACGACTTCCTGCACCAGGCCGTACTCGTACGCCTGTTCGGCGGTGAAGGTCCGCCCGGAGAGCAGCAGGTCGAGCGCCCGCCCGCGGCCGACGAGTTCGGGCAGCAGTTTCGCCACACCGTATTCGGCGATGAGACCCCGCCGCGCGAAGGCGGTGGTGAACTTCGCGCCCGCCGCGGCGAACCGGACGTCGGCGGCGCAGGCGATCACGAAACCGAGCCCGGCGCAGCCGCCGTTGATCGCCGCGACCACCGGCGCGTCGGCATACGCGGCGGCGAGGACGTCGCGGAAACCTTCCCGTTCCGGCGTGCCCGTGCCGTGGGCGGAGATGTTCTCCAGCAGCCCCAGGTCCGCGCCGGGGCAGAAGGAGCGCCCGCCGCCGGTGACGACGACGGCGCGGACCCCGGGATCGGCCGACGCCGCGCCCATCAGCCGGCCGTAGCGGATCTGCATCGGCTGGTCCATCGCGTTGCCACGTTCGGGTTTGTCGAAGGTGATCGTGGCGACGGCGCCGTCCACGGCGTACCGGACCGTGTCCGCAGTGTCCACTTCGGACGGTGAGAGCTGATCGGTCACGTCGACCTCCTTGCGTCATCGACATACTAAGCGGATGCTTACGGGATCGTCGAGTCTTGTCAGGGAGGAAACCTGCATGAGCCGGTACGAAGCGAAGCCGTGGCTGGCCGCCTACGAAGATCGGATGAAGGCGGCGGAGACACCGAAAGCGACCACGGTCCCCGCGTCCTTCCGGCGGGCGGTGCAGCGCTCTCCGCAGGCCACGGCGATCGCCTACTTCGACGCCACGATGAGCTACCGCGAGGTCGACGAGCTTTCCGACGGCGTCGCGCGTCATCTGCTGGCCTCCGGTTTCGCCCCGGGCGACCGGCTCGCCCTGGTCCTGCAGAACATCCCGCAGTTCGTGCTGGCGTTGCTCGGAGCGTGGAAGGCGGGCGGGATCGTCGTCCCGGTCAACCCGATGTACCGCGAGCGGGAACTCCGGCACGTCTTCGAGGACGCGGGGGTGCGCGCGGTCGTGTGCTCGCAGAGCGGCTGGAACCGCCGGATCGGCCCGCTCGTGCCCGGCAGCGGCGTGACCATCGCGCTGACCACCAGCGAACTGGACCTGCAGGGCCGCGACGATACGCGGGTGTTCGGCGGGATCGTGCGGGAGCCGACCCCCGGCGCCGCCGACCTGCTGACGGTGGCGCGGGCGGCGGGAGATCCGCCCCCGGACCCCAGCCTCGGCCCCGACGACGTCGCGCTGATCAGCTACACGTCGGGCACCAGCGGGACGTCGAAGGGGGCGATGACCACCCACGGCAACCTCGGCGCGAACGCGGCCGTGCTGAGCGCGTTCAGCGGTCTCGGCGAGGGCGCCACGCTGTTCGGTCTCGCCCCGCTGTTCCACATCACCGGCATGGTCTGCGAGATCGCCTCCGCGATCGACATCGGCGGCACGCTCGCGCTCGCGTACCGGTTCGAGCCCGGCGTGGTGCTCGACGCCTTCCTGGAGCACAAGCCCGTGTACACGGTGGGCCCGTCGACGGCGTACATGGCGCTGATGGCCCACCCCGGCGTCGGCCGCGAACATTTCGAGTCCTTCGAGTTGCTGTACTCCGGCGGTGCCGCGCTGCCGCCCGCCGTGGTCGGCACGTTCCGGGAACGGTTCGGCCACTACATCCACAACGGCTACGGGCTCACCGAGACGACCGCGGGTTGCATCGTCGTCCCGAGCAGTCTCGAAGCGCCCATCGACGAGGCGTCCGGCACGATCTCGATCGGCCTGCCGGTGCCGGGGGCGATCGTGCGCATCCTCGGCGAGAACGGCGAGGAACTGCCGTTCGGGACGGCGGGCGAGATCGCCGTCGAAGGTCCGATGGTGATCCCCGGCTACTGGAACCGGCCCGAGGCGACCGAAGCCGCGCTGCCCGGCGGCAGGCTCCTGACCGGCGACATCGGCTTCATGGAGCCGAGCGGCTGGGTCTACGTCGTCGACCGCAAGAAGGACATGATCAACGCCTCCGGGTTCAAGGTCTGGCCGCGTGAGGTCGAGGACGTCCTGTACACGCATCCGGCGGTGCGTGAAGCGGCCGTCGTCGGCGTTCCGGACGAGTACCGCGGCGAGACGGTGAAGGCCTACATCAGCCCGGCTCCGGGCACCTCGCCTGATCCCCAGGATCTCGTCGCGTACTGCAAGGAACGCCTGGCCGCGTACAAATACCCGCGCGTGATCGAGGTGCTCGACGAACTGCCGAAGACGGTGAGCGGCAAGATCCTCCGCCGCGAACTCCGGGAGAGGGGCTGAGCTGAAGGGCGCGCGCCCTTGGTCGAGACCAGGCGCGCCGAGCAGCCGACCTCGTACCAGACAGGTGATTCGAGCGGGGAAGATTTGGGACGTTCAACGTCCCAAATCTTCCCCACTCGACCGTGCCACGGAGAGCTTCCGGCTCCCCTTCGGCGGTTGTGCGTGCGTGAGGGACGGTGCGTGTTTCCGGTGGCCTTGGCCGGCATTGAGTCCCCGTTCCCCGTGCGTCGACAAACCGGCCGGTATGCTGAGTGTCCGCACGAGAAGGAGCCGGTCATGACACGAGCGACCACCCGGAAGGCCGAGGCAGGCGGCGAAGACCAGGCCGCCGTCCCGCGCCGTCTGCTGTCGCACGCCACGAAGCTCTTCGCCAAGAAGGGGTTCGACCGCACCTCCGTGCAGGAGATCGTCGAGGCGGCCGGGGTCACCAAGGGCGCGATGTACCACTACTTCGGCTCCAAGGACGACCTCCTTTACGAGATCTACGCCCGGGTGCTGCGCTCGCAGACCGAGCAGCTCGAAAAGGTGGCATCGAGCGAGGCGCCGCTGCGGGAGCGCCTGCGCTCCGCCGCCTCCGACGTCATCGTCAGCACGATCGACAACCTCGACGACAACACGATCTTCATGCAGTCCATGCATCAGCTCAGCGTGGAGAAGCAGAAGGCCGTCCGCGCGGAACGCCGCAAGTACCACGAGCGGTTCCGCACGCTGATCGAGGAAGGCCAGGAGTCCGGCGAATTCCGCGGCGACAAACCGGCCGACGTGATCGTCGACTTCTTCTTCGGCTCGGTGCACCACCTCGGTTCGTGGTACCGGCGTGGCGGCGCGCTCTCGGCCCGCCAGATCGGCGACCACTTCGCCGATCTCCTGCTGGCCGCGCTGCGACCCGAGTAGAGCCGCTCGGCGGGGTCCGGCACTTTCGGACGGACCCCGCCGGGTGGCTCAGGCGGGCAGGTCGATCAGCGGCGCGAGAGCCGCGCGATGCCGCCCAGGAGTGCCCAAGGCGATCTCGTCGCTCTTCGCGCGCTTCAGGTACAGGTGCGCGGGGTGCTCCCAGGTCATGCCGATCCCGCCGTGCAGCTGGATCGCCTCTTCGGCCGCGTGGACGGCGATGGGGGAGTTGCGGGCCTGCGCCACCGCGACCGCGATCGCGATGTCGTCACCGGAGGCCAGGCAGTCGGCGGCGTACCGCGCGGTCGCCCTGGCGTTGACCAGATCCGTGTACAGGTTCGCCAGCCGGTGCTTCAGCGACTGGAAGGAGCCGACCTGACGGCCGAACTGGTAGCGCTCCTTGAGATAGCGCACCGTTTCGGTCAGCGCCCACTCGGCGATCCCGAGCTGTTCCGAGGCGAGCAGCCCCGCCGCGGTGACGAGTGCCGTGTCCAGCGCGGACGCCGCCGTCGAGGCGTCGGCGACGCGTTTCGCGGCCACGTTCTCCAAGGTCACGTCGGCGATGCGCCGGGTGAGGTCGAGGGAGATCGCCTCGGTGACCGTCACACCCGCCGACGCCGCGTCGACCGTGTACAGGCCGGGACCGTCGGGCCCTGCCGCAGGGACGACGAGCAGTTCGGCCACCGAAGCGTCGACGACGCTGCGGACTTCGCCGCTGAGCGTGCCGTCGGCCGCCGGGGTGACCGCCGAGGGGAACTCGGCGCCGGGTGCGGTCGACAGCGGTACGGCCAGCGCGCCGATGAGCGTGCCCGCGGCCAGTTTCCCGAGCCGTTCGGACACTTCCGCCTGCGACGTGTCGGTCGCCAGCAGGGCCGACGTCGCCAGGACGGCGCTGCCGAGATAGGGGACCGGGGCGACACTGCGCCCGAGCTCCTCCATCACGACGGCGACTTCCCGCGCCGAAGCGCCGTGTCCGCCCAGCGCCTCCGGGACGGCGAGACCCGCCGTGCCGAGGTCGGCGGCGAGCGTGCGCCACAGCTTCAGGTCGTACGGCTCCGCCGTCTCGGTCCTGGTGATCAGGGCCGCCGGTTCCGCGCGGTCCCTGAACAGGTCGCGGACGCTGGCGCGAAGGTCCTCTTCGACCTCGGAGTACAGCAGGTCGCTCATCGGGGCAGGTCCTTCCAGGCGACGTCCTTGTCGATCCGCGGCTCGGACGGCAGCCCCAGCACGCGTTCGGCGATGATGTTGCGCAGGACCTCCGAGGTGCCGCCCTCGATGGAGTTCCCCTTCGCGCGCAGATAGCGATAGCCGGCTTCGCGGCCGAGGAAGTTCACGCCGTCGGGACGGCGCATCGTCCAGTCGTCGTAGCGAAGACCGTCTTCGCCGAGCAGCTCGATCTCCAGCCCGGACGCGGCCTGGTTCAGCTCGGAGAACGCGACCTTGACCGCCGACCCCTCCGGCCCCGGCGCGCCCGCGGCCGGCTGCTGCCGCAGCCGCGAACTCACCAGGCGCAGGCTTTCGCCTTCCACCCACAACTTCAGCAGCCTGTCGTGCAGTTCGGACGTGCGCAGCTCCGGGCGCTCCCGCCAGACTTCGGCGACGACGCCGACCATGCCGCCGTCACGCGGGAACTCGGTCCCGCCGATCGCGACCCGTTCGTTCATCAGCGTGGTCTGCGCGACCTTCCAGCCCTCACCGACCGCGCCGAGGCGGTGCGCGTCGGGAATGCGGACCTCGCTGAGGAAGACCTCGTTGAATTCGGCTTCCCCGGTGATCTGCCGCAGCGGCCGGACCTCGACGCCCGGCGCGGTCATGTCGCACAGGAAGTACGTCATACCACGGTGTTTCGGCACGTCGGGGTCGGTGCGGGTGACCAGGATGGCCCACTGCGACTTGTGCGCGCCCGACGTCCAGACCTTCTGGCCGGTGACCACCCAGTCGTCGCCGTCGCGGACCGCGCGGGTGCCCAGTGCGGCCAGGTCGGATCCGGCGCCGGGCTCACTGAACAGCTGGCACCACACCTCGCGTTCGGTCCACAGTGGACGCAGGAAGCGCTGGTGCTGTTCGGGTGTGCCGAAGGCGAGGATCGTCGGCGCGGCCATGCCGAGGCCGATTCCGATCCGTCGCTTGTCGTTGTCCGGCGCGCCCGCCGCGGCGAGCTCTTTGTCGACAACGGACTGCAGGGAGCGAGGCGCGTTCAGGCCGCCCAGGCCTTCGGGGAAGTGGATCCAGGCCAGTCCGGCGTCGAACCGCGCGTCGAGGAAGTCCTGGCGCGGCGTGCTTTCCGGCGGATACGCGGCCAGCAGCTCGGCCACGCGCCGTTTGAGATCGTCCACAGTGGTCACTTCGATGCCTCCGTGCGGTACTTCTTCAGCTCACGGTGCGCCAGCGAGCGCTTGTGCACCTCGTCCGGGCCGTCGGCCAGGCGCAGCGTCCGCACCTGCGCCCACATCTCGGCGACCGGGAAGTCCTGGCTCACCCCGCCCGCGCCGAACAACTGCACGGCCTTGTCGAGGATCCACTCGACGGTGATCGGGGTGGAGATCTTGATCGCCTGGATCTCGGTGTGCGCGCCCTGGTTGCCGACGGTGTCCATCAGCCAGGCGGTCTTGAGCACCAGCAGCCGCTGCTGCTCGATCTTCACCCGTGCTTCGGCGATCCAGTCCTGCACCACGCCCTGTTCGGCGATCGGCTTGCCGAAGGTCTCGCGCGAGAGCGCCCGGCGGCACATCAGTTCCAGTGCGCGTTCGGCCATGCCGATGGCGCGCATGCAGTGGTGGATCCGCCCCGGCCCGAGGCGCGCCTGCGCGATGGCGAACCCGTCGCCCTCGCCGGCGATGAGGTTCTCCGCCGGCACACGGACGTCCTCGAAGAGGACTTCGGCGTGGCCGCCGTGGTCCCCGTCGGTGTAGCCGAACACGTGCATACCGCGTTTCACGGTCATGCCGGGGGTGTCGCGGGGGACCAGGATCATGCTCTGCTGCTTGTGCGCGGGCGCGTCCGGATCGGTCTTGCCCATCACGATGAAGATCTTGCAGTTCGGGTTCATCGCGCCGGAGATGTACCACTTGCGGCCGTTGATGACGTACTCGTCGCCGTCACGCCGGATGCTGGTGGCGATGTTGCGCGCGTCGGAAGAAGCGACGTCGGGTTCGGTCATCGCGAACGCGGACCGGATCTCGCCGTCCAGCAACGGTTGCAGCCACTGTTTCTTCTGCTGGTCGGTGCCGAACATGGTGAGCACTTCCATGTTCCCGGTGTCCGGTGCCGCGCAGTTCACCGCGGTCGGCGCGAGCCGGAGGCTGCGGCCGGTGATCTCGGCCAGCGGCGCGTACTGGAGGTTCGTCAGGCCCGCGCCGTGGTCACCGGGGAGGAAGAAGTTCCACAGCCCGCGTTTGCGGGCCTCGGCCTTGAGTTCTTCGACGATCGGCGGCTGCGACCACTCGCTGTCACGCTCGGCCAGCTGCCGCTCGAAGACGGCCTCGGCCGGATAGATGTGCGAATCCATGAACTCGAGGAGCTTTCCCCGCAGTTCCTCGGTTTTCGCGTCGAAGGCGAAGTCCATCTCTATCCCTCTTCCTTGAGAGTCTCATTGCCGTGCGCGATCAACGGGACGACGCCCGAGCCGATGCCGTCGAATCCGGCGCCGACGGTCTGCCCCTTGCTGTAGCGGAGGTGGATGCCTTCCAGGATCACCGCGAGCTTGAAGAACGCGAAGCTCACGTACCAGTTGAGCCGGGAGACATCGCGGCCGGAGCGCTCGGCGTACCGCGCGATGACCTCGTCGTTGCGCGGGTAGCCTGGCGCCGAACTGGCGTTGGACACGAACTGCAAGGAGACCTTGTCGCGTTCGGCGTAGGCCACCAGGAGCGCGAGGTCGGTCAGCGGGTCGCCGAGAGTGGACATCTCCCAGTCCAGCACCGCGGTGATCCGGTCGTCGGCGTTCACCAGCACGTTGTCCAGCCGGTAGTCGCCGTGGACGATCGACGGCTTCCCCGATTCCGGCACCGACGAGGCCAGGCGGTCGTGCAGTTCGTCGACGCCCGGGAGGTCGCGGCTGCGGTTGCCGTCGAGCTGCTTCTTCCAGCGCCGCAACTGGCGTTCGAGGAAGCCCTCGGGACGGCCGAAATCGCCCAGCCCCACCGTTTCCGGTTCCACGGCGTGCAGGGCGACCAAGGTGTCCACCAGCTCGTCCGCGATCGCCTTGGTGCGGGCGGGTCCCAGCGCGGCCAGTTCGGTGTCCGAACGGAAGGGCGTGCCCTCCACGAACTCCATCACGTAGAACCGCGAGCCGATGACGTCGGTGTCTTCGCACAGCAGCACGGTTTCCGGCACCGGGACGGGCGTGCCGTGCAGGCCGGAGATCACCCGGTACTCGCGGCCCATGTCGTGCGCGGTCGGCAGGACGTGGCCCAGCGGCGGGCGGCGGACCACCCAGCGGGACCGGCCGTCACCCACGATGTAGGTGAGGTTCGACCGGCCCCCTTCCACGACCTGGCCGCTCAGGTCGCCCTGGACGAGACCCGGCCGGTGCTCGTCGAGGTGGGCCTTGAGCCTGGCCAGGTCGAGGCCCGGCAGGTCGGACTGGTTCATGGTGCCTCCAGCGTCTCGCTTTCCGGTAACAGTACCGACCAGTCGGTATGTCAGGTAGGGCTGGTCCGGCGAGGTGCCGGAGGTCACTCTCTCAGGCGATCAGCCGGACGACCATTTCCGCGACGCACGCCGGTTTGGGCTCGCCGTCGATCTCGATCGTCCACCGCACCACGGCCTGCTTGCCGCCGGCGACGTCGGTGACCTCGACCAGTTCGGCACCCGCCCGGATCTTCGCGCCGACCTTGACCGGCTGGGGGAACCGAACCTTGTTCAGGCCGTAGTTGATGCCCATCTTGAGCCCGTTGACCCGGTAGAGCTTGCCGACGAAGCCCGAAATGAGCGACAGCGTCAGGAAGCCATGGGCGATCGGGCCGCCGAAGGGGCCTTCGGCGGCCTTCTCGACGTCGACGTGGATCCACTGGTGGTCATCAGTGGCGTCGGCGAACAGGTTCACCCGGTCCTGGGTGAGCGTCAGCCAGTCGCTGTAGCCGAAGTGCTCGCCGACGGCGTTCTCGAACTCCTGCAGGGAGGCGAATTCGCGCATGGCTCAGTCCTTCGGTCCGCCGGCGACGTAGATGACCTGGCCGGAGATGAACCCGGCGCCGTCGCTCACCAGGAACGACGCGAGGTTGGCGATGTCTTCGGGGGTGCCGACCCGCTGCACCGGGATCTGCGACGCGGCCGCCGCCTTGAAGTCCTCGAACGACATGCCGAGCCGCTCGGCGGTCGCCGCGGTCATGTCGGTGGCGATGAACCCGGGGGCGATGGCGTTCGCGGTGACGTTGAACTTGCCCAGTTCGATCGCGAGGGTCTTGGTGAAGCCCTGCATGCCGGCCTTGGCGGCGGAGTAGTTGACCTGGCCGCGGTTGCCCAGCGCCGAGGTGCTGGACAGGTTGACGATGCGGCCCCACTTCTCCTGCGTCTGGTACTTCTGCACCTCGCGGGTCATCAGGAACGAGCCCTTGAGGTGCACGCCCAGCACCGAGTCCCAGTCCTGTTCGGTCATCTTGAACAGCAGGTTGTCGCGGGTGATGCCGGCGTTGTTGATCAGCACGGTCGGCGCGCCGAGTTCCTCGGCCACCCGGGTCACCGCGGCTTCGACCTGCGCGGCGTCGTTGACGTCCAGCGCGACACCGACGGCCTTGCCGCCCTCGGCGACGATCGCTTCCGCCCCTTGCTTGACACCGGCCTCGTCGAGGTCCAGCAGGCCGACGGCGAATCCGTCGGAAGCGAGCCGCTTGGCCACGGCCGCCCCGATGCCGCGGCCGGCGCCGGTGACGATCGCTACACGGGAGGGGTGTTCGGTCACGGGTGTTCTCCTCGTCGTCGAGTGGAAGTGCCGTCGAGTCTGCCGTACTGAGCGGTCGGTTTGTAGAGATGTCAGGCCAGGAGTCTCGCTGTGATCGTAATCACGGGTGCCCGAACGGCCACTCCCGGCGAGCTGATCGTCCCGATGTCTGGCGCCCCCACCTGCACTTCCGCAAGCACACGGAGGTGCCACATGAGCCGAAGAGCCCATGTCCTGACCGGCCTGCCCGTGCCGCCCTTCGGTTCCGCGCGGTTCGTCTCCCAGCGGCTGTCCGCGCCCCACCACCACGCCGCCGCACTTGCTCACTCCAAGTACGTGAAGGCCTCCTTGCCTACCTTGAGGGTAGGGAAGGAGGCCTTCACGGACCTTCTGCCAACTGACACCCACATTCAGTAGGCAACTGAGACAGCCTTGGCCCTAACCCGAATCGCCACTCACGAGGCGCGGGTCAGCTCGCCCGCTTGCCCAGCACCTCGGTGATCAGTCGCGGCAGCTCGCCACCATGCCACGAACTGGGCGAGAAGCGTTCCTGCGCGATCCCGTCCCAAGGTTCGCCGTCGTCCAGCGAAATGCCTTCCTCGCGGGGAACGAGCACGCCGATCTCCTGCGCCGCCACGCCTTCGCCGGCGAGGGTCTTCTTGGCGAGGTCGACGTCCTCCGGCCGCACGGCGACCACGAGCGTCCAGTCGCCCCATGCCTGCGCGAGCTCGAACCGGCCGAGCCCCGACTGCGCGCAGACGTCGGCGAGCGGCTCGTCCAACTGGATGGCCGTCGTGATCCGCGCGCCGAGGCCGTTGGCCCCGCAGAGCGTCCGCACGGTCGGGAAGAGACCGTCCGAGACATCCATCGCGGCGCGTGCCAGCCCCGCCGTGGCGAGCACGCTTCCGGCGGCCACCTGGGCCATCGGCTGGCAGGCACGCTCGCGGATCCCGGCGACGAGCGCATCGGAGAGCCGCGCCTGCTTTTCGACGAGCAACGCGTACGACCACAGGTAACCGGGCGAACCGACCAGCAACAGCCGGTCACCGGCCTCGGCGCCGACGCGTCCGAGCCGTCCGCCGGGGACGCAGCGGCCGATGGCCGTGGCGGTGAGCTGCCGGACCGGGCCGTCCCGGAGATCGCCGCCGACGACCTTGGTCCCGTGCTTCCCGGTGCAGTCGTCCACGCCGTCGAGAAGCCGCCGGAATTCACCCGCCGTGGTCGTCTTCGGCAGGGTGTAGTTGACGACCAGGCCGAGTGGCGTGGCGCCGGCCGCCGCCAGATCGGACAGATTGATCGTCGCCAGCAGCCATCCGGCGTGATACGGATCCGTTTCACCCAGGATGGTGACCAGCGGTGTGGGACAGCTGTCGGTCGTGGCGACCAGATCACCGCGAAGCCCGTCTTCGGCGTCGAGGACGGCGCAGTCGTCACCGAACCCGCGGACACCGCCGTAACGCGGCCGCAGGATGTGCTCCAGGATCGCGTGCTCGCCGAGGTCGCCGAGCCGGCCGTCGTCGCCGACCGGCGAGAGTTCAGTTACGGCCGACATGATCCGCCAATCGGGACGGGGCCACGTTGTGGTCGCTGGAATAGTTGTGCGGCAGCATGCCATAGGGCTGCTCGCTTCCGGTGGAGGCGAACAGCATCAGGTTGCAGATTCGCGCTCCCGGGTGCAGGAGCACCGGATGCCGCAGATGGTTCACGATCTCCAGGGTCAGCACGGCGCCTTTCTCGTTGCCGAAACCGGGGCTGACCTGTCCACAAAGGACGACGCTGATGCCGAGCCGCGCGTAGTCGCTCGTGCCGTCGACGAGCCCGGCGAGCTTCTCCGAAAGCCCGATCTTCTCCAACGTCGGCGCGAGGACGACTTCGCCGGGCTCGACGCACAGCCGGCCCTCGGCGTCGAGTTCCTTCGGCACGAGTTCCGGATAGGTGCTCCGGTCGGCGATGTCCACCGTCCCGGTCGACTTCAGCGCGAACGCCTCGTGCCCGAGCCGCAGGCTGATCGCGGCGGGGCGGACGAGGGCAGGTTCGAACGGGGTGATCGTGAGCTCCCCGCTGCGGTGCGCGCGCCTGATGGCCCGGTCGGTCAGGATGCCGCGGCGTGGCGCGGGCCAGCTCAGCGGCATGAGGCCACCGCATCCGCGACGGCGCCGACCAGGTCCCGGAAATCGGTCTCGGTCAGCTCGCCGTTGGGCTGGTCGTCGGACTCGCCGGGCTCGCAGTAGACGACGGTGGTGCCGGTGCGATGCGGTCCCTGGATCACCACCGTCGCGGTCAATCCCGCCGCGATCGGCCGGACGGTGTGCACGACGGCGGTGTCGCACGAGTAGACCTCGCCGAGCCGGACGTGCGGGGTTTTCTCCACTTCGAGCCGGGCTTCGCCGTCCGCGAGCAACGCGGCCGGGTTCGCCGGGTCGGCGCCGTAGCGGTACCGGTCGTACGGCTTCCCACCGTCGGCCGTTTCGTGGAACTCGACCATGTGCAGGCCTTCGCCCGCGACGATGGTCGAGGCGAATTCCCACCGGTGGCTGTGCGGATTGGACTCGCCGCGGGACGGTTCCTCGGATTCCGGCCAGACGTGGAGCCGGATCCGGAAATCGGGCGAGGCGTGGAGCACCATTTTGGCGAATCCGTTGGGATGCCAGTAGGAACGCTTCGCCGCGGCGCGGACGGCTTCTTCGTCACCGAGGATTTCTTCGAGCCACGAAAGGAAGACGCCGGGGGAGTCCTGGACCCGGTGCGCGACCGCGCGCAGCCAGGGAAGGTCGGCGTCACCGTCCGCCGGAACGGCGGCGAGGGTCGATGGCGGGGTGTCGATCATGGAGTTGTACCTGGAGTTCCTGGTGGGCTGAGCGGGGGCGCCGCGGCGGCGAAGGCGGCCGCGCGGAGCGCGGTGACTGCGTCCAAGGTCTGCCAAATCGGTAGATCTCCGCTCTCCCAAGCCCAGAGCCCCTGGTCGGCGTCGTAGCGCTCCCAAAGGGTTCCGAGCGCCCGGTTGAGCCGGGGGAGTGGCAGGAAGGGGGCGGTGGCGAGCGCTTGGACGACCCAGGCGGAGGTGAAGTGCCGGATGATGATCCGGGTCGTTCCTTCACCGTCGGGGCGAGGCCTCTCTAGATCCTCTGCCACGCCGTCGTCCGAATGCGACCGGTCGATGAGCCATTGTGTGGCTTCGTCGGCCGCCTCACGGACGTCGTTGCGATCTTCACGGCTGCGCAGGACGTCCCGCAGGGCGACGACCGACCGCGCGGTGTGCACGACCGACGCCTCCGGGGCGACGAGCCCGGCCTCGTTCTTCTCCGGCCACAGGAGTGAGCCGTCGAAGTCGAGCCGGGCCGCCAGGAGGGCGTCGATCAGCCGGTCGGTCAGCGGGGCGTCCGGCCGAAGCCGGACCGCCGTGTGCAGCACGGCGGACAACAGGTACGGACGGGTCCGGCTGTACGGGTCGATTTCCTCCCCGATCAGGAGCGACCCTTCGAGTTGTTTCAGTCCGTCGTCGGCGGACATGGTGCTGGTGCGGAAAAGCGCGTCCACCACCGACGCGGTGGTTTCCGGTCGCCTGCCGCCCGCGCGGCCCCGCCAGCCGTGCGCCGACTGGAGCCGGTAGAGATCTTCGGCGAGCGTATGTAGGTCGATGTAGGGATCGCCTACCACCAGCATGGTGTTGATCCCGTAGGCGGTGCTGAGTGCCTTCGCCCCGGTGCTCTTCTGCAGGTTGTGCCGCCACCCCAGCGGTTTCCCGTGCTCGTCGCGGATCAGGCGCTCGGCGAGTTTGGCGCCGACGGTGTGGAACACCTGCAGCAGTGACCGCGAAGTGTCGACGACGCCGGCGTCGCCGACGAGAGGTGGGGCGGTGTGTTCCTGCGGCGAACGGGCCGTCTCGACCAGGGTGAACAGCGCGTTCGCGGCGCGGAAGTGGTCGTCGAGCTGGCGGGCGTTGTGGGTCGACGGGAGGTATTTCCCGGTCTCCCACTGGGTCAGGTTCGCCCTGGTCACCCCGATGATCCGGGCCGTTTCCGCCTGGGTTTCGCCCGCGGCCTTGCGCAGCCGCCGCAGCTCACGGCCGACACCCGACGCGGTAACGGTTTCCGCATCGGGGCTTACCGGCCGCCGTCCAGCCGATGTAGGCTTCATGTAGGCACTAGACACAGGCTTACCTACCTCTAGTAGGCAAAGTAGGGCGGTGACTGAACGTGCACACAACGGGGAGAGTACAGCAAGCGAATCGGACCGCGCTGGCGCGTTGGTCAATGTCTTGTCACGAGAAGCAGGTGGCCGCGTCCGGGCCTGTTCTACCTGGTCCGAGGGTACGCGATCCGCCCGGCCGCGAGGCAGGGGCCGAACAGGGCACGACCGGAGAGCGGATGCTGTCAGCCATCTGAAAGTGACGCTGTGCATCCGTTTCGGTTCGCGTCGCCTGCGGGCCACACGAATGCCGGAGTAGGCGTCGTGTGTGCCGACCCGAATCAGTGCTTCGCCGCATCGGGGGTGAACCTCATGTCCCACCACGAGAACCACACGGCAGCGCCCCGATCTTGGTTCGATCGACTTCTCGAACGCTTCCACGAATGGCTTTTCGCGTCCGGCGAGGACGCGAGAGCCGCCGCTCGTGGCTGGCAGGTGACCCGGGTGCCGGACAGCAGGCGCCGCGTCTACCGCGATCCCCGCTGGGACACCGTGCACGCGTGCGAACCGTGCGGAGGCACGGGGTGGTGGCCCTACGAGGACGCCGTTTGCCCGGACTGCGCCGGTGCCGGTGTCGTCCGCTCCATTCCCGCGGCGGCCGCGGTCGCCGAGAAAACCGCCGGACGGACAGGAGGAAGGTCATGAGCCGTTGGCAGGAACCCCAGGCGATCGCCGAGCTGGCCAGGGAGATCACGGTGGTCAGGAGGCCCAACCCGGTCACCGCCCTTTATCACTGGCGCTACGAGATCGGCGTACTTCTCGTCCTCCCGTACGCGCTGTTCTCGCTCTTCCAGGCGGCCGGCCCGATCTGGGGCGCGGTCGTGCTGTTCGGCGTCGCGAATTGGCTGTTCTACTGGAAATCGGCGCGGCGATTCCTCCGCGACCGGCTGCGCTCGGTCGTCGTGCAGCACCGGCTGCGGACCGGATTCGCCCGCGCCCGGGTGTGCACCCTCGACGGCAAGCTGCCGGTGATCCTGTGGACCAAGCCGCGCGGCGACGAGATCGAGGTGACCGTGTTCTGCCCGGCGGGGGTGGGCTACGAGCGCATCGAGCAGCGGCGGGCGCTGCTGGCCGCGGCGTGCTTCGCCACCGACGTCCACGTTTACCGTCACCACAAGCGTGCCAACGTGGTGCATCTTTCGGTGTGCACCGCGAGATTGCGCAAGGACGCCGACGACGTCGCCGAGCTCACGCCCGCGCCACGATATGCCGGGCAGACGGACGGTGCCGCCATTGCCCTTCCGGCGCCCTTCGCAGGAATTCCTCGCGCAGCACGGCGATGAACTCTTCACCGCGCGCGTCCGCCAGCGGCCGCATCGGCCCCGAACGGGTGTGCGCGGTGAAGAACGTATCCGCGTCGGGGTGGACCATCGGGAACGACAAGGGCTCGTCCCGTTCGATCGTGGCGCCCGCCAGTGCGGGGACGAGCCGTTCTTCCCACGAGCGGTCGCCTGCCGGGACGTGCTCCCGGAGCACGTCGGACAGCACCGTGAAGGCCCCGCCCGCTTCGGTGCTGTGCGGCCAGTAGACGACCGAAAGCACTCCGCCGGGGCGTAGCGCTTCGGCCCAGGACCGGAGCGCGGCGTCGGGTTCGGGCAGTTGCTGGAGGCCGAAGACCGAGACGATCGCGGCGGCCGAGCCCGCGTCGAGTTCCGAGGCGTCGCCCTCGACGACGCGGACGAGCGCGTTGCCCGAGGCTCGATTCCTGGCCCTCGCGGCCATCCCCGCGGACAGATCGATGCCGACGATCTCGCGGCCGGGCAGGTGCCCGGTGAGCACGTCGAGCTCCGGGAAGGTGCCGCAACAAGGAACGAAGACGGGGCCGTCGGGCAGGTCCGAGGGGAGGGCCCGCACCGCTTCGGAGACCCAAGGCGCGAAACGGGGGACGTAGTACGCCTCGTAACCTTCGGCGGCTTCGTCCCAGGCGCGGGCGAGGCGTTCGGCGGTCAGGACGCGATCTCCAGGGCTTCGGCCTGCTCGGTCACCGGTGCGGTGACCACACGTGCGGGGATGAGCAGTGACGCCAGCGCGATCAGCCCGGTCAGCGCCATCGCGCGTTCGACCAGCCCGAGCGGGATCGCCCGCCACCAGGGCTCGCCGCCGTTCATCGAGACCACGATCGCCCCGAGGATCACGCCGAACCAGGCCAGGGCCGCCACCGCGAGCACCCGGGTCACGGCGCGGCGCGCGGGGGAGGAGGGGAACACGGCTTTCGCCGCGAACCACACGGCCAGCGGCAGGCAGACGAAGGCGACGACGCTCGCGATCCGGTGCACCGTGCCGCCGGTGCTCGGCCCGATCGCCCAGTTGTTCTTGGGGAACGCCACGATCACCACCAGGCTCACCGTCCAGAGCGCGCAGAAGACCGATGCCGCGGACAGGGCGGGAAGGTGTTTGCGGCGGATCAGCGCGCCGAAGCCGATCGCCGAGCCGAACGCGACCAGCAGCACCGCGACGTCGAAGATCCACTTGTTCTCGCTGAGCGCGTACTCGCTGATGGTGCGGCGGACCGGGCTGATGTCGCTGGTGGCGGGGAGGACCTGCAGCAACAGGATCAGCAGCGCTCCGCCGGCGACGGAGACCACGGCGGCCAGCAGGGCCAGCGGTGACCTGGCGGTGACCTGGGGCGTCGTCATGGTTGAAAGGTAACCGCCCATCCTGAAGGTTTTCTTAGGCCGACCTGTCGGAATCGACAGGAAAGTCCGATTGTACGGCGCGCGTGGCGGTGATCGTTCCGGCACGGACGGTGAGATCGTTGGGCCGAAAGAGGTGTAGGCGACTTGTGGCGGGTCCCTCCGGCGGGGTCGCGGGTCTAGGGTCTCGCTACCGGTGACCTCACCCGGTCACCGGACTGTCCAAGGAGGTCAGTCTGTGGGGTATTCACCAAACCGGCGAAGAGCGGGATGGACCGCGGCGACCCTGGTACTCGCCGGGGCCTTCGTGGCACTTCCGTCGGCCACGACGGCGGGGGCCGCGGACAACGTGGTGCGAGCCGACAAGGCCGTGCCGCGTTCCTGTTTCGCCGCGCTGCAGAAGCCGGGTACGTCCGGCACCGATCGGCGTGAGTTCACGTCCACAGTAGACGGTCTGCTGCAGGCGCGCCTGGCGCCGCGCGGCGGCACCGAGGGCGACTGGGACCTCGCGGTCTTCGACAAGACCACCGGTGCCGTGGTCGCCGCGTCCGCCGCGTTGCGCAGCCACGAGCTCGCCGAAGGCTTCGTGAAGAAGGACCAGAAACTGGTCGTGCAGACCTGCCGGTACGACGGCCGGACGCGCGACGCGGTACTGGGGGTCGACTTCCTCTCGCTCACGCCTCAGGGAACCCCGACCGGCGCCGCGCCCGCGCCGCAGCGCGCCGAACTGGTCCGGGTCGAGACGCCCGCCAAGCAGGACAAGGACAAGCTCCTCCGGCTCGGGCTGGACGTCACGGAGAAGGCCGACGCCACCGGTGTGCAGGTCGTCCTCGCCAACGACGCCGACCGCAAGACGCTGGCGGACAACGGCTTCAAGGCGAAGGTGGTCGACGGCGACCTTTCGGCGCGGTCGATCCAGAACGCCAAGACCGACCGCGAGTACGCCGCGAAGACGCCGGGCTCCACCCTGCCGTCCGGGCGCACGAGCTACCGGCACCTCTACGACTACCAGTTCGAGGTCAAGGAACTGGCCCGCAAGAACCCCGGCCTGGTCACTGCGTTCACGCTGCCGCAGCCGACCTGGGAAGGCCGCGACGTCCTCGGCCTCGAGATCGCGACCGACGTCAAGAACATCGCCGACGGCAAACCCGTCAACTTCACCATGGGCGTGCACCACGCCCGTGAGTGGCCGGCGGGCGAACACGCCATGGAATGGGCCCACGAACTGGTCAAGGGCTACACCGGCAACAACGCCGCGATCCGCGGCCTGGTCGGCCGGACGCGCAACATCATCGTGCCGATCGTCAACCCCGACGGCTTCGAAATCTCCCGTGAGGCCGAGCCCAGGGGCGACTTCTCGCGTTTCGACTACGAGATGAAGCGCAAGAACTGCAACGTCAACGACTCGCCCAAGGAGTTCGCGACGGGCGTCTGCAAGGCCAACCCCGCCGGCCGTGAACGCGGCACCGACCCGAACCGCAACTACGCGGGCTTCTGGGGCGGCGCCGGCGCGTCGACCGTGTGGCGCAGCGACACGTTCCGCGGCGCGGGCCCGTTCTCCGAGCCCGAGACGCAGAACGTCCGCTCGATCGTGTCGAACCGCCAGGTGACCAACCTGATCACGCTGCACACCTTCTCGAACCTGGTGCTGCGTGTCCCGGGTGTCGCCGCCGTCCGCCCGCCGCTCGACGAGCCGGCGTACAAGGCGCTCGGCGACAAGATGGCCTCGCGCAACGGATACACCAGCCAGCCGTCGTGGGCGCTCTACGACACGACCGGCTCGACCGAGGACTGGTCGTACTGGGCCACCGGTGGCTGGGGCTTCACCTTCGAGGTCGGCCCGAACGAGTTCCACCCGCCGTTCGCCGAGGGCGTCGTCGCCGAGTACACCGGTGTCGCCCCCGCGGCAGGCGCGGGCAAGGGCGGAAACCGTGCCGCGTTCATCGACATGCTGGCCAACACCGCCGACCCGGCGGCGCACTCGACGCTGATCGGCACGGCGCCGAAGGGCTACCAGCTGAAGCTGCACAAGACCTTCCAGACGCCGACCTCCCCGGTGGTGCAGCCGGACGGCTCGACCAAGCCGCCGATCTACGTGACCGACGAACTGAACTCGTCGCTGTCGTCGACCGGTGGCCGGTTCGCGTGGTCGGTCAACCCGTCGACCCGCCCCTACGTCGCGGGCCGCTACGGCCGCGAGCCGCAGGGTCCGGCGCAGCCCGCGATTCAGGCCGTGAACCCGGCCGGGGTCCCGGCGATCAACCAGAACTACCCGACGGACCCGACCTCGGAGAGCTTCACCTTCCGCGTGGACGGGCTCCCCAAGGTCGACAACGGGAAGTTCAGCGTCGACGTCAAGTGGGCCAGCCAGGACACCGACTGGGACCTCTACGTCTTCGACGCCGCGGGCAACATGGTGTCGTCGTCGGCGAACGGTTCGACCACGGAAGAGCACGCGATCCTGTACGACCCGCCCGCCGGGGAATACCGGGCCGTGCTGGTCAACTACTCGCAGGCGAACCCGTCCACTGTGGACGATTGGACCGGCGGTGTGTCGTTCCAGTCGCCGATCCCGCCGACCTACGGTCCGAAGGAGGCGTACCAGCTGACCTGTACGTCGCCGAAGGGCAAGCTCGTCGGGCTGACGGACGTGTACATCGACCGCGGCCAGACGGTCGACGTCGGTGAGGTCTGCACCCGGTCGGCGCGGGCCAAGAAGGAGCGCTCGGTCCGGTAGTTCCTCGCTTTGCGCGTGAAGGCCCCCTTCCCTCGGCTGAGCCGAGGGAAGGGGGCCTTCACGCGCCTACGCATTCAGAGGACGAAATGCGGGGCCCTAGACGGTGCCGACCACCCGGTCCCGCACCACCCGCATGGTCGCCGCGTCCACAGTGGACGGCTCCGCCGCCAGCCAGCCGCCGATCTCGTGCAGGAACTGCTCCGGTGTCATCGGAGGCGCGGGGGAGGGATCGTCGAGATCCGTGGTGATCTCACCGGTCCGGCTCGGGTACACGACCATCGCCCCGCGCAGCGTGACGCCGGGAAGGACCCGCCGGAACTCGGCAAGGCTTTCGGTCAGCCTGCTCCCACCGCCGCGGAAGGCCCGGCCGTTACGCAGCAGACGGTCGTCGTCATCGGTCTCGTAGTGACCCGGCAGCCACAGCTTCGATTCGATGAGCACCAGCCGCTTCCCGCACAGCACCGCGTGGTCGACGTCGGCGAACACCGAGTCCGGCCACGAGAGGCCGTGGAAGATCCGCGCGCCGGGCAGCCGGGTCAGGTAGCGCTCGAGCATGTCGGCGGTGAGGCGCTCGGCGAGTTCGTCGGTCTCGACGCCGGGGGTGCCGAACACGCGTTTTCCGCCGAATTCGGCGGCGAACCGGTTCTTGGCGCGGGAAGCGGCCAGATAGCCGCGCGCGAGCCGTTGCACCAGCAGGGCGGTTCCGGCGGTCAGGAGCAGCCAGACGATCAGCGTGGGGGCGGAGAACCCGACGCCGGTCAGCACCGGCAGCAGGACCAGCACCATCCCGCCGACCGCCGCCACCACGGGGGTGTGCCCGGGGCCGCGACGGCGGCCGTGGCGCACGCGCTCGTCCTGTGCGGCGAACTCCCACCATTCGAGGTCGTCCGGATCGATGACGACCGGCTCGGGTTCGTAGCCCGGTTCTTCGCCGAAGCGACGCCGCGGCCGCGGCCGGATCGGGGCGCGCACCGAGCGCCCGCCGGCGTCGTAGCCCGCGCGCCGCATCGGATCGCTGAGCGTGTCGTAGGCCTCGCGGACCAGCTGGAACGTGAGGGCGGACCCGCCGGTGTCCGGGTGATGCGATTTCGCCAGCCGCCGGTACGCGGTCTTGATCTCGTTGACCGAGGCGGCCTTGCCCACGCCGAGCACCTCGTAATAGTCGACGTCGGGCACGGGCGGTTCACCTCCAAAGGGCCGGGCCGCAACACTATTCGGCCGCCGCCGCCGGGTCGCAACCACCTCCGCGGCGCGTCGGGGTGACGTCGCGGGCATACTGTTTCGCTTGTGGCGGAACGAGGTCCGCCTCCGGCGCGTCCTGGATATCGTGGAGATCGACAGCACACGAGGAAGGATCGCGGTGGGAGAACCGGTCACGGGCACGGCCGCGGGAGTGCCGTTCACCGTCTTGCCACCATCTGCCGAGGTCGGCGGACCCGCGCCGGTGGTCGTCGCCTGGCACATGATCGACGCGCCCCGCTCCGACGCGGCGTTCGCGGCCGCGTTGCCGCTGGCGGGGGTGCCGGCGTGGCGGGTGTATCTCGGAATGCCGTTGTGCGGCGCGAGAATGGTCGACGGCAGCATGGACGCGGTGGTGGAACGGGCCGTCCGGGACTCGGTGCTCGCCTACGCCGACCCGTTCGTCCGCCAGGCGGCCCTGGAATTCCCCGCCGCGCTGGCTGAGCTGCGGGAACGCTTCGGGTTCGACACCTCGCGGATGGCCGTCGTCGGCGGTTCCCTCGGCGGGGCGGTGGCGCTCACGATCCTTGCCACGCGGGAGATCCCGGTGCGGGCCGCCGCGCTGGTCAACCCCGCCGTCCGGGCGCGGTCGCTGGTCGGCGTGGTGGAAACCATGCTGGAAAAGCCCTATTCGTGGACGGACGAAGCGAACCAAGCGGCGGATCAGCTCGACTTCGTCGCACGATCGGGTGAAATCTCGGCCAGGGACACGCAGGTTCCGCTGCTGGTCGTCAGCGGAGAAGAGGATTTCCCGACGTTCCGCGCGGACGCCGACGAACTCGTCGGCGCGGTGCGTGCCCGGTACTCCGTGGCCGACGACGTCCGCCTGGCCAAGGTGCCCGGTCTCGCCCATCCGCTGGCCGAAGATCCGGGTATCGAGCCCGCGCCGCAGCTGCCGATCGCGAAACTGGTGGACGATCAGGTCGCCGAGTGGCTGGTGCGCCACCTGGGTTGACGCACGTCAGCAGCCGGGCGGCGGCGCCGAGCGGGGCGGGCCGAATTCGAGGCGCAGCTTGTCGGTTTTCGGGATCACGAACGCGACGCCGGTCGAGGCCCGCCAGTTCGCCGGGAGGAAGACGTACTGGCCGCTGGACTGCAGCAGCAGCTTCAGCCCGGTGTACCGGTATTTGTAGGCCGATCCGGGGTCGGCGCACTTCACCTGCTGGACCCCGCTCGCGGTGAGGTTGAGGCTTTCCGCGCTGTACAGGGTCGCGGCCGGTCTGGTCGAGATCACCCCGGAAGCCTCGTAGGCGCGGCTCGTGCCGACGGCCGCCGAGTATTCGCCGACCGCCCAGAAGAGGCCGATGCTCACCAGGGCGTAGCCGGTCACCAGTTCGGCGACGCTCGACCGGGTGCTCCCTGTTCTGCGCGAGGTCCAGTGACGCCAGGAGAAGAGCACCATGAGGACCCCGATCGCGAAGCCGGCCCCCGGCGCGCCGGGCCGTTCGCGGAAGGGTTCCGGGTCGAGGGCGATCGCGGTCGTGAGGGCGAGCAGCGCGAGGCCGAGAACGCCCGCGACGGGGGAGCAGATCCGTAGCAGCCGGGCCCACGAGTCCTCGCCGAGGCGGATCTTCAGGAACCGCGTCAGGACGAGGAAGGCCAGCGCGGCGCCCGCGACGGCGGTCAGGGGCGGGAGCACTCCGTCGACGCCCCGCCCGAAGATCTCGTCCGGGGTCTGCCCGAGCAGGGTGTAGTGCACGCGGAAGTAGATGAAGTACGTCTGCGTGTAGACGAGCCCGAAGTAGTAGAGCAACGCGGTGAGCAGGGTCGTGTTGGCCAGCACGGCTCCGGCCAGCCTGAGCGCGTGCGACGGGCCCGCTTCGGGTTCGGGCTTCGGGGGAGTGGGGGCGCGAAGGCCCCGGCGTAGTGGCCGCCGGGTGCTCATCCGCCCGTGGTTTCGCTCGGTGGCGTGCTTTCCGACTTCGGCGGCGCCGAGCTTTCCTCCGTGGTCCCGGTTTCGCAGGCCTTGGCGCGGATCTTGATCGTCTTGCCGGGGTACACCGGATTCGGCCCGATGCTGCGGATGCAGGCACCCTCGCCCACGACCTCGACCGTTACCCCGCACCGCCGCGAACTCTTGCAGAGGCGCTCGAGGTTCTGCTCGATCGCGCCTTTGGCGGTCTCGGGGTCGGTGCCGAGCAGGTCGCTGTTGTATCTGATCGGGCTCCCGGGCACGAGTCCGGGCGGAGGGGAGTCCTTCGTCGGGGTCGCCTCGGAAGACGCCGTCGGGGCGGTCTCCGTGGTGATCCCGCTGTCGGTCGTCAGATCGCCCGGTGCCGTGTCGCGGGGCGTGGACGTCCCGCCGCAGGCCGCCGCGAACCCGAGAGCGACGATCGCCATCGCCGCGCTGAACAGCCGTTTCATGGACCTCACCGTCCTTGGGGAAGACGCCCTTCTGGGTAAGGACGCGGAACGAGCGGCCCCTGATACGTCCCGGCTTGGTCCGTTCGGGCGTATTCCCCGGGATTCCGCCCCTTCGGGCAATTCCGGGTGGACCGGTGCGCGACAACTTCGCCGCGTGGCCTTCCGACACGCCCGAAATTATGTTAAGAAACTTTACTAACTAACAGGGAGGCGCGTTTTGAGTTCATCCCCGCGGCCGGGGCTCGAGCGGAAGATCGGGCCGCTCCAGGCGACCGCCATCAACATGACCCAGATGTGCGGGATCGGCCCGTTCGTCACCATCCCCGCGATGGTGGTGACCCTCGGCGGCCCGCAGGCCATGTTCGGCTGGCTCATCGGCGCGGTCATCGCGCTGGCCGACGGCCTCATCTGGGCCGAACTCGGCGCCGCCCTCCCCGGCGCCGGGGGAACCTACGTCTACCTGCGCGAGGCGTTCGGCGTCCGCACCGGCAGGCTCATGCCGTTCCTCTTCGCCTGGAGTGCGGTGCTGTTCATCCCGCTGATCATGTCCACCGGCATCATCGGACTGGTCCAGTACCTCGGCTACCTGGTGCCCGGGGTCGCCGACGACGGCGGGACGACGACGCTCGGCAAGGTGATCGGTCTCGGCATCATCGCCCTGATCGTGCTGGCGTTGTTCCGCAAGATCGGCGAGATCGGGAAGCTGACCACCGTCCTGTTCGGGATCATGCTGTTCGCCGCGCTCTCGGTGATCGTCGCGGCCTTCACTCATTTCGACGGCGCGCAAGCGTTCGCCTTCACGCCGGGCGCGTTCTCGTTCGACGGCGGCGCGTTCTGGGCCGGGCTCGGCGCGGGCCTGATCATCGCCATCTACGACTACCTCGGCTACAACACCAGCGCCTACCTCGGCGGCGAGGTGCGCGACCCGGGCCGGACGCTGCCGCGCTCGATCATCCTGTCGATCCTCGGCATCATGAGCCTGTATTTCCTGCTGCAGCTCGGTGTCCTCGGCTCGATCCCGTTGGAAGAGCTGAAGAACGCCACTTCGGTCGCCTCCACCGTGCTCGAACAGGCGTGGGGCACGGGCGCGGCCAAGGTCATCACCGTGTTCATCGTGATCGCCGCGATCGGTTCGGTGTTCGCGGGCCTGCTCGGCGGATCGCGGGTCCCGTTCGAGGCCGCGCGCGACAAGGTGTTCCTGCCGGTCTTCGCCAGGCTGCACCCGAAGCTGAACCTGCCGACCGCCGGTGTGCTGACGATGGGCGCCATCGCCGCGATCGGCTCGCTGTTCACCCTGACCGCGGTGATCAACGCGGCGGTGACGGTGCTGGTGCTCGTCCAGTCGCTCGCGCAGGTCGCGGCGATCGTGGTGCTGCGGCGGCGACGGCCGGAGCTGGAGCGGCCGTACCGCCAATGGCTCTACCCGATCCCGACGATCATCGCGCTGCTCGGCTGGGTCTACATCTACTTCTCCGCGACCTGGCTCTCGATCGGGCTTTCGGTGGGCTGGATCGCGCTGGGCGTGGCCGCGTTCCTCGCCTACGCGAAGGCGGAACGCGTGTGGCCGTTCGGGCCCAAGGGGATTCAGGAATCGTTCGCGGGGGCGACAGAGGGGAACGGGAAGTGACGGGGGAAGAACTGATCCTGGGGATCGACTTCGGCGGGACGAAGGTCGCCATCGGGCTGGCGGACAGAGCCGGGAGCCTGCTGGTCACCCGCAGGCTCGACACCGACGCGCAAGCGGGCGCGGAGCAGGTGGTGAGCCGGGCGCTCGCCGCGGCGCGGAAACTGCTCGCCGACGAAGGCGCCGCCGACCGGCTCGTCGCGATCGGCGTCGTCAGCCCGGGCATCGTGCTGGAGGACCGGATCCTGCTCGCGCCGAACGTGCCGGGCTGGGAGGAACTGCGGCTACGCGAACTCGTCGCGGCCGAGTTCGAGGGCGTCCCGATCGAAGTGGGCACCGACGCCAAGGCGGCGGCGCTCGCGGAATGGCGATGGGGGGCACTGGCGGACACCGATCCGGCGGTGTTCCTCTCGCTGGGGACCGGGATCGCCGCGGCGGTCCTGGTCGGCGGCCGGCTGCTGACCGGCGCCAACGGCGCTGCGGGAGAGATCGGGTACAACCTCCTCTCGCCGCAGGACACCGACGGGTTCGCCAGCGGAGCGGCGCCGCTGGAAGAAGCCGTCGGTGGGCGTGGGCTGGGCGGCCGGGCGAGTGTGCTGCTCGGCCGCCCGGTAACCGCGGGCGAGCTGTTCGGCCTCGCCAGGGAGAACGCGCAGGCGAAGGAACTCGTCGGCGCGGCGCTCGACGAACTGTCGATGCACGTCGCGAACCTCGCCATCGCGCTCGATCCGCAGCGCATCGCCGTCGGCGGGGGACTGGTGCGCTCGGCCGACATCCTGCTGCCCGCGTTGCGCGAGCGGCTGGCGGGGGCCGTGCCGTTCCCGCCGGAACTGGTGTCGGCGAAATTCGACCAGGACGCGTCCCTGCTGGGCGCGATCGCGATCGCGCTGGACGCGTAGCGAGATCACCGACCGAAGCCGCCGGACCTCCGCTAGATCCGATCTAGCGAAGGTCCGGCGGCTTTCTCGCGCCTGAGGGGTGAGGCGAGAGGAGGTCGGTCATGGACGTCAGTCCGCTGCGGATCGCGGTGATCGTCGGCAGTACCCGCGAAGGGCGGGTGGGGGACTCCGTCGGCAAATGGTTCACCGGCCGGGCGGAGCATCGGGAAGACCTCGTCACCGACGTGCTCGACCTGGTCGACTTCGACCTGCCCGCCGGGCTGCCGGAGCATCCGACGCCCGACATGAAGCGGTTCGCGCGGCTGGTCGACGAGGCGGAGGCGTTCGTCGTCGTCACCCCCGAGTACAACCGCAGTTTCCCGGCGTCGCTCAAACAGGCGATCGACTGCGCCTACGACGAGTGGCGCGCGAAACCGGTCGGCTTCGTCTCCTACGGCTATCGCTCCCAGGGTCTCTACGCCGTGGAGCAGCTGCGCACGATCTTCACCGAACTGCACACGGTGACCATGCGCGACACCGTGGCCTTCAACCTCCTCGACGGCACCCTCGACTCCGACGGGCAGGTGCAGGCCGTGACCACCTTGCTCGACGCACTCGCCTGGTGGGGCCTCGCCCTGCGCGACGCGCGCGCCGCCCGTCCCTACGTCTGCTGAAAGCTTCTGAAAGGAAACGGAAAAATGAGTGAACTGGCCATCGAAGCCTCGGGGCTGGTCAAGGTGTTCGGCGAGAACCGGGCGGTCGACGGGATCGACCTGAAGGTCCCCGCCGGCACCGTGTACGGCGTCCTCGGGCCGAACGGCGCCGGCAAGACCACCGCGGTGAAGATGCTCGCGACCCTGCTCCGCCCCGACGGCGGTGAAGCGCGCATCTTCGGCAAGGACGTCGTCCGCGACGCCGACGCGGTCCGGTCCATGGTGAGCCTGACCGGGCAGTACGCCTCGGTCGACGAAGACCTGACCGGCACCGAGAACCTGGTGCTGATCGGCAGGCTGACCGGGCACCGCAAACCGGCCGCCCGCGCACGGGCGGCGGAGCTGCTGGCGGCGTTCGGCCTCACCGAGGCCGCGGGACGGCAGGTGAAGAACTACTCCGGCGGGATGCGGCGGCGGATCGACATCGCCGCGAGCATCCTCAACACCCCGGACGTGCTCTTCCTCGACGAACCGACGACCGGTCTCGATCCCCGCAGCCGCAACCAGGTCTGGGACATCGTGCGCGCGATCGTGAAGCACGGCACCACCGTCCTGCTGACCACGCAGTACCTCGACGAGGCCGACCAGCTGGCTTCGCGGATCGCGGTCATCGACCGCGGCAAGGTGATCGCCGAAGGCACCAAGGGCCAGCTGAAGGCGTCGGTCGGGGCGGGTGCCGTCCACGTCCGCCTGCGCGAGGCCGACCAGCGGCCCGCGGCCGAGGCGCTGCTCGTCAGCCATCTGGAGGCGCAGGTGCTCCTGGAGCCGGACCCGGTCGCGCTCACCGCACGGCTCACCGGCGAAAGCACCGAACAGGGTGCCGCCGAGCACGCCGCGCGCGCATTGGCCGAACTCGCCCGCGCCGGCATCGTCGTCGACACCTTCTCCCTCGGCCAGCCGAGCCTCGACGAGGTCTTCCTGGCCCTCACCGACCGCACCACCGTTTCCGAGGAGAGTGCAGCTTGAGCACCACGGCAGTCAAAGACAACGAACCCGTTCTCGCGGCACCGAAGGCGGAGGACCTCGCCGCCGTCCTGCTCTCGAAGAACCGCCCGCAGCGCCCCAGCGCGCTGTCGACATCGGTCACCTTCGGGTGGCGCGCGATGCTGAAGATCAAGCACGTGCCCGAGCAGCTGTTCGACGTCACGGCGTTCCCGATCATGATGACGCTGATGTTCACCTACCTGTTCGGCGGCGCGCTGTCCGATTCGCCGACGCAGTACCTGCAGTATCTGCTGCCGGGCATCATGGCGAGCAGCATCCTGATGATCACCATGTACACCGGGATCTCGGTCAACACCGACATCGAAAAGGGTGTCTTCGACCGGTTCCGCACGCTGCCGATATGGCGGCCGTCGGCGATGGTCGGCTACCTGCTCGGCGACATGCTGCGCTACCTCATCGCCTCGCTGGTGATCCTCGGCGTCGGGCTGATCATGGGCTTCCGTCCCGCCGGGGGAGTCGGCGGCGTGGCCGCGGCGATCCTCCTGCTGCTGGTGTTCTCGTTCGCGTTCTCGTGGATCTGGACGATGTTCGGGCTGCTGTTGCGCAGCGAGAAGTCGGTGATGGGCGTCAGCATGATGGTGCTGTTCCCGCTGACCTTCCTCAGCAACATCTACGTCAATCCCGAGACGATGCCGGGCTGGTTGCAGGCCTTCGTCGACGTGAACCCGGTGACCCACGTGGTCGCGGCGGTCCGCTCGATGATGGACGGCAACTGGAACGGCGGCGAGATCAGCTGGGTGCTGATCGCCGGCGCGGTCATCCTCGCGATCTTCGGCACCTTGACGATGCGGCTCTACAACCGCAAGTGAAACCGGGGGTAGGTCCCCTGGCAGCTCACAGCCGCCAGGGGACTTTTTCCTCGGGTGCGTAACGGCACGACGAACCGGTGGTGACGGACGCGCGCAGATGCGCGGCCAGCGCCGGATGCTGCTCGTCGAGTTTGCGCAGGGTGTCCCGGATGCGGGCGGTCACCGTCTTGCGGGCGCGTTCGGCCTCGTCGCCGAGCCGCCGGGTGCGGCCGCCGAGCCCGGCCGCGGACCGCAGTTCGGCGAGCAGGGCGTCCCGTTCCCGGTCCAGCGCCGCGGCGCGCGCGTCCTGGCCCAGCCCGGTCGCGGTGTCGATCAGTTCGTCGAGTTCGTCCAGCCGCGCGCGGTACCGGGCCTTCGCCTCCTCGTCGAGGACGGCGTCCCCGCCGAGACTCTTCGCGGCGACGACCACCTCGCCTCCCTCCGGATCGAGCAAGCGGACGGCCGCCACCTCCGAACCCGGCCTGCCGAGCAGGAAATGCAGATCCCGCAGGCCTTTCGAGTCCGGAAGGTGCGCGGTGACGCCGTCGAAGTGCAAGGTCCACACGGCTTCGTCGCGGCGGAACTCGGCCATCGGCGCCGCCGGGGTCCGCGCGCCCTCGCGTGCCCGCGTCACCCTGGCCACGACCTGTCGCATACCGAGTGCGGTGGCTTCTCTGTCCACTTCGGACAGCAGGGTCGCCGCAGCCGTCGCGTCGCCGTCGAGGTTACGGCCGAGGAGGGCGATCCCCAGCCAGGACTTGGCTTCGGTCGCCCAGACCGTCGCCCGGAGGCGATCCGCGGAGAGCGCGGCACCGCGCAGCCGGTCCACCGCCTCGTTCCACCGTTCCTGCGCGAGATCGAGCCTGCCGAGCCAGAGGTCGACCGGGCCGGAGATCTCGCAGCCGTACAGGGAAACCAGCCACTCCCCACTGTACGGAGCGAGGAGCGCGCGGGCCGCTTCACAGCGTTCGGGATCGCGTGAGACCGCCGCCGTATGCGCCTGACAGCGCAACCACAACGCCTCCAGGTCACGCGGATACGGCTTCACGTCGGCGGCGAGATCGGTGAGCCGGACGGCCTCCCCGACGTCCTCGCGCTGGGCCGCGGTGATCGCCTCCAGCATCCGGCCGTAGGCGTACCCGCCGCGGGAGATTTCGCGGTGCAACCCGGCGAGCTCGTCGAACCGTCCCTCCAGGCACCACCGGGCCCACTGCTGCAACTGGTTCAGGTCACCGAAATGGGGATGCTCGTCTCCTGCGTGGCAAGACACCACCTGCTGGATGAACGCCTCGGCTTCGGAGAACCGGCCCTGGAGCGTGGCGATGATGCTCTGGTCGATCCGGGACGCCAGCTGCGAACTCGGCGCCCTCCCGGTGGCCGCCAGGGCGAGGAACTCCTGGTATTGCTCGAAATACCGGGGATCACCCTGTTCGAGCAGCGCCACCCACTTGAACGACGCCGCGTAGTGCTCCAATTCCGGGTTCGAGGTGCGGCGGCCGACGAGGACCAGTTCGTCGGTGAGCCGCTCGCGTTCCGCGGCGCTGCCGGGACCCCAGATCGCGTCGTGCCGGGCCCACAAACCGAACAACAGGGCGGAATCGTCCTGATCGTCGCGGGCGGTGATCATGATGTGCGCGGTCAGTTCCTGCGTCATCTCTTCGACGGTGACGTCACGGCCGGGCTCGCGGCCGCACAGCCGTCCGTGCGCTTCGGTGAGCACCTTGACCGTCTCGTCGACCCGCAGGCCTTTGTGATCGGCGCGGATCAGGGTCAGCGCGAGCCGGGCGAGGAGATCGTCGTCGTCGAGTTCACGGATGAGCGCCGCGACGTCGTCGAGGACCTGCCTGCCCTCCTCCGTCTCCTGGTGGCGGGTCAGGTGCGCGCCCAGTTCGAGCGCGATGACCGCCTGCCGCCGCCGGTCTTCGACGATCTCCATCGCCCGCCGGTAGTGCGTGGTCGTCTCCTCGATCGCCATCCGGCCGGTGGCGTCGATCGCGGCGGCGAGCAGCAGGTCGACGGCCTCGTCCGGATCGAGTTCCCGGCCCGCGAGCAGCGCGTGCCGGGCCATGTCCGCGGGGAAGAGCCGGTCCGGCGACGACGGCGTCTCGCGGGCGGCCGCGACGACCGCGGCGTGGTGCTTGCGGCGCTCCGGTTCGGACAGGCTCGCGTACAGCGTCTCGCGGACGAGGTCGTGGGCGAAGGCGAACCGGCCCTGCCCGTGCACCACGACCAGCCGCGCCGCGACGGCCTGGTCGAGCAGCCGGTCGACTTGCGGCACGGGCGCCGACGCCACCCCCGCGAGCAGACGGCGGTGGAACTCCCTGCCGAGTACGGAGGCGGTGGTCAGCAGATCGAGGACCGGCTGCGGGAGCAGGGAAAGCCGTCTCTGCAGGGCGTCGGCCACGCCGGGCGCGATGGTCTCGGCGGAACCGCCGCTGTGCCACAGCCGCGCCGTCTGCTCGACGAAGAACGGATTCCCGCCGGTGCGGCGGTGGACCTCGGCGACCAGCGCGTCGTCGGGCTTCGCGCCCGCCGTCCTGGCCATGAGCGTGCCGACCTCGTCCGGTTCGAGGCCGGTAAGAGTGACCGAAGTGGCCTTCGCGAGCAACGGCAGCATGAGTGAGCGAAGCGGGTGATCGGTCGCTTCGACCTCGACGTCCCGGTACGTGCCGATCAGCAGCAGCCGTTCGAACCAGGTGTGCTGGGCGGCGAACTCCAGCAGCCGCAGCGACGCGGCATCGGCCCAGTGCAGATCGTCGAGCACCACGACGACCGGCTGGTCCTGGGAAGCGGCCACCAGCACGCTCGTCACCGCGTCGTACAAGCGGAACCCGTCCGCCGCGCCGTCGCCGCGCGCCTCGCCGAGCAGGACGTCCAGCGCGCTGTCGGCCATCGCGGCCCAGCAGCGCTCGCCGACCGCGCGCCGCAGCCCGCGGACCACCTGCGTCCACGGCCAGTAGCCCGGGGCGCTCGCGGAGTCCCAGCAGGACCCGTTGAGCACGAGGGCGCCGAGCCGTTTCGCTTCCTCGGCGGCGCCGGTGACGAGCGTGGTCTTGCCGATTCCGGCCTCTCCGGTGACCAGCACCAGCCCGCCGTGGCTTTCGGTGGCGCGGGAGATCTCCGCGCGGAGCACCCCCGCGGGATGGTCACGTCCGATGAGCGCGGCTGACATGTCCGAATCCTCCCAGTAGGGTCCGACAATCTCACGACGCGCGCCCGCTGTCAGGCGTTACCCCCGGTCCGCGGTGACCGAGGGTGACCGACGTCTCCAGGTCTCCGGGAACCCCTGACGAGGGAAAACCGACTTTCTGGACGTGAGTAATCGAGTGGGACGGCGGGTGAACAGCCGTCGAAATTCCTGTCCCGACGGGCGGAGGCGGCCTGTTGTGCCAGGTCAGGTGATCGCGGGCTGGAGTAGGGTGCAAAGTATGGGGAGCATTCGCTCGCGCGTGCTGGCTTGGATCGGCCGCCGTTACCTCGCGCGTCAGCAGAAGAACGGTTTCGACCTGTCCAAGATGTCGATCATCCCGGACAACGCGCTGCTGCCGCTCAAGCGCGACGGTCTCGACCCGGTGGCCGAGCTGGGCCGGATTCGCGCGACGGAGCCGATCAGCAAGCTCGACCTGCCGTTCGGGATGAACGGCTGGCTGGTCACCGGCTACGACGAGGCCAAGGCCGTGCTGGGCAAGGTCGGCGAGTTCAGCAGCGACTTCACGAACCTGGTCGGGAACGCCGGCGTGACCGAGGACCAGAACCCGGGTGGGCTCGGGTTCGCCGATCCGCCGGTGCACACCCGGCTGCGGCGGCTGCTCACGCCGGAGTTCACCATGCGGCGGCTCTCGCGCCTGACGCCGCGGATCGACGAGATCGTCGCCGAGCAGCTCGACGCGATGGAGAAGGCGGACGGCCCCGTCGATCTGTGGGAGGCCTTCGCGCTGCCGATCCCGTCGCTGACGATCTGTGAGCTGCTGGGCGTCCCGTACGAGGATCGCGACGACTTCCAGCGGCTGAGCACCGCGCGGTTCGACCTCTTCGGCGGCGCGGGGGCGTCACTCGGCGCGATGACCGAGTCACTGTCCTATCTGGACGAGATCGTCAAGAAGCAGCGCGAGCAGCCCGGCGACGGCCTGCTCGGCATGCTCATCAAGGAGCACGGCGACGAGATCGACGACCGCGAACTGGCGGGCCTCGCCGACGGCGTGCTCACCGGCGGACTGGAGACCACGGCGAGCATGCTCGCGCTCGGCGCGCTCGTGCTGCTCAAGGATCGCGAGCTGTTCGAGACCGTCCGCGGTGACGACGAGGCCGTCCACAAGTTCGTCGAGGAACTCCTGCGGTATCTGACCGTGGTGCAGATGGCCTTCCCTCGGTTCGCCAAGGAGGACATGGAGATCGCCGGCGTCCGGATCGCGAAGGGCGACATCGTGCTGGTGTCGCTCAGTGTCGCGAACCGCGACGGCGTCCTCGGCGAGGACATGGAGAAGTTCGACGCGACCCGCGAGCCGACGTCGCATCTCGCCTTCGGCTGGGGCATCCACCGCTGCATCGGAGCCGAACTGGCCAGGATGGAACTGCGCACCGCGTATCCCGCGCTGGTCCGGCGGTTCCCGGAGATGCGGCTGGCGGTCGAACCGGAAGAGGTCGGCTTCCGGAAGGTCTCCATCGTCTACGGCGTCGACGCGCTGCCGGTGCTGCTGGACTGATCCTCAGGCGACTCCTCTCGGGCGGAACTGGATGCTGATCCTCGGTCCGACCGGTTTGGTGGTCTTGGGGACGGCGTGTTCCCAGGTGCGCTGGCAGCTGCCGCCCATGACGATCAGGTCGCCGTGGCCGAGGGCGTGGCGGACCGTCTCGCCTCCGCCACGCGGGCGCAGCGCCAGCTGCCGGGCGGCGCCGACCGAGACGATCGCGACCATGGTGTTCTCGGTGCGGGAGCGGCCGGTGTCGTCGCCGTGCCAGGCGACACTGTCGCGACCGTCCCGGTAGAAGCACAGACCGGAGGTCACGAACGGCTCGCCGAGCTCTTCCGCGTAGTGCGCCGAAAGCGTCTCCCGTGCCTCCGTGAGGATCGGGTGGGGGAGCGGCATGCCTTCGCGGTAGTAACTCAGCAGCCGGGGAACGGCGACGACACGGTCGTACATCTGCCGTCGTTCGGCGTGCCAAGGCACGTCTTCGGCGAGCCGGGTGAACAACTCGTCGGCGCCGGCGAGCCAGCCGGGCAGCACGTCGATCCAGGCGCCGCGGGTCAGCTCGGTGCGCCGGAGCCCGTCGAGCGAGCCGAGCCCGAGCGCCGCGCACTCGTCGAACAGCGAGGCTTGAAGGGCGGGGGTCATGGCATCCGAACCTACCCCGGTTCCGATCATTTGTCGAACGGGTGTTCGAGCGGGTAAATGACCTGCTTCTGTCGGTGTGGTCGGGCACGATGGTCGGCATGATCCACACAGTGACGTCCGCGGACGGAACGCCGATCGCGTTCGAACGGCGCGGCGAGGGCCCCGCGCTGGTCGTCGTCGCGGGCGCGGGCAACGATCGGCACGGTGACGAACCGCTGGTCGCGGAGCTGACGGCCGAGTTCTCCGTGGTGACCTACGACCGCCGGGGCCGGGGCGACAGCGGCGACACCGCGCCGTACTCGGCCGAGCGTGAGATCGAGGATCTGGCCGCCGTCGTCGCCGCGCTCGGTGAGCCGGTGATCGTGCACGGCATCTCCTCCGGCGGCGCGCTGGCGCTCCTGGCGGCCGCGGCGGGCGTGCCGATGGCGCGCCTGTCCGTCTTCGAGCCGCCTTATCGCGGCGAGACGGAAGAAGTCCCCGAGGGGTACGCCGACGAGATGCGCGAGCTGGTCGCGGCGGACCGCTGGGACGACGCCGTCGCGCTGTTCACGATGTCCGCGGTCGGCACGCCGGCGGAGGCCGTCGCCGCGGCCAAGGCGACGCCGATGTGGGCGGAGCTGCGCTCGTTCGCGCCCACGCTCGTCTACGACGCGTTCGTGATGAGGGATTCCAAGGTGCCGGGCGAATTGGCGTCGATCGCGACACCCGTGCTCGTGGTGAACAGCAACGGCAGCACCGACTGGCTGAAGGCCGCCGCTCTCGCCGCGGCGAAGACGGTCCCGGGCGCGCGGCAGGTCGAGCTGGACGGGGAGTTCCACAGCGTCGCACCGGAGCGGCTCGGGCCGGAACTCAGCGCGTTCTACTGGGATCCTCGATGAGGCGCAGGTAAGCCTCGCCGCGCGGGGAGATCCGGTAGCCGACCTCGAGGCTGAGCGTCAGGCCCAGGTTCTTCAGCTTGCGGATGTCGACCTTCAACGGTTCCTTCTCGCGGCCGAGGAGGTCGGCGAGCTCCTGCGCGCGGCGGCCGGGGTGCTCGGCGATGAGCCGCAAGGTCTCGTGCGTCCACGGGCGGTTTCTGTCCATCTTGGACAAGCGCTTGCCGATGGCTTCGACGTCCTTTTCGGACAGTCCGGCGTCCGTGCTGAGTGCGTGCCGGGGATCGGGGCCGAGGTAGCGCAGCCGGATCCGGTACACAGGGGCGTCCGCGGGGCCACGGAGTGTCGCGCGGACGGCGTTCGCGGACTCCGCGCCCGATCGGCGGGCCTCGGCCTCGGTGATGCCGTCCGGGTCGACGATCTCGACCGAGACGACCTCGATCACCCCGGCCTCCAGGCGCATGACGTCACCGGGGTGGACGTTCTGTTTCGACCAGCGCCGGAAGGCGAGGTCGATCGTCCCGGCCGCCAGTCCTTCGAGGACCGTCAAGGAGAGGATCACCGTCGTTACCCAATCAGCGGGACGCCGGGGCGTCAACGTCTTGTCCGACGACGGTTCGTGCTCGTACAGTCGCAGCCTGGTCCTGGTCTGGACCATCACCGCCGCCCTGAGTGTGCAGGAGGCAGGATGCGGAGACGACTTCGGACCGCCGGGGTGGTCGCGACGGCCGTCCTCGGCCTGATCGCGTCGGCGATACCGGCGAACGCCCAGGTCGGAACGGGGCCGTGGACGGCGGAGAGTCCGTCGTTCAACGTGCAGGAACGCGGATGCGGCCAGGTCGACGGGCTGAACTTCGAGCTGACCTGCTCCACCGGAAGCGGCGACCAACGGGCGGAACGACGCTACGTGACCTACACCGGCGGGACCCGGCAGTTCGAGGGTTCGTTCCGGATCACCAGCATGGCGGGCAGCCGGATCAGCTTGAAGCAGACCTTCCGCGACGCGCCGACCGCCGGTCCGTACTTCATGCTCGCGGTCGAGCGCGGCGGGCGGCTCTACGCCGTGCACGGCGGGGACACCTTGGGGAGCGGCGCGACCGTCGGGACGTCGGTGCGGGTCAACACCGTGCACCAGGTCGGGAGCACGCACAAGGTGTACATCAACGGTTCGCTGAAGCAGACCGTGAGCAGCAGCGGCGGGAGCTACTACGACAAGTTCGGCGCCTACCGGACGGCCAGTGGCGCCGGGCCGGTCAAGGTGACCTGGAGCGGGATCAAGTTCTGGCGGAAGTGAGCCGCCGCCTCGTGAGTGGCGAAGACGGTTCTAACCGTCCTTGCCACTCACGAGGCTCGGGCCGCGGCGCCACGCGTCGAGGTCCGTCCATGCCTGAAGCGTCCGCCTGCTCTCGAACCGGCGGCGTTCCCCGGTGACCGGATCGGTGAACTCGAGGACTTTCGCCAGCAGTTGCAGGGGTTCGGTGAAGTCGTCGAGCGGGGTTTCGGTCAGCTCCGGGTAGAAGTCGTCGCCGAGGATCGGCAACCCGAGGCCGCTCATGTGCAGCCTGAGCTGATGGGTGCGGCCGGTCGCGGGGATCAGGCGGTAGCGGCCGAGGCCGTCGCGATGCTCGATCAGCTCGACACGGGTCTCGGCGTTGGGTGGCCCTTCGACCTCTTGCGCGGCGATGACCCCGCGCTCCTTGACGATGCGGCTGCGGATCTCGCGCGGCATCGCGACCGCCGGATCGTGGCGCGCGATCGCCTCGTATTCCTTGTGTACCAAGCGATCTCGGAACATCGTCTGGTATTTGCCGCGGACTTCGGGGGTGATCACGAACAGGATGAGGCCCGCGGTGACCCGGTCGAGCCGGTGCGCGGGGGTGAGCCGCGGGAGGTCGAGTTCGCGGCGCAGCCGGACCAGCGCGGTCTGCAGGATGTGCCGTCCGCGCGGGATCGTCGCGAGGAAATGCGGTTTGTCGGCGATGAGGAAATGCTCGTCGCGGTGCAGGACGGAAACCTCGAACGGTACGTCGACCTCGTCGGGCAGGTCGCGATGGAACCAGATGAACGAGTCCGGCACGAACGGCGAATCGACGCCCAGCGGCCCGTCCAGTCCGACGATGCGCTCCTCGCGGAGCATCTCCTCGATCCGTTCGGGCGCGACGCGGGGGAGCCGCTCGACGAGGTGCTCGCGCAACGTCGTCCACGGCCCCTCGGCGGGCATCTTGAGCCTCGCGGGATCGAGCCCGTGACGGGGCGGGAGCGGCGGGCGGAGCTTGCGTCTCATCACCGCGCACTCTAGCCGCGCCCCTGGTCGCGGGCGGCTGCCGTGGTGCCCCGCAGGTGCTCGCGCGTTGCGAAAGCCACTTTCGCAACCTTCAACGTTGCGAAAGTGGCTTTCGCAACGTCCGGAATCGGCACCCGGGCGACCGGCGCGCCGAAGAGCGTCAGGAGTTCGGCTGGTCCCGGTACCGCGCCAGATACCGCTCGGTCACCTCGGCTTCCGCGACCGCGGCGGCTTCCGCGCGGGTCCGGCGCCCGATGCCCGGCGGGAAGCCGTTCTTGGCGAGCCGGTGCTCGATGCTCTCCTCCATGTAGGCCATCGAGTAGAAGTACGCCACGAGTGCGGCCATCAGCACGATCGCCAGCCGCAAGGTGAGCGGGCCGGGCAGGAGCAGCCACACCGCGCAGAGCGGGGCGATCATCACCGTGCTGCGGGCGACGTGCCGCCAGCGCCAGCTCCCGGTGGTCGCGTCGTGGAGGATCCAGTCGTGGTAGCGCTCGGGCAGCCTGCCGCCGAGGGAGTACCACAGCCAGCGGAACACGTCCGGGCGTTTGCGGGGCATCGGGCGACTCCTTCCGTCGATGCCGTCACAGTACACTAATCATTAGTACGCTAAATATTAGCGTCAACGCTAGGATCGGCGGTATGAACTCGGAGGGGCCGGAGATGAAGGCGATCGATCTGGGCGAGGATCCGCTCGCGTTGGAGCGTCAGGTGTGTTTCGCGCTGTCGGTCGCGTCGCGCAGCGTCATCGCCATCTATCGGCCACTGCTGGAACCCCACGGGCTCACCCATCCGCAGTACCTCGTCATGCTGGCGCTGTGGGAGCGGGGCCCGCAGGCGGTCAAGGAGCTGAGCGTCGCCCTGCGCGCCGAACCCGCGACGTTGTCACCGCTGCTCAAGCGCCTGGAGACGATCGGTTACGTCACCCGGCGGCGCAGCGCCGAGGACGAGCGGCTGCTCACGGTCGAGCTGACGGAATCCGGTCGCGCGTTGCGCGCGGAGGCCGAGAAGATCCCGTATCGCGTCGTGGAGAAGCTCGGAATGGAGGTCTCCGAGCTGGAGGCCCTGCACAAGGCGCTCACCCGGGTCATCGAAGCCACGGCTTGAGCGAACCGAAACCGGGGTGTGACGAAATGAGGGTGTGAAGCCGCTCCGGGGTGGGTAATTCCCGTCACGCCAGTACAAAGTGACAGGAAGATGAGGGACCGTGACCACCTCGACCCCCGCGCCCACGGAAGCAGGTCTGGAGCTCATGACCAGGCTGAACGCCTACCTGGAGGACGTGGCCGCGGCGCTGGGGATACCGCGGGATTCGGGCACGGTCGACCTCGCCGGTCCGGTCACCGCCCAGCTGAGGCTGAACTGGCGCCTCCCCGGCTTCCCCGAGCGCGACGTCGACCTGATGTGGCACGAGGAGCACGGCTGGTCGGCCGCCGTGGCGACGCATTCGGTCGACGACCACCATGTCGTCGTCGCCTACCTCGGCGGCCGCACGGTGGCGTCGCATCCGCGCCTGGTCGCCAGGTTCGCCGAGAGCCTGCGGACCGGCGACCACCAGGACTGCTGGCCCGGCCCGCCGGCGTTGCGCACCGCCGCCGGACCTTCCTCGCTCGCCAAGGAACTCGCCGCCTGGGCCTGATCAGCGCGGCGGGGCGAGGACCACGTCGAGCGCGATCGTGATCTCCCTGCCGATCAGGAACCTCGGCGCGCGCAGGCCGATCGCCCGCCGGTCGAAGACGGCACCGGCGAGCACCCGCCAGGTGCCGTTGCCGTTGTCCGCCGGCCCGGTCGCGGTCACCGTGAGGGGACAGGACTCGCCGCGCGCGCCGAGGGTGCCCTCGACCGACCACCCGTCCGGGCCCTCTTCGATCCGGTCCGCCGCGAAGGTCAGCACGGGATGCGCGTCGATCGCCAGCAGACCGGGTTTGCGCAGGTCGGCGTCGCGTTTGGCGTTGCCGGTGTCGATCTTGTCGAGGTCCAGCGCCGCTTCGACGGCGACGACGCCGTCGGCCGAGACCCGCACCGAGCCCAGCTCGACCGGGATCGAGCCGTGGACCAGGCGGATCCCGAAGTTCCGGACGGTGAACGTGGCCGAGGTCCGATCGGCGAGCACGGTCCACGTGCCGACCCGCGCGGACGTCCCGGCGGTCATCGCCGCTCACCCACCAGGCCGAGCGAGGGCAGGGACGTGTGGAGCACGCGGTGGACGTCGATCCGGTCCGGACCCGGCAGCAGCGCCGGATCCTCGCCGGGCAGCAGCTCCGTGGCCATGATCGTCTTCTGGACCGCCTCCATCGCCTCGATCGACTCGGTGAAGCCGAGGATGAGGCTCGACCGGTCTTCGGCGGTCAGGACGTAGAAGCCGCCGACCCCGTCGAGCCCCCGTACGGCGGGCCGGATCCGCTCGCGTCCGCCGAACCGGGCGGCGTCGGCCTCCGCCTGGCTGAGCGGCCGGTCGAACCAGGTCGCCTGCGCGATCCTGGGCTCGGCCGCGCCGCCTTCGACGTCGGCGTCCGCGTAGACACGGGCGTCGAAGACACGGGCGACGCGGCGGTCGGCGGCGGCGAGCGCGGACCCGCGGTCGCGCCACAACGCGACGACGAGCCCGGTCAGGCCGCCGACCTGGGCGAGGGTGCAGGTGCCCGGCGAACCGGTGCCGGGGTGGAGTTCGGCGGCGAGGGCGTGGCCCCAGCCCGCGGACTCGTCGGCGTGCGAACGCCGGAACTGATGGACGGTGGCGTACATGGGCTTTCCTTTCCCGTCGGACGTGCCGACTCTGCGCTCCCGGCGGCCGCCGGACATCAGTGCCAGTACGCAGGGCGGTACGGAATCGGGCCCGGGGAGCGATACTCCTTGCGTGAACCGGGAACCGTTCGTGGGCCGGGAGGGCGAACTGGCGAGTCTGCACGGCAGGCTCGCCGACGCCGCCGCGGGGTCCGGCGGGCTGGTGCTCGTCTCGGGGCCGCCCGGGATCGGCAAGACCCGGCTGGTCGAGGAGGCGACGGCCACCGCGCCCGCCGTGGTGTGGGGCCGGTGCGCCGACGATCCGGGGGCACCGCCGCTGTGGCCGTGGCGCCGCGTCGTCGAGGCGCTGCCGTCGGTGGATTCGGCCGTGAAGACCGCTTTCGCCGAGACCGAGGGCGCCGGCGACGTCCAGGCGGCGCGGTTCCGGCTGGTGGCCGCCGCGGCGGACGCGCTGGTGGCCGCGGCGGAACCGGCGGGCCTGGTCGTCGTCCTCGAAGACCTGCACTGGGCCGACGAAGCGTCGTTGCGGCTGTTGCGGCATCTGGCGGGGGAGTTGCGGCGCTCGAAGCTGGCCGTGGTCGCGACGCATCGGGACACCGGGCACACTCCCGCGCTCGACGCGGCCCTGCCGGATCTCCTGCGCCGTCCGGGCGCGCGAAGCATCTCGCTGCCGCCGCTGGCCGAGTCCGACGCGCGGACGCTGCTCACCGGACTGGCCGAAGACGAAGTACGCGAGGCCTATCGCCGCTCCGGCGGGAACCCGCTCTATCTCGGGGCGATCGCGCGTTCGGCCGGGGGAGCGGAGCTCGGCCACCTTGTGCGGACCGCGGTGGCCGCCCTCGGGCCGGAGGTGCGGCGGCTGCTCGCCATCGCGGCGGTGCTCGGTGAGGACGTCGACGCCACCTTGGTCTCGGAGGTGTCCGGCCTGCCGGCCGTCGAGGTCGCGGACGGGCTCGATCAAGCCGAAAAGGCAGGGGTGCTGGGTTCCGGCCGGTTCGCGCACGCCGTCGTGCGCGACGGGATCTACGCGGATCTCGGACAAGCCGAACGGGAAGCGTTGCACGGTCGGGTCGCGGCGGCGCTTGAAGCGCACGCCAGGCGTGAACCCGCGCTTGCCGGAACGGTGGCCGGGCATTGGTTGCGCTCGGCGACCGCGCCGGGGAAGACGGCCGAGTGGGCGGCGCTCGCGGCCGCGGAAGCGAACCGGGCACTGGCCTTCGACGAAGCGGCGCGCTTCCTCGCGATGGCGCTCGACGCCCGCGCGAAGGCCGGACTGTCCGAAGTGGACCGTGCCGGGCTGTTGCTCGACCTCGCCGTCGCCGAATACCGGACCGGCCGGTTCGCGCGAAGTCTCGACCATGCCCGGCGCGCCGCCGACGCGGGGCTGCTCGCCCGTGCGGCGCTGGTGGTCCGCGACGTCGCGGCGCCGGATCTCCTGCCCGGCATCCGCGACCTCGCCGTCCGCGCGCTCGCCGCCGACGGGGTCGACCGGACGACGCGGGCACGCCTGCTGGCGCACAGCGCGTCGGTGGAAGCCGACTACGGCCGGTTCGCCGACGCGGAGAAGCTCGCCGACGAAGCGTTCGTGCTCGCCGAGGGATCAGGCGATCCGGAGGCGCTGGTCGACGCCGTCCGCGCCCGGATGAAGGTCGCCCCGGACAAGCTGCCGCTGTCCGAACGGCTACGGCTCGGCGCGCTCGCCGCCGAACTGGGCTCGCGTACCCGGCAGCCGCTGGTTTCCTTGTGGGGCCACAAATGGCGGATCGACGCGGCCTTGGCGGACGGGCGGATGGCGCTCGTCGACGACGAACTCGTCGCGGTGACCACGCTGGCGCGGCTCACGAGGCTTCCGCTGGTGCGCTGGCACGACCTGCGGCTGCGCAGTTCGGTGCTGTCGTTGCGCGGAGATCTGGCGGAGGCGCGCGAACTCGATCTCGCGGCGGAGGAACTGGCGGACACCGAACTCGCGGACGATTTCTCCGCGAAAGGGATGTCGTACGCGTTCCGAACCCAGCTCATGCTGCTCACGGGCGATCCCGGCGGCCTGCCTGAGGACTACGCGGGTCTGCTGGACCGGGCACCGCATCTGCCGGTCACCTTGGTCTCGCGACCGCTGCTGAGCCTGCTCGCGGGCGACCTCGACGAGGCGAGGGTCCGGTACGAACAGCTGGTTCCGCTGGTGCGGAGCCCGGAATTCGCGCTGCACGCCACCGGCGCGCTGCCCAATCTCATACCGCTGGTCGAGGCCTTCCGAGACGTCGAGATGGCGGAATACCTGTTGCGGCGCCTCGATGAGGTGCAGTCGATCGTGGCAGGCGGCGCGGGTGTCTTCTGCACCGGATCCAGTCTGGAACACCCCGCCCGGCTCAACGCCCTGCTGGGCCGCCACGACGAGGCGGTGCGGCTGTCCGAGCGGGCGATCGCGATCAACGAAGGCATCGGCGCGCGGCCCTGCGTCGCCCAAACGAGATTGCTGCTCGCCGAAGCTCTGGTGGCCAAAGGCGATTTCGGGCGTGCGCAAGGGATCGCGCGCGAGGCCCTCGACGAATTCCGGCGGCTGGCCATGCCGGGACCGCTCGCGCGGGCCGCATCGCTGCTCGACCGGATCCGCGCCGGACGCCGCGCCGCGGACCCGCTCACCGGGCGGGAACGCGAGATCGTCACCCTGCTCGCCGACGCGCTGAGCAACCGCCGGATCGCCGAGAAACTGGTGCTTTCCGAACGTACGGTGGAAAGTCACGTCCGGAGCATCCTGGCGAAACTGGGTATGGCGAACCGGACCGAGGTCGTCGCGTGGGCGAGCAGAGAAGGCCTCAGGGACTGACGGTCAGCTTGCCGAGGATGCGCGCGACGACGGCGTCCAGGTTGTCGTCGAGGAAGAAGTGCCCGCCCGGGAACACTTCCAGCTCGAAGGAGCCGCTGGTGTGCTCGGCCCAGTTTTCGACGTCCGGCAGCTCCAGGACCGGGTCCGCGTCACCCGCGAGTGCCACGATCGGGCAGCTCACGTCGGGGCCCGGCCGGTACCGATAGGTCTCGACGGCCTTGTAGTCACCGCGCAGGGCGGGCAACGCGAGCGCGCGGATGTCCGGGTCGTCGAAGATCGTGGGGTCCGTGCCGCCGAGACGGCTGACCTCCTTGAGGAAGGTGTCGTCGTCGGCGAGGTGGTGCGCCCTTTCCTTCTGCAGGTCCGGGCCTCGGCGGGCCGAGACGAACAACGCCGTCGGCACGATGCCGCGCGCTTCGAGCCGCCGCGCGACCTCGAACGCGGCGATGGCGCCCATGCTGTGGCCGAAGAGGGCGAAGGGTCGCCGGAACGCGGCGACGACGTCCACCAGCTGCTCGGCGAGGGCGTGCAGGTCGTCGATGACCGGCTCGCCCATCCGGTCCTGCCGTCCCGGGTACTGGGCGGTGTGCACCTCGACGGTGGGTGAGAGCGCGGCCGAAAACGAGCGGAACGCGCTCGCGGACCCGCCGGCGTGCGGGAAGGCGAGGAGCCGCATCCCGGCCGACGGCGCCGGATGGAAGCAGCGCGTCCAACTGCTCAGAGCACGTCCTGCCATCGAAAATCCCCCAATCCGTGCGGGAACGACCCGCACGACACTGGAATGTACGGGGGATTCGCGGAATGCGTCCATGCTTGTGCGGGGTTGTTCACGCTGGGAACACTGGACACCGGGGCTCGGCGATGGGAGCGGGATGTGGCGGAGGACCTGAAGATCAGGGTCGGCGTGGGGCTGGGGACCGGGACGGCGCCCGGGGAGTTCGGCGCCGCGGTCGATCTGCTGGAGCGGGCCGGCGTCGATTCGCTCTGGCTGCCCGAGGCGGTGTACTCGCCCAGGATCGATCCGGTCGTCGGGCTGACGCACGCGCTCACCCGCACCACGAAACTGAAGGTCGGCACCGGGGTGATGGTGCTGCCGGGCCGTGATCCGGTGCTGGTCGCCAAACAGGTCGCCTCCCTGGCCGCGCTGGCGCCGAAAAGGGTGCTCCCGGTCTTCGGCCTGAAGCCGGCGCGCGCCGCGGAACTGCCCCTGTTCCCGGTGCCGCAAGGCCGCCGCGCCGCGGTGTTCGACGAGTCGTTGCTACTTGTCAGGGCCTTGCTGGAACAGGAGGAAGTGACCTTCGAGGGCGAGTTCTTCCGGGTGGAGGGCGAGGGTTTCGGTCTCACCCCGGTCAACCGGCTCGACCTCTGGCTCGGCGGGAAGGCACCCGGCGCGCTGCGGCGGGTCGGCAGGCTCGCGGACGGCTGGCTGGCCAGTTTCCTCACGCCGGAGGAGACGAGGGCCGGCCGCGAGACGATCCAGGAGGCCGCCGCCGAGGCGGGCCGGGAAATCGAGGCCGACCACTTCGGGATCGGCCTCTTCGTCGCGGAGGACGGGATCCCGGACGCGCTCGCGGCTTCGGTCACGGCGCGGTCCGGCGCGGATCCGTCCCGGCTGATCGCGGACGGCTGGAGCGCCGCCCGCGACCTGATCGCCGAGCACGTCGACGCCGGGCTGAGCAAGTTCGTGCTGTACCCGGCCGGGCCGGAGCCGATCGAGCGGTTCGTGGAGAACTTCGTCGAGCACGCCGTCCCGCTGCAGAACTGAGGCGCTAGTCGAACTTCAGCTCTTCGGTCCGCCGCGGCATCAGCAGCAGCGCGCCGACGCTGAGCACGGCGACCACCAGCATCGCCAGGAAGACGTGGTGCGTGGCATCCGCGAGGGCACCCCGCACGAACGTCGTCGTCGGGGTTTCCGGGCCGTTGCCTTCCAGGACGACACTGGTCGCGTCGACGCCGGACGGCAGGCCGGTGACCCCGGCAGGCGGGCTGGCGAAGCGGTTCGCCAGGGTCGCGTTCGCGATCGCGCCGAAGATCGCGACGCCGACGGCGCTGCCCAGCGAGCGGCTGAACATGTTGGTCGCGGTGACGACGCCGCGGCGTTCCCAGCCGATGGTGGACTGCACGGCGATCAGCGTCGGGCTCGACGCCAGCCCCAGTCCCAGCCCGAGGACGAACGCGGCCGCGGCCGCCAGCCAGATCGACGACCCCGCGGCCAGGAACACCGTCAGCGCCGCGCCCGCGATGACCGCCCCGCTGCCGATCAGCGCGGTGTCCCGGAACCCGATCCGCATGTAGATCCGGCCCGCCAGCGACGCCGAGATCGGCCAGCCGACGGTCAGCGCGGCCAGCGCGAATCCGGCGACGAGCGCGCCGGTGCCGAGCACGCCCTGCGAGAAGGTCGGCAGATACGACGTCAGGCCCATCAGCAGCATGCCGACCACGACGGCGACCAGGTTACCGCCGATCAAGGTCCGTTTCGTGAAGATCCACAGCGGCAGCACCGGCTCTTCGGCCTTGCGTTCCACGAACACGAACGCCACCAGCAGCACCGCAGCGGCGGCGAAGATCCCCAGGCTCGGCGCGGACGCCCAGCCCCAGGCGACGCCGCCCTCGAGGAGACCGAGGATCAGCAGCGAGCAGCCGAGGGTGAGCAGCGTGGCGCCGAGGTAGTCGATGCGGTGCGAGCGGCGTTCGACGCGTTCGCTGAAGTTCCGGAACAGCATCCACGCCGCCAGCGCGCCGAGCGGCAGGTTGATGAAGAAGATCCAGCGCCAGTCCAGGTACTCGGCGAACACCCCGCCCAGCGTCGGCCCGACCACCGACGAGATGGCCCATACGCTGGCGAGATAGCCCTGCACCCTCGCGCGTTCCTCGACGGTGTACATGTCGCCGACCATGGTCAGCGCGATCGGCTGGATGGCGCCCGCGCCGATGCCCTGCACCGCGCGGGCGGCGATCAGCACCGGCATGCTCCAGGCCGCGCCGCACAGCACCGAGCCCAGGAGGAACGCCGCGATTCCGAAGAACATCACCGGGCGCCTGCCGAGCACGTCGGCGAACTTGCCGTACAGCGGGACGGTGACGGCCTGGGTCAGCAGATAGATCGAGAACAGCCACGGGAACTGCGAGAATCCGCCCAGATCGGCGACCACCGAGGGCACCGCCGTGGCGATGATGGTCGAGTCCAGCGCGATCAGGCCGGAACACAGCATCACGGCGATCAGGACGGGGCCGCGTTCGGACCGGAAACCGACCCCTTCCTTCGCGGTGACCGGGGCCGGGGTGGTCATCTGTGACGGTCTCCTCAGGCTCATGAACGACGTCAACTACTTCGCATGGGTAAGCATTCCATGGAGACACCCGGTCATGGGACCGATTTATTCCGTGAGCCATCCCGCAAAATGGATCGGATGAGCACCTGGATCCGCCCGATCGACCGTGGCTGGGTAGTCCGCGACACCGTCCCGGGGCCCGACGTCGACGAGTTCGCCGACCCGGACCGGGTGGCCGCCGCGCTCGCCGGGGCCCGCGGCGACAGCCTGCTGGCGGTGCAGCATCCGGCCCGCACCCCGGCCGCGCTGGCGGGCGGGCTGTCGATCGAGGCCGCGTTGCCGCAGGCCAGGGCGACGTTCGAGCGGATCCGGGAGCGGCACTATCGCCCGGTCACCTCGGTGCTCGCCCCGTATCGCATCGACGGGCCGGACGGGGTCGCGCTGGGCGTGCTCTGCCTCGTCGACCCCGCCGCCGTCCGGGACGACGGCGTCACCCGGGTCCGGCACACCGAGGACGTCTATCCGGACGTCGTCGCGGAACGGGCCGCGATGCTCGCCGGGCTCGGCGTCGCGACGAGCGCCGCGATGCTGGTCCCCGCGACCGGCGGCCGCGAGCTGACCGCGCTGATCGAACGGACCTGCCGGGGCCGGGTGCCCAGCCTGTCCACAGTGGACGGCGCGGGCCGAAAACACGAACTGTGGCTCACCGGTCCCGGCGAAGACCAGGACGGGCTGCTGGCGACCCTGGACGGCTTGGATCTCCTGGTCGCGGACGGCAACCACCGTGTCGCGGCCGCCGCGGCCTCCGGGCGCGGCGCGCTGCTTGCGCTGGTCACCGGCGGGCCGGGGCTGCGGATCGGGCCCATCCACCGGGTGCTCGCCGGCACCGGGCTCGACGCGGACACCCTGGCCCGGCGCTGGACGGAGGCGGGATACGACGTCCACCCCGGCCCGCCGGAGCCGCCGTCCGAGGCGGGCGAGGTGACCGTGGTGGCAGGGACGTCGGCATTCCGGGTGTCGCTCGGCAAGGCGGGTGGTGACCACGCGGTGGTCGAGCAGGAGCTGCTCCGCGGGGCGCTCGGGGTCGATCCGGAAGGCCCGAACGTGCGTCCGCTGCTGCCCGGCGTGCCGCTGCCCGAAGACGCGGACGCGGTGCTGCTGCTGGCCCCGGTCCCGTACGCGGAGGTGCTCGCCGTGCACGCGGCCGGGGCGCGGATGCCGAGGAAGGCCACCTACTTCACCCCGAAACCGCGCAGCGGGCTCCTCCTGGCCGGGCTCTGACGTCGCGCTTTTGTCGGTGGCGCGGCTTAGGATCGCCTCGTGGAATTGCCCGTGATGCCGCCCGTCAAGCCGATGCTGGCCAAGGCCGTGCACGAACTGCCGCGCACGCCGGGGCTGCTGTACGAGCCGAAGTGGGACGGCTTCCGCTGCGTGGTCTTCCGCGACGGCGACGAGGTCGTGCTGGGCTCGCGCAACGACCGGCCGTTGACGAGGTATTTCCCCGAGCTGGTCGAGCTGCTCAAGGACGCGCTGCCCGAGCGCTGCGTCGTCGACGGCGAGATCGTGCTGGTCACCGAGGGCGGGCTCGACTTCGAGGCACTCCAGCTGCGCCTGCATCCCGCGGCGTCTCGCGTGAAGAAGCTGGCGGAGGAGACGCCGTCCAGTTTCGTGGTGTTCGACCTGCTCGCCCTGGAAGACCGGGATCTCACGCCGGAACCGTTCGGGGAGCGGCGCAAACTGCTCGAAAGCGTGGTCGACACGAAGTTCGCCCGGGTACACCTCACCCCGCTGTCCGAGGATCCCGACGTCGCACAGGACTGGTTCACCCGCTTCGAGGGCGCGGGTTTCGACGGCGTGATGGCCAAACCCGCCGACGCGCCGTACGAGCAGGACAAGCGGGTGATGTGGAAGGTCAAGCACCAGCGCACCGCGGACTGCGTCGTCGCCGGTTTCCGGTGGCACAAGGACGGGGCCGGGGTCGGGTCGCTGCTGCTGGGCCTCTACGACGACGAAGGCGTCCTGAACCATGTGGGCGTGGCCAGCAGTTTCACCGCCGCGAGGCGCCGTGAGCTGGTGGACGAGCTCGCGCCGCTGCGGGAGAACGCGCTGGAAAACCATCCCTGGCGCGAGTGGGCCGCGGCCCACGAGGAGGCGGGCGGCCGGATGCCGGGCGCGGGCAGCCGGTGGGCGCCGAAGAAGGACCTGAGCTGGGAGCCGGTCCGCATCGAATGGGTCGCCGAGGTCCGCTACGAACACGTCGAGGGCACCCGGTTCCGACACGGCGGGAGGCTCGTGCGCTTCCGTCCCGACCGCGAACCGGCCTCGTGCACGTACGCGCAGCTCGAAGAGGTCCCGCCCGCCGAACTGGCCACCTTGTTCACCGAGCTGGGGGAAGCATGAAAGCGGAGCCGGTCACGCTGGATCTCGACGGCGTCGAGTTCACGGTGTCCAATCCGGGCAAGGTCTACTTCCCGGAGCGCGGTGAGACCAAATTGGACCTCGTCGAGTACTACCGCGCGGTCTCGGTCCCGCTGCTGGCCCAGCTCGGCGACCGGCCCTTGCTGCTGGAGCGCTATCCCGACGGCGCCGGTGGGAAGTCCTGGTTCCAGAAGCGGGTCCCGAAGAATGCGCCCGGCTGGCTGACCACGACGGTGGTGTCCACTCCGAACGGGACCACATCGGACGCACTGGTGGCGAAGGACCTCGCGCACGTCATCTGGGCGGTGAACCAGGGCTGCCTCGGTTTCCACGTCTGGCCGAACCGGGCCGACGCGCCGGACATCAGCGACCAGCTGCGCATCGACCTCGACCCGTCGCCGGGGATCGGGTTCCCCGAATTGCGGCATGGCGCCGTCCTCACGAAGGCGTTGCTGGAGGAGCTGGGCATCACGGCGCAGCTGAAGACCTCGGGCTCGCGCGGCCTGCATCTGTACGTGCCGCTGGAGCCGAAGTGGGACGGCTACGAGGTCCGCGCGGCCGCCGTCGCGCTCGCCCGCGAACTCGAACGCCGCCACCCGGACGAGATGACGGCGCAGTGGTGGAAGGAAGAACGCGGTTCCCGCGTGTTCGTCGACTTCAACCAGAACGCGCCGCACAAGACGGTGTTCGGCGCGTGGTGCGTGCGGCCGCGGGTCGGCGGGCAGGTGTCGACGCCGATCGGCTGGGACGAACTGGAGACCGTCGAGCCGGACAAGCTCACCCTATCCACTGTGCCCGCTCGGCTCGCCGAACGCGGAGACCCTTGGGCGGCAACGGAACCACAGTCGATCGAGCCGCTGCTGGAGATGTCCCGGAAGGACATGGCGAACGGGCTCATGGACGCGCCCTGGCCGCCCGTCTACCCGAAGATGCCGAACGAGCCGCCCCGGGTGGCGCCGAGCAGGGCGAAGAAAGAAAGCATTTAGTCCTCTGAATGCGGTCCTTGCGCGCGCAACTACCGCATTCAGAGGACTAAATGCGGTCAGAGCGGCAGGTCGAAGGCGAGTTGTGTGTTCACGGCGGGTTCGGCCTTGCGGCTGGACCGGTGGCCGGGCAGGGTCGCGGCGCAGCGCGGGCACGGGGCGACCTCGGTGGTGGTGAGATCCACCGGCGTCCAGAGCCGGGATTCCTTGTCCCCGCAGGCGGAACGCCGGTACCGGAGGTCTTCGGAGCGGGTCATCAGATGCGCGGCGGGGGAGTCCTCCGGCAGCGCGCCGACCAGGTACCAGCGTCCGGCGGTGTTCGTCATGGAACTGTCCTCCCGATACAGGTGGTCCAGCTCGAGATTCCTTCCGGAAAACAGTGTCAAGCAGACGCGCCGCGATTCCCGGTATTTCGGCCTTCGGCGTGTCAGTCCTGAATGAACCGCAGTACGCGCAGCATGCCTCGTTCGTCGACGACCTCGGGATCGTCCGCGACACAGGCCTCGAGGCGCGTGGTGACGGCCTCGGTGTCGATGCCCGAACCGATCAGCACCAGTTCGCTCCGGCGCGGCCGGCCTGAAGGCCACGCCGACCGCTCCAGCTGGATGAACGAGCCCACCGTGTGCAGGCCGAACCGGGACCGCGCGCCGTTCGGGCCGAAGTCGAGGAAACCCTTGATCCGGTAGAGCCCGCCCGGCCGTTGTTCGAGGAAGTCCATCAGCCGTCGCGGGTCCAGCGGACGCTCGGTGGTGAAGGCGACGCTGTCGTACGCGGTGTGGAAGTGGTGGTCGTGGTCGTGCTCCTCCTCGCGGAGGTCGTCGAACGACATCTGGCCCACTCGTTCGCGCGGCCGGGCGTCGAAGAACAGGGTGGGGTCGATCCGGCCGTGGGAGGTCGCGATCACCGGCGTGCCGGGTGCGATCTCGTCGATCGTGCCGCGCAGTTTGGCCAGGGTCTCCTCGTCGGCCCGGTCGGTCTTGTTGAGCACGACCAGGTCCGCGAACCCGAGATGCTCGTCCAGTTCCGGGTGCCGCTTCCTGGTCGACTCGAACTCGGCGGCGTCGACGAGTTCGACCAGGCCGCCGTAGGCGATGACGGGGTCCTCGCTGGCGATCATCAGACGGATGAGGTCACGCGGTTCGGCGAGCCCGCTGGCTTCGATCACGATGACGTCGATCCCGGCCTCGGCCTCGGAAAGCTTCGCGAGCATGGCGTCGAGGCCGCTCGCGTCGACGGCGCAGCACAGGCAGCCGTTGCCGAACGACATCATGGTGTCGACCTGGCCGGAGACGGCCATCGCGTCGACCGCGATGCTGCCGAAGTCGTTGACCACGACCCCGATCCGCGCGCCCTGCCGGTTGGCCAGCAGATGGTTGAGCAGGGTGGTCTTGCCGGAGCCGAGGAAGCCCGCGACCAGGATGACCGGAATCCGCCTGTCGACCACGATTTTCCTTTCCGTCGGACCTTCCCGCACTCTAGCGACGGCGGAAGCGGGCCAATACACCGGTACGGGGAAAGAGCAGAAGGGCTGGTGGGTGAATACGCTCGAAAGAGTGATTAATGACGATCATAAAGTGATCTTGGCTGCCTGTGATCATTTCGTTCGAAGAAATTCGGTGAATATCCCGCGAAGTCGTACTCAATTCCAAATATTGTCGTCGGCAAGCTTTCTGCCTGGCGAAATGTCATCGCGGTCGAAGCTTCTGCCATTTGGTGGATCGTGGCCGTCTTTCTGTGGGGTATCGTCTTTCGTCTGGTCCGGACCCGGCCAGCTCGCCGATCAGGCATGAGCCTCCGGGCATTTCCGAGTGCAGGAGGAATGGTGATCGTTCCCGCCGCCGGTGCCGGCGTCGAATTCGGAGAGTGGGAGGCCGAGGTGGCGACGGCGTCCATGCGAGTGACGGATATCCCTCGCTTGCCTCCGGAGGTGCGGCCGCGGGAACGGAGCGTGGACGTGGCGGAGGCCGAGGACTTCCTCCGGCTCTTCCACACCGAAACGGACGGCGGGCAGGCGCGACTGCGCGCACGGCTCGACCGGGTCCGCGCCGAGATCGGCGCGACCGGCACCTACCGGCACACGACCGCCGAGCTCGAATTCGGCGCGCGCGTGGCCTGGCGGAACTCCGCGCGGTGCATCGGCAGGCTGTACTGGCAGGGGTTGAAGGTGCGAGACCGCCGCGACGTCGACGGCGCCGCCGCCATCGCCGACGAGTGCGTCACCCATTTGCGGGAGGCGACCAGGGGCGGCCGGATCCGCTCGACCATCACCGTGTTCGCGCCGGACGGCCCGGCGGGGCCCGGCCCGAAGATCCACAACGATCAGCTCGTCCGGTACGCGGGCTACCGGCTCGGTGACGGCTCGGTGCTGGGCGATCCGCGCCACGCCGACTTCACCGAGACCGTCCGGGAGCACGGCTGGCGACCGCCGGAACGGAAGGGGTCCTTCGACGTCCTCCCGCTCCTCATCGAGACCGAGCCGGGGGAGCGGCGCCTGTTCCGGCTGCCCCAGGACGCCGTGCTGGAGGTGCCGTTGTCGCATCCCGACCACCGGTGGTTCGCCGGGCTCGGCCTGCGCTGGCACGCGGTACCGGCGATCAGCAACATGCGGCTGGTCATCGGCGGGATCACCTATCCGGCGGCGCCGTTCAACGGCTGGTACCTCGCCACCGAGGTCGGCGCGCGCAACCTCGCCGACGCCGACCGCTACGACCTGCTGCCGGTGATCGCCGACCTGATGGGCCTGTCGACGGAGTCGGAGCGCACCCTGTGGCGCGATCGCGCGCTGGTGGAACTGACGCTGGCCGTCCAGCACTCCTTCGACGCGGCGGGCGTGACCGTCGCCGACCACCACACCGAATCGCGGCGGTTTCTCACGCATATCGCCAAGGAGGAACGCGCGGGACGCCGTTGCCAGGCCGAGTGGAGCTGGATCGTCCCCCCGCTCTCCGGTGGGCAGACCGCCGTGTTCCACCGTTACTACGACGAACCCGACCCGGCCGTGCGGCCGGCGTTCCTGCCTCCCGGGTAGCGCTCCGACGGGTGAAGAGGTGAGCCGAATGCGGCGTGTCGATGGGCTGAACGGTGGCACGGGTTGCGGCCGCGCGGACAATGGTGACATGACCGCAGTGCTCGTCGTCCACGCCGGCAGATCCGGTGGGACAAAGGAGATCGCCGAGGTGATCGCCGCCGAGCTGCGGGACGGCGGGCTGACGGCCGATCTGCTGGACGCGGCCGAAGTCGAGGACGTCGAGCCGTACGGCGCGGTGATCGTGGGCAGCGCGCTGTATCACCGGCGCTGGCGACCGGAGGCGGTCCGCCTGCTCACCGAGCACGAAGAGGCGCTTCGGAACCGCCCCGTCTGGCTGTTCCACAGCGGCCCCTGCGGGCCGCTCGCCGCGGGCAAACGGGTGAGCCTGCCCGCCGGGGTCGCCCTGCTGGCCGCGAGGATCGACGCCGAACGCACGGCCACCTTCGGCGGAAAGCTCACCCCGGACACCGCGAGCGGCCTGTTCTGGAAGATCATGGCCGCGGGCCCGTGGGCGGGCGATTTCCGGGACTGGCCGTCGATCCGGGCCTGGGCCCGCGATGTCGGCCGCCGCGTGCGCATCCGGGTCACCCTCTGAGTGTCTGGTTTCGTCGGTCCGCTGTCGTAGGGTGGATCCATGGACAAGAAACAGTTCACCGCGAAGCTGCTCAAGAGTCCGGAGAAGGGCGGCTGGACGTACGTGATCATGCCCGGCTCCGCCGAATTCTTCGGCACCAGGGGACTGGTGAAGGTGCGCGGGACGATCGACGGGCACCCGTTCCGGAGTTCGTTCATGGCGCTGGGGGACGGCACCCACAAGCTGCCGGTGAAGGCCGACGTGCGCAAGGCGATCGGCAAAGAGGAGGGTGACACCGTCGACATCGTGCTGCTCGAAAGGCTCGAGGGCTGAGTTGGCCACCGCATGGAAGCCGTCCCCGGTCATCAAGATCTACGAGGCGCTCGGCGCGGTGGCCGACGGGCGGGTCGAGATCGACGGTGACACGGCACGCGTGACGTCGTCGGACAAGGCCAAGACCTACGACGTCCGCCACGATCCGGCCGCGGGATCGATCACGGCCAACGACAACGGGTCCTACTGGCAGGGATACCTCGGGTACCCGGGCATCGCTTATCTGATGGAGCGCGGCGTGCTGGCCTACGACGACGGCCTCACCGCCGGGCTGGCCGGTGTGCCGTGGAAGGAACTCGCCACCCGGTACCGCAACGACTGGGCGAAGGTGGAGAAGCACGTTCGCGAAGACCTGTCCGAGAAGGGGGTGGATCTGGACCGGTTCGACGCCGGGCTCGCGGAGATCTCGAGCCGGCTGGAGGAATTGGCGCTCACCAAGCTTTCCCCGCGGCTGCGGCCGCCGAAGTGATCGAGGTGTTCTTCACTTGACCTTGAGTTAAGTCGAGGTCTTAGCGTGAGCCGGGTCAAGATCCCCGGGCACGTGAGGAGAACATCCCGATGGCTGTTTCGCTGGAACGGCGGGCGAACACCGTCCCGCCACCGGACAAGGTTCCGGCCGAGGCCTGGCGGATGGCCTGGGTGATCGTGCTCGGCGCGTTCATGACCATGCTGGACACCACGGTCCTCGCGGTCGGAGCCGAGACGCTCACCCGCGAACTCGGCGCCGGAATCGCTTCCGTGCAATGGGTTTTCACCGCGTACCTGGTCGCGCTGGCGGTCGCGTTGCCGTTGTGCGGCTGGCTCAGCCGCCGCTTCGGCGCGGGCCGGGTCTGGCTGGTGTCGCTGGCGGCGTTCACCGTGGCCTCGGTGCTGTGCGCGCTGGCCGGGAACGTCGGCTGGCTGATCGGGCTGCGGGTGTTGCAAGGCCTCGCCGCCGGTCTGCTGCTGCCCGCCGGGCAAACGGTGCTCGGCCAGGCGGTCGGTCCCGCCCGGCTCGGCCGGGTCATGGGGACGCTGGGCATCGTGATGAGCGTCGGCCCGACGTTCGGCCCGGTTCTCGGCGGGGTCCTGCTGCGCGGCCTCTCCTGGGAATGGCTGTTCCTGATCAACATCCCGGTCGGCGTGGTCGCGCTGGTCCTCGGGCTGCGCTTGGTGCCTCGCGGGGAGAAGGGCGCGGCGACCCGGCCGGACTGGCTCGGCTTCGTCCTGGTGAGCGCCGGAATCCCGGCGTTGCTGTACGGGCTCACCACCTGGGGTGAGGGTGGCGAGGAGCTCGGCGCGGGAGTGCTGGTGCCGCTCGTCGCCGGGGTCGTGCTGCTGGCGCTGTTCGTCCGGCGGTCGTGGGGCCGGGAGAACCCGGTCATGGACCTGACGTTGTTCTCCAGCCGCGTCTACACCGCGGCGGTCGCGCTGTCCTTCTTCGCCGCGCCCGCGTTGTTCGGCGCGCTTTTCCTGCTGCCGCTGTACTTCCAGGTGCTGGGCGGGAGCGGGGTCGTCGAGACGGGGCTGCTGCTGATGGGGCTCGGGCTCGGTTCGGCGATCGCGTTGCCGATCTCCGGCAAGCTCACCGACCGCTACGGCGCGGGTCTGGTGGCCGCCTGGGGGAGTGTCGCGACGCTCGCCACCACCGTCCCCTTCGCCATCGGCGGTTTCCCGCCCGACGGTGCGGTCGTGCAGATCCTGTTGCTGGCCAGGGGAATCGCCGTGGCGTTCCTGCTGATGCCCGCGACCACGGCCGGATACGCGGCCGTCACCAAGGACCAGTTGCCCGACGCCGCCGCGCAGATCAACATCGTCAGCCGGGTCGGCGGTGCCGCCGGGACCGCTCTGTTCGCCGTCGTACTGGCGAATTTGTTGCCCGCGGGCGCGGAGGCGGCCTTCCGCGCGACCTTCTGCTGGCTCACCGCCGCGGCCGCGGTCGCCGCCGTGCTGGGCGCGAGGCTTTGGTGGGTGACGCGCCGCGCGTGAGTTCGGTCCGTGAAGGCCTCCTTGAGGGACCCAGAGTCCCTCAAGGAGGCCTTCACGGACGCCCGGCTCAGCCGCAATGTTCGGACGGGCTGTCGTACTTGATCCCGCCCGCGGAACCGCCCCACTTCACGCATTTGCCCGCCGCGGCCGCCCGCACCGGACCGGCGAACCACGAGAACGAGCCCGAGTCGGTGATCCGGGCCGACCCCGACACCTCGAGGTAGGCCGACGTCGCGGTCGCGGTGCCCGCCGCCTCGCTCTTCATCGTGCTGACACAGTTCTGTCCGTTGGAAGCGTTGTAGGACAGGTAAACCGTGCCCGCCGTCCCGAGGGGCGCCGAGTCGATCACGCCGTAGCCGCCGCCGCACACCGGGGCGCCGAGGGTCGTCTCGGTGACGGTCGAGAAGCGGATGGTCTCGTTGGCGTTGCCCGCCGGGCCCGCCTCGTACAGCACGCCGACCGAGCCCGACGAAAGCTGGACCATGTCGGAGTACGCGGCATCACCGCTCCACACCAGGGTTCCGGCGGAGTTGCCCTGCCAGTTCGCGCCCTCGTCGAACGACGACCGCACGACGAGTTCCTTGCGGCGGTCGCAGACCGACGGCGCGGCGAACAGGATCCGGTTGTACTTGCCCGCCTTGTCGGTCGCGGTCATCCGCGCGGTCGACGCCTGCACCACCGGCGTGATCAAGTCCTCCTCGAAGGTGAACTTGGTGGAGAAGCTCGCACCACCATCGGAACTGATGGCGTAGGCACGGTTCTTCGCGCCGCCGCTCAAGCACTTGTCGTCGTTGTTGGCCTGGTTGCGCGCCGCGGCGTAGACCCGCCCGTCGAGCAGTTCGGTGACGCTGATCTCCTGCGGGTTGAGCCCGGCCGTCGTCGCCGGGGTGTCGGTGGCGCCGCGTTTCCAGGTGACACCCTGGTCGTCGCTGTAGATGAGCGCGCCGCTGTTCTTGCCGTCGACGGTGTAGCTCATCCCGGCGACGATCCGGCCGGCGTGCGCGCCGCGCGTCAGCACGATGCCGTGCGAAGGACCGGTCGCGAGCCAGCCCGGCGCGGTGGCGAACCCGAGCTGCGTGGTGAGTACCTTCGGCGCGGTCCACGTCTTGCCGTGGTCGTCGCTGATCGAGACGCGTGGAATCCGGTTGCAGTCGGGGTTCTTGACGCATTCCATCACCGAGAGCAGCACGATCCGTCCGGTGGAGGGGATCACGATCGGCGTCGGGTTTCCTTTGGTGTCACCGAAACCTTCGATGACGATCTTCGGTGCGCTCCAGGTCTTCCCGTTGTCGGCGGAGCGTTTCACGACGAGATCGATGTCGCCGCGGTCGTTGCAGAAGCTGGCGCCGCCGTTGCGGCCTTCGGCGAAGGCGAGCAGCTCGCCGTTGTTCGCCTTGACGATGGCGGGGATTCTGAAGCAGTCGTAACCTTCTGTTTTCTGTTTGTACACCACCGTGTTCCCGACGGCGGCGGTCGCGGCGAATGAGGTGGCCGGGAAGGCGCCGACCGCCGCGATGGCGACGAGGGCCGCGAACAGGCCCTGTGCGACGCGAGAGATCTTCACGGGATTGCTCCGTCCTGGATGGTTTCCGGGTGACGGGGTATCAGCGTCCTTTTCGGTCGTACAAGGCGCGTACAACCGATCTCGCGTTCTGTGTCAGGTGACGCAGAACGACGGTGCTTTTCCTGCCAAGCTCGATCCCGCCGACACGGGGCGAGATCGAGAGGGGGAGGGCGATGAAGGTGTTCGATCCGGAGGGGCGCGAATGGGCGGTCGATCGCCGGTTCGCCCCGTGGCGCCGGTGGGTCCAGCCGTTCGCTGGGCTCGCCGGCGGCTACCGGCACTACAAGCTCACCCCGGACTGGGGGCTCTACCTCGACGACGAACCCAAGGCTCGAGACGAGGCCGAAGACAACGGACCTCTGGACAAGGTGGCGACGGGCGCTTTCGGGCTGCTGGTCTTCTTGGAAGCACTCGTGCACGTCCCGATGTACTTGCTGCTGGGGCTCTTCTTGATGCCGTTCCTGGTGCTGGAATTGCTGTGCCAGGGTGTCGCGGGGCTCGTCGCCATGGGCGTGCGCCGGTTCCGGAGGGCGCCGGTTCGCGTCGACGTCCTCGCCTGGCACAAGAAGCAGAGCGGTCTGGCTTCGCTGACGATTCTCAGGGTCCATGACGACCTGGCGGGGCCGCTGATCATCGAACTGGGCGCCCTGGTGCGCGACCGCGTGATGTTCGACCCCGGCGACCCGGCCGTGCACGAAACGCTCACCCGGTTCGGGGCGCGGGTGGAACGCCATCGGACCCTGCTTCGCTGGAGAGCCGTGCGCCGATGAGGGCGCTGCCGCGGTGGCTCAGCGGTCGTCGGGGGCCAGCTGCCTGAGGTCGGTCAGGCTCCGGACGACCAGCCGCTGGCGGCCGGTGCTGAGCAGCCCGTCGGCGCGCAGGGCCCGCAGGGTCCGCGCGACGGCTTCCCGTGACGCGGATGCGAGTCCAGCGAGGTCGCGCTGGTTGATCCGCAGGGCGATCAGGGTGCCGCCGGCGACGGGCACGCCGTAGCGCTCGGCGAGGTCGACGAGGATGGCGGCGATACGTTCGGCGGCGGTGCTGTCCCCGAATTCGGTGCGGCGCGAGTTGGCGTAGCGCAGGCGTGAGGTGATGATCCGGAGCAGGACCACGGAGATGCCGGGATGTTCGCGGAGCACGGAGTTGAACGCCCGCGAAGACAGCCACAGCCCGGTAACCGGCTCGACGGCGATCGCCGTCGCCGAGCGCAGGCTGCCGTCCATCGACGCCATCTCGCCGATGATGTCGCCCGGATCGCGCACGGCCAGCACGGCGTCGTAGCCGCCGGTGGACACCGACGTGATCTTGACCCGCCCGGTCATCAGGATCAGCACCCAGTCCGAGCGGTCACCCTCGCGGATGATCACCGTTCCCGCCGGGTACCGGCGCAGTTCGGCCTCGGCCCGCAGCGCCTTGCGCTGGCCGTCGTCGAGCAGCTCCCAGAGCCTGCCGGGTGAATCGTGCGGCTCCGCCGCGGGCTGAGTCATGCGTTCTCGTCGCCTCCGTGCGCGATCGTACGAGACGTCAGCCGGGGATCTCCTGGTACGCCTGGGAAAGGCGTTGGACCCCTTCGCGCAGCTGCGCGCCTGTCGCGGCGCTGACGTAGCTCAGGCGAAGATAGGGGCCCGGCGCCTCGGCCGCGAAGTACATCCTGCCGGGGGTGACCGCTACTCCCGCACGGAAAGCGGCACTGGTCAGCGCTACTTCGTCGACGAAGCCGGGGAGCGGCTGCCACAGGTGGTAGCCCCCGGTCGGGACCGGGACGGCCCGCCAGGACGGCAGGAACTCCCGCAGCGCCGAGACGGCCACGTCGCGGCGTTCCCGCAACGAGGCCGCGAGAGTGCGCAGGTGCCGGGCCCAGGCCGGAGAGCTCACCAGTTCGAGCGCGGTTTCCTGCAACGGCCGCGGCACGAAGAAGCTCTCGACGGCGTGGAGGCCGCGCAACCGTTCCAGCGCCGGGCCGCGGGCGGCCAGCGCGCTGATCCGCAGGCTCGGCGACGCCGGTTTCGTCAGCGAGCGGATGTGCACCACGACCCCGTCGGGATCGTCGGCCACCAGCGGCGGCGGGGGAGCCGGGCTGCCGGGGTGCGCCATCAGGCGGGCGAAGTCGTCCTCGATCACGAAAGCGCCCGCGTCACGGGCGATCCGCAGCACCTCGGCGCGGCGTTCGGCGCACAGCACCGCGCCGGTCGGGTTCTGGAACGCGGGCTGGCAGACGAACAACCGGGCCCCGGTGTCGCGGAAGGCGTCCGCGAGCAGTCCGGGCCGGACGCCGTCGCGGTCGATCGGCACCGGGACCGGCCGCAGCCCCGACGCCCGCGCGATGGCCAGCATCCCCGGGTACGTCGGGGATTCCACCAGCACCGGCGCGCCGGGGGCGCCGAGCGCGCGCAACGCCGTGGTGAGCGCGCTCTGCCCGCCCGAGGTGACCAGCACGTTCTCGACGTTCACCGGGCTGCCGATGTCGCGGGCGAACCAGGCGCGCAGCTCGGGCAGGCCGCAGATCGGCGGCCGCGTCCACGCGCCGGGACGGCGGCCGGCGCGGGCCGACGCCGCCGCGAGTTCGCGTTCCGGCTGGAGGCTCGGATGCGTGTACCCGCCGTTGAGGTCGATGACGCCCGACGGCGGATCGCTCAGCGCGGTGAGCACGCCGCTCGCGTCGATCGCGCGGGTGCCGGACTGCGAGCTCAGCGCCACCTCCTGCCACGACACGTCGCCGGACACCGCCGCTTCACGAGGCGGCGGCGCGCGGAACACGCCGGCACCGGGGCGGGTGATCACCAGTCCTTCGGCGGCCAGCGCGGCGATGGCGCGCGACACCGTCACCGGGCTCACCTTCAGCTCCCGGACCAGCTCCCGGCTGGACGGGAGCTTTCCATCGACCGGATAGCGCTCCAAAGTGGACCGCAGCTGTATGACCAGGCTGGTGACGCTGCTACCATCGGACATGAGACTGGATGATAGCGCTATCGCGGACCGGGCAGTAGCGGTCCGCTCCGGGACCGCGCTGGCGGCGCTGGGTGTCCTCGCCTTCTCGTTCACGTTCCCCGCCACCGTGTGGGCGCTCAAGGGCTTCGACCCGTGGACCGCCACCGGGCTGCGCAGCGTCCTGGCCGCGCTGGTCGCCGGCACCTGTCTCCGGGTCTTCCGGGTCCCGCTGCCGAGGCGCGACCAATGGCGGGGCCTGGCCGTGGTCTCCCTCGGCTGTGTCCTCGCCTTCCCGATCCTGACCACGCTCGCGCTCAAGACGTCGTCGACGGCGCATTCCGCGGTGGTGATCGGGCTGTTGCCGCTGGCCACCGCCGTCATCTCCTCGAAGCTGACCGGGAACCGGCCGTCCCGCCGGTTCTGGCTCGCCGCCGCGGTCGGCGCGAGCGCGGTCGTGGTGTTCACCGTGGCGCAGAGCGGCGGCGGACTGTCCACAGCGGACCTCTTCCTGTTCGGCGCGCTCGTGCTGTGCGCGTTCGGGTACGCCGAGGGCGGCAGGCTGGCCAGGGAGATGGCGGGCTGGCACGTGATCGCCTGGGCGCTGGTGATGGCGCTGCCGGTCACCGGCGCGTTCGCCGTCTTCGGGCTCGCGACCGAGCCGCTGCACGTCACCGGCGAAGGGATCGTCGGCCTGTTGTACGTCGCCCTGATCTCGCAGTTCGGCGGGTTTTTCGCCTGGTACCGGGGAATGGCCGAGATCGGCGTCGCGCGGGCGAGCCAGTTGCAGCTCGCCCAGCCGCTGCTGACGCTGGTCTGGGCGGTCCTGCTGCTCGGCGAGCACCTCCCGGCCGCCGCTCCGGTGACCGCGCTGATCGTCGTCGCCTGCATCGTCGTGACCCAGCGGTCCCGCACCTAGACCCCGTGGGCTGAAGGGGCCCATCGCCGCATGCGACGCGGTGAAGGACGCTTTCGTCGCATGTGACGCCGGGAAAGTCCCCTTCAGCTCCCGTACCTAGATCAACGTCGCGAATCCGCCAGACCGCGGTGCCCGCGCGGTGATGGGCTGGAGCACATGACCGCTTCGACCCTCGACACCTCCGCGCGGACCCCGCTGAAGGGATGGCTCGCCGTCCTCGCGGTGACGCTCGGGATCTTCTCCCTCGTCACCACGGAGATCCTGCCGATCGGCCTCCTGACCCCGATCGGCGAGGACTTCCGGATCACGCCGGGGACGGCGGGCCTGACCATGACCCTGCCGGGCTTCCTCGCCGCGCTCGCGGCCCCGGCGGTCACCGTCGCCGCCGGACGGCTCGACCGCAAGATCCTGCTGTGCGCGCTGATGGTGGTGCTGGCCCTGTCCGACGTCCTCGCGGCGACGGCGCACGCGTACTGGGCCGTGCTCGTCTCGCGCGTCCTGGTCGGGCTGGTGATCGGCGCCTTCTGGGCGATCGGGTCCGGCCTCGCCGCCCGGCTCGTCGGCCCGGAACGCGCGGGCACGGCGACCGCGGTGATCTTCTCCGCCGTGCCGCTCGGCTCCGTGCTGGGCGTGCCCGCGGGCACCTTCCTCGGCGAACTTTTCGGCTGGCGGGCGGCTTTCGCCGTGATGGCGGTCTTCACGGCCGGTGTCCTCGCCGCGCTGGCGTGGGCCTTGCCCCCACTGCCGTCGGCGGGCGCGACCCGGCTCGGCGTCCTGCGCGAGATGACCCGGCAGCGGGCGACCCGGCTCGGGCTGGCCGTCACGGTGCTGGTCGTGCTCGCCCACTTCGGGACCTACACCTACGTCACGCCGCTCCTGCGCCAGGTGACGCAGGTGAGCCCGGAGCTGATCACCGTCTTCCTGTTCGTCTACGGCACCGCCGGGATCGCCGGCAACTTCGTGGCCGGTGCGGCGATCGCGCGCGACCTCCGGCTGACCTTCCTCACCGCGGCGGGCCTGATCGGCGTGGTGACCTGCGCGTTGCCGTTCCTCGGCGACACGGAACCGGGCGCGCTCGCGCTGCTGGTGATCTGGGGTTTCGCCTACGGTGCCGTCCCGGTCTGCTCGGGAACGTGGTTCGCGAGGGCGGCTCCGCAGGCGCCCGAGGCGGCGTCGGTGCTGTTCACCTCGTCGTTCCAGGCGACCCTTTCGGCGGGCGCGCTGCTCGGCGGGCTGGTAGTCGACGCGGTGTCCGTCCCGGCCGTGATGGTCACCGGCGGCGTGGTCGCGCTGCTCGCGGTCGCGGTCCTCAGCCGAGCACGGTCAGCGTGACCAGCGCGGTGGTCCCGACCAGCAGGGTGGAGAGCAGCCCGAGCACCAGGGCACGGCCGCCGGTGCGGACGAGCGTGCCGATCCGGACCGCGCAGCCCAGCCCGAACAGCGCTCCGGCCAGCAGCAGGGTGCAGGCGACCTTGGCGACGTCGAGTGCGACGCCCGGCACGATCCCGGTGCTGCGCAGCGCGGCCATCGCCAGGAAACCGAGGACGAACAGCGGCACGAGCGGCGGCCGCTTGCCGTCGACGGGACGCTTCCGCTCGTGCACGCCGACCGCGGCCACCATCGGCGCGAGCAGGACCACCCGGCTGAGCTTGATCACGATCGCGACGGCGATGGCGGCGCTGCCCGCGGGAGTGGCCGCGGCGACGACCTGCGCGACCTCGTGCACGCTGAGCCCGGCCCATTCGCCGACGCGGGCCGCGTCGAGCCGCAGCCAGCCGCCGATCAACGGGACCGCGGCGATGGCGAGCCCGCCGTAGAAGGTGACCAGCGCGACCGCGGTCGCGACGTCGGAGTCCTCGCGTTTCACCACGCCTTCCATGGCGGCGATGGCGGACGCGCCGCAGATCGAGAACCCGGTCGCGACCAGCATCGCCAGGCCACGCGGCACGCCGAGGAGCCTGCCGAGGCCGATCGTGCCGAGGAACGTGATGCCGACCGTGAGCACGACGGCGAGCAGGGTCCCGGGGCCGAGTGCGAGGACCGCGGGGAGCGAGAGCTGGAGACCGAGCAGCACGACACCGGCGCGAAGCAGCTTCTTGGTGATCCCGGAGATGGCCTTCCGGGTCTCCTCCGACACCGACGACAGCGAGCCGGTGAGGATGCCGAGCACGACGGCGATGGTGAGCGCGCTGACGACCGGGAAAGCGGTGCCGACCAGGTAGGCGGCGGCCACCCCGGCGCCGGTGACGGCCAGGGCGGTGAGGTAGGGCTTCGTCGGTCTCGCGTGCGTGGTGCTCATGGTTCGAGCTTCGCCCGGCCGGGATGGCCTCGGTAGCCGGGAATACCGGGGGTAGGTCATACACTTGGGCTATGACCACACCCGATCTGGACTCCCTGCGCCTGCTCGTGCTCGTGGACGAGCTCGGCAGTATCGGGCAGGCCGCGGCCAGCCTCGGGATCGCCCAGCCGTCGGCGAGCAAACGACTGTCCACAGTCGAGCGACGGCTGGGACTGGTGCTGGTCGACCGTACGCGGCGCGGTTCCGCGCTCACCCCCGACGGCCGGGTCATCGCGGGCTGGGCGCACCGCGTGCTGTCCGAACTCGACGGTCTGCTCGACGGCGCCGAAGCGCTGCGCACCCAGCACGAGGCGCATCTGCGGGTCGCCGCGAGCATGACCTTGGCCGAGTATCTGGTGCCGGGCTGGATCGGCGAGCTCAAACGCGGCGACCCCGGGCTGTACCTCGGGCTGGAGGTCACCAATTCCGATCAGGCCGCCGAGATGGCGCGAGAGGGCAAGGTCGATCTCGGGTTCGTCGAGTCGCCCGGTTCGCTGCCCGGCCTTTCGTCCCGGCGGGTGGCCACCGACCGCCTCGTCCTCGTCGTGCCCGCGAGCCATCCGTGGGCGCGCAAACGCCGCCCGGTGACCGCGGCCGAGCTGGCGATCACGCCGCTCGTGGTCCGTGAACTCGGTTCCGGGACCAGGGAGACGGTGGACGCCGCCCTGCGCAAGGCCGGGGTCGGCCCGGCGAAAACGTTGCTGGAACTGGGCTCCGCCTCCGCCGTCCGCAACGCGGTGATCGCGGGCGCCGGACCGGCGGTGATCAGCGAACTCGCCATCGCCCGCGATGTCGCCGACCGGCGGCTCGTCGCGGTCGCGGTGGACGGGGTCGACTTCGGCCGGGAGTTGCGCGCGGTGTGGCCCGCCGGGCGGCGGCTCGCCGGTCCGGCCGCGGAACTGCTGGGCATCGCCGTCCGGAATGCGAAATCCCGCTGATTCCCTTCATGTTTTCCGCGCGTGATACCGAAATTCCCGGCGCCGGGCTACCGACGATAGGGCGAACGGGAGTCGATTTCCGGAAATGGGTACGGACCACTGATTTCGGTGGTCCGACGAAAGCGGAATGGTGAACTCCGGGTAACAGGCCGGATGGCGTATCGGACGTTGGGACACCTGGTCGTTGACTGTTCTTTCCTGTAGGGGCAGGGAAAACCGGGCTTCGCGGATGTCCCGTGTGTATCCGGAAAGCTAAATTCTCGCGACGGACTTCGCGTTTCGCAGGTCGGCGTACCGCCATCCGGTTCCTGTGACCGGAAACCCTACTGTCGAGTATTGACGTGAAGCCTCGCCTGCGTTTAAGTACGCCCGGTAACCAAGTCACTCTTCCGTGTGCCGGAGGCTTCCCGTGGGTAAGTCGATTCGTGGCGCCGATGCCTCAACGTTGACCGGTACGGCGGATCTGCTCATCGCGATGCACCCTCATCGCGTGCCGTCCGCGCGGTTCACGGCCGCGGCGACGCGGGCCGGCGCGCTCGGTGTCCTGGACCTGACCAGCGGAAACCGGGCCGCCCGCGAAGAACTCGACCTGGCCGAGAGCTGGCTCGCGACCGGCTTCGGTGTCCGTGTCGCGGGACCGGCCGAGCTTCCTTCCGCGGTGCACACGGTTCTGCTCGCCGCGGGCACGCCACAGTCCACTGTGGACTTCGCGGGGCGTCGAGTGCTCGTGGAAGTCACGAGCCGGGACGAAGCCGTGCGAGCGGTCGCCGCCGGTGCGGACGGTCTCGTCGCCCGAGGCCACGAGGCGGGCGGCCGGGTCGGTGAACTCGGCACCTTCGTGTTCCTGCAGCAGTTGCTGGGCGATCCGGCGATCGGTGTCCCGGTCTGGGCGTACGGCGGGATCGGCGCGCACACCGCGGCCGCCGCCGTGGCCGGAGGCGCCGCCGGTGTCGTCCTCGACACGGCGTTCGCGCTGCTCCCCGAAGCGGAACTCCCGTCGGACGTCACCATGGCGCTGGAGGGCCTCGACGGTTCCGAGACCATTGTGGACGGTGGTGTCCGGCGGCTCCGCCGACGGCCGGTGGAGGCCGGGCAGGACGCCTTCCTGCCCGAGCGGTTCCGTGACCGCTGGGCAACCCTCCCGGCCGCGATCCAAGGCGTTCGCGCGTCGATCGCCGAGGGGCTCACCGCTTCCGCCGGCCCGTTGCCGCTCGCTCAGGGCCCGATGACCAGGGTGAGCGACCAGCCCGAATTCGCGCGGGCCGTCGCCGCCGGGGGAGCGCTGCCGTTCCTGGCCCTGGCGTTGTCCGGGCCCGCGCAGACCCGCGAGATGCTCGAAGCGACCAAGGCGGCGTTGGGCGACGCGCCCTGGGGAGTCGGTGTGCTCGGATTCGCGGCCGAAGACGTCCGGGCCGCGCAGCTTGAGGTGATCCGTGAGATCCGGCCGAGCCACGCCATCATCGCCGGTGGCCGCCCGGCGCAGGCGAAGGTGCTGGAGGACGCGGGGATCTCGACGTTCCTGCACGTCCCGTCGCCGGGATTGCTGCGCCAGTTCCTCGAAGCGGGTGCGCGCAAGTTCGTCTTCGAAGGTGCCGAATGCGGTGGGCATGTCGGGCCGAGGGCGAGTTTTCCCTTGTGGGAAGCGCAGATCGACGTGCTCCGTGACTACGCGTCCGAAGTCGAGGTGTACTTCGCCGGTGGAGTGCACGACGAGCGCTCGGCCGCGATGGTCACCGCCGCCGCGGCACCGCTGACCCGGCACGGCGCGACGGCCGGCCTGCTGATGGGCACCGCGTACCTGTTCACCGAGGAGGCCGTGCGCGCGGGCGCCGTCCTGCCGTTGTTCCAGCGCCAGATCGTCGAAGCCACCCGCACCGACCTGCTGGAGACCGCGCCGGGACACGCGACACGGTGCGTGCGTTCGGCGTTCACCACCGAGTACGCGGAGCTCAAACGCGCACTGAAGGACCAGGACGTGCCCGACCGCGAGGCCTGGGAACGGCTGGAGAAGCTCAACGTCGGACGGCTTCGCCTGGCGAGCAAGGGAATCGAGCGGGTCGGGGACGCGCTCAGCCCGGTCGACGAGGGCCGGCAGCTCGCCGAGGGCATGTTCATGGCGGGCGACGTCGCCGTGCTGCGGTCCGAGGTCACGACGATCGCCCGGTTGCACGAGGCCGTCGGTCCCGGGGCCCGGGCGTTCCTCTCCGCCCGCGCGGCCGAACTGCTGAGCGTCCCGGACGACGAGCCCGTGCCGGAACCGCTCGACATCGCCATCGTGGGGATGGCCGGTGTCTTCCCGCAGGCCGGGGACCTCTCCGCGTTCTGGGCGAACATTCTGTCCGGAGCGGACTCCGTCACCGAGGTCCCGGCCCGGCGCTGGGATCCGGCGCTCTACTACGCGCCCGACGGCGACGGCGAGAAGACGCCGTCGCACTGGGGCGGTTTCCTTCCGGAGATCCCGTTCGACCCGCTCGACCACGGGATCCCGCCCGCGTCGCTCGCGAGTATCGAACCCGTGCAGCTGCTGGCGCTGGAAGTGTCGCGGCGGGCGCTCGCCGACGCCGGATACGCCGAACGCGCCTTCGACCGGTCGCGCACGTCGGTGGTCTTCGGCGCGGAAGCCGGGAGCGACCTGTCCAACGCGATGACCTTGCGCACGGTGCTTCCGTCCTACCTCGGCGAACTCCCGGCCGACCTCGACCGCCAGTTGCCGCGCCTCACCGAGGACTCGTTCCCCGGGGTGCTCGCCAACGTCATCGCCGGCCGGGTCGCGAACCGGCTCGACCTCGGCGGCGCGAACTACACGGTCGACGCGGCGTGCGCCTCGTCCCTGACCGCCGTCGACGTCGCCTGCAAGGAACTCGTCACCGGCACCAGCGACCTCGTCCTGTGCGGCGGCGCCGATCTGCACAACGGCATCAACGACTACCTGCTGTTCTCCTCGGTGCACGCCCTCTCGCCGTCCGGCCGATCGGCCACCTTCGACAGCGACGCGGACGGGATCGCGCTGGGCGAGGGCGTCGCGTGCGTCGTCCTGAAACGGCTGGCGGACGCCGAACGCGACGGCGACCGGGTGTACGCCGTCATCAAGGGCGTCGGCAGCGCCAGCGACGGCCGGGCGCTCGGGCTCACCGCACCCCGTCCCGAAGGCCAGCACAACGCACTGACCAGGGCATACCGCAACGCCGGGATCTCACCGGCGCGGGTCGGGCTCGTCGAAGCGCACGGCACCGGCACCGTCGTCGGCGATCGCACCGAACTCGCCACCCTGACCAAGGTGTTCACCGAGGCCGGCGCCGAACCCGGCCGGTGCGCGCTCGGTTCGGTGAAATCCCAGATCGGGCACACGAAATGCGCGGCCGGGCTGGCCGGGTTGATCAAGGCGAGCCTCGCGCTGCACACCGGCGTCAAACCGCCGACGCTGCACCTGGAGAAGCCGAATCCGGCCTGGGACCCGGCGGCCAGCCCGTTCGCGTTCCACACCGAGGCCCGGCCGTGGGCCGAGACCGAACGCGTCGCCGGGGTGAGCGCCTTCGGATTCGGCGGCACGAACTTCCACGTCGTCCTCACCGCGCACGAAGGCGCCGTCCCACCCGCGAAGTCTCTCGATGATTGGCCTGCCGAGCTGTTCCTGTTCGCGGGTGACAAGGACGCTCAGGATCTCCTGGCCGCCACAGGGCAAGGTTGGCGGCTGCGGGATCTGGCGCACGCCGCGTCCCGCCGGGCGGAAAGCCGGGGCGGCCGGACGAGGTTCGCCATTCTGGCGTCCACTGTGGACGAACTTGCCGGATTGCTCCGCCGGGCCATCGCGGGGGAGCGGGACGAGAAAGCGGGCATCTTCGGTGCCGACGACGCGCCGCTGGGCGAGATCGCGTTCCTCTTCCCGGGACAGGGCAGCCAGCGCCCGGGGATGTTCGCGGAGCTGTTCGTCGCGTTCCCCGAACTGAGGCGCTATCTCGTGCGCGGCGGGAGCACCGTCGACGTCCTGTTCCCGCCCACCGCGTTCGACGAGGCCGGACGCGAGGCCCAACGTGCCCGGTTGACCGATACCCGGGCCGCGCAGCCCGCACTCGGGATCGTCGGGATCGCCGCGCACCACCTGCTGGGCACGGCCGGGGTCCGGCCTTCGATGGCGGCGGGGCACAGCTACGGCGAACTGGTCGCGCTGACCGTCGCCGGTGCGTTGAGTTCGGCTTCGCTGCTGGAACTCAGCCGGGCGCGGGCGGAGGCGATCCTCGGTGCGACCGGCACCGGCGACCCGGGAACGATGGCGGCCGTCGCCGCGAACGCCGCCGACGTCGAAGCGGTACTCACCGCCGAGAGCCTGACCGGGGCCGTGGTCACCGCCAACCGGAATTCACCGGAGCAGACGGTGATCTCCGGGCCCACGGACGCCGTCGGTGTGGCGGTGGACCGCCTGCGCGCCCGCGGGTTCGGGGCGAAATCCCTTCCGGTCGCCTGCGCGTTCCACAGCCCGTTGGTCGCCTCGGCGGAGACGGGGTTCGCCCGCGTGCTCGGCACCGTCGCGGTCAGGGAACCGGAGATCCCGGTGTGGGCCAACCGGACCGCCGCGCCCTACCCGTCCACCCCGGACGGGATCCGCGCCGGACTGGCCGCGCAGATCGGCGCGCCGGTGCGGTTCGCCGACCAGATCGAGGCCATGTACGCGGCGGGCGCCCGGACGTTCGTCGAGGCGGGCCCCGGCTCGGTCCTCACCCGGCTCGTCGGCGCCGTACTCGGCTCCCGTCCACATCGGACGGTCACCCTCGAAGGCGGTCGCCGCACCGGGATCCCCGGCTTCCTCGCCGCCTTGGCGAGGCTGGCGGTCGCCGGTGCGGACGTCCGCACCGGCCGGTTGCTCACCGGCCGCGCGGGCACGGACGCGTTGTCCGCGCGGCCGCCGAAGAAGGCGGGATGGACCGTCGACGGGCACCTCGTCCGCACCGCCGACGGCGAGATCCCCGCCACCGCCCTGCACCCAGCCCAGCGAATCCCCACGGAGGCGATCGTGACTTCCCGGCCCGGCACCGACGGCGGTGAGGCGCTCATCTCGGAGTTCCTCCGCACCAGCCGCGAGATGATCGCCGCGCAACGGGACGTCCTGCTCGGCTACCTCGGCGCCGATCAGGGTGTGCCGCCTCCCGCGCCCGTCGTCGTTCCTTCGGTACCCGAGCCCGTGCGCGTCGAGATCGCGCCCGAACGGCCGGTGTTCGACACCGTCGTCGAGGTGATCGGCGAGCGGACCGGCTATCCGGTGGACATGATCGAGCCGGACCTGGATCTCGAAGCCGATCTGAGCGTCGATTCGATCAAACGTGCCGAGATCGCCGGGGAACTCGCGACCCGGCTGGGGCTGACCGACGGCGATCCCGAGGTCCTCGCCAAGGCCCGGACGGCGGCGGAACTCGCCGACCTTCTCGGCGGCGTTCCTTCCGGTGACCGGCCTGCCGAAGAGAGCGGCGCCGTCGTCGTGGCACCGAAGCGTTATCTCATGCGGGAATTCGATCTCGCCGACGCCGCCCCGGCCGACGAGGAACTCGCCGGGCTCCGCTTCGCCGTCGTCGGTGAAGGTCAGGTCGCCGAGATGCTCGCCGCCCGGCTCGCCGGATACGGCGCCGAAACCGAACTGGTCCAGGGCGTACCGGAGGACAGCGCGGACGGCGTGTTCCACCTGTCACCGTCGTTCCCCGACGATTTCGCGCTGTACCAAGCGGTTTTGGCGCGCGGTCCGCGCTGGCTCATCGCGAACGGTCCCGCCGACGGTGCCCGCGGCTTCTTCCGGACCGTCGCCAAGGAGTACCCGGACACGGTCGCCCGCGTGGTCGAGCAGCATCCGGAATCAACTGTGGACGAACAGGTGGAGACCCTGCTCGCCGAGCTTTCCGCCGGGGACTGGGAGCCGGTCGTCGTCCGCCGCGGTGGCGCGCGGCGTGGTCTGCGGATGACCGAGGAAGGCCTCGGCCTGCTCGGCAGCACGGGCGCCGGCCCGGCCGGTGACGGGACGGCCGAGGCGGAGGCGCTCGGCCTTGACCGGGATTCGGTCGTCCTCCTGGTCGGCGGGGCGAAGGGCATCACCGCCCGGCTGGCCACCGCGCTGGCCTCGGCGTCGCGGTGCCGCATCGAACTGTTCGGCCGCACAGCTGTGCCCATCGACGGTGAGGAACCCGAGATCGCGACCGCGACGACGACGGAAGAACTGCGTGCCGCCCTGATCGGGAGCGGGCTGTCCAAACCGGCGGAGATCGAGCGGACCATCCGGCTCATCGAGTCCGAACGCGAGGTCCGCGGAACGCTGCGGCGGATCGGCGACCTCGGCAGCCCGGTGCGCTACCACTCGGTGGACATGCTCGACGCGGAGGCCGTGCACCGCGCGGTCAAAGAGATCCACGCCGAACACGGCAGGCTCGACGGCATCGTCTACGCGGCGGGCGTCATCGAGGACAAGCTGATCGCCGAGAAGGATCCGGCGTCCTTCGACCGGGTCTTCGCCACCAAGGTCGAAGGGGCGAGCACCCTGCTCGCGGCGGCGGGCGAACTGCCGGAGGCGCCGAAGTTCGCCGTCCTGTTCGGCAGTGTCGCCGCGACGCTGGGGAACCGCGGCCAAGCCGACTACGCGGCCGCGAACGACGCGCTGGAGGCGCTCGGCCACCGCTGGTCCACTGTGTACGGACGTCGCGGGCTCACCGTCCATTGGGGACCGTGGGCGCCCACCGGGGTGAACAACGGGATGGTCACCCCGGAACTGATGCGGGACTACGCCCGGCGCGGGATCGAGCTGATCGACCCCGAGGAAGGCACCTTGAGCCTGCTGCGCGAACTGGCGTGGGGCGACGCGGCCCTCACGGCCGTCACCTACACCGCGTCGGGGTGGTGACCGGTGGCCGAAACCGCCCCGATCGCGATCGTCGGGATGTCGGTACTGTTCCCGGGCGCCCCCGACCTCGACACCTACTGGCGCAACATCGTCGACGGCGTCGACGCGATCACCGAAGTCCCGGCCGACCGCTGGGATCCGGGTTTCTACCAGCCCGACGCCGAACCGCGGGCGGACCGGATCTACTGTCATCGCGGTGGGTTCGTCGGTGAACTGGCCGAAGTGGACGTCACCGGATTCGGCGTGATGCCGTCGTCGGTCCCCGGCACCGAACCAGATCAGCTGATCGCGCTGCGGGTGGCCGCGCAAGCGATCGCCGACGCGGGCGGGGAGCACCGGCTGCCCGCCGACCGGCAGCGGACCGGCGTCATCCTCGGCCGCGGCGGGTATCTGACGCCCGGTCTGGTGCGGCTCGACCAGCGGGTCCGCACGGCCACCCAGGTCGTGCGCACCCTCGGCGAACTGATGCCCGAACTCGACGGCGAGCGGCTGGAAGAACTCCGCCGGGCCTTCACGGACCGGCTCGGCCCCGAAGCCCCCGACGCCGCGATCGGGCTCGTGCCCAACCTCGCCGCCTCGCGGCTGGCGAACCGGCTCGACCTGCGCGGACCCGCGTACACGGTGGACGCCGCCTGCGCCTCCTCGCTCGTCGCCGTCGATCACGCCGTACGCGAACTGGCGAGCGGGCGGTGCGACGTAGTGCTGGCCGGTGGGGTGCACCATTGCCACGACGTCACGTTCTGGAGCGTGTTCTCGCAGCTCGGCGCGTTGTCGCGGAGCCAGCGGATCCGGCCGTTCCACCGGGACGCGGACGGGGTGCTGATCGGCGAGGGCACCGGCATCGTCGTGCTCAAACGGCTCGCGGACGCCGAACGGGACGGCGACCGGGTCTACGCCGTGGTCACCGGGACCGGCGTGGCCAGCGACGGCCGGACCGCCGGACTGTCCACTCCGGACACCGCCGGCCAGGTCCGCGCGGTGCGGCAGGCCTGGTGCGCGGCGGGGATCGACCCCGCCACGATCGGGCTGCTCGAAGCGCACGGGACCGCGACGCCGGCCGGCGACGCGGCCGAACTGGCGACGATCGCGGAGGTCTTCGGGCAGGAGGGCGAGCCGACGGCGGTGCTCGGCTCGGTCAAGTCGATGATCGGGCACACCATGCCCGCGGCGGGTGTCGCCGGACTCGTCAAGGCCGCTTTGGCGGTGTACCACGGGGTTCTGCCGCCGACCCTGCACTGCGAGCACCCGCATCCGGCACTGGCGGCGACCCGGTTCGAGACGCTCGGCGCCGCGAAGGTCTGGGAGACCGACGACCGGCGGCCGGTGCGGCGGGCGGGGGTCAACGCGTTCGGCTTCGGCGGGATCAACGCCCATGTGGTCCTGGAGCAGGCCGCGACCCGGCCCGCCGTCGAGGTCTCCGAGCCCGAGCGGGTCCTGCGGCTCTCGGCGCCGACCGTCGCCGAGATGGGCTGCCTGCTCGATCACGACGACGTCCTGAGCGAGAGTGACACCGGTCGCGGCCGGGTCCGGCTCGGGCTCGTCGACCCGACGCCCAAACGGCTGAACCTGGCCAGGAAAGTGATCGCGAAGGGCAAACCCTGGCGCGGCCGCAACGACCTCTGGTTCGTTCCGGAGCCGCTGCTCGGCGTGGGCGGGGGCAAGCTCGCGTTCGTCTTCCCCGGGTTGGAGAACGAGTTCGAGGCGCACGCCGACGACATCGCCCGGCATTTCGGTATCCGCTGGGAAACGCCGGACGTCACCATCGGCGACGTCGGCAGGCACGGCAAGGGTGTGTTCCAGCTGGGCAGGCTGCTCGACACGGCGTTGCGCGGGCTGCGCGTCACCCCGGACGCGCTCGCCGGGCACAGCCTGGGGGAGTGGACCGCCATGGCCGTCGCCGGGATCCATGCCGACACCGAGGTGGACGCGTTCCTGGCGGGCTTCGATCCCGACGCGCTCAAGGTGCCGGGGCTGGCCTTCGCGGTGATCGGCGCGGCGGCGTCCGTGGTGCGCGATGTCCTCAAAGGACAGTCCGATGTGGTCCTTTCCCACGACAACGCGCCCAATCAGGCGATGATCTGCGGGCCGGTGGAGACCGTCGACGGGTTCGTCCGAAGGTTCCGCGCGGACGGCGTGATCGCCCAGGTGCTGCCGTTCCGGTCCGGCTTCCACACCCCGATGCTCGCCCCGTATCTCGGCCCGATCCGCGAGGCCGCCGAGCGCTACACGCTGCATCCGGCGAAACTCCCCGTCTGGTCCGCCACGACCGGAAGGCCGTATCCGTCGGCCGCCGCGGAAGTACGCGACCTGTTCGTCCGGCATCTGCTGGAGCCGGTGCGGTTCCGCGGTCTCGTGGAGAACCTGTACGCGGCCGGATTCCGCGCGTTCGTGCAGACGGGCGCGGGGCAGCTCGGATCGCTGATCGGGAACACGCTGCACGACCGCGAACATCTCGTCGTCGCCGCGCATTCCGCGCACCGGCCCGGTCTCCCGCAACTGCTGCGGACCGCGACGGCCTTGTGGGCCGACGGTGCCGATCCGGCGTTCGAACTGCTGCCGGGCCAACGCGGCGCGAACCGCGGCCGGACGATCCGGCTCGACCTCGGCGGCGCGCTCGTGTCGCTCGACGAACGTGTCCGGCACGGGTTCCGCCCGTCGGGGGCCGGTACGTCCACTTTGGACAGGATCGGGCAACGGAACCCGCTGGCAGCCGAATTCTCCGGGTTGCTGGCCGACACCGCCGGCCTGGCGGCCGAACTGTTCGCCGCCAGGCCGGCGCCCCGGATCCGGCCGTTGCGCACCGAACTCCGCGTCTCCGTCGAGACGATGCCGTATCTGCTCGACCACTGCTTCTTCAAGCAGCCACCCGGCGCGGAACCCGCCGACTCGTGGCCGGTCGTGCCCGCGACGACGGTGATCGGGCACTTGATGGAGTTCGCCGAACAGGCCGCGCCGGGCCGCCGCGCGATCGCGCTGGAGGACGTCCGGCTGAACCAGTGGATCGCCGCGACCCCCGCGCTGGACGTGCCGGTGACCGTGGTGCCGCAAGGCCCTTCGCGGGCCGGTGTCTCCCTCGGCGACTACTCCAGGGCCGTCGTCGATCTGGACGCCGCGTTCCCCGCCGATCCGCCCGGGCCGTGGACGTTCCCGGCGGCCCGGGAGCGGAGGCCGGACCTGCGCGCCGAGCAGCTCTACACCGAACGCTGGATGTTCCACGGGCCGAGGTTCCAGGGAGTCGAAGAACTGGTCGCGGTGGGGGATCGCCATGTTCGCGGGGTACTGCGGACCCCCGAGGCGCCGGGGGCGCTGCTGGACAACGCCGGTCAGTTGCTCGGCTACTGGATCATGTCGCGGCTTCCCGCTCGGACCACGGTGTTCCCGGTGGGGATGCGGCGGATCCGGTTCTACGGCGAACATCCCTTACCCGGGGATCGGCTCGACTGCGTCGTCCGCATCGTGTCGGTGACCGACGCGGAACTCGAAGCGGACGTCCAGCTGAGCCGGGGCGGCCGGGTCTGGGCCGAGATCGAGGGCTGGCGCGATCGCCGGTTCGACAGCAACCCGGTGATCCGGGCGATGGACCGGCGTCCCGAACGCGCCACGCTGTCCGAGGAACGCCCGGGCGGCTGGGCGCTGGTCCGTGAGCAGTGGCCGGATCTGGCCACTCGCGAGCTGATCATGCGGAACGTGCTGGCGGGGCAGGAAAGACAGGCCTACGCCGGCCAGTCGCCGCGCCGGAGACGGGCTTGGCTGCTCGGCCGGATCGCGGCGAAGGACGCCGTCCGGCGTCTCTTGTGGACAGACGGCGCGGGCGACATCTTTCCCGCCGAGCTGCGCATCGGGAACGACTCGTCGGGGGCGCCGACCGTCTCGGGCGCCTATGGGAGAAGCCTGCCGGAGCTCACCGTCTCGATCGCCCACCGGGACGCGCTCGGCGTCGCCATCGCGCGGCGAGGCCCTTGCGGGATCGACATCGAAGCCGTCGAAGACCGGCCGGAGAGCACGGTCACCGCTGCTCTCGGCCCGGCGGAACGTGCCCTGCTCGGCGAGCCGGAAGCGTTGTGGTTCACCAGGTTCTGGGCCGCCAAGGAAGCCGTCGCGAAACGGCTCTGCACCGGTCTGCGCGGTGATCCGCGCGCTTTCACCGTCGTCGGCGCGGACGACGGGCGGCTCGTCGTGGAGGCGGGCGGTGCCCGGTATCCGGTGTGGCACACCACGATCACCACACCGGCGAAGGACTACGTCGTGGCTTGGACGGAGAACGAAGAATGACCACCGAAACCGTGGCGGCCGGGACCGTACTGGCCGACCTCACCGTGATGCTGCGCGAACTGCTCGAGGAGTACGGGCTGGACGACGCCGAGATCGGCCGGGACACGAAGTTCCACGACGACCTCGAACTGGAGAGCATCGACCTCGTGACGCTGTCCGGGCGGCTGCGCGACCACTACGGCGACAAGGTCAACTTCGCCGAGTTCATCGCGGACCGCGAACTGGACGAGATCATCGCGCTGACCGTCGGCGAACTGGTCGACCACGTGGTCGCGTCCCTGGCGGGGAAGGCCTGACCATGGCGAAGGTCAAGGTCGGCGATCTCGACGTCCACGTCCAGCGGCTCGGTCCGCCGGACGGCGCGGCGCCGGTCGTGGTGTTCGTCCACGGCCTCCTCACCGACAGCCTGGCGAGCTACTACTTCACGCTCGGGCCCGCCTTCGCGGCGCAAGGCATCGACGTCGTCATGTACGACCTTCGCGGGCACGGCCGCACGACGCGGCCCGCCACCGGCTACCGGCTGGAGGAGTTCGTCGCCGACCTCGACGGCCTGCTCACCGCACTCGGGATCGACCGGCCGGTGCACGTGGCCGGGAACTCGTTCGGCGGCTCGATCGCCTTCGGGCTAGCGGCTTCGCGTCCCGAACGCGTCGCCAGCGTCGTCGCCATCGAAGCGGAGCCACCGGTGCGGGCGTGGATCGGGCACATGGCCGAGGGGCTCGCCGACGCGAAGAACCGGCTCGCGCAAGACGAGGTGATCGGCTGGATCGCCGAGAACCACGGGGCGCACACCGCGAGGCTGTCGAAATCCGCGTACAAGATCCTCGCGGCCACCACGCTGGCGGAGGACATCCCGCTGAGCCGGACCATCGACGACGACCTCACGGCGGTCCGGTGCCCGGTGTTCGCGCTGTTCGGCGACCAGTCGGGACTCTCGGCGCAGGTTCCGGACCTGGAGGCGAACCTCGGCCACTGCCGCACCGTCGTGCTACCGGACCAGGGACATTCGGTGCTCGTCGAGCGCACCGCGGAGACGTCGGAACTGATCCTGGGCTGGGTCCGCGAACACTCGTGCGAAACGGCGGCCTGAGTGGGCAGATTCCTCTTCGTCACTCCACCGCTGACCGGGCACGTCAACCCCGCGGTCGGGGTCGCGGCCGCGCTCACCGCACGCGGGCACCGGGTCGCCTGGGCGGGGCGGCCGGAGGTCATCCGGCGGCTCGCCGGCGACGGTGCCGACGTGTTCCCGTGCACCGTGCCGCGCCGCCTGCCCGAACGCGACGCGAGCCTCAAGGGACCGGCGGCGTTCCGGTTCCTGTGGGAGGAGTTCCTGATCCCGCTGGCCGAGGCGATGGCACCCGGGGTCCGCGCCGCGATCGGCCGGTTCCGGCCGCAGGTGGTGATCGCCGACCAGCAGGCCATCGCGGGCGGTCTCGTCGCCGACGGGCTCGGCCTGCCGTGGGTGACTTCCGCGACGACGTCCGCGGAACTCGTCGACCCGTTGGCCGGGCTCCCCAAGGTGGCGGCCTGGCTCGACGACCTCCTCGACGGCCTGCGCGCGCGGATCGACGGCGGACCCGCCGACCCCAGGATGTCGCCGCACGGCGTGCTCGCGTTCACCACCCGGGAACTGCTCGGCCCGGCCGCGCTGCCGAGCCGGGTCCGGCTGGTCGGGCCGTCCATCGGCGGGCGCGCGCCCACCGGCGGCTTCCCGTGGGATTGGCTGGACCCGGCGGTGCCGACCGTGTTCGTCACCCTCGGCACCGCGAACGCCGACGCCGCCGGGGACTTCCTCCGCGCGGCCGCCAAGGGGCTCTCCGGGGTCGACGGGATCCGGACCGTCATCGCCGACCCCGGTGGTGGCGTGGGGCCGGTGGGGGAAACGGTGCTCGTGGTGCCACAGGTGCCCCAGATGGCGCTTCTGGCCCGCGCGGACGCCGTCGTTTGCCACGGCGGGCACAACACCGTCTGCGAAAGCCTGTGGCACGGGGTGCCGCTCGTGGTCTCGCCGATCCGGGACGACCAGCCGATCGTCGCCGGCCAGGTCGTCGACGCGGGCGCCGGTGTCCGGCTGCGGTTCGGCAAGGCGAAACCCGAACGGATCGCGGCCGCGGTGACCAGGGTGCTGGGCGATCCGGGCTATCGGTCGGCCGCCGAGAAGGTGGGCGCCTCGTTCCGGGAGGCGGGCGGGGCCGCCACGGCGGCGGACCACCTGGAGGCTCTGCTCGGCTAGGAGATCGCGGCCGAGACCTCGTGCAGCAACCGCCCGGCGTCCTCACCCCAGCGGGAGACGACGACGAGGTCGCGTTCGGGATCGACCCACAGCAGGTGCCTGCCGCCGTTCCCGCGGGCGCACCGGCCACTCGGCGGAGCGGCCGGGAAGACCCGCCGGCGGTCGTTGAGCCACCAGAGGTAGCCGTAATCCGGGTTGTGGTCGCACGGGCGCCAGGTGCGATCGATCCACTCGCGGCTGAGCAGACGGCGGCTGTCGTGTTCGCCGTCGCGAAGGTAGAGCAGGCCGAGCAAGGCGAGGTCGTCGGCGGAGATCCACAGGCCGCCTCCCCAGTGCGCTCCGCCGCTGACGACGGGAACCTCCTCGCCGTCGATACGGGTTGTCGCGCCGCGGTAGCCGTGCCACGACCAGGTGCCGGACGCGCCCATCGGCCCGAGGACGCCCTCCCGCAGCACCGAGGGCAGCGGCCGGGCGAACAGGCGGGTGAGGGCGAGGCAGAGCAGGTTCACCCGGACGTCGTTGTAAGCCCATCCGGCGCCCGGCGGGGCGTCCGGTGGTGCGCTTCCCGGACCGAGGCTCCCGGCGTCCGCCCACGCCGGTTTGCCCCAGAGCTCACCGTCCCATTGACTGGTCTGCTGGAGCAGGTGGTGCCAGGTGATCGCGCTCGCGCGCGGGCCCGTCAGTTCGGGCATGTCGAGCGTGTCGCGCACCGGCTGATGGACATCCGGGAGCAGCCCGCCGTCGAAGGCGAGACCCGCGACGGTCGACACGACGCTCTTGGTGGCACTGAACGCCATTTCGGGCACGCCGGGATCACCCCAGGACGCGACGCGTTCCCCGCCGTGGACGACCACCCCGCTCGCTCCGGAGCCGGGCAGTGCCGGCCCGATCACCTCCCGGTGGGAAACATCGGCTACCTGGGATTCCAGGTAGCTCTTCATATCCTCGATTCCCGGCGTGACACGCGCCTGCTGTGCCATCGAGGCGGCACGGATTACGGACATTTTCAAAGGACGCCCCCTTCACTCACCGTGTCCAGGTTCCTCTACTCGGCTAGCCCTTGAAAAGCGCGCGTGTAGGGACTCTCCTGGAGGGGTACCAGCCTTCAGAAGGTGTGTCCTCGTGCTGGGAGTCGCCATGACCGCCGTGAAGCCCTCTCCGCGACCGGAGGCCGTCCGCTTCGGCGGGCGGATCCGTGCCCCCAAGGGGAGTGCCTTCCTCAGCGTCGTCCGCACCACCGACCACAAGACGATCGGCGTGCTTTATATGAGCACCTCGTTCGGGTTCTTCCTCATCGGCGGCTTCATGGCGCTGCTGATGCGCGGCGAGCTGGGCAGGCCGGGAATGCAGTTCCTGTCGCAGGAGCAGTACAACCAGCTGTTCACCATGCACGGCCTGATCATGCTGTTGCTGTACGCGACACCGAATCTCTTCGCCTTCGCCAACTACATCCTGCCGCTGCAGATCGGCTCCCCGGACGTCGCCTTCCCGCGGCTGAACGCGTTCTCCTACTGGCTCTACCTCTTCGGCGGGCTGATGGTGCTCAGCTCGTTCATGACGCCGGGCGGTGCGCCCGACTTCGGGTGGACGATGTACACGCCGCTGTCCAACGCCGCGCACACCCCGGGCGTCGGCGCCGATCTGGTGATCATGGGCCTGATCGTGTCCGGGCTCGGCACGATCCTCGGCGCGGTCAACATGGTCACCACGATCCTCTGTCTGCGCGCGCCCGGGATGACCATGTGGCGGCTGCCGCTGTTCACCTGGAACATCCTGTTCACCACGATCCTGATCCTGGCGGTCTTCCCGATCCTCACCGCGGCGCTGTTCGGGCTGGAGGCGGACCGGCGGCTCGGCGCGCACGTCTTCGATCCGGCCAACGGCGGGGCGATCCTGTTCCAGCACCTATTCTGGTTCTTCGGGCATCCCGAGGTGTACATCGTCGCGTTGCCGTATTTCGGCATCATCACCGAGATCGTCCCGGTGTTCAGCCGGAAACCGTTGTTCGGCTACAAACTCATGGTGTTCGCGACGATCGCGATCACCGCGCTGTCCTTCGCCGTGTGGGCGCACCACATGTTCGCCACCGGCGCGGTGCTGCTGCCGTTCTTTTCCATCATGACCTTTTTGATCGCGGTGCCGACCGGGATCAAGTTCTTCAACTGGATCGGCACCATGTGGAAGGGGCAGCTCACCTTCGAATCACCGATGCTGTGGTCGATCGGGTTCATGGTGACGTTCCTGCTCGGCGGGCTGACCGGGATCATCCTCGCCGCGCCGCCGCTGGACTTCCACATCCACGACACCTATTTCGTGGTGGCGCATTTCCATTACGTGCTGTTCGGCACCATCGTGTTCGCCACCTTTGCCGGGATCTACTTCTGGTTCCCCAAGATGACCGGGCGGATGCTCGACGAGCGGCTCGCGAAGCTCCATTTCTGGACCACCTTCATCGGCTTCCACATGACGTTCCTCGTCCAGCACTGGCTCGGCAACGAGGGAATGCCGCGCCGCTACGCCGACTACCTGAGCTCGGACGGTTTCACCCTGCTGCACACCATTTCCACGATCGGCGCGTTCCTGCTGGGCGCGTCGGTGCTGCCGTTCATCTGGAACGTCGTCCGCAGTTACCGGTTCGGGGAGGTCGTCGAAGTCGACGACCCGTGGGGATACGGGAACTCCCTGGAGTGGGCGACGACCTGTCCGCCGCCCCGGCACAACTTCTTCGATCTGCCGAGGATCCGGTCGGAACGGCCGGCGTTCGAACTCCACTATCCGCACATGATCCCCCGGCTGCGCGCCGAGGGGCACACGACGCCGTTCCAGCGGCGTGACCGGCCCGCCCCGTCGGAGGTGGTGGCGGACAAGGCACTCAAGGACGACGACGCCTGAGGCGAGGGAATGAGGTACCGCGCATGATTTCGATGGACGTCGAGGGGATGGCAGTCCTGGCCCCGGAAGCGGCACCGGTGATGTTGCTGCGGGAACGGGACGGCGAGCGCCGCTGGCTGGCGATCACGATCGGCGGCCCGGAGGCGAGCGCGGTGGCGCTCGCGCAGGAACGGATCCGGCTGCCCCGGCCCGGCACGATCGAACTGATCGGCCAGGTGGTCGAGTCGTTCGGGCACCGGGTCACCGGGGTGCAGGTCACCGCGCTGCGGGACGGGATCTTCTTCGCGGATCTGGTACTCGATTCCGGAATCCGCGTCTCCGCCCGGCCGAGTGACGCGGTCGCGATCGGCTTGCGGGCCGGCGTCGGGATCGAGGTGGCGGACGCGGTCCTGGAGGTCGCTTCGGTGCGGGTCGAGATCGTGGGGGCCGGGCCGGACGCGGAACTGCCGACGGTGCCGTCCGACCCGGTCGCGCAGGAACGGGAGGTCGAGGAGTTCCGGGCGGCGCTGGACAAGATCGCGCCCGAGGATTTCGGGGACCAGCCGCCCACCGACTAGCCCTCCGGTGCCATGAAAGGTCCTTTCCTTGCAAAATTTGCAAGGAAAGGACCTTTCATGGCGCTCTAAAGGGAGGGCTACTGCTTGGCGAGGCCCGCTTCGATCGCTTCGATGATGCGCGGCCGCATCTCGGCGGCGCTGATGATCGCGTCCACCGAGCCGACCTTCACCGCGCGCTCGATGCTGTGCACGCCGTCGAACTCGGCCGCGACCGCGCCCAGTTTCTCGGCCCGCACCGACGACTGGACCTCGGCCAGCTCCGCGGCCAGCGCGGCGCGTTCGGCACCCACCGCCCCGCTGAGCTTCTCGGTGAGCGAGCGCACCCGCTGATCCGCCGCGGTCCGCGCGTTGACCTCACCGGCGAACACGACCGCCGCGGCGGGCGCCCCGCCGAGCACGGAGGCGAACGAGCCTTCCAGCGCCAGCACCGTCATGTTCGGGTTCAGCGCCTTCGAGAAGACCACGAACGCGCCGCCGTGGTATCGCGAGATCACGGTGAACACGATCGGGCCCTCGAAGTTGACGATCGCCCGGCCGATCTCCGCGCCGTACTCCAGCTGCAGCTTCCGCATCGACTCCGGCGAACCGTCGAAGCCGGACAGGTTCGCCAGCACCACCAGCGGCCGGTTGCCGCTGGCCGCGTTGATCGCCCGCGCCGCCTTTTTCGACGACCGGGGGAACAGCGTGCCCGCGGTGTAGGTGTCCGGTCCGTCGGTGGGCGGGAAGCCGCGGCGCGGCACCGAACGCGACTCGATGCCGAGCAGGCACACCGGCCGCCCGCCGAGGTGCACGTCCTGCACGGCCGCGGTCTCCGCGTCGGCCATACCCGGCCAGCGCTCCAGCACCGGGTGGTCCTGGTCCGACAGCGCGCGCATCACGGTGCGGATGTCGAACGGCTTCTTGCGGTCGGGGTTGGCCTCCCGCGAGAAGATCTGGCCGACCGTGGTGAAGTCGCTGTCGACGGCCGCGTGCGGGAACGACGAGATGTCCCGGTCGATCGGGTCGTTCGTGACCGCCTTGCGCGGACCGGGCTCGCCCGGTGCCACGTAAGTGTGGTCGTAGTGCGACATCAGCACGTCGCGTGCCGCGGCGAGGTTCGGCGCCCAGTACTGCGCCTGGCCGTTCGGGCCCATGACCCGGTCGTAGCCGCCGATGCCGAAGTTGTCCTCGGCCGAGACGCCACCGGAGAAGTCGAGGGACTGCTTACCGGTCAGCACCATCGCGGAATCCGGCGTCATCACCAGGATTCCCTTGGTGTGCATGAGCATCGTCGCTTCGGCGTTCCAGTACGGCTGGGCGCCGACGTTGATCCCCGCGACGACGATGTTGATCTCGCCGCCGTTCTGGGTGAAGTGCACGATCCGCTTGAGCGCGGCCGCGACCCAGTCCATGTTCTCGGTACCGGACTCCATCGAAATCCGCGCGCCCGCCGAAAGCGCGTACCACTCCAGCGGGACCCGCAGCCGCTCGGCGAGGTCCAGCGCCGCGATCACCCGCGAGCACTCCGGCTCCGACAGCGCGCCGAGCGCCTTCGTCGGGTCGCCGAGCAGCACCACGCGCTTGACGCCCTCCGGGTGACGTTCGGTCGGCGTGGTGACCACACCGGCGACGATCGCCGCCTTGTTGCGGCCCTTCTTCCGGTCGACCGGGACGAGGGTGTTCGTGTCGTCCATGTCGTACTCGGTGAACGAACCGAGCATCTCGGTCAGCTCGTACGGGTACACGGTGTCGCGGCGTCGGGCGCGCAGCACGTTCTGGCGGTAGTCGTCGAGCGGGAGTATCGGCTCGGTGGTGGGCTCGGACAGCGACATCTGCACGCCGCCGCTCACGTCGTAGCCGATGCGCACGGCGACCTCTTTGACCTCGCCGGTCGCGCGGTCGCGCTGCCTGCCGAGGAACTGGACCTCTTCGAGGCCCGCGCCCGCCGTCGACGGCTGCACCCGCTGGGCGACCGTGTCCAGCTCCTCGCCGGTGAGCTCACTGGTCGGCCAGACATACAGCATGATCCGGTTGGTGTCGAAGCGCTTCTTCGGCGGAAGCTTCGCCTGCACCTCGCGGATCGCGTCGAGGCAGCCCGCCAGCGTGCCTTCGACCGCGGGCAGGGCCAGCAGCTTGCCGTCGTTGTCCCGCAACGGGGTCAGGTCACGGACCTGGGCGAGCGCGACCAGCCGCTGATCCGACGGGTTCATCGGCGAGACGCACTTGAACAGGTACACGTCCTCGTCACCCGACGGCAGGCGCGTGAGGTCGAAGTTCGCCAGCCGCTGCAACTGCATCCGCTGGGCGATCAGGGGGTGCAGGCCGCGGATCAGCCGTTCCTCGCTGAATCCGGTCGAGGACGGGCGGAAGGTGAAGTGGTGGTGCATCACCGCACCGCCGTGCCCGGCGACCGTGGTGGTGATCCGGCGGATCCGGCTCGGCAGCGACTCGGCCGTCAGGACCTCGCGCAGCCCGGCGGCCATCGTGTCGTCGTCGGCCGACTCGTCGTCCCAGGTGAGGTACAGGTCCGCCTCGACGTCGGTGTCGGCGGGCAGTTGCGCGGCGAGGTCGGCGACCGCCTTGATCGCCCCGGGCAGCCCGGCGCGGTCGACGGCGGTGGTGACCATGTGGAACCGCTCGTTCGCGTCGGCGTAGTCGCCGGTGACGAAGGTGCAGCCGCCGACGGTCACCTGCTGCACATCGGTGAGCGAGCGGTTGCCGTAGTAGCGGCGGCTCAGCACCTCCAGCAGCGGGCTGTGATCGGTGCCGGGGCGGCCGATCCGCTGCCCGAGCAGGCGGACCAGCGGCTGTGCGCTGGCCAGCATGCTCGCGATCCGCTCGGCGCGGTCCGGCGAATCCGGGTGCAGGTCGAGGTGACGCAGGTGTTTGCGGACCTCGCTGTAGGCCTCGGCGCGGGTGCGGCGAAGCAACGGCTGGGCGAACCAGCGGAACACCACGCTGCGCGCCAGGTCGCCGACCACCGGGAAGCGGAGCTGGGTGGCGGCGATGAGCTGCTCCAGCGCCTTGCCCGCCGGTTCACGCATCGACTCGAACGGCTGCGGCTCGGTGAGCCACTGCCGCAGCAGCGCGGTGACGACCGCGACGTCGGACGAGGTGCGCTGCTGGGCGAGGAAGATGCGGAAGACCGCCTCCTCCAGCTCCGGCGTCCGCTCCAGATCCTTGATGCCGTAGTGCGCCAGCACCTTCTTCAGCTTGTTCTGGAACGACTCCGACAGCCCGGCGCGGTCGACGTCGAGGCTCTGCAGGTAGGTGTGGAAGAACTCGCGGGAGCTGTGCACCCGGGTGTCCGTCTTGGTGTCTTCGCGCGCCGGCTTGTTGCGCATCAGCTCGGAGAGGTCCGCGAACACGGTCAGCAGCTCGACCTCACCCTCCAGCGGGCGATCGCTGTTGCCGTCCAGTTCGGCGCGGGCAGCCAGGTACGTGCTGAGCGTGCGGCGCTCGTCGTGCGGGTCGACGTCGAAGCCGAGCAGGAGGCTGCGCAGGTCCTGCTGTCCCCGCGTGATCCGCTGTGCCGCGGACGTGCCGTCCGGCTCCGCGGGCAGCTCGATCTCGACGCTGCCGGTGTCCTCGGCGACCTCTTCGCCTTCTTCGGCCACCGGTTCGAGCCGCAGCAGGGGAGCGCCGGTCTCGACCTGGCTGCCGACCGAGACGACGCATTCACGCAGCTTCGCGCGGAACGGTGCGCGGAGCACCGTCTCCATCTTCATGCTTTCCAGCACCAGCACGGGCGCGCCTGCTTCGACCTCGGCGCCGACCTCCAGCGGGGTCGCGACGACGAGCGCGGGCGCGGGGGAGCGGACGACGCCGCCCTCGTCCCGGCTGATGCGGTGGGTGATGCCGTCGACCTCGACCAGGTGGATCGGGCCGTGGGTGCCGGTGACCAGGCGGAACCGGGTGCCGTTGACGGTGATCTGGCCGGTGTGCTCGTCGAACCGGTCGACCTCGACGTCGGCGGGGTGGATCTCGCCGCCGCCCGCCGAGACGCCGACGCGGAACCGGCGGTGGCCGATCCTGGCGACGCTCACGCGGTACGCGGCACCGCGCAGCTTGAGGTCGAGCGGACGGCCGCTCTCGTGCTGGACCTGCGGGCGGCCACCGTGCGCGGTGGAGAGGAGCCGCTGGCGCTCGACGGCTTCCTCGTCCTCGTACGCCTCGATGGCGGCGGCCGCGAGCGCGATCGCCGAATGGCGGTGGGTGACCAGCTTGCCCTCGCCGCGGACGCGGTCGATCCAGCCGGTGTCGGCGCTGCCGTCGATCACCTCGGGCTGGTCGAGCAGGTCGAGGACGAAGCTCTTGTTGGTCGCGCCGCCCTCGATGATGACCGTGGTCTGCGCCATCGCGCGGCGCAGACGGCCGAGTGCCTCGTCACGGTCGCGGCCGTAGGCGATGATCTTCGCGATCATCGAGTCGAAGTCGGCCGGGATGGTGTCGCCTTCGCTGACTCCGGTGTCGACGCGGATACCGGGGCCGGCGGGCAGGTCCAGGCGGGCGATGCGGCCCGGGGACGGCGCGAAGTCGCGGTCCGGGTCTTCGGCGTTGAGCCGCGCCTCGACGGCGTGCCCGAACTCGACCGGCTGGACGCCTTCGAGCTTGCCGCCGGAAGCGACGTGCAGCTGGGCCTTGACCAGGTCCATGCCGGTGGTCAGCTCGGTGATCGGGTGCTCGACCTGGAGGCGGGTGTTCACCTCGAGGAACGCGAACAGCTTGTCGCCGGGGTGGTAGAGGAACTCGACCGTCCCGGCCCCGCGGTAATCGACCGCGAGCGCGAGCCGCTCGGCGGACCGCTTGAGCTCGTCGGCCTGCTCGGGGCTGAGCACCGGGGAGGCGGACTCCTCGATGATCTTCTGGTTGCGGCGCTGCACCGAACAGTCGCGGACGCCGAGCGCCCACGCGGTGCCCTGGCCGTCGGCGATGACCTGGACCTCGACGTGCCGGGCGCCGGTGACCAGGCGCTCCAGGAAGACGACGCCGCTGCCGAAGGCGCGCTCGGCCTCCAGGCTGGTGCGCTCGTAGGCGTCCTTGAGCTCGTCGGCGGAGGTGATGACGCGGATACCGCGACCGCCACCGCCGGCGGTGGCCTTGAGCATCAGCGGATAGCCGATCTCGTCGGCGGCCTTGATGGCGGCGTCGAGATCCGCGACGGCGCCGCGGCTCCAGGGAGCGACGGGCACGCCGACCTCTTCGGCGATCAGCTTCGCGCCGATCTTGTCGCCGAGCTTGCGCATCGCGTCCGCGCTCGGACCGATGAAGGTGACGCCCAGCCGCTCACACAGCTCGGCGAAGGCCGGATCCTCGGCCACGAACCCCCAGCCGACCCAGGCCGCGTCGGCCCCGGTCTCGGTCAGCGCCCGCTCCAGCACGGCGAAGTCGAGATAGGGGCGCGCCGACGCGGGCCCGAGGTTGTAGCTGATGTCGGCTTCCCGCACGAACGTCGCCGACCGGTCCGCGTCCGTGAAGAGCGCGACGGTCTCGATCCGCCGTCCGGTCTCCGCCGAAAGCTCGCGGACGGCGTGGATGAGCCGCATCGCGGCTTCTCCGCGGTTGACGATGGCGACACGACTGAACACCGACTGAGCCTCCCAAGTGAGCGGCACCGTCCCGCCGGATCACGCGCGGGACAGTCTCCTGATACCTGTCTAACAGCCTGCCTCTTACCGGCCGGTACGAGAATGTCGCCGGTGGCGCATGCCGGGGGCCGGGGATTGTAGGAACCCGCCAAAAAGTGTCGTGGAACACCTAGCGGTGGGGCCGGATGACGTCATGAAGTGGACAACTGGCGGCTGGGGCTGCCGGGTGGGGTCGCGAGGTGTCACCGGGTGTTCACGCCGGTTTCACCGGGGGCGCTCGGGGTTGTGGCTGCCGGTGGTGGGGGTGGTCGGTTTTCGGCGACGTTGTTAGGGGGCGGGGCCTTGTCGTGCTGCGGTGGGTGCTGCCGGGGTTGGCCGCTTTTCGGCGACGACGGCCGAGGGTTGTCGGCCGACGAGTGAGGCGGCGGTCGGTCGATGGCTGTCGGAGGTGCGGCGCCGTTGCGATGCGCCGCGAGGGCAGCGGATGATCGAGCCGTTGCCGTTTTTCGGCAATCAGGCGGCGGTCAGAACGGTGGTGGTTCTTCGGCGCGGGGTTCGTGCAGTGGCGGTGGTGCGCTGTCGTAGCGCTGCCCGGTGGGTGTGGTGATGGTGAGAGTCCCATCGGAACCCAATGCGTAGTTCCAGCCCGGCTCGTCCTTCAGCCGATGGTCGCGGCGGCATAGATCGACCAGTTCCGTGTCCGCGGTGTGGCCACCGAATTGCCAGGGCAGCGAGTGGTCGAGGTCGCAGGCTTGGGCGACGCGGTGGCAGCCGGGTCTTCGGCATTCCCGGTCCCGGACCCGGACGAATTCGTCGAGTCCGGCGGTGGGCCGGTAGCGGTCGCGTCCGAGGTCGAGGACTTGTCCGGAGAGTGGGTCGGTGATGATCCGCCGCAGTACGGTGTTCGGTCCGCCAGCGATCTCCCGGGCCAGTGACGCCGGGATGTGGCCGTGTCCGGCCATCTCGGCGGGGTCGTCGTTCAGTCCGAGGTAGGTGTGCAGGTCCATGTAGAGGAACACTTCGGATCGTTCGCTCTTCCCGCCCTGGCCGCCCAGCAAGAGATCGAGGGCGACATCGGCACGAAGCTGATCCAGGGTGCGTGTCTCTCCGCCGGCCCGCAGGGCGCGGGCTTCGCGGTCGATGCGGGTGTAGGCGGCGGCCACTTTCTCCACGGGGCCGTCTTCGACTTCGATGGAGGCCACTCCGGTCTCGCCGTGGCGTACCGAGAGACGGCGTCCGCCACGATTCCGCTCGGCCCGGCGGGAGGCGCCGTCGCGGTCGGCCATCATCGCGGCGTGGTTGGCTGCTTTCCGGATTTGGTCGGAGTTCCGGTCCGGCAGACGGTCTTCCAGGACGGCGTCCACCGCGCGGGCGTCGTCGTCGGAGAGCCACGCAGTAGCGGCAGCGACTTTCATCGCCCCATAGCCGCCTACCTTTCCGGCATCCAGCAACCCGAGGGTGCGGGGCAGTCGGGTGGTCAATGCCTGGGCGGTGGAGACCAAGCCGGCAGCATGACCGTCCACAACGGACAGAGCGAGCGCGACCTCCTGCGCCACGCTGGGGGCGCCGTCGCGATGTCGGCTCAACCGGCCTAATGCGCGGAACCGGACGGCCTCCAGGCGTGCGATTCCTTCCGTAGCTGCGAGAGCGGCATCCACGGCATCGTTGTCTCCCAACGTATCCAGTGAAGCATTGACCTCCCGAAGAGCTTCCAGTGAGGTGATTTCCTTGAGTAGCGCCACAGTGGCGTTGAGTGTGTCCACACGCAGAACATACGACCGGCCACCGACAGTTTCGGATCAATAGTAGTGTCGCAACTCGCTCCAAAGCGCGGCCCAAGGCCGGGAAGTCCCCGCACACAACGAAATCCGCACTCCCTGCTCGTCGTTCTCCACCCCGAGCCCGTTGTCGTGCACGGCCGCCTCGTGGCAGTCGGTGAACCACGCCGGAAGGTACGGCCCCACCACGACCACGGGTCCCGAAGCCGTTGCAGGAGGTGGCCCCCAGTCCGCATAGGACATATGCCCCGAGTACACGCCGGGAAGCCCGTAGTACTCCAGAGCCCCTGCCTGCCCGTAGTTCCGCGTGAAGATCACCGCGGTCGAGCGCTGTTCCGCCGGGATCCGCTCCCAGACCTGGGTGACCGAGGAAGCCAGCTCGGGCCAGCCCGCCTGCTCGCCTTGTTCCTTGTTCACCACCAGGACCGGCGCCAGCGCGGACACCGGCAGCAGAGGCAGTCCGACGACGAGTGAGATCGCGGCACCGAGCACAGCCAGCACCGCCGCACCAACACGACGCGAGACCCGGTCCAGTGAGCGCAGACAGGGTTCGGCGCCCGCCGCCGTGAGCAGCAACAGGAAAGGCGCCGAGTAGTACGGCTTTCCGCCCAATACCAACAAAAGAACGCACAACACCGGATAAGCCAGCGCCACGGAACGGGCCCAGCGCAGTTCCGGATCACGCCAGAGCCGGAGGCCGCCCGCGATCCAGACGGGCACCACCACCGGGGAGAGATAGAGCAACTGCATCGGCACGAACAGGATCCGGTTCTCCGCGCCGTCGTCCTCGCTGATACCGGAAGCCACGGTCAGCAAAGGGAAATCATGCGCCGCCTGCCAGATCAGGCCCGGTGCGGCCAGCACGAGCGCGAGCAGGACGCCGACGGCGAGCCAGCCGCTGCGGAAGACGGTCCGCGGGCCGACGGCGAGCACCGCCAGGCCGATCGAGGCGACCATCAGCAGGACAAGCCATTTGGCCTCCAGCCCGATGCCGACGACGGCGCCGATCGCGAGCCACCACCGTCCGTCGCCGGTGCGGAACAGGCGCAGGATCACCAGACCCAGCGCGCTCCAGATCAGCAGGTCGACGGTGGCCGTCGACAGCATGTGCCCGTCGACCACGACGAACGCCGCCAGCGCGGTCGTCGCGGCGGTGAGGACCTGCGCGCCGCGGCCGCCGCCGAACTCGCGGGCGACCAGCGCCAGCAGGACCACCGTCGCGGCGGCGCACAGGGTCGCGGCCACGCGCAGGCCGGCGGGAGTGGCGCCGAAGACGTCGGTGGAGATCCGCGCGAGCAAGGGCGTCAGCGGTGGCTGGTCGACATATCCCCAAGCGAGCCGTTTGCCCGCGGCGAGGAAGTACAGCTCGTCGCGGTGGAAGCCGTATCGCCCGGAAACCAGTGTCAGCACCAAGACCTGGATCGCGACCACCAGACCGACCGGACCCCGAGCGAATCGCTCCATCGCGCCTCCCCAGACGCGGCGAATCCTACTGTGCGGGCGGTGCCAATTCGACCCTGTTGCGGCCACCCTGTTTCGCGCGGTAGAGCGCGGTGTCGGTGGCGACGAGGAGGTCGTCGACGCTGGTGATGTTGGCCGCCGGGTACAGCGCCCCGCCGATCGACACCGTGAGGTCGGTCAGCACGGTGTCGCGATCGGGCAGCGCGACCGAGACCACCGCCACCTGATGCCGGATCCGTTCGGCGACCTGGCGCAGCGTCTCCTCGCCGTGGATGTCCGGGATGACGATCGCGAACTCCTCGCCGCCCCACCGCCCGCAGATGTCCTGTTCACGGACCTCGGCGAGCAGCGCGTCGCCGACCGCGCGCAGGACGAGGTCGCCGTTGGGGTGGCCGTAGGTGTCGTTGATCGTCTTGAAGTTGTCGAGGTCGAGGAACAGCACGCCGAGTTTGCGTCCGGCGCGCGTGCGGCCCAGCTGTTCTTCGGCCAGCTGACGCCAGCGGCGTTTCGTGACGAGACCGGTGGTGGCGTCGGTGTGCGCGTCGCGCCGGTACTGCGTCAGCAGCAGCCCGCGGTGCAGCGCGACCAGCGCGATGACGACGCCGATCAGCACCAGCGGGTTGGCCTGGACGAGGACGACGGCCGTCACGAGGCCGAGACCGAGCGCGCCCGCTTCGAGGATCTGGTCGCCGAATCCGGAGAACAGTTCGCCGATCGATTTCGGCGGTGACGAGAGCGCGATCGCGACCATCACCAGCACGGTGTTGATCGCCCAGCGCAAGGCCGCGGCCACGATGATGACGGCGAGATCGCCCACCCCGGCGAGCAGTCCGGAGTCGGGCGCGCCGGGGTAGTGGCGCATGCCGAGGCTGAGCACGACGACGGCGGCCTGCGTCCCGCAAAGCACCGTCGCGGCGGAAAAGATCCACCGATGGGGGAGAACCGGCCGTTGGTGTGGCCAGATCCGCAGCCATGCGATGGTGTAGGTCACCACGACCATCGCGGCGGCGAGCACCGGCGGCAGCGCGATGACGGCGGCGACGCTCCAGACCGCCTTGGTGTCGACGTAGGCGACCGACGGGGCTCTGTCGTACTCCCGTTGGCGTTCGATCTGCCGGGTGCCCTCGATCGCGATGGCCGCGCACAGCGTCAGGACGCCGAACCGGACGAGATCGGTACCGGTCACCGGGACCAGCCGGGCCGTGGCGGCGGTCGAGAGGACTGCGATGAGATTCACGACCAGGACGTAGGAACGCACAGGTCGCGGCAGGCTCCACAGGTGCCAGGCCCTGAGCCGCCGCCGCGCGCCGCCGAGTCGTCCGTCCACGCACCCTCTTCCGTCGGTGATCTACACCGTAATCGAACCGGGACTGCGACGACCGTCGTTGTCCGGACGATGAGAGTCGTGGCCCCGAATTCCCCCGGACAGCCCAACCAAAACGAGGGAGGTGCACCGATGCAGGACAACAACTGGTGAGTCTTTTGCCGGATGAATCGCTATTTCGAGGGAGGTGAACGACATGCGGGACAACAACTGGACCACTCGGCGTGACAACAACTGGACGTGAGTGATCTCGCCCACGAGCGCGGCTTCGCGAAGGGAGGTGAACGTAGTGCGTGACAACAACTGGACGACCCGTCGTGACAACAACTGGACGTGATGTGTCAGGAACCGTGTTCGCCAACGGGTGTCGTCCCGCCGACCGGACCCACGGGATCTTCGGGTTCCTCAGGGCCGCGGCGGGACGACACCGCCCGCGTCCAGCCGGCTCCGGCGACGAACGCGACCACCACGCCGGCGATCGCCGCGACGGTGACCACGGTGGTCGGCGCGACGACCTGGGCCAGCAGCCCGGCCAGCGCGATCCCCGCCGCCTGAGCCGTCCGCAACGCCGCGATCGCGACGCCGATCACCTGGCCGCGATGGGCGGGCGGCGCGGCGAGGCTGTACTGCGTCTGCGTGATCATGTCGTGCGCGGAGAACACACCCGAGATCGTCCACAGCACGACGATCGTGACCAGACCCGGAGCCCAGCCGGTCGGGATCAGCACCAGGCTGCTCGCCACCGTCAGCGCGCCCAGCACCCGGACCTGCCGTTTGCGAGGGATCCGGCTCAGCAGGAGACCGCCGAGCACCGAACCGACCGGGTTCGCGGCCAGCAGCCACGGCAGCGCGCCCGCGACGCCCAGTTCGGCGGCGACCGGGACGGCGAGCCCCTCGGGCACGACGTAGAAGCCGCAGCAGCAGGCGATGAGCAGCAGCCAGCGCAGTTTGCGGTCGCGCGCCACCAGGCGGCAGCCCTCGAGCAGCGACGGGTGTTCATGATGGGCGGGTGCCGAGGGCGGGAAACGGTCGAGCCCGAAACGGAGCATGAGCGCCGACAGCGCGAACGTTCCCGCGTCGATCAACAGCGCCCCGGGTACGCCTAGCCCGGTGACGACGGCGGCGCCCGCGCCGAAGCCCACCACGAGCCCGGCCTGGTACGTGGAGGAGATGACGGCCTGGCCGACGACCAGCCGGTCCGGATCGAGCAGATCCGGCAGCATCGCCTGCCGGGCCGCGTGGAACGGCCCGGCCATGAGTTGGACGGCGAACAACAACGCGGCCGCGGCCGGTAGCGGAAGGCCGGGCACCGCCATCAGCGCGATCAGGATCGCGCGGCCGACGTCGGTCACCACCATCACGGTGCGTCGCGAGAACCGGTCCGCGACACCGCCCAGCGCGCCGCCGAGGAGATCGGGCACGAAGGTCAGCGCGTACGCCGCCGAAGCCCAGCCCGCCGACGACGTCCTGTCGAACACCAGCACCGTGAGCGCGACCCTGGCCAGCTGGTCGCCCGCGACCGAGAGCAGATGCGCGAGCCAGATCCGGCGGAATCCGGCGACCGCGAAGACGCTGCGGAACGACGCCGCTCGGGCTGGCATGCGCTTCAGGCTGTCGTGAGGCGGCCACTTTGCGCAACCCTCGGAAAAAATCCGTCCGCCGTGTCGAACCACGGCGGCCCCGTTCGACGTGTTCGTAGAGAGAAGGAACGGAGAATCCGATGTCGCATTCACTGGGCCCGCTGGCGAACAACCTCGCCGCCTACGCCATCTACTCGACCGCGCAGACCGAGATGCGCCACGCCTACAAGCTGATCGAGGCCGGTGACTACCTCGGCGCCGCCGCGGAGATCGAGTCCGCCGCGCACGCCGCCGAGGTGCTCGCCCGCGCCACCTCCGATCTGGACGCCGAGCGTTCGGAACGATGGCTCAGAGTCGTCGTCGCGAGGAGGCGGTTCGCCGACCAGGCCCGGGCGCGGGCTTCGGACACCGCTCTGGCCCTTGCCGCCTAACGGAAAGCGCGCCGATAGGTGCCCGGGCTGACGCCCGTCGTGCGCTTGAACCGGTCACGGAACGAGGTGGGCGAACCGAAACCGACTTCGGCACCGATCCGTTCGACGGCGTACTCGGTGGTCTCCAGCAGATGCTGCGCCTGCCGGACCCGGGTCCGGTGCAGCCACTGCAACGGCGTCGTCCCGGTCTGCTCGCGGAAGTGCCGGATCAGCGTGCGCGTGCTCATCCCGGCGCGTGTGGCGATGTCGGCGAGCGTGAGTTCGCGCGCGAGATTTTCCTGCATCCACAACAGAGTCGGCTCCAGTGTCGCGCCACGGGGCGCGGGTGGATGCCGCAACGCGATGAACTGCGCCTGGCCGCCCTCGCGTTCGAGCGCCATGACCGAGAGGCGGGCGGCGTCGGCCGCGATCGCGGAGCCGTGGTCCCGCCGGATCAGGTGCAGGCACAGATCCAGGCCCGCGGCGGCGCCCGCGGAGGTCAGGATCCGCCCGTTGTCGACATAGAGCACGTCCGGGTCGACGTCGACGTCCGGGTACGCCGCGGCCAGTGCCTCGGCGGCGACCCAATGCGTCGTGGCGCGAAGGCCGTCGAGCAGGCCCGCGGCGGCGAGGATGAAGGTGCCCGAACAGATCGAGGCGATCCGCGTGCCCCTCGCGGCGGCTGAGTTCAGCGCGTCGTGGACGGATTCCGGCAACGGACGGTTCGGCTCGGCGGTGCCGGGGACGATGATCGTGTCCGCGTCGCGCAGCGCGTCCAGCCCCCTTGGCGCGCGCAGGGTGAAGTGCCCGGCGTCGACTTCCGGATGTTCGGCGCAGACGACCACTTCGTAGCCCGGGGTTCCGTCGGCGAGCCGGGTCCTGGTGAAGACCTCGATCGGTGTCGAGAGGTCGAACGGGATCACCTTGTCCAGCGCGAGGACGGCGACGGTGTGCATGACCGCAACGTACCCGCCTGATGGCGAGATCCCGTTGGAAGGCGTCGTTCACGCCACTGGGAGCGGGCACCGTCCGGTTCTAGCGTCGAGCCATGATGATCATCGCGCCGATTCTCGTCGGCCTCGTCTACGTCGTCCTGATGTCGCTGATCCACGAGCCGCACCGCCGCCGCTTCAACGCGGTCATGATCGCCGGCGCGGGCGCGGCCTACGCCAGCGGCGGCGGGCTCGGGATCTGGGAACTCGTCTTCACCGCACTGATGGCCTATGTGGCGTACCGCGGGCTCGAATCGTGGACGTTCATCGGGATCGGCTGGCTGCTGCACACGGCTTGGGACGTCGTGCACCACCTGAAGGGCGCCCCGATCATCCCGTTCCTGGACGATTCGTCGTTCGGCTGCGCGATCTGCGACCCGGTGATCGCGATCTGGTGTTTCGCCGGCGGGCGATCGGTGACGGATTTCTTCCGCGCCCGTGTCGGTTCGCGTCGGCCGCGTTCGTCGGTGGGGTGAACCGACCGGACGAAAGGAGCTTGAAATGACGGTGATCGTGGCGGGAAAGGTGTACGTCGACCCGCCGGAACGGGACCGGTACGTCGAGGGACACCAGGTGATCGTCGAGAAGGCGCGGGCCCATCCCGGCTGCCTCGACGTGGTGATCGCCGCGGACACGCTCGAACCGGGCCGGGTGAACATCTTCGAGTACTGGGAGTCGGAGGAGGTGCTGAACGCCTGGCGCGCGATCTCGCCGAGGCCGACGTACTCCGCCGAGATCCGGGACGGGGAGGTGTTCAAGCACCGGGTCTCGTACTCCGGACCCCCGTTCGACTGATCGCGGTGGAGCGCCGGACTTGACCTTGACATCGTGACAAGGTCTTCACTGGAGCGCAGGAGGTGATCCCCATCAACACGACACAGAGGACTTCACCGGACCTGCGCGTGCTCGACGCGCTCGGCTCCGAAAGCTCGTCGACGCGGCTCCAGGCGGCGCTGGCGGCCGGGACGCAGCCGGACGTCCGGTTCGTCGGCCCGCTCGTGGCGCGGTGCGCGATCGAGCCGGACTTCTACGTCCGGGACATGCTGACCTGGGCGTTGACCCGGCTGCCCGCCGGGAAGACGGTGCCGGTGCTGCTGGCCGAGCTCGGTTCGGAGGTCGCCCAGGCCCGGAGCCAGGCGTTGCACACGCTGTCCAAGATCGGGGACCGCGCCGCGTGGCCCGCGATCGCCTGGTCGTTGCTGCACGACGCCGACGACGAGGTCGCCCGCAGCGCGTGGCGTGCCGCCGTCGTCCTCGTCCCCGACGGGGAGCGGGCCCGGCTGGCCCGTGACCTGGCCGACCAGTTCGGCCGGGGCGACCGGACGGTCCGGTTGAGTCTCAGCAGGGCGCTCGTCGCGCTCGGGCCGGTGATCGAGCCCGTTTTGCGGAAGGCCTTGGCGAGTGCCGACCTGGAGGTGTGCGCGCACGCCCGCGCCACGGAGCGGCTCCTGCGCGACCCGGACTCCGGTTTCGACGAGTCGAAACGGATCGTCGCGCTGGGCTAGGAGGGAGCTTGATGCTGATCGGTGAGGTGGCGCGCCGCTCGGGGGTGAGCAGCCGGATGCTCCGGCATTACGACTCCCTCGGGCTGGTGCGGCCGACCGGCCGCACCTTCGGCGGCTACCGCGAGTACTCCGACGAGGACATCCGCCGGATCTTCCACGTGGAGAGTCTGCGGTCGCTCGGCCTGTCGCTGCGCGAGATCGGCCGCGCCTTGGAGGATCCGGCCTTCGAGCCGTCCGATCTCGTCCGCGACCTCATCCGGCGGACCGAGGAGCGGCTGAACCGGGAACAGGAGCTGCTCGACCGGCTCCGCGCGGTCGACGGTTCGGCACCGACGGGCTGGGAAGGGGTTCTGCGCATCGTCGAGCTGCTGCACGGGCTGAACTCGCCTCACGCGGCTCGGCGGCAGCAGACCGCCCTGGCCCCGGCCGAGGTGCCCGCCGAACTGCTGGCCGGGGCGGTCCTCTCCGAAGCCGATCCGAACGTCGCGGGAGCACTGCGGTGGGCTCTCGCGAGGGCGGGCGGCGACGGCGTGGCGAGCCTGGCGTCCGGCGCGCGTTCCGACGACGTCGACGTCCGGCGGCGCGCGATCCTCGCCATCGCCGGGATGCCCGGTGACGAGGCGACCGCGGCGCTGACGGAGGCACTCGGCGACCGGGACCGGGCGGTCCGCGCCCGCGCCGCGCTGGCCCTGGGGTCGCGCGGCGAGAGCGCGGCCGTGCCGGAACTCGTCCGCATGGTGGTCGAAGGCACGTCCGACGTCGAGGCGGCCGAAGTCCTCGGCACCTTGGCGCGCGACGACGACGTCGCGGACCGGATCATGAGCGCGTTGACCGGCGAGCTCGCCGCCGGTGACCCCGCGGCGCGGATCCGCCTCACCCAGGCCCTCGTCGAAATGCCGCCTGCGCTCGCCTTGGACGTGCTGCGTGACCTGGCCGAAGACGACGATCGCACTGTCGCCCTCCTCGCTTCGGCCCTGGCGGCAGCGCTCGGGTGAGACGGCTTGGCCATTGGGCCGTTTGATGCGAACATATGTTCTATGACGACCGAGGGTCCCATCCTGCACGCCGACCTGGACTCGTTCTACGCGTCGGTCGAGCAGCGTGACGACCCGAAGCTCCGCGGGCGGCCGGTCATCGTCGGCGGCGGGGTCGTGCTGGCGGCCAGCTACGAGGCGAAGGCGTACGGCGTGCGCACGGCGATGGGCGGCGGCCAGGCGCGGCGGCTGTGCCCGGACGCGATCGTGGTCCCGCCCCGGATGCGCGCGTATTCGGCGGCGAGCAAGGCGGTCTTCGAGGTCTTCGGCAACACGACACCGCTCGTGGAAGGCATTTCGATCGACGAGGCCTTCCTCGACGTCGGCGGGCTGCTGAAGATCGCGGGCACGCCGAGCCGGATCGCCGCGAAACTGCGGAAGGACGTCCTGGAGCAGGTCGGTTTGCCGATCACCGTCGGGGTCGCCAGGACGAAGTTCCTCGCGAAGGTGGCCAGCGGGGTCGCGAAACCCGACGGTCTCCTCGTCGTGCCGCACGACAAGGAGCTGGAGTTCCTGCATCCGCTCCCGGTCGAGCGGCTGTGGGGAGTCGGCAAGGTGACGGCGCAGAAGCTCCGCGAGCGCGGGGTGACCACGGTCGGGCAGATGGAGAGGTTCGGGGAGAAGGAACTCGTCCGGATGCTCGGCCGCGGCGTCGGCGCCCATCTGCACGCCTTGTCCCACAACGACGACCCGCGCCGCGTGCAGACGGGCCGTCGCCGCCGGTCCATCGGGGCGCAGCGCGCGCTCGGCAGCAGGCCGCGTTCGCCCGCCGAGCTCGACGCGACGCTGCTGACGCTCGCCGATCGCCTCGCCCGCCGTCTGCGTGCGGCGCACCGGGTGTGCCGCACCGTCGTGCTGCGGATGCGGTTCGCCGATTTCACCAGGGCGACGCGTTCGCACACCCTCATGGAGGCGACCGAGCAGACCGGCGCGATCGTCGCGGCGGCGCGTGACCTGCTCGCCACGGCGAGACCGCTGATCGACGAACGCGGTCTCACGCTGATCGGGCTCGCGCTCACGAACCTGTCGAAGGACGACGCGATCCAGCTGGCGCTGCCGTTCGGGGCGAAACCGAGGGACGCGCTCGACTCGACGCTCGACACCGTCCGGGACCGGTTCGGTTCGAAGTCCATCACGCGCGCGGTGCATCTGGGGCAGGTCGAAGAGCCGTGGGTGCCGCTCCTGCCGGACTGAACCTCGTCGCTAGGGTGTCCCGGTGGCGGAAGTCGAGATCTACACCGATGGCGCGTGCAGCGGGAATCCCGGTCCCGGCGGCTGGGGCGCGGTGCTGCGGTACGGCACCGTCGAGAAGGAGATCTACGGCGGGGATCCCGGGCCGACCACGAACAACCGGATGGAGCTGACCGCGCCGATCGAGGCGCTGGAAAGCCTGAAGCGCCGGGTCACGGTGGACATCTACACCGACAGCACTTACGTCCGGAACGGCATCACCAGCTGGGTGCGCAACTGGAAGAACAACGGCTGGATGACCTCGGCGAAGACGCCGGTCAAGAACGCCGACCTGTGGCGCCGTCTCGACGAAGCCGCGTCACGGCACGAGGTCGAGTGGCATTGGGTCAAAGGCCATGCCGGGCATCCGGAGAACGAGCGAGCGGACCGGCTCGCCGTCAAAGGCGTGGAAGAGGTCGTGGGGCGACCGGTGATCCAGCCCGGCGAGCGGTCCGCTCGGCAACGTTGATAGACGTCCTCAGCAGCTGACGTTCACCTTCGCGCTCTTGGCGAAGGAGACGTGGACGTGGTCCATGTGGTTGGCGGTCGCGCCGCCGCGGTCCTCCATGGTGTCCCAGCCGCTGCCGTCGTTGTAGCGCTGGCGCCAGATGACGTACGTGATGCCGAAGTCCTTCTGGTTGGCCATGAGGTATTCGGCGATCGCGTTGCCGGTGGCGGTGTCCACCATGAAGTCCAGCGCGAGGCCGGAGGGGTGGTCGCTGGCGTTGGCCCGGCCGGCGACGCCGCCGACGTTCGTCACGCCGAACTTCGCCTTCACGTGGTTGCCGACCTGGGCCACGTGCGGCTTGGTGCCGGCGAGGCTGGTCGAACACGCCGTCGCGGCGGGCACGATCTTCTTGACCGGGGCGGGGGCCTTGGTCGACGTCGTCGGCTTCGGGGGAGCCGAGGAGGTCGACGGCGGCGGGGTGGTCGTGCTGCTGGAGGGCGGGGTGCTGCTGGTCGACGGCGGGGGAGTCACGCTGGAGACCGGGGGAGCCTGCAACGCGAGCGCGGCGCTGGCCGCTTCGACGTCAGGGGAACCTGCGGAGGTCAGCCACATCGACGCCGGGAGCGCCGTGGCGACCGCTGCCGCGATACCCGCGGGGAGCTTCCACTGCGGAGCCTTGATCTTGCGATGTCTGCCGGCCATTTCTCTGATCACTCACCACTTCGGGGACGGGAACTCGCGTCGGGGGCCGCGAGCTCCGGGCAACATTACGAAAAGGACACGGCAATGTCACGCCCGAGTGTGTTCGCCCACAGTTACCTTGATCGTTGAACCAAAAGAGGCTCACGTCCGTACAGATACGAGAAGTGCTTTTATGTGAGCACTGTGAGTGACGAATTCAGTCCGCTTTGCAGGATTGGAAGTACACGTCCTCGTTCGGCGAGATCACGTTCACCCCCGGGGAATGCGGCACCCGGCCGGCGGTCGTCGAAGCCGCGATCACGGTGCAGACCAGCTGATTGATGGCCTGGTCGGACAATTTGCGCACCGAGTACGGCAGCGCGAGGCTCGACGGGTCGCCGGCGTAGACCCGGAGCTTGCCCAACTCCGGCGGGACGAACGTGGTGAGTCCCTGCGCGGCTTCCCGGTCCGTCGGTCCCTGCAGCAGCAGCGTGACCGCGCCCTCGGGGGAGATGAAGCCTTCGGTGGGCCGGGTCACCGGGATGACCCGGCCGTCGGAGACGAAGTACAGGGTCAGGCCGCCGAGGACGTTCGGCCCCGTGGTGGCGCGGATCGACGGCCCCGGCCCGGCCGGGACGACACCGGTCGGCTGGACGCCGCAGGCCGCCGCCAGCGCCGCGGCCGCGAGGACGAGTAGTACGCGGGGCTTCCTCATGGCGTCCTTCCTCCGGCCCGGTGCGGCAGGTGTAACACGAACCGGGCACCGTGCCCGGTGTCGGCCGCGGTGATGTCGCCGCCGTGCAGGCGGGCGTTCTCCAGCGCGATCGCCAGCCCGAGCCCGCTGCCTTCGGAACGGGCGCGGGCGGTGTCGGCCTTGGTGAACCGGTCGAACACATGCGGCAGGACCTCGGGGGCGATCCCGGGCCCGTGGTCTTCGACCGCCAGGGTGACGCCGTCGCCGTCGGCGCGCAGCCGGACCTCGACCGGGGGCGCGCCGTGGCGGAACGCGTTGCCGACGAGGTTGGCCACGATCAGGTCGAGCCGCCGCCGGTCCACCCGGGCGAGAACGCCCTCCGGCAGGTCGGTGACCAGGTCTTCGCCGTCGCGCCAGCCGCGGGCGTCGAGACTGTCCCGGATCGCCGTCGCGAGATCCCATTCGTCGAGCATGAGTTCGGCGCGGCCCGCGTCGAACCGGGAGATCTCCACCAGATCCTGCACCAGCCGCGTCAGCCTCCGGGTCTCGCCGGAGACCAGCCGTGCCGCGACGGCGGTGTCCGGCGGCAGCGCCTCCGCGTCCTCGTCGAGGACATCGGTGACCGCGTTCATCGCCGCGAGCGGGGTGCGGAGTTCGTGCGAGACGTCGGCCACGAACCGGCGGGCGTCGGCCTCCATGGCCCTCAGCTCACCGACCGTGCGCTCCAGTTCGGCGGCCGTGTTGTTGAAGGTCGTGACCAGTTCGGCCAGCTCGTCGGAACCCTTGGCGGGCAGCCGGACGTCGAGCCTGCCTTCGCCGAGCTGTGCGGCGGCGGTGTTGAGCGCCCGGACCGGCCGGAGCACCTGTCTCGCCGCGAGCAGGGCGAGCGCCGCGGCCAGCGGAAGGACCAGCGCGGCCGTCTGCCAGGCGGATTTCGCGAGTTCGTCGATGGCCTGTTGCTGCTGCACGAGCGAGGTGAGCGAGTACACCTCGACGCCGCTGTTCTGCATCGACCCGTCGGGTTGCCTGGCCAGCACCGGCAGGCCGACCAGCAGTTCCGGGATTCTGTCGCGGTCGACGCGCTGGAACTGGATGCGGTTGTCGTTCGCGACGGTCTGGCGCAACTCGGGGGAGAAGGTGGTCAGGTCCGGGCCGTTGACCGACCGCAGGTTGCGGTAGACCGCGACGGCGTTCAGTCGCAGGCTGCCGGCGAAATCGTTGAGCTGGTCCTGGGTCGGCGGCGTGGACAGTGGGCGGCCGTAGGCGGCGACCCGGTCCTTCAGCTGGTTCATGGCCGCGTCCTGGACGGCTTCGAGGATCGCGTTGCGGGCCGAGACGTAACTGGCCCCCGCCGCGGCCGCCGCCCCGATGATCGTCATCGCCGCGAACGCCAGGATGAGCCGGGGCCGCAACCCGGAAAGCAGCCTCATGAACGGCCGAACCGGTACCCGAAGCCCCGGACGGTCTGGACGTGTTCGGGTTTCGCGGGCACGTCTTCGATCTTCGCGCGCAGCCGCTGGACACAGGCGTCGACCAGCCGGGAGTCGCCGAGGTAGTCGTGATCCCAGACCGCGGAGAGGATCTGCTGGCGGCTGTAGACCTGGCCCGGTGTGCGGGACAGCTCCAGCAGCAGCTTCAGCTCGGTCGGGGTGAGCGAGACCGGCTCGCCGTTCTTCGTGACCACCAGCCCGGCCCGGTCGATGACCAGGCCACCGTGCCGTTCCCCGGCGGCGGCGTCGTCGCTCGTGGGCTTTTCGCTCACCGCGCGGCGCAGCACCGCCCGGATCCGGGCGTCGAGCACCCGCGGCTCGATCGGCTTGGTGACGTAGTCGTCGGCGCCCGCCTCCAGCCCGGCCACGATGTCGAAGTCGTCGCTGCGGGCGGTGAGCATGATGATCGGCACCTCGCCCGCCGAGCGGATGCGGCGGCAGGTCTCGAAGCCGTCGATGCCGGGGAGCATCAGGTCCAGTACGACGATGTCGGGCTGGAACACCCGCAGTTTCTCCAGCCCGAGCTCGCCGCTCTCGGCCGTGTACACGGTGTGCGCCTGCCGTCGCAGCGCGAGTTCCAGCCCCTCCCGCACGGACGCGTCGTCTTCGATCACAAGGACACTTGCCACGCCGCCATTATTCGGATGTCCCCGCGCGTGTGCGACTCGGCTCGATCTTGTAGCAGAACCATGACATTGTCCGGACCTCACGGCTAAACGGCGTGGGGACAGTAGGACGCATGGCCCTACTCATCCACGAAGCGAAGCCGACCCCCGCCCGCCGTCCGCTGCCGGGACGGCACGCCGAGACCAGGCGGACCCTGTCCAGGGCCGTGTTCCAGCTCGCCACCGGACTGGGACTGGCCGCCGCGTTCGTCGTGACCTACGTGCTGTTCGTGCACACGTCGGCCGGGCAGCTCGCCGAGAACGGCGTGGTGCGGAGCGCGCAGTCCGGTCAGTGGTCCACAATGGACTGGGCGGGACCGCTGCGTGACCAGGACATGGTGCTGGTGATCGGCGCCGCCGGGATCGGGCTCGTCCTCCTGGCGCTGCTCCGGCGCAAACCAGGCCTCCTGATCCCGGCGCTGACCGTCCTCGTTTTCCCGCTCGTCGCCGCGCAGCTGCTCAAGCTCTACGTCCTCGTCCGGCCCGAACTGCCCGACGGCGGCCGCGGGCCGGGACACAACAGCTTCCCCAGCGGTCACGTAAGTGCCGCCATGGCCATCCTGATGGCGCTCACCTTCGTTCTGCCCCAACGGTTCCGCCCGGCGATCATCGGCATCGGCGGCGTCGCCGTCGCGTGGGTCGCGTCGTCGACCGTCGCGCTGGGCTGGCACCGGCTCAGCGACACGGCGGGCGCCTGCCTGCTCGGAGCGTCGTTCGCCTGCCTGCTCGCCGCCTGGCTCACCGGCCGCCGCCGCGATCTGCGCCGCACGCCCGCCTACCTCGTCGCGCTGGCCACGGTGCTGCCGACCGGGATCGTCCTGATCGGCTTCGCGGTGCTGAGCACGGCGACCGACGGCGCCGCCCAGTTCGTCGCCGCGCTGGTGCTGGCCGCGCTGTCCGCGGTGGGGATCGTGCTGGTCGCGCTGTGGCCGTTGTGCGGGTCCGCCTTCGAGCGGCGGACCGGCATCGAGACCCGGGTGGTCGACGATCTGCTCGAGACCCGCCTCGTGACCCGCCGCTGACGCTCGCCGAACGCATTCAGAGGACTAAACGCGTCAGTCGCGGCGCGAGTCGCCGGCCCGGCTCAGGGGTGACGTCGGGGCCCGGGGCGAGGGCGGAACCACGGAGGGTGCCACGACCACGCGGTTCCGCCCGCTCCGTTTCGCTTGGTACATGGCGGCGTCCGCGGCGCGGAAGAGCTCGCCGTAGTCCGTCGAGTGCTCGGGTGACAGCCCGACGCCGATCGACACGGTGCAGCCGTGGATCGGGCCCACCGCGCGGGGTTCGTTGGTGGCGTGCCCGCTGGCGAGTTCGGTCAGGCCGGTGATCGCGGTCTTCGCGACGGCCACCCGGATCCGCTCGGCGATCCGTATCGCCTCCTCGCGGGTGGTGTCCGGCAGCAGTACCGAGAACTCCTCGCCGCCCCACCGCCCGACGACGTCGGTGGAGCGGGTGTTCTGCCGCAGCACGGCGCTGACACAGCCGAGCACGATGTCGCCGCCGGAATGCCCGTACTTGTCGTTCCACTGCTTGAAGTGGTCGAGGTCCAGCATCAGGAACGCCGTCGGCCGCCGCCCGGTCTGGTCTTCGAGCAGCCGGAGCGCGGCCGGGGCGTGGAACGAGTCCTCGGTCAGCAGCCCGGTCTTCCGGTCGCGCTGGCTGCGCGCGATCGTGTCCGCCAATGCCTGCGAGAGCCGGGTCGAGCGCAGCGCGACCCCGATCATCACCAGCGGCACCAGCGCGATGTTGACCGCGCCGAGGATCGTCGTGCACGCGGCGAGTTGCAGCGCGTAGACGAAATCCGCGTTGTCGGCCCAGCTGCCGATCAGCTTCTGCCGCCGCCAGCCGCCCCACGCCAGGCCGCGCGCGATGCTGATCAGCAGCGTCTGCGACGCGAAGTACCAGAGCGCGGCGCCCACCAGCGCGACGGCGGCGACCGCGATGTCGCCGGGCCGCTGGGGGAGCGTGCCCGATTCGAGCCAGGTGTGCAGTGACGTCAGCTCGGTGATCGTGTGCACGCCGAGGATCGAGGCGGCGTGCGCGGCGGTGGTGAAGAGGAAGGTCGTCATCGCCTTGTGCGCGATGGAGTAGCGCTGCACGCGCACCATCAGCAGCAGCGCGAGCGACAACGTGGGCGGCAGCAGGACGGCCGCGCCGCCCAGCCAGACGGCGGTCTGGTCGATGTGCTCGCCACGCCGGTCGTCGGCCCGGCGCTGCTCCTCCGGATGCTGCGTCTGGACGAGATACCAGATCGTGCAGCCCGCGATCACGCCGAAGCGGACGAGATCCGTCGTCGTGAGGGAAGCACCGACTTGCGATTTCAAGGCCCAGGACGCGACCGCGATCTCGGTCCCGAGCATCCAGAAGACCGCCGCGGGCGGCAGACGCCACAGCTCCCACCCGGCCGGATGACGCAGGGTGTTCCAGGCGCGGCCGCGCAGCCGCCAGACGCGGGCGGAGGCGAGGCCGACGGTGTCGGCGAAACCCCGGAGCGAACCGCGCGGCCGCGCCGAGACCGCGTCACGGTCGTGCTTGCCGAACTCGCTGACGAGGGTCACCTCCAACCCGTTACGCACCGCACCGCATCGATCTTGCTGGGTCACCACAAGGGGGTGACAGGGGGACCGCGTTGACGATCGCGTGAGACAGCCGGATACCCACGTTCGCCGGACGCGTTTCCGCCGTGGGCTGGCATCGTGGCTCGTATGCCTGACGCCGCATACGACGCCGCCGCGGTCCCCGTGATGTTCGGCCCGGACTTCGACAGGGATCCCTCGCCCGCCTACGAATGGCTTCGGAGCAACGCGCCGGCGTTCCGGCTCCCGCTCCCCGGGGACACCTGGACCTGGCTGCTGACCCGGCACGCGGACGTCGTGTCCGCCATGGCCGACCCCCGGTTGTCCAAATGCCCGTCCGTCGCCGCGGAGCACTGGCGCAAGGCCAACCTCGGGCTGCCCGCCGACCACCGGCCGACGCTCATCGGGCATATGAACAACGTCGAAGGCGACGAGCACGCGCGGCTGCGCAAGGCCTGCGCCGGCGCGTTCGGTCCGCGGCGGCTGCAGCATATGCGCGACCGCACGCATCAGCTCGCGAACGAACTGCTCGACCCGATCCTGGACCGGGGCGAAGGCGATCTCGTCGAGGATTTCGCGTACCCGCTGGGAATCCGGTCGATCTGCGAACTGATCGGCATCCCGGACAGCCTGCTCGACGAGGTCCGCCCGCCCGCGCTGGTGGTCGCCGCCGGCGACGTCACGGACATGGCGTCGATGCTCAAGGCGACCGACGATCTCGACGCGCTGCTCGCCGACGTCGTCGCCCGCAAACGCGCCGAACCGGGGGCGGACCTGATCAGCGATCTGCTCACCCAGGAGGCGGCCGGGAAACTGACCGAAGACGAGGTCGCCGCGACGGCGTTCCTGTCCCTGATCGCCGGGCACGAGACGACGATCAGTCTCATCGCGTCCACCGCGCTGACCCTCATCACGCATCCGGAGGAGGCGGCCCGCGCCCGCGCCGACGGTTCGCGTCTGACGCTCGTCATCGAAGAGGTCCTGCGCCGCGACACCCCGCTGCAGAACACCAGCTGGCGGTTCGTCACCGAACCGATGGAACTCGCCGGGCAGCGGATGGAGGCGGGCGATCCGATCCTGTTGTCGTTGCTGGCGGCCAATCGCGATCCGGAAGTGCACCCCGAACCGCTCGCCTTCTGTCCTGGCGAGCGGCCGGTGCGGCACGTGGCCTTCGGGGTCGGACCGCATATCTGCATCGGCGCCGCGCTCGCGCGGATGCAGGCGTCCGCGGCACTGGAGACGTTGTTCGACCGCGCGCCGTCGATGACGCTGACCGTGCCGGAGGACCGGCTCGTGTGGTGGCCGAGCGCGATCACGCGCGGCCTGCACAACCTGCCGGTGAAGCTCTAGACGGCGCCTTCGAGGCGGCCCCGCAGCACGGTCGCCTTCCGGTCGTCGAGGTCCATGACGAGCTGGAGGGCGTCGCGCCAGACGGCCATCGCCTCGTCGGTGTGCCCCTGGGCGGCCAGCGCGCAGCCGCGTTCGTCGAGCGCGTCGGCCTGCCCCCAGACGTCGCCGCAGTTGCGGTAGGCGGTCAGCGCCTGCTCGCAGTACCCGAGCGCCTGGTCCAGATCGCCGAACCGGCGGCAGGTCCTGGCGAGCGGCACCAGCGCGAAGCCCATTCCGTGCTGGTCGGCGTCCTTCGCGTAGGCGTCGAAGGCACGCAGGCCGTGGTCGAGGGCCAGGTCTCGTTCGCCGAGGTCGCGGTACGCGCGGCCGAGATGGACCCGCGCGGTCGCTTCGCCGAGCTGGTACCCGATCCGCGCGTTCACCTCCACGCTCTGTTCGGCGAGCCGGACGGCTTCGGCGTAGTCCTCGCGTTCGTGCGCGATGTTGCCGAGCCCGACCAGCGCCCAGCCGAGGCTCGGGTTCTCGCCGATCTCCTCGGAGATCTCGACGGCCTGACCGAACAGTTCGCGCGCGCGGCCGAGGTCGCCGCGCCGCCGGTGCGCCTCGGCGAGGTTGATCGCCGACCACGCCAGCCCGCCAAGGTCACCGCCCGCCTTCGCGGACTCGATCGCCACCTCGTGGCTGGAGATCCATGTCTGCCACGGCCTGCCGAGCAGGTGGTAGTCGAACAGCTCCACCGGCAGCCGCCAGCCGACCTCGTACAGCCCGTGGTCCAGTGCCAGCCGGGCGACGCCGGTGATGCTCGGCATCTCCGACGCGCACCAGATGTATGCCTCGTCGAAGGTGGCGAACCGGAGCGGCTCGACACCTTCGGGCGCGGGACCCAGATCGATGTGATGGTCGCGGGCCGGGGTCAGCGTCCAGCTCGCGGCGTTGGCCGCGTACAGATACCAATGGGTCAGCCGGGAAACCGCCGCCTGCCGCTCGTCTTCCAGGCGCTCGGCGTTGGCCTCTTCTGCGGCGTACACGCGGATCAGGTCGTGGAACCGGTAGTACTGCGCGCCGACCTGCTGGACGAGATGCGCCTGCACGAGCCGGTCGAGCAGCCGCCGCGCGTCGTTCCCGGGCAGCCCGGCGAGCGCGGCCGCCGCCTCCGCGGTGAACCGCGGGCCGGGATGGAGACCGAGCAGCCGGAACATCCGGGCGGTGTCGGCCTCCAGCGCGCGATACGACCAACTGAAGGCGGCCCGGACCCCGACGGTGTCGTCGTCGACCGCGAGCAGTTCCAGCCGCCGCCCCTCGGCGACGAGTTCGCGGGCGAGGTCGCCGACGCTCTGATGGGGATGGGTGGCGACCCGTTCGGCGGCGATGTTCACCGCGAGCGGTAGCGCCGCGCACAGCCGGACGAGCCTGCCGACGCCTTCGGGATCGCCCGCCGCGCGTTCGTCGCCGATGAGGTCGGCCATCAGCCGCGTCGCTTCGAGTTCTCGCAGTGGCTCCAAGGAAACCTGGACCGCCCCGCTGCCGACGACCAGCCCGGACAGTCGTCGCCTGCTGGTGATCAGCACGGTGGTGTCCGGGGTGCCGGGCAGCACCGGCCGCACCTGGGGCGAGTCGAGGGCGTTGTCCAGAACGACGAGGGTGCGCTGGCCGCGCAACAGGCCGCGCAGGAGCGCGAGCCGCATGTGCTCCTCGGCGGGGACCCGGTCGGGGCGGACGCCGACACAGCGCAGGAGGTCGTCGAGGATGTCGGCGGGTTGCGCGGGGGAGCCCGCCGCGTAGCCGCGCAGGTCCGACCAGAGCACGCAATCGAACTCTTCCTGGCGCCGGTTCGCCCAATTCAGCACGAGCGCGGTCTTCCCGACCCCGGGCGGTCCGGCGACGAAGACCACTTTCGCCGTTTCGGTGAACACCTTTTCGTCCAGCAGCGCCAAATGTTCTTCGCGGCCGACGAAATGATCGGGCGGCGGGGGAAGATGCACATACGGTTCGGCGCGGGCGGCCTCGGCGAGCACGATCAGGGTCCCGCCCGCGCCCAGCGCCCGATCGCAGGCTTCGGCGAATTCCGCGCTCGGCGGGGTGAGCCCGCGTTCGACGCGGCTGATCAGACTTTTGTCGACATAGGCGAGTTTCTGAAGCTCGCGCAACGCCAGCCCGCAGGCCTGCCGCCGTTGCCGCAGGGCGCGGCCGAACGTCGACGCGGCCGTCGAAACCGCCCTCGGTTCCGCGCGTGCTTTCCCGGTATCCCCGGATCTGGCCGAACCGGAATTCTCGGTCACCAGAAGCACCTTTCTCCCCGCTTCGCGGCAGATCGTGCCACAACCTTCCCATTGCCTGGGTCACAACACGGCCACCGGGTGTGCGCAGGTGCGAAGTCTGCCCCCAAACTGTGCGAGAACGCGCCCGTTCCCCACCGGTGCGCCGGTCGAAAGGGAGGTGGATCATGCGCGACCGCGAAATGTGAGCAGGCCACGTTCCGCCTTGCGAACACCGGGCGAGTGCTGATCTCCTCGGAAACCGGTCGTGGCCGTCGCTTCCGGCGGCCACGGCCGGGTCCTTTCGGAACATGTAGGACCGCTTAACGTCGGTGTAGATCTTTTCACTTGTCCTGATGAGTCGCCCGAGGCAGCTTGGAAGAGGTATCGAGCGGCCCGGCGAAAGGAACGAAGTGAGCATCGGCGCACCGGGAACCCTGGTCCGGATGGGCGTTCTCGCCCTGTTGTGGGGGTCAGGGTTCCTGTGGATCAAGCTCGCGCTGACCGGGCTGCCGCCCGTTCAGGTGACCGTCATCCGCTGCGCCCTCGGCGCGGCCGTCCTCCTCGTGCTGAGCCGCTGGGCCGGGCAACGCCTCCCGCGCGGCCGCCGGATCTGGGGCAGGCTCCTCGTCGCCGCCTTCTTCTGCAACGCCTTGCCGTTCGCGTTGTTCAGCATCGGGGAACTGACCGTCGATTCCGGTGTCGCGGGGGTGATGAACGCGACGACCCCGTTGTGGTCGTTGCTGATCGGCATCGGGATCGGCACCGAACGGCGGCTCACGGTGGTTCGCGTGGGCGGGCTGATCCTCGGTTTCGCCGGCATCCTGCTGATCTTCGCGCCCTGGCAGAAGAGCGGTCTGCTGGGCTGGGGGACGCTGGCCCTGCTCGGCGCCGGCATCAGCTACGCGATCGCTTTCGCTTACATGGGAAGGAAACTCGTCGGCGAAGGCGGTCCGATCGCGATCTCCGCCGCGCAGTTGCTGACCGCCACCGGGCTCAGCGCGCTCGCGCTGCCCTTCGACGCCGCGCCGGCCGGACCGCTGAACGTGACCGCGGTGCTCGCCGTCGTCGTCCTCGGGATCTTCGGCACCGGCGTCACCTTCTACCTCAACTACCGGCTCATTGCCGACGAAGGCGCGACCTCCGCCGCGACCGTCGGCTATCTGCTGCCGGTCGTCTCGGTCGCGCTGGGCGCGATCGTGCTCGGCGAGGACCTCGGTCCGCGGGTGCTCGCCGGGATGGCCGTGGTGCTGCTCGGAGTCGCGCTGACGCGCTACGTGAGGTCTTCGGCGAGCAGGTCCATCAGCAACCCGTCGTGCCAGCCCTCGCCGTCGGTGTCGCGCTCGTAGCCGCGCATCACGCCGACCTCGCGGAAACCGACGGCCTTGTAGCAGCGGATGGCGGCGTCGTTGTCCACGGCGGGATCGATCACCAGCCGATGGTGCCCGCGATCGTGCAGCAGGTGCCGCGCCATCGTGCGGACGGTGTCGGTGCCCAGGCCGCGGCCGTGCGCCGCCGGGTCGAGGAAGAGGTCGACCGACGCGTGCCGGTACATCGGGTCCTCCTCCTCGCCGTACTGGACGAAGCCCCGGACGACGCCGCCTTCGAGGACCGTGAAACAGGTCGTCGTGGGGTCGTCGAACGGCCAGGTGGGGGAGTCGTCGATCGAACCCCAGCGCGCCCCGACCTCGGCCGTGCCGCGGATGCGCCGCAGGTCCGGGACGTGGGCCTCGGTGACCGGGGTCAGGGTCACGATCTCCCCGCGCAACTCGGTGGTCAGTTCCCGCTCCGTCCGCTCGTCCGAATGGCGCCAGTCTAGGGAGAAACCGGCGGACGTGCCGCCGGACCGCAAGAACACGGGGGCTTTCCCGGCCGTAATCCGGTATCAACGAAAGGGACGACGGAGGTGGGTCATGGGGAACCCGTTCGAGGGATTACGTCCGGTGGAGGAACTGGCCGACGGTGGGGCGACGGCCGTGCGGGCGGCGGTGCTGCGCAAGGCGACCCAAGCGGTGGTCGCGAACGCCCGCGACGCGACGGACTGCCGGATGCTGCTGGAGATGCTGGGGCTGCATTCGGAAAGGCCGGTCCGGACCGAGGATGAAGCCGCCTGAGGCCGCGTTGCGCAAGTCCGTGAAGGCCTCCTTGAGGGACCCAGAATCCCTCAAGGAGGCCTTCACGGACTTGGCCGGGGCGTGAAGGCTCAGCAGGGTTCAGCGCCGCGGCAGCACGCAGAATTCGTTGTCTTCCGGGTCGGCCATGACCACCCAGTCGTCCGACTCGGGGTCTTCGACGACCCTGGCGCCGAGTGACACGAGCCGGGCGACCTCTTCGCGCTGCTCGAGTTCGGTGGGCGCGAGGTCGAGGTGCAGCCGGTTCTTGCCCGACTTCCCCTCGGGAACCGGCTGGAACAGCAGGCTCGGCACGTCGGGGCTCTTCAGTTCGACATAGGTCACGCCATGACCGTCGGTCCACCGTTCGGTCTCGGGGTAGCCGAGCGCTTCCTTCCAGAACGCGGCCAGTGCTTCGGCCTCACGGCAATCGACGGCGACGGCGAGCATCCGGGTTCGCATGGATCCACGGTGGCACGGAACGGCGAGGTTTGCCGGATGCGCGGACGGGCATCCGGCGGGGAGTTAGAGCCACTCGCCGAAGGGAGCACCATGAAGGCCGTCACCTGGCACGGCAAACGCGATGTCCGGGTCGACACCGTCCCGGATCCGAAACTGGTCGAGCCGACCGACGCCATCGTGCGGATCACCTCCACCGGTATCTGCGGGTCGGACTTGCACCTTTACGAGGTCCTCGGTGCCTTCATCGACGAAGGCGACATCCTCGGGCACGAGCCCATGGGCGTCGTCGAAGAGGTCGGTTCCGGGGTGACGAACCTGAAACCCGGCGATCGCGTAGTCGTCCCGTTCAACATCTCCTGCGGCCACTGCTTCATGTGCGACCGCGGCCTGCAATCGCAATGCGAGACCACCCAGGTCACCGACCGGGGCAAGGGCGCGGCGCTGCTCGGCTACACCAAGCTCTACGGGCAGGTGCCGGGCGGCCAGGCCGAATACCTGCGCGTCCCGCAGGCCCAGTACGGCCCGATCAAGGTGCCGGACGGCCCGCCGGACGAACGTTTCGTGTACCTCTCCGACGTCGTGCCCACCGCCTGGCAGGCCGTCGACTACGCGGACATCCCCGAAGGCGGCACGGTCGTGGTCTTCGGGCTGGGCCCGATCGGGCAGTTCTGCTGCCGGATCGCGAAACACCGGGGCGCGGGGAAGGTGATCGGCATCGACCTGGTGCCGGAACGGCTCGCGAAGGCCGCTGCAGCCGGCGTCACCACCTTCGACACGCGTGAACACAAGTACCTCGGCGACCTCATCCGCGAGACCACCGGCGGCCGCGGAGCGGACTCGGTGATCGACGCCGTCGGGATGGAGGCACACGGTGCCCCGATCGGGCGAATGGCGCAGAACCTGGTCGCCCTGCTGCCCGACCCGATCGGCGCGAAGCTCACCGAGAAGGCCGCGATCGACCGGCTCAGCGTGCTGTACGCGGCCATCGACTGCGTCCGGCGGGGCGGCACGATCTCGCTGAGCGGCGTCTACGGCGGCATGGTCGACCCGCTGCCGATGATGGACCTGTTCGACAAGCAGATCACCCTGCGGATGGGACAGGCCAACGTCCGGCGCTGGATCGACGACATCATGCCGCTGATCACCGATTCCGCCGATCCGCTCGGTGTCGAGGGTTTCGCGACGCACAAGATGCCGCTGAAGGACGCGCCCCACGCCTACGAGATCTTCCAGAAGAAGCAGGACGGCGCCGTCAAGATCCTTCTGGAGCCGTCGGCGGCTTGAGGTGTCGGCCCGCGGATGCCGGGTATCCGGTGGACGGACCCCTGACGGAAGGAGCGATGGGATGACCACGGCACGAGACATCATGACCGCGAACGCGACCTGTGTGTCCGCCTCCGAAACCGTGCTCGACGCGGCCAAGAAGATGGCCGCCGAATCGGTGGGCGCGGTACCGATCTGCGGCGAGGACGGCAAGCTCAAGGGCATGCTGACCGACCGCGACATCGTGGTGAAGGTCCTGGCCGAAGGCAAGGACCCGAGGGCGCTGCACGCCTCGGAACTGGCTCAGGGCGAGGCGGTGACGATCGGCGCGGACGACGACGCCGAGGAGATCATGCGCACCATGGCGAACCACAAGGTCCGGCGGCTGCCGGTGATCGACGGGCACAAGCTCGTCGGCATCGTGGCGCAGGCCGACGTGGCCAAGGCCCTGCCCAACCCGGACAGCGGTGAGCTGGTGGAAGCCCTGTCCTACGACTGACGGCATACTCGCTCGGTGGCGTTCTTCGACATCGAGGGTTACGAACCCGTGTGGCTCTCCGGACTCCAGGAGATCCGGAGAGCACACGGGGATCGCTTGCGTGCGCTGGTAGGCAAGCCCCTGCGGCATGTCCATCTGACCTGGTTCGTCGAGTACGCCGAGTGGCTCTCCGAGGCGCCCGTCGTGCTCGACTTCGGCGAGCAGCGGCTGGAGATCACGCACTGGAAGTTCGACGAGGTTTCCCTGACCTGGAACACGATCGACCCGGTCGGGAAGTCCTCATGGGACTGGGGCGACCCGGCCGAGCCCAGCCCGCTCCTGTGGCGGCAGGACGTCTTTCCGGAACTGTCCGCTTTGGAGGGTCAAGTGCTCCAGGACGTCGAACTGCTCGACTGCGTGACGCGGGACATGGCAAACGGCATGGTCGCGCTCGGCTTCGTCTTCCCGCGCGGCCGGTTCACCGTGTTCAACGCACTCGACGAGAACGGCATCGAATACATCGAGCCCGATTCGTCGTACCGGAGACACTCACTGGCGGGCTGAAAACGGGATGCGCCGGTCTTCGATCTTGGTGATACTTCCCGGCATGTCCCGGATCAAGCTGGCCGAAGCGCTCGTCTCGCGCGCCGACGCGGCCAAGAAGGTGGAGGCATTGCGCTCCCGGATCGTCGACAACGCACGGCACCAGGAGGGCGAGGAACCGTCGGAAGACGCGTCCGCCCTGCTCGTCGAAGCCGAAACCGCACTGGACGAACTGGAATCACTGATCCAGCGGATCAACCGGACCAACGCCGCGACCCCGCTCGGGGAGGGCACGATCACCGACGCGATCGCGCGCCGCGACGTCCTCCGGCTCCGGCACGGTGTCCTGACCGCGGCCGCCGACGCCGCGGCCGGGCGCAACCAGGGCGGTTACGGCCGTCAGCTCCGTTCGGAACTCCGTTACCTCTCCGCGCTTCCGGTCGCGGAACTGCGGTCCCGTGCGGACCGGGTCGCGGGGGAGATCCGGGCGGTCGACGTCGAGATCCAGCGCACCAACTGGGAGACCGACCTCCTGGACTGAACGTGGAAAGCAGGTAGCCCTCCGGGAAGCGGGCACAAGCCGAGGGCCGGCGGTATTCCGGCTCGCCTGGTACGTGGCGGGCAGCGTGGGGTTCGACTCCCCGATCACAACTCCGCCCAGCACGACGCACAGGTGACGGCGCAAACGGCACAGTTCATCACCACGTGCCGGTCCCGGAAGGTGAGGGCGGGTACGGGGTCTTTCCACGCATTCCCGGTGACACAGTGGTGTTCCCGACACTCTTCACCCCGCCGAAGCATGGGCGGGGCTGATCCACTCTGTGCCAAGGTGAAGAGCGGAACAATCCATGAGCCCAGGTGGTGACCCCGGATGGCACTGAAGATCGGTTACAAGGCGTCGGCCGAGCAGTTCGGCCCGCGCGACCTCGTCGAGTACTCCGTGCTCGCCGAGCAGGTCGGGCTGGACAGCGTGATGGTCAGCGACCATTTCCAGCCCTGGCGGCACCAGGGCGGGCACGCGCCGTTCTCCTTCGCGTGGATGGCGGCGGTCGGCGAGCGCACCGAGCGGGTGGTCCTCGGCACCAGCGTGCTGACCGCGACCTTCCGTTACAACCCGGCCGTCGTCGCGCAGGCGTTCGGCACGCTCGGCAGCCTGTACCCGGGCCGGGTGCTGCTCGGCGTCGGCAGCGGTGAGGCCCTCAACGAGGTCGCGGTCGCTCGTATCGAGTGGCCCGCGTTCAAGGAGCGGTTCGCGCGGCTGCGCGAGGCGATCGACCTGATGCGCAAGCTGTGGTCCGAGGAGCGCGTCACGTTCGAGGGCGAGTACTTCCAGACCACCGACGCCACCGTGTACGACCGGCCCGAGGGCGGGGTGCCGATCTACATCGCGGCGGGCGGCCCGGTGATGGCGAAGTACGTCGGCAAGCAGGGTGACGGTTTCATCTGCACCAGCGGCAAGGGGATGGAGCTCTACACCGAGAAGCTGCTGCCCGCGGTCGCGGAAGGCGCGGAGCAGGTGGGCCGCAGCACCGGCGACATCGACAAGATGATCGAGATCAAGCTGTCCTACGACCCGGATCCGGCGCAGGCGCTGGAGAACACCCGGTTCTGGGCGCCGCTCTCGCTGACGCCGGAGCAGAAGGCCGGTATCGAGGACCCGGCCGAAATGGAGAAGGCCGCGGACGCGCTGCCGATCGAGCAGGTCGCCCGCCGCTGGATCGTGACCTCCGACCCGGCCGACGCGGTCGAGCAGATCAAGCCGTACGTCGAGGCGGGCTTCAACCACCTCGTCTTCCACGGTCCCGGCCACGACCAGGAGCGGTTCCTGCGGTCGTTCTCCGAGCAGGTCGTCCCGGGGCTGCGCGAACTCGCCTGACCCGATGTCGGCGGGCGGCACCGCGCGAGCGGTGCCGTCACCGGCCGTCAGGACTCGGTGACGAGCTTGCCGATCTCCTGGTCGAAGTCGAACCATTCCGGCTCGGACCCGGCGGGGACGACGTCGTAGGTGCGGTCGAGGAACTCGGCCAGTTCCTGCGCCGGGGCTTCGAGGACCGCGCAGCCGTCGGGAGCGCTGAGCGCGAAGATCACGATCGAGGTGTCGTCGGCCGGGCTGATGATCACGTCGCCTTCACCTGATGGGGTGAGGAGTCCGTCCGCGAGGAGATCACGGCCGAACATCCAGCGGACCGTCCCGCCGCCTGAGTGATAGGCCACCACGACGGCGTACGGGTCTTCGGGGTCGTATTCGAGATCGGCCTGTACGGGAAGCGGGTCCGCACCGAAAGTGCGCAGGCCGAAGACGATCGTCCCCCGGATGAGGTCGTTTTCCTTGTCCAACGCTTCAGCCCCTTACGTTCGGTTGCTGTTGATCTTCAGCTATTGATAACGCAATGTGAAGCCTTTTCGTGACCCGAGTTGACAAGGTTCACACGTTCGGCTGAGAGCTGCGTCTCACATGCTCACGGACGGTCTCCGGCGGGCACGTGGGGTGAGCGGGCGGGAAATGCGATCAGCCGTGCAAAAGAAACGGATTCCGCACGTGCATATTCCGGTGAACGATAATGGCAGCCGTTCGGCGGAGTGAATCGCTTTTCCCCGTTGGTTAACATCATTGTGCGTCGTTCGCGTATTCCAGGAGATCGACGTGGCTCCGTCCTGGACCCCGGCGAGCATGGTCGTTGAGGATAGGGAAAGGAGCGGTAATGGGCGTACGCATCACCGTCGCCATTCCCAGGCAGGACGCCGGGCAGCGGAACACGGTTCACGGGCCGAGCGGCCGGGTGGTCCCGAGATCCTCGTCGGCCTCGCCGGGGGCGGTGACCGCACCGGCGGTGCCCCGTGTCCAGGGGCGTCGCCGTGATTGACCGGCTCCCGATGCGGGTCGGGCAGGCCGACATCGACCGGCTCGAGGGGGTCATCGCCGCACTCCGGGCCCGCGACTACCGGGAAGGCGGCGGGTCCTGCCGGGAACTGCTCCAGGTGCTGGAGCCCTACGGCGCAGCCCTGCGGCGCGGGATGATGTCCGAGCCGCTGGCCCGGCGGCTGGCGGGTGTGGTCGCCGATCTGCACAACCTCAGGGGGTGGACGGAATTCGATTCCGGCCGCCCCGTGCGGGCCGAGCGGCACTTCCGGTGCGCGCTCGAACTCGCGGCGGAGGCGGGTGACGACGACCTCCTCGCCAACATCCGGTACCGGCTCGGCCGGATGTATCTGCATCACCGCTCTCCGGTGGAGGCGCTGGAGCAGTTCGCCCAGGGACAGCTCGCGGCGCGCCGCGCGGGGCGGCCGCTTTCGCAGGCGATCCTGTCGGCGAACGAGGCGTGGGCCTACGCGCTGCTCGGTGACGTCCGCCAGGCGCTGGACAAGCTTTCCGTTGCGCCGGAACAATTCGCGGACTCCGCCGGCGACGCCGTCCCTTCGTGGTCCGCGTTCTTCACGGCCAACGACCTGGCCGCGATGATCGGCACGGTACGCACCGAACTCGCCAGGCTCGTCGACGTCCGCCATTGCCGGGAGGCGATTCCCGCGCTCACCCGGGCCATCGACGGCTACGGCCCGGACATGATGCGCAGCCGGTCGCTGACGATGATCTGGCTCGCCGTCGACCACGCGCTGGAAGGCGATCTGGACCGGGCCGCGGAGGTCGGTCTCGCCGCGATGGAGATCGCGGACGGGATCCGTTCGGCGCGGACGCGAGATCGTTTGAAACCCCTGTCGGAAAGCGTGCGGAAGAGAGTCGGCGATATTAATGCGCGAGATATCCTTGACCGGATCGCAACGTTTCGGGCCAGTGCCTGAGCGCCGGGGAATAGGTGGAGGAATGACCGGATCAATTTCGCCGGGCGTAGGCTCGCGGGTATGAAACGGACTTCGTTCGCGCAGTGGCCGTGTTCGATCGCGCGCACCATGGACCTGCTCGGCGACTGGTGGACGCCGCTGGTCCTGCGCGAGGCGTTCTACGGGATCCGCAGGTTCGACGAGTTCCAGCAGGAGCTCGGCATCGCGCGGAACACCCTCGCCGACCGGCTGCGCCGCCTGGTCGGGGAGGGGCTGCTGGAAAAGCGCGCCTACCAGGCCGACCCGGTCCGTTACGACTACGTCCTGACCGAGAAGGGCGCGGATTTCTACGGTGTGCTCGCCGCGATGTCGCGCTGGGGCGACCGCTGGCTCTCCGAGGAGGCCGGACCGCCCGTCGTCCTGCATCACGAGACCTGCGGGCAGGACACGCACGCGGAGGTCGTCTGCGCGCAGTGTTCCGGCCCGTTGACCGGGGAGAACACCCGGGCGCGGCTCGGGCCCGGCTATCCGCCGAAGCTCGCGGACCGGCCCGACGTGGTGCGCCGCTTCGCCGCGCAGGAGGTTTGACAACGTAAGTCCATCTACGCAACTATCGAGGTCACGAGCATGAGAGGCGGGCCACGATGGAGTGGACGGGCGCCAAGTACGCCGACAAGCCGACGGTCGAGGTCGAGGCGTGGGTCGACGCCGTCCCGGAACGGGTCTGGTCGATCGTCTCCGACGTGCGGCTGATGCCGGAGATGAGCCAGGAGCTCCAAGCCGCGGAATGGTGTGACGGCGCGGAAGGCGCGGCCGCGGTCGGCAGGCGGTTCGTCGGCCGCAGCAAGCACGACGCGCTGGGCGAATGGGAGACCACGTCGCACGTCGTCGAATGCGACGAGCCGCGCGTGTTCACCTGGGCCGTGCACGACGCCGAGACGCCCACGGCGCTGTGGCGCTTCACGCTCGAACCCGAGAACGGCGGGACGAAGCTCCGGCAATGGATGCAGCTGGGTCCGGGCCGGTCGGGTCTCTCCCTGGCCATCGACCGGATGCCGGACAAAGAGGAGAAGATCGTCTTCGTCCGGCTGCGCGAGTTCGAGAAGGCGATGACCGGGACCCTCGCCGCGATCAAGGAGCGGGCCGAGGCGGACGGCGCGTGATGCGGACGGCGACCACGGTCGAGGCCTCGCGTGGCCCGCGGGAGACGCTGGATTTCGTGCTGGAGGCCGAAAAGCTCGGTCTCGACGAATGCTGGGTCGCCGAGGCGTGGGGATCCGACGCGCCGTCGGTGCTCGGCTATCTCGCGGCGCGGACGGAACGGATCCGGCTCGGCTCGGGCATCATCCAGCTCGGCACCCGGACCCCGGTGGCGATCGCGCAGGCCGCGCTGACGCTCTCGGAGCTTTCCGAGGGCCGGTTCGTGCTCGGGCTCGGTGCTTCGGGGCCACAGGTGATCGAGGGGCTCCACGGTGTCCCGTTCGCCCGGCCGCTGACGCGGATGCGGGAGACGGTCGCGATCATCCGTCAGGCGTTCGCCGGGGAGAAGATCGCGTTCTCCGGCAAGGAGTTCGAGATCCCGCTGCCGGGGGAGAGCAGGCCGATGCGGCTGTCGACGGCGCCGAATCCGGACATCCCGATCCATCTGGCCACGCTTTCGCCGAAGCTGCTGGAGCTGACCGGGGAGATCGCGGACGGCTGGCTGGGGACCAGTTTCGTGCCGGAAGGCGCGCAGGCCTACTTCTCGCATCTCGACGCCGGCCTCGCGAAGGCGGGCCGAACGAGGGCGGACCTCGAAGTCTGCCAGGGCGCCGAAGTCGCGTTCGCGAAGGACGAGGACGAACTGCGCGGGATGGTCGCCGGCCGCAAGGCCGAACTCGCGTTCAGTCTCGGCGGGATGGGTTCGGCGAAGACGAACTTCTACAACAACGCCTACAGCAGGCAGGGCTGGGCCGAGGCCGCCGCGGCGGTGCGGGAGCGCTGGCAGGCGGGCGACCGGGAAGGCGCGGCCGCGTTGGTGACCGACGAGATGGTGCTCGGTACGACGCTGATCGGCACCGAACCGATGGTGGCGCGGCGGCTGCGGGTCTGGCGGGACGCCGGTGTCGACACGGTCCGGCTGTATCCGGCGGGCGAGACGGTCGCCGACCGGCTCAGCACCCTGGGGCGCGCGCTGGACCTGGTCCGGGCGCTGGGCTGAATGCCCGCGCCGGTTGAGGTGACCGGCCGAGCGCGGCGGTCACTGCCTGCTCCAAGCGGGTAGAACTTGTTTCACTTTCGCCGCCGGCTGGAGAACATGACCTCGCTCGATCCCCCACGCGAGGAGGATTCATGGGTCCCGATCTGTCCCGCCGTCAGGTCCTGCGCGGCACCGGGCTCGCGCTCGCTTCGGGGCTGCCGTTCGCGGGGACGGCTTCGGCCGCCTCCTCGGTGGTCGGCGAGTACGACGTCGTCGTGGTCGGGGCGGGTGCGGCGGGGATGACCGCCGCGCTGACGGCGGCCAAGCGGGGCCTTAGCTGCGTGGTGCTGGAAAAGGCGGCGAAATTCGGCGGCTCGGCCGCCCGGTCGGGGGCGGGGATCTGGATTCCGTGCAACTCGGTGCTGGCGCAGGCCGGTGTCCGCGACACCCCGGAACAGGCCGCACGGTACCTGTCCGCCGTGGTCGGCCCGTCGATCCCCGCCTCGCGGCAGGAAGCCTTTCTCGCCAACGGTCCGGCGATGCTGTCCTTCGTGATGGCCAACAGCCCGCTGCGGTTCCGGTGGATGGAGGGCTACAGCGACTACTACCCGGAACTGCCCGGCGGGATGCCGGACGGCCGCTCGATCGAGCCCGACCAGTTGGACGGGAACATCCTCGGCGCCGAACTGGCGAACCTGAACCCGCCCTATCTCGCCACGCCCGCGGGCATGGTCGTGTTCAGCGCGGACTACAAATGGCTCGCGCTGGCCGCGGTCAACCCGAAGGGCGCCGCGGTGGCGGCCGCCTGCCTCGCCCGCGGGACGGCCGCCGCGCTCGCCGGGCAGAAACCGCTCACCATGGGGCAGTCGCTGGCCGCGGGACTGCGGGCCGGGCTGCAGCGCGCCGGTGTCCCGGTCTGGCTGAACACGCCGTTGACCGATCTCGTCATCGAGAACGGGAAGGTCACCGGGGTGACCGTCGCGGCGGGTGTGGTGAAGGCGCGGCGTGGTGTCATCGTCGGCTCCGGCGGTTTCGAGCACAACGCCGCCATGCGGGCCGAATACCAGCGCCAGCCGATCGGTACACAATGGACTGTCGGCGCGCGGTCGAACACCGGCGACGGGATCCTGGCCGGTAAACGCGCCGGAGCGGCGCTGGACCTGATGGACGACGCCTGGTGGGGTCCGGCGATCCCGCTGCCCGGCGAACCGTACTTCTGTCTCGCCGAGCGGACCCTGCCCGGCGGGCTGATGGTGGACGCGGCGGGCAAGCGGTTCGTCAACGAGGCGGCGCCGTACAGCGACGTCGTGCACACGATGTACGACCGCCATCCGACGTCGCCCACCATTCCCGCGTGGCTGGTCGTCGATCAGCACTACCGCAACCGGTATCTCTTCCGCGACGTCGCGCCGCTGCTTCCCCTGCCCGCGGAGTGGTACTCGGCGGGCGCGGTCAAGAAGGCGTGGACCGTCGAATCGCTCGGCAGCGCGATCGGTGTCCCGTCGCAGGCGTTGCGCGCCACCGTCGACCGGTTCAACGGGCAGGCACTGTCCGGTGTGGACAGTGACTTTCGCCGGGGCGCCAGTGCTTACGATCATTACTACACCGACCCGTACGTCCTGCCGAACTCGTGCCTGGCGCCGCTCTGGGAACCGCCCTTCTACGCGTTCAAGATCGTGCCGGGCGACCTCGGTACCAAGGGCGGGATGCGCACCGACGCGCGGGCGCGGGTCCTGCGGGCGGACGGTTCGGTCATCCCCGGCCTATACGCCGCCGGGAACGCGAGCGCGGCGGTGATGGGCAACAGCTACGCGGGCGCGGGGTCGACGATCGGGCCGGCGATGACCTTCGGGTATGTCGCGGCGAACGATCTCGCGGATCAGGCTTCGAGCTGACGGGCGCGGTCCCGGAGCTTGAGCCGTGAGACGACGATGACGAGCACGAAAGCGGTCAGGGCAGCGACGGTCCGGACGACGTTGTAGGTCTCCCAGCGATCGAGGATCGCCACGTGGTCGGCGGGTGCCGTGGTGACCGCCCAGACCTTGATCAGGCCGTTGATCGGGACGTTACCGAAGCGGGTGACCAGGAACGACGTCACGACCAAGGCCGCGGCCACGCCTGCCAGCAGTCGCGGCCGTCCTCGGCTCAGCAGGGCGAGCGCGAGGGAGCTGATCGCCGCGAGCGCCATCGCGGTCTGCATGACGACGCCGTTCCGCTGCATCAACGCCGTGTGGAAGGTCAACCGCACGTCGAGCGGGACGACGTCGAACGTGGCGGCGACGTTGACCGCGCCGTAGCCGAACGCCCCCGCGAGCAGTCCCGTCGACAGGATGGCGACGCCGGTGACGAAGTCCGGCCTTATCTTTGACATGCTGTCAAACGTAGCGGGCTCGGATAAATCTGACAACGTGTCTGAGTTAGCTGGGGTAGAGCGTCGGTACAGGTGTCGTGAGTGGCCCTGTCGCGTTCCTGCCAGTTGTCGCGCGCGCACCCGTTAAGGTGAGGCGTTCACGTGGCATCAAGGGCTGGGGGGTCCGCCATGATCGACAGACGTGCCTATCACCACGGGGATCTCCGTCGTGCGCTCGTCCTCGCCGCACGGGAGCTCCTCGTCGAACGAGGTCCGGAGGGGGTGAGTCTGCGCGCCGCGGTCGCCAAGGTGGGTGCGTCCACCGCGGCGCCGTACCGGCATTTCCGCGACAAGGACGCGCTGCTGGTGGCGGTCGCGCTGGAAGGGCATGCCGGGTTGCAGGGGTGCTTGCGCGGGTGTGGTGCCGGGACGGTCACCGCGCTCGGGCATTCCTACCTCGGCTTCGCTCTGGAGAATCCCGCGTTGTACCGCTTGATGGCGGGCGCCGGGATCGGTGACCGTGCCGCGTATCCGGAACTCGCGGAGGCGCACCGGGCGACCTGCGCGGTGCTGGCCGATCGGGTGGGGGAGCGGAACGATCCGGACGGGTTCGCCGTCACGCTCTGGTGCCTGCTCCACGGGCTCGCCACGCTGGTGATCGACGGCCACGTCGAGCGCGATTCCGCCGTGGCAGAGGCCGAGCGGAGCCTGGGGCTCCTGGTCCATTAGCCGGCGCGCGCACTGTGTGGATTTCGGGGCGTTGGACGACCAGAAAGCCACACGGTCCGCGCGTGACCGGTCCGATCACGACGGGGTGTGTGGATATAGGGACATTGAGCGTCCCTATATCCACACACCTCTCACTCATGGTGACCGTCGCACTCAGCCGATCGACGGGATGAACGTCGGCAACCGCCGGACCTTCGTGTCCTGCTCGAAGGCGTACGCGATCGCCAGCAGCGACGGTTCGCTGAACCGCCCGCCCATGATCGACAGGCCCAGCGGCAGCGGCCCGGCGTACGCCATCGGAACGGTCATGTTGGCGTAGCCCGAGACGGCCGCCGGGCCCGACGAATCGATCAGCAGCGCGCCGTCGCCGACGCCGAGCTGCGTCTTCCACGCGGCGTTGTTCGTCGGCGCGACGATCGCGTCGAGTTTCGCGCCGCGCAGCGTTTCGTCGAGGCCGCGCCGGGCGGCGCTCGTCGCGGCTTCCCGCATCGCGCGATACGCCGGATCGTTCAGATCACCGGTGGTGGCCTGCGAGCGGTCCCAGAGATTGTGGGTCCAGTACGGCATTTCGACCGCCGCGTTGTCCAGGTTGTACTGGATCAGCCCCGCCAGATCGGCGGGATGCTTGCCGCCGGTGGAGGCGAGGTAGGCGTTGATGTCGTGCTTGAACTCGGTCCTGATCGCGGGGAACTCGTTGGCCGCGATGACGTCCAGGTACGGGATGGTGATCTCGACCGTGGTCGCGCCGAGCTTCCGCAGCCTGGTCAACGCCTGCTCGAACGCCGCCTTCGTCGTGTCGTCCGGGGTGTAGACCTCGCGCCAGATACCGATCCGCTTCCCGCGTAAAGCGTTGGGGTGCAAGAACTTCGTGTAGTCGTCGATGGACTGCTTCGCGGCGTCGACGGTGATCGGGTCGCGGCGGTCGGCGCCGTTGAGGGCGGCGAGCAGGATCGCGGCGTCCACCACGTTGCGCGCCATCGGGCCCGCGGTGTCCTGCTGCTTCGACACCGGCACGATCCCGCTGCGGCTGACGAGCCCGAGGCTCGGCTTGACGCCCACGATGCCGTTCGCGCCGGACGGGCAGCTGATCGAACCGTCCGTTTCGGTCCCGACGGCGACGGTCGCCAGGTGCGCCGCGACGGCGACCCCGGGGCCGGACGACGAGCCGCACGGGTTGCGGTCGAGGACGTAGGGGTTCGCGGTCTGACCGGCGAGCGGGCTCCAGCCGTTCGACGAACTGGTGGAGCGGTAGCTCGACCACTCCGAAAGGTTGGCCTTGCCGAGGATGACCGCCCCGGCCTCGCGCAGGTTCTCGACCACGCCGGCGTCACGGTAGGGGCGCGACTCCAGCAGCGCGGTCGAGCCGGCGGTGGTCGGCTGCCGGTCCGCGGTGTCGATGTTGTCCTTGAGCAGCACCGGGATGCCGTCCATGGGCCCTTTCGACCGGTGCCGGAGCCGCCGCACGTCACTTTCCGCGGCGAGCCGTAGCGCGTCCGGGTTCGTGGAGAGCACCGCGTGCAGCGTCGGGTTCAGCTTGCGGATCCGGTGCAGGTAGAAGGCGGTCAGCTCGACCGAGGACAGCCGTCCGGAGCGCATCGCCCGCTGCAGGTCGGGGATCGTCGCCCGCTCCAGATCGATCCCGGCCACGACGGGGCGGCCGGACCGGTCCGCGGCCCATGCCGGGACGGCCGTGGTGGCGGACGCCACGGAAACCATGACGAGGAACGCCGCCACGGCCGCGCCCCGTCTTTTCGAGAAATGTCTTGTCAAGGAATTCCCTCCTTGGTCGAAAGAATTCCTGAACAGTACGTGTGACGCCCCGTTTCGGAAGTGCCGGAAAAGTCCGGCAGGTGGTGATTTAATCGCCTCGCGAACGCCTCGCCCGGTAGGCGATCGGTCACGCAAACAGCCTGTGCTCCACGGTTTCTGCACGGGGTGACACCGGTCGCGGACGCACCGTGAGGCGATTTCCGGGATCTCGTCGGAAATATTCCGCCCGTATTCGGCCTGCCGCCCGGTGATCGCGTTGGTCGGGGATTGTTCGGGGTTCGCCGATCATCCGGCGCGGTTCGGCCGCGAGCTTTCGGCGAGCGCGGCGCCGAAGGAGCGGGCGGTGCTCGTCAGCGCGGCGACCGCGGAGACCGGGTCGCGGCGGGCGGGCAGGACGGCGGCGAGTGCCGCGCCGACCCGGCCGTCCGGGCTCCGGACGGCGACGGCGGCGCAGCCGAGCCCCTCGGCGATCGTCTCCGACTCCGCCGCGAATCCGGCGGCGCGGATCTCCAGCGCGTCGGTGTCCGGTTCGGCGAGCGCCGGGTGATGGGCGGCGAGGAGCCGCCCGGCGGCGGTCCCGGGCGGCAGCGGGCTGCCCGGCCACACGGGGACGTCGTCGGCGGGGAGGACGGCCCCGGCCGCGACTAGTGCGCGACCTTCCCTCGGGACCACGAGCACCAGGCTCGCGCGCATCCGCGCCGAAAGCACGGGCAGCCATTCCTTGGCGAGGTCCCGCAGTTCGGGCTGCCAGTACCGCCCGAGCCGGAACACCCGCGAGCCGATCCGGTAGCCGCGGCCCGCCCGTTCGACCGCACCCAGGTCGGCCAGCTGGTCCAGAAGCCGGTGCGCGGTGGTCTTCGGGAGCCCGGTGGTCCGCACGAGCTGGGCCAGTCCGGCCTGCCCGCCGTGTTCGTCGAGTGCTTCGAGCAACGCGAACGCGCCTTCGAGCACGCCGCGTCCGCCGATGGTCTCCCGCATCGCCGCCCTTTCCCGGAAACAGGCCACACCGGAGAAGTAAAGTGCGCCCCCGGCCTGCCGGGATACGAACTTCCGGGCAGCCGATGGGGCGGTGTTCCGCTGAACGGCCCCTTCGCCGACGTGACCGACACCGCGTCGCGAACCACCCTGCCGGGTCCGGCGTCCCGGCGCGTTCCTGGCATGCTGGCAAGGTTCGCGCGAACACCACAGCTCCAGGGGGACGTCGATAATGGAGGAGATCCGCCGCCTCGCCGATCGGTTCGATCTCATCGAGCCCGTCGGCGGTGGCTCCATGGGCACCGTGTGGCGGGCGCGCGACGAGAACCTGGAGCGCACGGTCGCGGTCAAGGAACTCCTTCTGCCGCACGGCGCGGGGGAGCAGAAGGCCGACGAGGCCAAGAACCGTGCCCTGCGCGAGGCCAGGATCGCCGCGCGGCTGGTGCATCCGCACGCCATCACCGTCTTCGGGGTGATCGACGAGCAGGACCGCCCGTGGATCATCATGGAGTACCTGCCCTCCACCAGCCTCGCGGAGAAGCTGCGCGAGGGGCCGATGGAGGTCGACGACGTCATCCGCCTCGGCATCCAGCTCTGCTCGGCGCTGGCGGCCGCGCACCGCGCGGGCATCGTCCACCGCGACATCAAGCCCGGCAACGTCCTGCTGGGTGACGACGACACCGTCAAGATCACCGACTTCGGGATCTCGCGGGCGATGGGCGACGTCCAGCTCACCGCGACCGGCGAGATCTCCGGGACACCCGCGTTCCTGGCGCCCGAGGTGGCCCGCGGCGAGGACGCCACGTCCGCTTCCGACGTGTTCTCGCTCGGCGCGACGCTGTACACCGCGCTCGAAGGCGGCACGCCGTACGGCACGGCGGAGAACCCGATCGCGTTGCTGTACCGCGCGTCGAGCGGCGAGATCACCCCGCCGACCAGGTCCGGGATCCTGACCCCGCTGCTGAACCGGCTTCTCGACGTCCGGCCGGACAGCAGGCCGACGATGTCCGAAACCGAGCGGGAGCTACGGGCCTTGGCGGCGGGGGAGCCGACGACGCTCGTCGCGGAGGAGCCGCCGCCCAAGGCGCGCAAGGGAATGCTGATCGGCGTGCTCGCGGTGGTCCTCGTGCTCGCGGCGGCCGCCGCCGCGGCCGTGGTCGTGGTGCTCAACCGCGACGACGACGCCCCGGCGGGACAGGCCCCGCCGCCGGCTTCCCAGTCGCAGTCCGCGGCCCCGACCACCTCGGAGCCCGTCGCGCCGCCGCCTTCGCCGTCCTCGGTGCCACCGTCGACGCCGCCCCCGTCCTCATCGTCCTCGGCCGCGCCGCCGCCCGCGCAGACACCGGGGCAGGCGCTCTCGGCCTACTACGCCCTCATCCCGGGGAATCTCCAGGCGGGGTTCGCGACGCTGAGCGACAACTTCAAGCAGACGAGGAACCAGAGCTTCGAGCGGTATTCGAACTACTGGAGGCAGTTCAGCGCGGTGACCGTGTCGAACGTGACCGAATCCGGCACCACGGTGACGGCGACACTTACCTACGTGCGGGCCTCGGGCGGAACCACGACAGGGCGGGAGACCTTCGTCCTGGTCCAGAAGGACGGCCGGTACCTCATCGACTCGCAGCGGGCAGGTTGAGTTTCCCGGCGAGGCGCTGAAGCCAGGCCTCGACCTCCTCGGGGGAGCGGTCCGGGAGACCGAAGATCGTCTCGGTGACCCCGGCCGCTTCCAGTTCGGCCAGCTTTTCCGGATCCGGGCGGACGCCGAGCGCCGAGATCTCCGGTTCGCCGGCTCGGCCTTCTTCGTGCCAGATCTCGCGCAGCCGCCGCGCTTTGTCCTCGATGTCCGTGTCGCCGGGTGTGGTGAGCCACCCGTCGGCCGACTTCGCGATCCAGCGGAACGTCTTCTCCGTCGCGCCCGCGCCGACGATCACCGGGATATGCGCCTGGGCCGGTTTCGGCCAAGCCCAGCTCGCACCGAACGAGACGAACTCGCCCGCGTACGAGGCTTCGTCCTGCGTCCAGAGCGCGCGCATCGCTTCGAGGTACTCGCGCAGCACGGTCCGGCGTTTGCCGCCGGGTACGCCGTGATCGGCCAGTTCGTCGACGTTCCAGCCGAAGCCGACGCCGAGCGTGACCCGCCCGGCCGAGAGGTGGTCGAGGCTGGCGATGGTCTTCGCCAGCGTGATCGGATCGCTCTCGACCGGGAGGGCCACCGCCGTCGCGAGCCGGATCCGCGTGGTCACCGAGGCCGCCGTGGCCAAGGCGACCCACGGGTCCAGCGTGCGCAGGTAGCGGTCGTCGGGGAGCGACGAGTCGCCGGTGCGCGGATGCGGAGCCTCCCGTTTGACCGGGATGTGCGTGTGTTCGGGCACGTGGAAGGCGTCGAAGCCGGCGGCTTCGGCCGCCCGCGCGGCCGCCGCCGGACTGATCCCCCGGTCACTGGTGAACAGCACAATCCCGTGTCTCACAGGCGGTCACGCTATTAGAACGTGTTTCAGTTCGCAACCGTGGCGTGCAGCGTGACCGGCAGGGCGTTCAGCCGCCAGGTGCCCGGGTCCGGGATCCGCAGGAGGCCGTCGGCGAGGGCGAGATCGGGGAACCTGCGCAGCAGGCCGGTGAGTGCGACCTCGACCTGAACCCTGGCCAGTGAAGCGCCGAGGCAGAAGTGCGGCCCGTGGGCGAAGGCGAGATGCCACGCCGGTCCCGCCGCGCGGCGGATGTCGAAGACGTCCGGTTCGGGGAACGCCCTCGGGTCCCGGTTCGCCGCGGCGATCGCGACGGTAACAGGTTCTCCTTCGGGGATGAGGACGTCGCCGATCCGGACGTCCGTGGTGGCGAACCGGGGCAGCGTGAGCAACTGCGGGCTCTGCCAGCGCATCACCTCCTCGACCGCGCCGGGCATGAGCGCCGGGTCTTCACGGAGTTCGGCCAGCTGCTCGGGGTGGGAAAGCAGGATTTCGACGGCGTTGGCGATGAGGTTGCCGGGTACCTGGCCGCCCAGCGCGAGTTGCCAGACCAGGGCGACCAATTCGGTTTCGCTGAGCCTGTCGCCGTCTTCGGCCTGGATCCTGAGCAGTTGCGAGAGGACGTCCTCGGCCGGTTCGAGCTTCCGCTTCACGATGGCCGCGAGCGCGTCCTCGACGATCCCGGGGACCGCTTTCGCGAGCCCCGCCCCGTCGCCGGCCGAGACCAGGGCGCCGTATTCGCGCCAGCGCGGACGGTCGGCCTCGGGGATGCCGACCAGTGCGCAGATCACGTCCACCGGCAGCGGGCGCGCGAACGCGGTGACCAGGTCGATCCGGTCTTCTCCGGCGAGTTCGTCGAGGAGGGTTTCGACGAGCCGCTCGATCCCCTCGCGGAGCGCGGCGGCCTTGCGCGGGGTGAACGCCGGGGCGACCAGCCGCCGGAGCCGGAGGTGCTCCGGGCCCTCGACCTCCTGCATCGTCCGCATGTACGGGCGGCAATGGTCGGGGATGTCCATGCGCTGATAGGTGTTCGCGCTCAAGGCGAAACGCGGGTCGCTCAGCATCTTCCGTGCCTCTTCGTGGCGCAGGACCGCCCACATCGAGAACCCCGGCGCGGAGAGTTTGGCGATCGGGGAGTGCTCACGGACGGGGGCGTAGGCGGTGAACGGGTCGCGCAGGACCTCGGGGTCGGTCAGGAGGATCTCGGGAACGTCGGACAAAGTGGCTCTCCCAGTTCGAATGTTCAAATCAGATGTTCTCATCATCTGAATGGTCAAGGTATCTTGATCTGGGTCCGAGAGCAATCGTGCTGGCTGACGGGAGGCCGATGGTCCGGCTGAGCAGGGCGGAGACGCAGGAGCGCAATCGCGCGAAGGTGCTGGCCGCCGCGCGCGACGAGTTCGCCGAACAGGGCTTCCGGGACGCCAAGATCGACGTCATCGCCGAACGGGCGGAGCTCACGCGCGGGGCGGTCTACTCGAACTTCCCGGGGAAACGCGCGCTGTACTTCGCCGTCCTCGCCGAGTTGGCCGAACAGTCCGCCGGAGCGCCGCACGCCGTACCAGGCGAAACGCTCGAAGGTGCGCTGGGCGCGCTGGCCAGGGCCCGGGTGGCGGCGTTTCCCCTGGACGACGATCAGGCGGGCCTGGTCCGCGACCTGATGCCGGAGGTGCTCGCGGACGAGCACGTCCGGCGGCCGTTCGCCCAGCTGGTGAAGCTCAACGGACTCCTGCTCGGGCTGGCGCTGGAGCGGCTCGACCCGCCGGAGCGGCCGGCGGGATCGCCGATCCCGCGTCGGGTGCGGCTCGCGGAGACCGTGTTGACCACGCTGCACGGCGCCGGCCAGCTCGCGGCCACCGCGCCGGGGCTGGTCGAGCCCTTCGACGTCGTGAGCGCCTGCGAACGGCTGGCGGGGATGGCGTTCAACGACTGGTGGGCGCCGCCGGTGATCACCCCCACGGCGCAGGCCGCCGACCGGCCGTGGTCACCGCCCGGGGCCGTCGACCTCGTGCGCGCCGAATCCTTCGTGCCCGGCGACGGCGTGGTCGTCGTGCTGGGTACTCACCGGCTGGCGGCCGCGGAGGAGGCCGTCCGGGCCTCGGGCCGCGACGTCACCGTCGTCGCCGTGACCAGCGATCCCGCCGAGCTGGTGCCGCTGACGCGGCTGATCGTCGCGGAAGTGTGCGGCGGTCTGCGGCAGGCCTTCCCGGAATCGTCGTGGCCGGGAGTTCGCGTGGTGTGCGACGCGACCGGGACGCTGGCGGCCGCGGCGGGGGTGCTCGCGGTCAGTGACGAGACCGAGGCCGCGGTCCGGGTCGAGCGGGGGCGGATCGTCGCCACCGCGGACGGGCGCGGCGCGGGATACGCCGTCTCGAGCGAAGTGTCCCGTGTGGACAGTGTCTAAACCGTGTCGGTGTGGCGGATCCGGTACACCTGCAGGCGAAGCCCGTAGTACTTGTCGGTTTCCCCGACCCAGACCATGCCGAGCCGTTTCGCGGTCGCGATGGCACGCGTGTTGTTCGGGCGGGCGACGGCGAAGAGTTCGTCCGTGTCCTGGGTGAACGCCCAGTCGATCAGCGCACGGGCGGCCTCGGAGGCGTAACCCTCGCCCCAGGCGTCCGGATGCAGCTGCCAGCTGATCTCCAGGTCCTCTTCGTACGGTGGCAGCAGATGGATGCCGAGCCCGCCGACGACCACGCCGTCTTCCTTGCGCTGCACCGCCCATCTCCCGCGCGGCGGCACGAGATTCGGCTGCGCCTGCTGCCAGGCCTGCAGAACCGAACGCATGGCCGCCTCGTCGGTCACCCGGTCCATCGCCGGGGTGAGCCAACGGGTCACGTCGGTGGTGCCGTAGATCGCCAGCGCGGCTTCGGCGTCGTCCTCGGACCAGTCACGGACGACGAGCCTTTCGGTGGTCAAGTCCATAACAGAACGTTACGCGCACAGACGGGGCCATGGGGTGTCCGGATCATGACAACTCGGCAACCCGCGTACCTTGGGTTCATGCGCGCCGACGCCTCGACCACACCCGACCAGGCCTGCCCGATCGCCCCGGTGGTCGACCTCGTCTTCAGCCGCTGGACCACGCCGATCCTGTGGGCGCTCAACGAGTTCGGCAGGCAGCGGTTCGTCGAACTCGAGCGGCGGATCGGCTCGATCACGCCGAAGGTGCTGACGCAACGGCTGCGGCAGCTGGAACGCGATGGTCTGATCACCCGGACGTATCACGCCGAGGTGCCGCCCCGGGTCGAGTACGAGATCAGCGACCTCGGGCGGAGTCTGGCGCCGTTGTTCGCGACTCTCGCGGACTGGTCGACGGAGAACCTGCCGAAGGTGGAAGAGGCTCGGTCGGCGTACGACTCGGGTAGCTGAGCGGCTCCTTTGTAAACCGTCGTGAGTGTTTAGGACGGTTCTAACCGTCCTGAACACTCACGAGCCCAGCGTCAAACCGACCCTTATTTGACCGATCGGTCCAGATTTGGTTAAGCTCCTGCCATGTCCCGGGTGAAGGAATTCGACGTCGACGCGGCCTGTGAAGCCGCGCTGGAACTGTTCTGGCGGCAAGGCTACGAAGCCACCTCCGTCAGTGACCTGGTCGCCGAGCTCGGCATCGGCAAGGCGAGCCTGTACGCGACCTTCGGTACCAAGCACGAGCTGTACCTGACGGCCTTGAATCGCTACATCGCCCGGGGCAACGAGCGGTTCGTCGAGGACTTCGCCGGGCCGGGGCCGGCGCTCGCGGGGGTGCGGCGGCTCATCGACCGTTATCTCGCCGAAATCCTGGGCGAATCGGGGCGCAAAGGCTGTTTCGTGGTCAACGCCGCCATGGAGATGATGCCGAGGGATCCCGAGGTTGTGCGGGTGATCGAGCGCAGTTGGGACGCGCTCGAACTGGCGGTGCGGATGGCGTTGAGCCGCGCGAAGGCGCAGGGCGAGCTCGACGCCACCGCCGATCCGGAAGAGCTGGCCGGCTTCCTGCTCACCGTCCTGCAGGGCATGCGGGTGCTGGGCAAGGGGCCGGATCCCGCGGCGCGGGTCAAGGCGACGGCGAGGCAGGCCATCGCGGTTCTCGAAGCCGCTCGCAAACACTGATAATGGAACGATCGGACCAGAAAGTGGTAACCACTGTGGGGAAGCGATTCAGCGGCAAGGTCGTCCTGGTCACCGGGGGAGGCTCCGGGATCGGGCGCGCCACGGCGGCGGCCTTCGCGCGCGAAGGCGCTCAGGTCGTCGTCTCCGGACGAGACGGCGAGAAGCTGCGTCAGACGGTTAAGGAGATCGAGGCGGACGGCGGAACGGCCGACGCGGTGACCGCGGACGTGAGTGTCGGCTCCGAAGTCGAGCGTCTCGTCGCCGAGACCGTACGGAGGCACGGCAAACTAGACATCGCGTTCAACAACGCCGGCATCCTCGGCAGCCCCGCGCCGACGGCGGATCTCGACGAAGACGGCTTCGACGCCGTCGTGCGGACGAACCTCACCGGTACCTGGCTGTCCATGAAGCACGAAATCGCCCAGATGCGGAAGGGTGGCGGGGGAGCCATCGTCAACATGTCGTCCAACATCGGCTCGCACAACCGCCTGCCGGGAATGGCCGCGTACGCCGCTTCGAAGGCCGCCGTGGACGTGCTGACCCGGACCGCCGCCCGCGACCACATCGCCGAGGGCATCCGGATCAACGCGGTCAGCCCCGGCGCCACCGACACCGGCATGTCGTTCCGGCCCGGTGAATCCGAGGCCGGCCGCGCCGCCCGGCTCGGCGCGGTCATCCCGCTCGGCCGGATCGGCGCGGTCGAAGAGATCGCCGCGGCGGTCCTGTCGCTGGCGTCGGACGAGGCGGCGTACGTCGTGGGGCACGACATCGTCCTCGACGGCGGCGCCAGCGCGTGAGCCTCAGCGGCGCGAGGGAAGCAGTTCCTGCATCTTCGTCTTGATGCCCTGCGTCAGCAGGTGCCACGCGTCGGGTTCGCCCTTGAGGACGGCTTCGGTCATGGCCTTCACCTGGTCGAAGGTGGCGTGCGGCGGGATCGGCGGCACCTCGGGATCGCAGCGGACGTCGAGCACGGTCGGCACGTCGGCCGACAGCGCGACGTCCCACGCCTCGCCGAGCCGGGCGGGATCGTCGACGGCGATCCCGCCGAGGCCGATCTCCAGCGCGAAGTCCGAATAGGACACTTCCGGCAGGGTCTGCGACGGCTCGAACTTCGGCGCGCCGCCCATGGCGCGCAGTTCCCAGGTGACCTGGTTCAGATCACCGTTGTGGAACACGCAGATGACGCACCGCGGGTCCGTCCACAGTTCGCGGTACCGGGCGATGGTCAGCAGTTCCGCCATCCCGTTCATCTGCATCGCGCCGTCGCCGACCAGCGCGATCACCGGCCGGTCGGGATGGGCGAACTTGGCGCCGGTCGCGTAGGGGACACCGGAACCCATTGTCGCGAGAGTGCCGGAAAGCGTGCCCCGCATGCGGCCGCGCATCCGGAGGTTCCTGGCGTACCAGTTGGTGGCCGAACCGGAGTCGGCGGTGACGATGGCGTCCTCGGGGATCCGCTCGGACAGTTCGTGCACGATCCGCATCGGGTTGACCGGTTCCGCGTCCAGCATCGCCTGGCGGGTCAGCGTCTCCTGCCACTCGCCGACGTTCTTCTCGATCCGCTCGCGCCAGCCGCGCTCGGTTTTCCCTTCCAGCAACGGGATCAGCTGCTGCAAGGTGCCCTTCGCGTCGCCGAGGAGATTGACCTCGGTCGGATAGCGCAACCCGAGGAACCGGGGATCGATGTCGATCTGGACGGCCCGCGCCTGGCCGAATTCCGGCAGGAACTGCGCGTACGGCATGTTCGAGCCGACGATCAGGAGCGTGTCGCAGTCCCGCATCATCTCGTACGTCGGCCGCGTGCCGAGCAGGCCGATGGAGCCGGTGACGTACGGCAGGTCGTCGGGCAGGACGTCCTTACCCAGCAACGCTTTCGCCACTCCGGCACCGGTGAGCTCGGCGACCTCGCGCACTTCGGTGACGGCGTTGCGCGCGCCCTGGCCGACCAGGATCGCGACCTTTTCGCCCGCGTTCAGCACCTCCGCGGCGCGCGCGATCTCGTCCGAGGGCGGGATGACGCTGGCCCGCGGGTGATCGGGCGGGGAGGACGGCACGTGCTTGAACTCGTGCTGCGGCGGCTGATAGGTCTCCTCCTGCAGATCCGCCGGAATGATGAGCGCAGTGGGCGCGCGCTGGGCTATGGCGGTGCGCAGAGCGCGGTCGAGGGCGTTCGGCAGTTGTTCGGGGACGTTGACCTCGACGAGGTACTCGCTCGCGACGTCCTTGAACAACGCCTGCAGGTCCACCTCCTGCTGGTAGCTGCCGCCCATCGCGCTGCGCGCCGTCTGCCCGACGATCGCCACCACCGGCACGTGGTCGAGTTTGGCGTCGTAGAGGCCGTTGAGCAGGTGGATCGCCCCCGGGCCGGACGTCGCCATGCAGACACCGGGCCGTCCGCTCAGCTTCGCGTATCCGACGGCCGCGAACGCCGCCATCTCCTCGTGGCGGGTCTGCACGAAACGCGGCTTGTTGTCGGCCGCGCCGAACGCGGTCACCAGCCCGTTGATGCCGTCACCGGGATAGGCGAAGACCTGCTCCACGTCCCATTCGCGCAGCCTGGTCAGAACATGGTCCGCAACGGTTTCGCTCATGGGCGCCGGATACCGCCCCTCCCCGGCGGCTAAACGTCCTCGAGGATCTTGGTGACCCCCGCGACGACGTCCGGATGCCCGAGCGGCAGCGGTGGCGGGACCCGGTTGTAGGGCTCACCGGTGCTGTGCGGGAGCACGGCCACCGCGGTCCCGGCGGAGCGCACCCGTTCGGCCAGTTCGGAGGACTCGTCCGGTACCGGGTCGACCAGAAGGACATGGGCCGCCGCGCCGGGATGGCGTTCGGCGAGCCGCAGCGCGTCCGCCGCCGAGCCGCCGGCGGCCACCACGTCGATCGGCGGGCCGCCGGGTTCCGCGTCGCCGAGGACGTCTTCGGCCTGGCTGAGCGCGCCGTCGGCAGGCAGCCTGCACCAGATGATCTGACGCTGGGCCGCGAGCGGCCGCCACGTCGCCGGGAGTTCACCGTGGTTGCCCTCGCCCGCCGGGTCGAGGACCAGCAGCTTCGCCCCTTCGTCACCGCCGTCGGTGACGACCGAGGGGCCTTCGGCGCGGATGGGATCGGATTCGGCGGTCATGGTCGTCTCCTCTAGCAGTTCGTGCGGGGGAGTTCGGGGGAATCCGTGTCCAGCGGCACCGAACCCGAGCGGACGAGTCCTAATTGGACGGTCTGCCGTTTCGTCACGGCCTCCAGCGCCCAGTCGGTGGCGGTCCGCAGCCGGTTGCCGGGCATGGCCAGCAGATGGTAGCCGCGGGTGACCGCCTTCGCGGCGAATCCGGAAAGCGGGATGTGCAACGGATTCGCGGCCGCCTGGTGGGCGCCGAGGTCGACGACGAAGCCGAGATCGTGGTGCCGGTAGGTGCCGTGCGAGCCATGGCCGAGGGACGCCGCCACGTTCTTGCCCGCGAGTCTGCCCTGCCGTTCGGCGTGCTGGGCGGTCATCGGCGTGTACTCGCCGGGCCGGGTCAGATCCGGCACGGCCGCCGCGTCCCCGCACGCGTAGACGTCGCGCCGTCCGGGAACGTTCAGCTGCGCCGTCACGACCAGCCTGCCCTTGGCGGTCTTCAATCCCAGGTCCTCGATCAGCGGATCCGGCCGGACGCCGACGCACCACACCAGGGTGTGGGTCGGCACGGATTCACCGGAGGTCAGGGTGACCCCGCCCGGCCCGGCGTCTTCGATCGACGTCTTCATCAGCACCTCGACGCCGCGTGCGCGCAGCACCTCGTCCGCGGTGGTGCCGAGCCGCCGGTCGAGTTCCGGCAGCACCCGGTCGGCCAGATCCAGCAGCAGCCACCGGATCTTCTGTTCCTTCAGTTCGGGATGCCGGGCGGCGAGCGCGGCGGTGAACGCCGGACCCTGCGCGGCGACCTCCGTGCCGGTGTAGCCGGCGCCGACCACGACGAACGTGCAGCGCGCGTCGCGTTCGGCCGGATCCGTCGCGGAGGCGGCGAGTTCTATCTGCCGGGTGATGTGGTCCCGCAGGTACAGGGCTTCGGGCAGCCCGCGGAAGCCGTGGGCGTATTCCGGCACGCCCGGGATCGGCAGCAGCTTGTTGACACTGCCCGCGGCGAGCACCAGCCGGTCGTAGCCGAGGTGATGCTCCCGGTCCTCGGGGTCGACGTAACTCACGCTGCGGGCGTCGAAGTCGACGGATTTGGCGGTGCCGAGCACGAGACGCACCCCGCGCAGCGTGCCGGGGATGGACACCGAGATCCGGCGCGGTTCCAAGATGCCGGCGGCGACCTCGGGCAGCAGGGGGAGATAGAGGAAGTAGTCGGTCGGGTTCAGCACCACGATCTCGGTGTCGTCCCCGACCGACTTCAGCAGCGTCTTCGCCGCGTTGTACCCGGCGAAGCCACCTCCGATGATCACAACGCGCATCGTCAGTCCTCCGTGGGCCAGTCGCCGGTCGCCTTGCGGTAGCCGACCGCGCCGGCCCGTTCCGTGGCCGCCTTCACCGCACCGAAGATCGCGCCCTGCGCGGCGGCCGCGACGATCACCTGGGTCCAGGTGAAGTCACGGTCGGTGGCGTTCGGCGCTTCCTCATCACCGCTCACGCGTTTCCAGATCTGCTTGAACGCGATCCCGGCGAGGACACCGCCCGCGGCGCTCACGACCATGTTCAGCGGTTTGTAGAGAACCTTGTTCACGACGCAGACCTCTTTCGCAGGATCAGCCGGATGGCGACGAGCAACGCGAGCACACCGGCGAAGATCGGCACCGGGTTGGCACGGACGATTTCGGTGCCCTGGCGGAACTTTTCGGCCGCGGGCTCGGAAACCTTGTCGGAGATCTTGGCGCTGGCCTGATCGACCTTCGCGTCGAGGTTGTCGTTCACCCTCGCCTTGACGTCCATCTTCTTGCCCAGCGCGTCGAGGGTCTCGGTGAGTTCTTCGCGCGTCACGTCGCGATCGGCGCGGGCTTCTTCGGCGTTCTTGGGGAAATCGGTCATGAGCGCACTCCCTGCTTCACGGTGTCGACGTCGTCACGGACACCCTCGATGGCTTCTTCCGGCACCGGCGGGGTCGCGCTCGAGACCTCCTTCTTGCCGACGATGGCGGAAAGGCCACCGATCAGCAGGAGCGCCGCGCCCGTCACCACGGCCGCCAGCCACGCGGGCATGACCAAGGCGAGGGCCAGGACCACGGCGGCGATCAGGGTCGCCAGGCCGAAGAGCGCGAAAACGCCCGCCGCGCCGAACAATCCGGCGCCGACTCCCAGCTTCTTCCCCTTGCCCTGCAACTCGAACACGGCCAGCCGCATCTCGTCGCGGACCAGGTGTTTGACCTCGTCACCGAGATCGGAAACCAGTTCGCCGACCGACTTTTCCTCGGGCGGCTTCCGGTGGGTCTCTTCGATCATGGGGCACCTCCTCGGAGCGTTCTGCCCGCCGGGTACCCGGCCGTCCGCCGGGTCAATCACAGCGTGTTTCGCTCCACTGAGCGCCGGGTAGCCGGGGAGTGCCGGCTCGAAAAGCACCCAACGGACAGGAGGATGCATGAGCACGATCACCGAAATGGTGGACGTCGAAGTCCCGGTGAAGACCGCGTACAACCAGTGGACTCAGTTCGAGAGCTTCCCGCAGTTCATGGAAGGTGTCGAAGAGATCCGTCAAATCGACGCGACCCACACCCACTGGGTGACCAAGTTCGGTGGGGTGAGCCGGGAATTCGACGCGACGATCACCGAGCAACATCCCGACGAACGTATCGCGTGGACGTCGGACTCCGGTCCTGACCACGCGGGCGTCATCACCTTCCATCGCCTCGACGACAACAAGACCCGTGTCACGGCGCAGATGGATATCGACCCGGAAGGCTTCGCCGAGAACGTCGCCGACAAACTCGGCGTACTCGACCGCCGGATCAAGGGCGACATGAAGCGGTTCAAGGAATTCATCGAGAGCCGCGGCCGCGAATCCGGCGCGTGGCGCGGTGACGTGGACCGCCCCGGCAGCTGACCACCGCCCGGGACCTCCCCCTGGAAGACGGCGTTTTCCAGGGGGAGGTCCCGGGTATCTCATGGGGTGAGGTCCATTACGAAGGGAGCGTTCCGGCATGACTACCAACGCATACGTGGCCTTCCTCGTCATCGGGGTGGCGCTGGTCATGCTCGACGGTCTGATCATCTACCAGAGCGGTAAGCGCTACCTGCGGGGTTCCCACGGGGATCCGGCCGCTGGCGCGTCCATGACGTGGCTCGTGACGGTGCTGTTCCACCTCGCGACGCTGGGCGTCTTGGCGTTGCTGTCGACCATCGACATCGGCGGCAGCGACCTGCCCGGTGTGGTGGGCAGGCTCGGCGTTCTGCTGCTGGTTCTGGCCATCGCCCATGCGATCACGCTCAGCGTGCTTTCGCGGATCCGTGGTGAGCAGGAGGCCGAAGCGGTCATCAACCGTCCCCGGCAGCGTGTCGAGCCCGAACAGCAGGGCACGACGGTGACGCCGGTGCCCGGGCAGGACGGCCGTTACCCGGCGGCGAGCCCGTCGATCGAACACCAGGCGCCGTACACGACGCCGTAGAAGTCGAGTGCTGGCAGGAGGTTTCGCCGTGCACGAGATCGATGACGAACTGTGGGAAGAGTTCCATCGCGTGGTGAACATGACCTCGCGGGAACTGGCCGACTGGCTGCGCACGCGGTCGGCCGACGACGAGGACGAGGCGCTGCCGGACCAGGCGGGTACGCCGACCGGACGGCATGTGCTGGGCATTCTCGGCAAGCGCCGGACCGATCTCACCGCCGAGGACGAGCGCGTGATGCGCTCGGTCGTCCGCCGGGTGGTGGACGAGCGGCGGGACGATCTGGAACCGGTCGCGGGCCAGGCGCACTGGCGGCACAAGCTGATGTCGATGGGGCACGACCCACTGAAACCCGTTTGATCCTTTGTACGTGAAGGCCCCCTTCACTGCGTTAGACGCAGTGAAGGGGGCCTTCACATACTTCCGATCCCTGTGATTGGAGCCGGATCATGCGTGATTGAAGACAGCACACGCGTGATTGGGGGCGGAACTCTCTGTTCCGCCCCCAATCACGCGTGATGCGTCTCCAATCACGCATGATCGCGTTTGGCGCTACTCCGAGAGCTTTCCGCGCAGCTGTTCCAGCGTCTGCGACAGGAGCCGTGAGACGTGCATCTGCGAGATGCCGATCCGCTCCGCGATCTGTGTCTGGGTGTAGCCGCCGAAGAACCGCATGACGAGGATCGCGCGTTCGCGCTTCGGGAGTTCCCGCAGCAGCGGTTGCAGCGCCTCGTGGGTCTCCACCAGGGCCATCTCGTGGTCCTCCTCGCCGATCGTGTCGGCGAGCGAGAGGGCCTCGGTGGCGTTGTCGTGGACCGGCTTGTCGACCGACAACGTCTGGTACGCCTGGCCGGCCAGCAGCCCTTCGCGCACGTCGTTGACCTCGAGGCCGAGGTATTCGGCGAGTTCGGTCGGCGTCGGCGCGCGACCGAGCCGCTGGGACAGCGCCGCCGTGCCCTGGCTGAGGGAGACGTGGAGCTCCTTGAGCCGCCTCGGCACGCGGACCGACCAGCCGGTGTCCCGGAAGTGACGCCGCACCTCGCCCATCACCGTGGGCACGGCGAACGAGAGGAAGTCGTGCCCACGGCCGGGGTCGAACCGGTCGACCGCGTTGATCAGGCCGATCCGCGCCACCTGCACCAGGTCCTCGCGGGGTTCACCCCGGCCGGAGAACCTGGTGGCGATGTGCTCGGCCAGGGGCAGGAGCTCGGTGACGAGCCGGGCACGCACATCTTGACGGCGCGGAGAGTCCTCCGGCAGCGACGACAGTTCCTCGAAGAGGGGCTCGCAGTGGGCGTAGTCGTCCGCCTGCCGGGTGAGTGTTTTGCGCTCCCCACTCACCCGTCGCTCGTTCCCGGGGTCAGGACGAGCTCGATGGTCGTCGTGCCCCCCAGTTCGCCGGGGATCGGTTCGCAGCGCGCGGTCACCGACCCCGTCAAGGTCGTCAAGACGTGCCAGCCGAAGGTCGTCTCGCTCGGCAGATAGGGCTTGCTCGTCCGCGTCGAGATCGAGACGGCGATTCCTTCCGGTATCTCGTGAAAGACACAACAAAGAACGGCTCCCAGTTCTGCGGGCTGGACAAGTTGGGAACAGGCTTCGTCGACGGCCATCTTCGCGTCTGAAATGGCGTCCAAGCCGAAGTCCGCACGCGCCACCACACCGTGGGTGAGTGTGCGGACGAGGGGGATCTGCTCCGCCTCGGCGGGCAGACGAAGTTCGACCCGGTCGGACAGGTCGTCCGACTGGGACCGGGTCTGCGGGGTCAGGCCACCCCGCGCGTATGCGTCCATTACGAAATCCATCCGTCCTTGGCCGTGGGATGACCGCGACGGGGATCCGCCGCGTGACGCGTGCTCAACGGCCCAGAGCTCGTTGAAGCTCCTTTTTGGACATCTTCGACCTGCCCTCGACATTGCGCTGCTTCGCTTCGTTGTAGAGCTGGTCCTTGGTCGGGCCGTTCGGGCCCAACCGGTTGCCGGACCGCTTGCCACCCCGCCGCTGCGGTGACATGTCCTCCAGGGACGTCCGGCTCGCCTCGCGAGACTCGCCCGCCTGTGCGCGGTTCTTGTTGACCGTCCGCGCGGCGATCTCCTCGGCCCGGTCGGTGCTCGCGCCCCGGTCCTTCGCCGAGTCCTTGATGTGCTCGTACTGACGTTCTCGTTTCTCGCTCCAAGCCTGCTGCGGCATCGCGGCTCCTCTCCTTCTGCGGGTCAGGTACCCCGTTCGATTCGCCGGATAAACGTCCGGTTGACCACGTGAACGGGCGGGTACGCGGTGGTCGACGCGAAGGAGGCTTCGATGCGCATCGGCTACACACTCATGACCGAACAGGCCGGACCGAAGGACCTGGTGGGATACGCCGCGGGGGCCGAGAATGCGGGCTTCGACTTCGAGGTGATGAGCGACCACTATTCGCCCTGGCTCGACGAGCAGGGACATTCGCCGTACGCGTGGAGCGTGCTGGGAGCGGTCACCCAGAGCACCGAACGGGTCGAACTGATGACCTTCGTGACGTGCCCGATCATGCGGTATCACCCGGCGGTGGTGGCGCAGAAGGCGGCGACCGTCCAGGCGCTGTCGGACGGCCGGTTCACCCTCGGCCTCGGCGCGGGGGAGAACCTCAACGAACACGTCGTCGGCCGCGGCTGGCCGCCGGCGAACGTCCGCCACGAGATGCTCGCCGAGGCGGTCCAGATCATCGGCGGGCTCTTCGACGGCGGCTACTTCAACTACAAGGGTGAACACTTCCGGGTGGACTCGGCGAAGCTCTGGGATCTGCCGGAGCAGCGCGTACCCGTGGCCGTCGCGGTGTCCGGGTCGCAGTCGGTGACCCGGTTCGCGCCGATCGCCGACGCGATGATCGCGGTGGAGCCGGACGAGGCACTGAGCCGCGAGTGGGACGCCACCAAACTCGGCCCGCCCACCAGGAAGATCGCCCAGCTGCCGGTGTCGTGGGGTGAGGATCGCGACGCCGCGATCCAGCGGGCGCACGAGCAGTTCCGCTGGTTCGGCGGCGGCTGGAAGGTCAACGCCGAGCTGCCGGGGCCCGCGGGGTTCGCCGGTGCCACGCAGTTCGTCAAGCCGGAGGACGTCGCTGCGGCGATCCCGTGCGGTCCGGACGTGGACGCGATCGTGAAGCGGGTGGGTGAATTCGAGGCCGCCGGATTCACCGATGTGGCTTTGATCCAGATCGGCGGCGACCAGCAGGAAGGCTTCCTGTGCTTCGCCGAAGAGACGCTGCTCCCGGCGTTGCGGAACTGATTCACACGGACGGAGCAGTAGCGCTGTGTCTCCGCACACTCGAACGGGGACACCTGTGTTCAAACCCGCGAGCGCGGGTATCAAGCAGTCACTCATCCTTCAGCCAAGGGGGAACCGATGCACAACGATCTCGGACTTCATCCGGTGCCGGACCTGCTTCCGGAGGGCCAGGACACGCCGGAGCAGGAAGCCGTCCGCCGCAGGGCGGCCCTCGCCGTGGCTTCGCGGGCCAAGAGCCCTGAAGACTGTGCGACCCTGCTGGACATGCTCGGCCTGCACGACCGCGGCAGCAGCTCCGAAGTGGCTTGATTCAGCGGACGCCGCGCGCCGCCACGAGGTCCGCGACGAAGGCCTGATAGGCCTCGTCGCGGTCCGGCGCGCGCAGGACCGCGGAGGGGTGCACCGTGGCGACCGCGGTGGTGGCGTACTCGGCGAGGTCGATCCGCTCGCCGCGGCTGCGTGTGATGCGGAAGTCGTCGCCCAGCAGCGCCTTCGCCGCCGTGGCGCCGAGGAAGATCAGGAGCTCCGGGCGGACCGCCGTCAGTTCGGCGTGCAGCCACGGACGGCAGGCGACGACCTCGGTCTTCGACGGCGTCTTGTGGATACGCCGTTTGCCGCGCTCGTCGCGTTTGAACTTGAAATGCTTGACCGCGTTGGTGACGTAGATCTTCCGGCGGTCGAAACCCGCTTCGTCGAGCGCCCGGTCGAGCAGCCGCCCCGCGGGGCCCACGAACGGGGCACCCTGCCGGTCCTCCTGGTCACCGGGCTGTTCGCCGACCACCATGATCTCCGCCGTGCGGGAGCCTTCGCCGAAGACGGTCTGCGTGGCGTCGCGGTAGAGGTCGCAGCCGCGGCAACCGGACGCCGCCGAACGCAGCTCGCCCAGGTCGGCGGTTTCGGGCGGATCCGCCCCGGGTGCCTTGGTCGCCATGGCAGCCGGATTCCCCGCCCGGCCGTGGGACAAACCGATTACGCGCGAGCCGTGCCGGGTAGCCCTCCGCCATGGCGACTACGACCGAACCAGCCATCGCTTCCGTTCAGGACACCGTGCGTGTCGCGCTGCGGGTCGTGCTGCCCACGCTCGCCGGCGGGGTGATCAAACGACGGCCGCTGGGGCTGGCCGCGGCGCAGAAACTCCAGCTGGACCGCCCCGCGGTGCGGCTGTTGTGCAAGTTGCGGTCCCAGTACGGCCCGGGCCCGCTGCGCCTGCGGGTGCCCGGCCGGACGATCGACCTGGCGCTGTCGGGGGAGGACGTCGGTGACGTGCTCGCCGCCGCGCCGGTCCCGTTCAGCCCGTCGACCAAGGAGAAGCGGGCGGCGCTGGGACATTTCCAGCCCCACGGCGTCCTCGTCTCGGACGCGGTGGAGCGGCCGCCGCGCCGCGAGTTCAACGAAGATGTCCTCGAACCGGGCAAGCCGTTGCACGACCTCGCCGCTCCCTTCGCCGCGGCGATCGGTGAGGAGGCGGCGTCGCTCTGGGACGGTGGGACGCTGGACTGGGACACCTTCAACGTGGCCTGGTGGCGCATCGTCCGGCGGGTCACGCTCGGCGAGTCCGCGGCGGGCGACGACGGCCTCACCGACATGCTCGCCCGGCTGCGGAAGGACGGGAACTGGGCGTACGCGCACCCTCGGCGCGACCGGCTCCACGATCAGTTCCGCACCCGGCTCATCGGCCATCTGGAACGGGCGGAGCGGGGGAGCCTCGCCGAAGCCATCGCGTCGGCCGGACCGGCGGGCGAGCGGAGGATGGACGTCGTCGCCGACCAGGTCGCCCACTGGCTCTTCGCGTTCGACGCCGCGGGCATCGTCACCTTCCGCGCGCTCGCGCTGCTGGCCACCCACCCGGCGGCCCGGGAACGCGCCGACGAGGAGGTCGCCGCCGCAGACCTGAGCGTGCCCGGCCAGTTCCCGTACCTGCGCGCCTGCGCTCTCGAGTCGGTCCGGCTGTGGCCGACCACTCCCGCGCTGCTGCGCGAGAGCACGGCCGAGACGGCGTGGGGACCCGCGGGGACCACGGTGCTGATCTTCACGCCGTTCTTCCACCGCGATCCCGAATCGCTGCCCTACGCGGACCGGTTCGAACCCGGGATCTGGCTGGACGGCAGCGCGGCGGCGAACCCCGCGCTGGTCCCGTTCAGCGCCGGGCCCGCCATCTGCCCCGGCCGGGATCTGGTGCTGTTCTGTGCGAGCACGATGCTGGCGCACCTGATCAAGGACCGCCGCTTCGAACTGGCCTCCGGTGCCGTCCTCGGGCCGGAGCGGCCGTTGCCCGCGACGCTGGACAACTTCCACCTGAAGTTCTCGGTGGCCTAAGGCTCGTCCGGGACCCATTCGAGCAGATCTCCCGGCTGGCATTCGAGCACCCGGCACATCGCTTCGAGCGTGCTGAACCGGACGGCCTTGGCGCGGCCGTTCTTCAGCACCGCGACGTTCGCCGGGGTCAGCCCGACGAGTTCGGCGAACTCGCCGACGCTCAGCTTGCGCTTGGCCAGTTCGACATCGATGCGGACGACGATCGGCATCAGATCACCTGTTCGAGGTCGGAACGCAGGGTGGTGGCCTGCCGCAGCAGGGCGCGCATCACGATCATGAGCAGGCCCAGCACGGCGACGCCGATCAACGCCAGGAACAGCAGCAGCGGCAGGCCGGGATCTTCGGCGTTGAAGCCGACGTAGAGGAACACGCCCGCCAGCACGACCCAGCCCGCGAGGATCGCCCACACGATGGCGTCCACCCATCGCAAGGACGCTTCGGTGAAGATCCGATCCTTCCTGACCAGGGAGAGCAGTTGCCACGTGGCGACGACCACGACCTGGACGCACAGCACCCAGAAGACGGAGACCGCCGTCGCGGGCCAGCGCAGATACGCCATCTCCGGATCCTGGCGTGCCATATGCGCGAACTGGCCCGGCAGGGACATGGTCTGGAAGAGGACCAGGACCCCGAAGAGCAGCACGAGGAAGACCCGCAGGGGCGCGACGGCCCGTTGACCTGTGATCATGCATCGAGTTTCGCGCGTTATCTATCGAAAGTCAATCGGTAGCTATCGAGGAGCGGTCGACTATGAGGGCGGAGCTGTGATGGGGCCGCCGCTCAAGAGCGCAGGTCCAGCCGCATGAGCCAGCGCGGTTTCCGATCCGACCGCGCCTGGGTCTCCGCGACGAGTTCGAAGCTCGCGGCCGCGAACAACCCGATGGTCCCCACGTGGGCCGCGGAGGAGTTGATCCGCCCTTCGCCGGGGTCGACGGGATAACCCTCGATGACCGGGGCGCCGTGCGAGCGCGCGTAGGAGACGGCGCCGTCCAGCAGCGCGTGCGCCACGCCCTTCCGGCGATGGCCCGCCCGCACGACGAAACAGACGACCGTCCACGCCGGGACGTCGTCGATCGGCGGCATCGTGCGGGAACGCGTCATCCGGTGCAGGTGCGCGCGCGGGCCGACGCCGCACCAGCCGACCGGGGTGGTGCCGTCGTAGGCGAGCACGCCGGGTGCCGGATCCGCCGCGCACAGGGCGCGGACGTGGTCGGCGCGTTCGTCCCCGCGCAGCCGGCTGTAGTCCGCGGGTTTCGCGCGATAGGCGAGACACCAGCAGGCGCGGTCGTTCCCGTTCGGATTGAGGATGGTCGCGACGTCGCCGAACCGGTCGGCGGTCGCGGGATGGATCCGGAACGCGGGCATGTGCCGACATTAAAGCGGTACTCGGGAAATCGCCCACATATTCAAGGATTCACCCGGCCGTAGTCCAGCCGTTGTCGCTTCAGGGGCGGTCTGCCAGGATGCTCGTGACCCGACCAGAAGGAGCGTTCCAGTGGCTTCTCGTCTCAATCCCTACATCAGCTTCGCCGGCGATGCCCGGCAGGCCATGGAGTTCTACAAGTCGGTGTTCGGCGGAGAACTGACGCTGAATACGTTCGGCGAGGCCGGTATGGCGGGAACGCCCGCGGCGGACCAGATCATGCACAGCCAGCTCGATTCCCCGAGCGGTTACACGATCATGGCGTCGGACACGCCGCCGGGAATGGAGCACAAACCGGGCACCAACGTGTCGGTCAGCCTCAGCGGCGACGACGGTGAGGAATTGCGCGGATACTGGGAGAAACTCTCCGCCGAAGGTACCGTTTCGGTGCCCTTCGAAAAGCAGATGTGGGGTGACGAATTCGGTGCGTGCACCGACAAGTTCGGCATCTCGTGGATGGTGAACGTCATTCAGTCCTAGGGTCTTCCGGCCCTGCCCGGTCCGTGCCGAAGCTCCCGACTTCCGGGGACTTGCGGCTCCGATCGCGCGAAACCCGTTATGTCACCGGTGGAACCGCCGTTCTCCTCACGTGAGGATTCGGCGGTTCCACCGGGAGGCAAGAGGATGAACAGGAAGTTCGCGGCACTGCTGGTATCGGCGGGTGCCGTCGCGGCACTGGGTGGTTGCGGGACGACGGCGGCCGGGACACCGGTCACCGTGGTGCGGGAGATCGTCCCGCCGCCGAACACCACGACCACCGCCGTCGTCGCTCCACCCGCCACGTCCGTGGTCGTGGTCGAGCCGCCGGTGACGGTCACCCGGGCGCCTTCGCTCACGTCGTGCCAGCGCCTGTTCGCCGAAGGATTCTCGTACACGCACGCCTACAACGCCTGGGTGAACGCGGGGCGCCCGTTGAGCTGGGACGCCGACCGCGACGGGTACCCGTGCGAGCAGTCCTACGGAAACAGGAACTAAGCCGGCCGGAACCGCACGTCGATCGCCGCATGCGGATCTTCCCTGCCGAGCCCCCGAAGGTGGATCGGCGCCCCGCGACACCGCAGTTCAGGAACGTGACCCCGGGGGTGGGCGTGGCGTCCTCGGGGTGATGGGTGAGGACGAACAGCGGCCCCGTCCAGGCGCCGCCATAGACGGCGCCGGGGTCGGGGTAGGCGTCCCAGCCGTCGCGGCCGCCGAGGACGGCGCCGGTGGTCGCGGCGTATTCGCCGACCAGGTCCGGCCGGAAGGTGGTGCCGGTCATCCAGTCCATGCCGTGGCCCGGGCCGCGACGAAGCCGTCGAGCGACATCGTGAAGTGCCAGAGCACCTTCCCGTCCGCGGTCCGGGGTTCGAGCATCACGGCCTCCCGTCGGTTCATTCCGCGCGGTATCCGCCTCGTCACCACGCATCCCGTTGATTGTTCTTCCCGAATCAAGGGTTCCGGTCAACCCGCCCCCGGGATGTAGTAGCCCGCGACGAAGTGACGGGCTGGTGGGGAGAGGGAATGAGCTCAGCGGAGGGTGTTGTCCTGGTGATCGGCTGCGGGATGCGGCCGTACCGGGAGTACCTGTTGGCGTCGGCCGGGCACCGGCATCCCTTGTGGTTGTTCAACGGGACCGAACCGACCTGGCAGGAGCGCTACATCACCGGCGCCACAGTGCTGGACACACAGGACCAGGACACCGTGCTGGCCGCGGCCCGCGCACTCCACGCCACCACGCCGGTGCTCGGCGTGGTGTCCTGGGACGAGGCGCTGATCGTGGCGGCGGCGCATGTCGCGGACGAACTCGGCGTCCCGGGCGCCGGACTCTCCGCGATCGAAGGCTGCCGTGACAAGTGGTTCAGCCGCCGGACGCTGACCGCGGCCGGGGTCGCGCAGCCCGATTTCGGGTTCGTGCACGACGACGACCAGGCGGTCGGTGTCGCGGATCGGATCGGATATCCGGTCGTCGTCAAACCGCGCGGCGGCGGGGCCAGTATCGGCGTCAGTCTCGCGGAAGACGCCGAGGCCGTGCGGAAGGCGTTCCGGACCGCGGAGGACGCCAGCTTCAATGGCTCTCCCGCCTACAAGGGCGGGGCGCTGGTCGAGGAATACCTCAGCGGCCCGGAGATCAGTGTGGACGGCGCCGTCGTGGACGGCGAGTACACGCCGATGTTCGTCGCGCGCAAGACGGTCGGCATGCATCCGTACTTCGAGGAGCTCGGCCATCTGGTCAGTTCCGCGGACGAACTGCTCGCCGACCCGGCCCTGCGTTCGACGCTGGCCCGCGCGCACGGCGCGATCGACTTCCGGTACGGCATCACCCACACCGAGCTCAAGCTCACCGAACGCGGGCCGGTGATCGTGGAGATCAACGGCAGGCTCGGCGGCGACCTGATCCCGCTGCTCGCCAAGTTCGCGACCGGGATCGACCCCGGCGCGGCCGCGGTCGACGTCGCGCTCGGCATGCGTCCCCACATCCCGCACGAGGCCGAGCCCCGGTGGGTCGGCGTCCGGTTCGGCTATCCGAAACAGGACTGTGTCGTCGAGTCGGTGTCCGTGCCGGATTCCTGGCGTAACAACGGGATCCTCGCCGCGGACCGGCTCGTCGAGCCGGGTTCGCGCCTGCGGCTGCCGCCGGCGGAGTTCATCTCGCGCCACGCGTACGTGATCTGCGCGGGCGCCGATCCCGACGACTGCGAGGCGGTGCTGGACAAGGCCATGGCCCAGGTCCGGCTGACCGCGCACCCCCTGCTGCCCTCGGTGGCCGCCGGTGGCTGACCGCGCACCGGAACCACAGAACACCTTCCCAGCACTCACAAAGATGGCGGAGCGAACAAATGGCGAACCGTGATGTCGAGCTGCTCGCAGTCGGAGCAGGACCGTCGAACCTGGCCTTGGCCGTGGCGCTGGAAGAGCTCGCGCCCGGCCTGGCCCGCGAATCGGTCCTGCTCGAACGCGACGAGGAGGTCTCCTGGCAGCGGGGGATGCTCCTGCCCGAAGCCCTCTCGCAGGTCTCCTTCCTCAAGGACCTGGTGACCCTGCGCAATCCGCGCAGCCGTTTCTCGTTCCTGAACTACCTGCACGCCACGAACCGGCTCAACGAGTTCGTGAACATGGGCAGCTTCGTCCCGTACCGGGTGGAACTCGCCGACTATCTCAAGTGGACGGCCGACTCGCTTTCGCTGGTGGACCTGCAGCGTGGCCGTGAATGCCTCGAAATCACTCCCGTGTGGACGGACGGCACGCTCACCGGCTGGGACACCCACGTCGCCGACGGCGAGACCATCCGCAGCCGGTACCTGGTGGTCGGCGCCGGCCGCGACGCGCGGATCCCCGACCGGCTCCGGACGGTGAACCAGGACCGCGTCATCCACAGCACGCAGTACCTGCCGAGGATCGCCAAGCTGCGCAAGGATCTCCCGTACCGCGTCGCGGTGATCGGCGCCGGGCAGAGCGCGGCGGAACTGTTCAGCGCGGTGCAGAAGGACCTTCCCGAATGCAAGCCGACCATGGTGATGCGTTCGATCGGCCTGAACTACTACGAGAGCAGCAAGTTCAACAACGAGCTGTTCTTCCCGTCCCACGTGGACAAGTTCTTCGAGGCGCGGCCCGAAGCGCGCGAGCAGATGCTCAAGGAGATGCACCACACGAACTACTCCGGGCTGGCCCCGGGCACGATGGACGCGCTCTACCGCTCGATCTACCTGGACCGTCTCTCCGGCCGTTCGCGGCTGACGATGATCACGATGAGCGACATCACCGACGCCCGCGACGAGGGCGACGAGATCGTGCTCGAACTGACGGACCGGCGCACCGGCGAGGTCCAGGAACTGCGCACCGATCTCGTACTGCTCGGCACCGGCTTCTCCCCGGAGATGCCGAGGATGGTGCAGGAGATCGCGAAATCGATCGGGCTGTCGGAGATCAAGGTGACCCGCGACTACCGGCTGGAGATCGAGCAGCCCGCCACCGCGGCCGTCTACCTCCAGGGCGTCAACGAGGCGACGCACGGGATCGCGGACTCGCTGCTGAGCGTCCTCGCCCCGCGCGCCAACGACATCCTGCAGGACATCCTCGCCCATCGCGGGGAGAACCCTTCGGTGCCACCGCAGCCGACTTCGGAAACCGCCCCCATCGTCGCCACCCGCTGACCCACGAGAAGGAAGAGAAAGCCATGGAGATCCGTCCGCTCGAGCGGGAAAAGATGGTCTTCGAGAACGGTGCCTACGGCCAGCGGCTCCTGCCGTGGGCGGCGCTGAACGCGCCGTTCGAAGGCGCCTGGGTCACGGTGCCCGCGCACGGCGCGACGGGCGCGCATTCCCACCACGAGTACGAGATCTTCATCGCCGTCAGCGGCGAGGCGGTCGTCGAGTCCGGGGGAGAGCGCCGTGCCTTCCGGCCCGGCGACATCGAGTTCCACAAGCCCGGCACCGAGCACCGCATCCTCAACGACGGTGCCGAGGACTTCGAGATGTACGCGATCTGGTGGGACTCCGACATGACGGTGAAGTTCGCCGCTCGCCATGAAGCGGAGGCATGAGCATGGCCGACAAGCGACCGGTGGTGATCATCGGCGGCCCCCCGACGTCCAACGGCGACCTGCACATCGGGCATATCGCCGGCCCGTACCTCGGTGCCGACGTGCACCGCCGGTACCTGCGCGCGGCCGGCCGCGAGGCCGTGTTCGCCTCCTGCACCGACGACAGCCAGACCTATCTCGTCACCAGCGCGGCCAGGGTCGGGCTGACCCCGCCCGAACTGGTGGAGCAGTCGACCGAGAACATCCAGCGCACGTTCGAGGCGATGGGGGTCGAGGTCGACGGCTTCTCGCCGACCGACGAAGGTTACAAGGCGCTCGTCTACGACTACGTCAAACGCTTGTACGACAAGGGAAAGCTGCGCCTGCGCAAGGTCCGGCTGCCCTACAGTGAGAGCAAGGGCGAGTTCCTGGTCGAGGGTTTCGTCGGCGGTGGCTGCCCGACGTGCCTCGCCGACAGCCGCGGCGGGTTCTGCGAGGGCTGCGGGCATCCGATCGACTTCGACGCGCTGATCGAGCCGTACTCGGTGCTCGACCCGGCCGACGAGGTGACCTACCGCGAAACCGAGATCATGGTCTTCCCGGTTTCCGAGTACCGCGAACAGCTCCTGGCCTACTACGAGGAACGCGGTCCCGCGTGGCGGCCGCACGTGCTCGGGCTGATGCGGGAACTGCTGTCCGGGCCGTTGCCCGACTTCGCGATCACGTACCCGGTTAAATGGGGCCTGCCGGCGCCGTTCCTGCAGACGCCGGGGCAGCGCCTCAACGCGTGGGTCGAGGGCATGCCCGCCTCGATGTACTGCACCGAGTACGCGTTGCGGCGCAACGGGAAGCCGAAGGCCGCCGACGACGACGCCTGGCTCGCGGAGAACGACGCGCGGGTCGTGGTGTTCATGGGATTCGACCCCCTGTTCACCTGGGGCGTCGTCCACGTCGCCGAGCTGATGGCCCTCGAAGGCCGCTACGTCCTTCCGGACACCCTGCTGGTCAACGAGTTCTACGAACTGGAGAACGAGAAGTTCTCCACCAGCAAGGGACACGTGGTCTGGGCCCGTGAACTGGCGGCCGAGGTGCCCCGCGACATCGCGCGGTTCCACCTCAACCTCACCGCGCCCGAGTTCGCGCGGACCAACTTCTCCCGTGCCGCACTGGAAAAGGTCGCGGGGGAGCGGCTCGTCACGCCCTGGAACGAACTCGCCGAGACCTTGGCCAAGCTCACCGCCGAGGTCGGCGGCGAGAACGGCTCGCTCCCGGTGTCGACCGAAGCCACCGAACGGGCCGCGGCGATGGTCTCCCGGTTCGCGCTGAACTACGAGCTGGAGGACTTCAGCCTCAGCCGGGCCGCCGATCTGATCGTGCAGCACGTCGAACGCCTGCGGGCGGCGACGGAACGCACCCTCAAGGGCAACCTCGACCAGGAGATGCTCCGCGCGCGGCTCGGTGACCTCTTCCTCGAACTGCGGGCGCTGATCGGCTGCGCGTCACCGATCCTGATCGACCTCGCCGGACGTGCCGCCGCGGCGGGCGGATTCGCCCTCCGGATCACCGCGGCCGCCTTCGACGTCACGCACACCACGGCCTTCCCCGTGCCATCACTGGAATTCCCCCCGACGAGCGAGGTCTGACCCACCATGTCACTCGACAGCACCCCATCCACCGACGCGGTCCGGAGTTCCCGGCTCGCCGAACGCCTGCTGGTCCCGGCGGGTTTCATCACCACGGCGGGCAACGCCTTCCAGATCACCGCCGCCGCGATCCTGGTCTTCCACGCCGAGCAGACCACCCTGGCGGTCGGCTGGCTGTTCATCGCGGTGTCCATCCCGCAGGTCGCGCTCGCGGTCCTGTTCGGGAAGCTGGTCGACAAGGTCGACCGCCGGATGCTGTGCGTGGCGGCGGACCTGGTGAGCGCGATGACCGCGTTCGCGTTGCCGGTGTGGCTGTGGATCGGCGGTCCGGCGAACCTCGGTTCCTATATCGCGAACTTCATGCTGGCCTGCACCGCGGCGTTGTTCATGCCCGCGAGCAACGGCCTCATCAAGGAGCGGATCCGCGACGAGCGGCTCGGGAAGTTCAACTCGCATTTCGAGATGGCGAGCAACGCGGGCATGCTGCTGGCGTCTTCGCTGGCCGGCTTCCTGGTGATCTGGTTCGGTGCCACGCCGTTGTTCGTGTTCAACTCGCTGAGTTTCGTGCTCTCGGCCGTGCTGGTCTACGCGATCGGCCGCAAGCCCGCCAAGGCGCCGGTCGTCGAGGAGGCCGTCGCCACCGATCCGTCGGCGCCGGTGGAGGCCCCGGTGCGGCAGCCGATCAAACGGCTCGCGCTGCTGTACGCCAACGGCAACATCGGCCTGATGGTCGCCAACGTCATCCTGACCACGCTGATCCTGCAGACGTTCAACCAGGGCGCGTGGATGATCGGCGTGGTCGACGCGCTGGCGGGCGTCGGGTTCATCGTCGGCGCGGCGGTGTACGGCAAGGTCAGCAAACGGGTCAAGGGCATCCATCTGGCCGTGCTCGGCACCCTCGGCAACCTGATCTGCCTGGCGATCCAGCCCCTGCACTACATCGCGCTGATGGCGGCGATCCCATTCGCCGGCTTCTGTTTCGCGCAGGGCCGCATCGCGGCGCGGACGCTGCTGATGCGGGCCAGCCCGGAGGAGCGGGTCGGCCGGATCTTCGGCAGCACCCAGGCGCTCGGCCTCGGGCTCGGTGTCGGGGCGACCGTCGCGCTGTCCTCCCTGGCGGACGCGACCACCGTGCCCTACGCGTTCTGGGGGCTGGCGATCCTGCAGGGCGCGATCGTGATCGGCACCTACTTCAGCTTGGCGAAACCGTTGTCGGCGCAGGAGAAGCGACCGGCCGAGGTTCTCGAGGCGACCGCCGCCTAAGTGGTCACCATCGGAAGTCCTCCGGTGGTCTCGACGGCCCAGCTTCCCGCTGGACGCACGGCCGCGAGGCCCGAGTACAACCCCGGTACGCGAACCTCGCGGCCGCACACCCAGCGGAAACCTGGATCCGCCGAATACCCCCGAAGGACATCCGATGGCAACCACTAAGCGCGGCCGACATGCGGAGGAAGCGAAAGTCATGACGGACAAGCCGATCAAGGGCGGCGTGGCGACCTGGGCCTGCCTTCCCGGGTTCCCGCCCGCGGTGATCTTCCCCTTCACCCCGGGCGAACGCTTCGGCGTGCGGAGCCTCTACGAGTTCCAGATGCTGATGTACCGGCCGCTGTACTGGCTGGGCCGGGACGGCGCGCCGGAGATCGACTGGGACCTCAGCGTCGGTGAAGAGCCGGTGTGGGACGAGACCGGCCGCACCTGCGTGGTCCGGATCAAACCGTGGAAGTGGTCCAACGGCGAGACGGTCTGCGCGGACAACGTCATCTTCTGGATGAACATGCTGAAGGTGAAGGGGCCGAGGTTCGGCGCCTACTCCGAGGGCTACTTCCCGGACAACCTGGTGTCCTTCGAAAAGGTCGCCGACGACAAGGTGAGCTTCACCTTCGACAAGGCGTACTCGAAGAACTGGGTGCTGCTGAACCAGCTCACCATGATCACGCCGATGCCGAAGGCGTGGGACCGCACCGCGGACGGCCCGGCCGACGCGACGCACGACATCGAGCAGGCCGAAGCGGTCTACGAGTTCCTCATGGCGGAGAACGGTGACGTCGTCGAGGAGGACAACTCGCACCGCACACGCTGGGCCGACAGCCCGGTGTGGAGTGTCGTGAACGGACCGTGGCGGCTCAAGAGCTACACCGAAGAAGGCGTCGTCACCTTCGTCCCGAACGAGCACTACAGCGGCCCCAACCCGGCGCATCTCGACGAGTTGCGCCAGGTCTCGACGACGTCGGACGAGCAGCAGTACGAGCTGCTGCGGTCCGGCGACGTCCAGGTCGGTTTCCTGCCGCCGGGTATGGGCGTCCAGCCCGACGGCGACCCGACGAAGGGCGGGCCGAACCCGCTGGGCGACGGGTTCCAGCTGGAGCCTCAGATCCTGTTCAACATCAACTTCATGGCGGTCAACTTCAGCAACCCGACCGTCGCGGGGAACATGATCAGGCAGCCGTATGTCCGGCAGGCCCTGCAGAGCTGCTTCGACCAGGAGTACGGCGCCCGCGAGGTCTACCAGGGTTACGGCTGGAGCCAGACGGGGTCGATCCCGGTGCTGCCCAAGAGCGACCTGGTCTCGCCGAAGATCGCCGAGCGCGGCGGGTTCTGGCCGTTCGACCTGGAGAAGGCGCGGCAGTTGCTCGCCGACAACGGCTGGGACGTCACCACCTCGCCCGCGGTGTGCGTCCGGCCCGGCACCGGCCCCGGTGAAGCGGGCGAGGGCATCCCGGCCGGCACCGAACTGAGCTTTTCCCTGCGCTACTGGGAAGGACGGCCGTCGCTGGCGCGGCTGATGGCGCAGTTCCGGGACGACGCCGCCAAGGCCGGCATCGAGATCCGCCTCGAAGAGGTGATGGGGTCGGTCCTGGTGGCGGAGGACGGTCCGGGCGAGAAGCGGATGTGGCAGCTGTCCTGCTGGGGCGGCGGCTGGGTCTACAACTACCCGACCGGCGAGAACCTCTTCCAGAGCGGGGCCGCCTGCAACTTCAGCAACTGGCGCGACGCCAAGGCGGACGAGCTGATCGCGAAGACCGTCACCACCGACTCCCTCGACGCCCTGTACGAGTACCAGGAGTACATCGCCGAGCAGGCGCCGGTGATCTTCATGCCGACGTTCCCGCGGCGGTTGTTCGAGGTCGCGGGGAATCTGCGCGGATTCTCGCCGATCAACCCGTACGGCCTGATCAACCCCGAGAACTGGTACTACGTCGAGGAGGGGTCATGACCCGCCCGGTCGTGCTGGTCGGTTTCGTGGCCGCGGCGCTGGGTTCGTCCATCAAGGACTTCCAGCCGGACGGTTCGGTCATCTTCGTCGAAGAGCCCGACGTCGTCCGCAAACGCGACGCGCGCAAGACGGTGGCCGGTTCGGCGCTGGTGCGCGAGCTCATCGAGTGGGAGTTCCACCTGCCCGGCAAGGCGGACGAGTTCTACCACGTCCACCACGATCTCGACCCGGCCGCGGTGGTCCCGCTGACCGAGTACGCGACCCCGTTCGCGGCCCGGCTCGCGGAACGCTACGGCCTGCCGGGCGCGGGGTTCGGCGCGACGCAGATCCTGCGGGACAAGGCGGTGCTGCGCCTGGTCAGCCGGGCGGCGGGAATCGCGAACCCGGCGTCGGCGCGGGTCGAAAGCCCGGAGCAGGTCCGGGAGTTCATGGCGCGGCATCCGGGGAAGACCGTGCTGAAGCCGTCGAACCGGCAGGCGTCGGTGGGGACGCAGGTGCTCACCGACCCGGCCGAGGCCGAGCAGGCGTGGACGAACTGCGTCGTGCAGGACGAGGGGATCTTCGTCCCGGACCGCGCGATGGAGCTGAAGATGCTCGCCGAGAGCTTCGTCGAGGGAGACGAGTTCAGCGTCGAGATGCTGCTGCGCGACGGCGAGCCGCTGTTCGCCAACGTCACCGGCAAGCGGCTGTTCCCCGGTCCGCGGCCGATCGAACTCGCGCATATCGTCCCCGCCGACATCCCGGACGAGCTCACCGCGACGCTGACCGAGGAGACGCGGCGGCTGACCGGCGCGACCGGGTTCCGCACCGGGATCGTCCACTGCGAGTGGATCGTCTCGGACGGCGTCCCGTACCTGGTCGAATGCGCCGGCCGGTTCGCGGGCGACGGCATCATCGAGCTGATCCAGCGCGCCTATCCGGTGGAGCTCAACCGCGCCTACTTCTCGGTGATGAAGGACGAGCCGGTCGTGGACGTGTTGCCGCGCAAGGCCCAAGGCGGCGCCGCGGTCCGGTTCCTCTCGATCGAACCCGGCCGGATCGAGGACGTGCGCGGGGTGGAGAAGGCGGCGCAGTCCGAAGGCGTGTTCATGTGCGACGTCAGCGTCTCGGCGGGTGACCGGTTCGACGGGCTGCGCAGTTCGTGGGACCGCGTCGGCGATCTGATGGTGACCGCGGACAGCCCGGCGGAGGCGTCGCGCCTGGCCGAAGAGGCGGTCGCGCTGATCGAGATCGACGTGCGGCCGGATCGAGGAGAGAGGGAGAACGCCGCGCCATGACCATCGAAGCCGTCCAGTCCACGCTCCCGGACGCCGGGCTCGACGTGATCGTCACCGGGCTCTCGTCCGACGCGCACACCTGGAACCTGGTGTACCTGGAGCTGTTGCTGGAGGAACTGGGCTGCCGGGTCACCAACCTCGGCGCCTGCGTCCCGGACGCGACGATCGTGCGCGAATGCGTCACCCGGCGGCCGGATCTGCTGGTGATCAGCAGCCTCAACGGGCACGGCCGTCAGGACGGCGTCCGGCTGATGGAAGCCTTCCGCGCCCGGGCCGAGCTGGTCACGACGCCGGTCGTCATCGGCGGGAAGCTCGACGTCACGGGCGGCAGCAACGCGGCCCGGCTGCTGGAGGCCGGCTTCGACGCGGTGTTCGAGGACTCCGCCGGGCTGACCCCGTTCCGTACCTTCCTCCGCACCTTGTCCGTCCGCGGCCCCGGTGTCCCGCTGGGTGCGGGATGAACGTGCTCGCCCCGCGGCGGGGACATTCGTTCGGCGAGGTGGTCGCGCGCCACCACGCCCGGGGGGAGCTGGTCGTCCAGCCCCGGATGGGGTTCGCCGATCCGGGGCGGATGACCAGGGGGCTGCTGGCGACCCGGTCGGCGCGGGCCGCGACGGTCGGCACGATCACGATCGACAGCTACACCAGGGTCGGCGACCACGAGGCGGCGCGCGCGGCACTGGCGGCGGGCGCCGATCTCAACGGGTACCCGCTCGTCGACCACGACCCGGTGACGACGGCGGCGTTGCTCGACGGCGTGCTGACCGGGGATTTCCCGGTGCAGGTGCGGCACGGTTCGGCGGATCCCCGCCGGATCGTGCGGGCGCTGCTGGACTTCGGGCTGCACGCGACCGAGGGCGGCCCGGTGTCGTATTGCCTGCCGTACAGCCGGATGCCGCTCTCGGCGGCCGTCGACAACTGGCGGCGCTCCTGCGAGACGCTGGCCGAGGCCAGGGGTCCCGAACTGGAGCCGCATCTGGAGACCTTCGGCGGCTGCATGATGGGCCAGCTGTGCCCGCCCGCGCTGCTGGTCGCGCTGAGCGTGCTGGAGGGGATGTTCTTCTGGCGGCACGGGATCCGCTGCCTGTCCTTCAGCTACGCGCAGCAGACCCACGCCGGGCAGGACGAGGAGGCCGTCGCCGCGCTGCAGGCGCTGATCAGGGAATACGTGCCGCACGCGCGGACGCATGTGGTGATCTACGGCTACATGGGCGTCTACCCGAGGACACCGGGCGGCGCGCTGGAGCTGATCGCCGAGTCCGCGCGGCTGGCCGCCCGCACCGGCGCGAGCAGGCTGATCGTCAAGACCACCGCCGAAGCGCACCGGCTGCCGACCGTGGCGGAGAACGTGACCGCGCTGGAGCACGCCGCCGAGGCCGCGCGGGGTGTCTCCCGGATCGGCAGGCTCGGCGACACCGGGATCCACGCGCAGGCGAAAGCGTTGGTGGACAACGTTCTTTCACTCGACGCCGACCTCGGCAGGGCGCTGGTCACCGCGTTCGCGCGCGGCCAGCTGGACGTCCCGTTCTGCCTGCACCCGGACAACGCCGGCCGGGCCCGCGGACGGCTGGCCGAGGGCGGCCGCCTGGAGTGGCAGCGGATCGGCGCGATGCCGCTGGGCGATCTCGTCGACCTGCCCGGCGACCGGCGGATGACCTCGAACGATCTGCTGGACGCGCTCCGGTACGTCGAGCGGTCGTTCGACGAGAAGTACGGGCTACCCGGAATCGGGACCGTGAACCGACTGACACAGGGGAGTAGGACATGACCGGAACACCGGACGCGGCGCTGCCGCCGGGCACCCGCGAACATCTGACGTCGCCGGTGACGCAGGCGGCCCTGCGCATCCAGAACAGCATCACCGCCGGCACCCGCGAGTACCTCGGCATGAACGGGTTCGTCGAACTCCAGCCGCCGTTGATCGGCCCGGTCACCGACCCGGGATGCCGCGGTGCCAAGCAGGTCGACGTCGACTACTACGGGCACAAGTACAAGATGATGACGAGCGTCATCCTGTACAAGCAGGCTTCGCTGCTCGCGTTCGACAAAATCTTCTACGTCGCCCCGAACGTGCGGCTGGAGCCGCTGGAGACCTCGACCACCGGACGGCATCTGGTCGAGTTCACCCAGATCGACGTCGAGGTCGCCCGTGCGAGCCGGGAGGAGGTCCTCGACGTCGCGCAGGGCCTGCTGCGGCACATCGTCGCGCACACCCTGCGGGAGTCCAAAGTGGACCTCGCCACGCTGGGCCGGGACCAGGAGGCGTTCACGGCGCTGCTGGAAGAGGACTTCGAGCGGATGACGCACCGCGAGGCGGTGTCGCGGCTGCAGGGCCTGCGGCACGGGCAGAGCGCCGACGCCGAAATCGACTGGCAGGGCGAGCGGATCATCTCCGAGCAGACGAACCGGCCGTTCTTCATCGTCGACTATCCCAAGGGATCGCGCGGGTTCACCGACGGCGAGTCCAGCACCGAACCGGGTGTGCTGCGGAACTTCGACCTCATCGCCTCCGACGGGTTCGGCGAGCTCTGCAGCGGCGGTGAACGCACGCACGAGTACCGGCGGCTGATCGAGCGGATGCGGGAGACGGGGGAGAACCCGGCGAAGTACGCCTGGTACCTCGACCTCGCGCGCGAGGGACTGCCGCCGAGCGCCGGCTTCGGGATGGGGCTGGAGCGGGTGACGCGCTACATCGCCGGGCTGGACGCGATCTGGCAGGCGAACGCGTATCCGAAGCTGCCCGGGATCGCGACGCCGTGATCACCGCGCGGCAGCTCCCGGAGGACGCGATCCGGGCCAGGGCAAGGGAAGGCAGCGCGGCGATCTTCCCCGACGTCGCGGGATACGGCCGGTCGCTGTTCGGCGCGGACGCCGGCACCCCGCCGGACGAACTCGACCGCGCGCGGATCGTGCCGCCGGTGTTCGTCCCCCGTCGCCTGGAGAAGATGTTCGACCTCGCCCGCGAACCGGTGTACGGCGACGTCGGCCTGTCGACCGTGCTCGGCGGGTTCACCGCGCCGTCGCCGGTGTTCCTGTGCGCGTTCGGCTCCACGCAGGTCGCGGGCAGCGGGCTCGGGATCGCCGCGAGCGAGCAGGCGGGCAGGCTCGGGATGCCGATGGTGATCGGCGAGAACGTCGTGCCCATGCACGGCTACGGCCGGATGGGCGAGAGCGTCGAGGACGGTCTGCTCGGCCGGATCCGCGCGTACGCCGGCGCCGTGCCGGACGGGCTGGGCGGTGTCGTCGTCCAGCAGAGCACCGAAGACGCGGACGCGGAGGTGTGGAACCTCGTCTACAGCGACCCGTCCGCGACGAAACTGCTGGAGACCGGGCGGCTGGCGTTCGAGCTCAAGGTCGGTCAGGGCGCCAAGCCCGGGCTCGGCGGGATGACCGTGCTCTCGCGCACGGCCGCCGGCGAGATCGCCGAACAGTACACAGTGGACGAAGCCTTCGGCAGGGACCAGGCCATGGTGCTGCGGTCCAGCAGTCCCGGCACGTTCACCGGGGAGATCCTGCGTCAGCAGATCCACCTGATGCGCAACAACTACCCGCGGGCCCGCGCCTGGGTGAAACTGCACCCGGGCCGCGACGTCGGCGAGGCGGCGCGGGTCGCGTGGGCGGCGGGAGCGGACGCCGTCACCGTGGACGGCGCGGAGGGCGGCACCGGCTGGGCGCCGTCGGTCTTCCTCGACCAGGTGGGGCTGCCGCTGGTGGAATGCCTGCGGCGGGTCGGCAAACACGACGCGTCGCTGCTGGTGTCGGGGCGGATCTGGGAAGGCGCCCGCGCGCTGAAGTGCCTGGCGATGGGCGCTTCCGCGGTCGGCCTCGGCGGCGCGGCGGCGCACGCCGTCGACGAGGACCCGGACGAAGGGCTCGTGCGGCTGGTGCGGTGTCTCGAACTCGAACTGAGGCTGCTCGCCAGCGCGCTCGGGAAGTACGACCTGGCGGATCTCACCACGGACGACCTCTGGTTCCCCGGTTCATCGGCACGGACGGAGCAGGACGGATGATCAACTACGACGGCAAACGGTTCCGCAAGGTCAGCACCGACCCGGACGCGCCGGTGACCCTGTACCGGCAGAAGGACGATCTGGTGTGGGCCGAACTGAGCGGCGGCGGGGTGCGGCTCGGCTCGCTGACCGGGAAGTGCGGCGAGGACGGGACCATCGACCTGGCCTACACGATGGTGCTGGCCAGCGGTCAGGTGATCTCGGGGCACAGCACGAACACCCCGGAGTTCCTGCCGGACGGGCGGATCCGCCTGAACGAGGTCTGGGAGCGGTACGGGAGCCCCGGCTCCCGCGGCACTTCGGCGATCGAAGAGGTCGCGGAGTAGGTCGTTTCGCGCGTGAAGGCCCCCTTCCCCCGGCTCAGCCGAGGGAAGGGGGCCTTCACGCGTGCTCGGGCGCCAAACTCGCGTGATCGAGGGCGTAACTCGCGTGATCAGAAGCCGCACACCGAGTGGAGGCTCCGGACACGTGAGTTACGCCCCCAAGCACGCGAGTTCCGTCTCTGATCACGCGAGTGACGCCTCTTCGGTCACCCGGATGGCAATTCACGGGACCGAAAAGGGCAATCGAGGGGGCTGAACGGCGCACTCCGAAAGGAGTAGTTCAGCTCGGGTTCTTTTCCAGGTATTCCGCCCAGACCTTCTTCGGGACGCACATTCGCCACGAGTCGACGATCAACTCTCGTAACTCTTCGTAATCGAGCGCGGACAGCCGGGCGCGGGCCCACTGATAGCGCATATCGGACGGAATCGGCATCATGAACTTGTCCGGCTCGCCCGCCACCAGCGCTTCCCGCTCTTCTTTGGGATAGCCGAATCCCATCACGGTTTCGTCGGGTGAGAGCGAAAGGAAGACGATTCGCCCCACGCGGAACTTCGGCCGGTCCCGGACCAGCGCCTCATAGGCGCGGGGCAGCCCCGAAATGATCTCTCTGACGTCATCCCCGGTTACCATTTTTCCACCATTCTCCGCGTTCCGTTCCCCAGTCACCCTTGGCGCCCATGGTGAAGGCGACGTAGAGGTACTCGTCGAGGATCTTCGCCAGTGACACGGGCCTGCCCATCAGGGCGGGGATCCCCGCCCCGCCGTCTCCCGCCTCCGCGATCACCGCGGCGGCCCACGCGCGGCCGAGTCGCAGATGTCTCCCGAACGCGGCGCCGTCACGCGCGCCGTGGAGGGCGGCCGCGATGGCGGCGTCCCACGGCATGATCGTGTTGGGCCGCAACGCATACAGCGCCTTGGCCGCGGCGGTCGGGCCCAGCGTACGCCTGGTCCGTCCCGCTGAGACGGCGACACCCGCGAGGTCCGCGTACGCCTTCGCGGCCGTGTCGATCCCCGCGTCGGTCAGTTCCGCGAGGGCGACGGCGGGCAGGGTGGCGCCCCAGGTCTCCCACCAGGCCAGGACCCCGTCGTCGAAGGGGGCCGGCTCGCCTTCCCGCGGGTACCGGATCCGGCATCCCCACGAGTTGAGCCAGCGAAGAAGAATTGTGCGATGTGCGGGCTGTGACAGGTCGATCGCGGACTGCGTTTCTTCCATGAGCCGAAGCCACGAGGTGTCCACATTCGCGAAGCCGTTGAACACTTCGGCGGCTCGCCGGAGTTCGGCGAGTGGCGGCAGGGGGTCAGACATGGGCGAACCCTATCCGGTGCCACCAAGGGGGTGAATTTCCGCGTCCAACTATTGGACTTTGTACATTGAGTCACCTATTTGTATCTGCTGCATCGTTCATTGGTCCTTTAGGGTTGTGGCCAGGAAGGCTGCAAGGATGACGGTCACGCAGCGCGATTGCGTTACCCCATCCAGGGGAGGGAGATGGCATGGGCAGACCCGAGCGACCGTTGGACGGCTCCACTGGTCCGATCGCCGCATTCGCTCACGATCTGCGCGTTTTGAGGAACCGGGCGGGAAACCCGAGTTACCGGGAACTCGCCAGGACGGCACTGTTCGCACCTTCCGTGCTGTCGAGCGCGGCGAGCGGCCACCGGCTGCCCACGCTCGCCGTGACGCTGGCGTTCGTTTCCGCGTGCGGTGGCGACCGCGCGGCGTGGGAACGGCGTTGGCGAAGCGTCGCCGGGCAGACGGGCGCCGGCGCGGAAGTCCGCGAGGAACGCGCGTCCGTGCCACAACAGGCCGAAGCGCCGCCGGATGGCGTGCACGCACCGGCATCCGGCGTCATCCGCCTCGCCCGTCCGGCGCAACTGCCGATGGGATCGCGGACTTTCGTCGGCAGGGAAGGGGATCTGGCCGACGCCGCGGAGATGATCGGCGCGAGCGGCCCGGTCAAGGTGCCGTTGCTCGTCAGCGGTCCGATCGGAGTGGGGAAGACGGCTTTCGCCTTGCGGCTGGCGGAAGAGGTGGCGGCGGACTTCCCGGACGGGCAGCTCTACGCCGATCTGGGCGGCAGCGGGACCGGTGGCCGGTCGGCCAACGGGATCGTGCGCGGATTCCTGCGCGCGCTCGGCGTGCCGGCGCATCTCGTACCCGACGACCCGATGCAGCGGATCGGGCTGTACCGATCCTTGCTCGCGGAGCGCAGGTTGTTCGTGCTCCTGTCGGGGGTCCGGGACGAGGGCCAGGTGCGGCCGCTGCTGGGCCAGGCCCCGCACAGTCAGGTCGTGGTGACCAGCCGCGCGCGGTTGCTCGGGCTGGAGGACACGAACCGTGTCGAGCTGGATACGTTTTCCCGCAAGGAATCGATGGCCTTGATCGGCCGGATCGCCGGACCGGCCCGAGTGCGCGCGGAACACGACGCCACCGACATGATCGCCGAACTGTGCGGGGATCTCCCGCTGGCGATCAACATCGTCGGCCGCAAGATCGCCGCCCGTCCGGAGTGGGCGATCGCGTACACGGCGGGCCAGCTCGCCGATCGCGAACGGCTCATGGACAGCCTCTGTGTCGGTGACGTCAACGTGCGGGACCGGTTCATCGCGGCGTACGAACAGCTTTCCCCCACCGAACGGGAGGCCATCCACCACTTCGGGCAGACCGGGGCGGGCTGGACGACGTCGATCGGCGTCGCCGCGGCGATGGGCATCATGATCGAGACCGCCGACGAGCTCCTCGAGTCCGTGGTGGACGCCGGACTTCTCCAGCGCGCCAACGTCGCCGGCCGGTACGCGGTTTCCCGGTTGGTCAGTGCGTTCGCCTCCGAACGGCGACGGGAGCCGGGCGCGTTCGCCGCCGCCGTCCCGATGGCCGGTCACCGGGCCCGGAAGAACGCGTTCGAATCGCTGCGCCACGAGGCCGTGCGCACCCTGCCGGGCGGCTCGTCCGAAGGTTGATTGTTCTCCCCGCGGGGCGCTTCCGGTCAACGGGCCGCGCGGCTTGAATGAGTCGACGAATGAAGGCGAGCGAAATTCGGTGACACAATGCTGATTCTGTCGATGAAGGAGGGCCACGATGGCGGGATCGTGGCGATCGAGGACGGCAAGCTGCTGTTCGCGCTGGAGTCGGAAAAGGACAACTACCCGCGCTACGACCGGATCACCGGCGAGCTGATGGCGCGCGCGGCGGGCATGCTGGACAAGCAGCCCGACGTGGTCGCGCTCGGCGGCTGGGTCAAGGGGGAGTTCTCGGTGGAACCGCCGTCGCGCACCGGATACTTCGGTGTCGGCGAGGGCGCGATCTCCGACGAGGCGGGCAAGTTCTTCGGCAAGGACGTGCGGTACTTCTCCTCCACCCACGAGCGCTCGCATATCTACACCTCCCTCGGGATGGCCCCCGCGGCACCCGGCCAGGCGTACTACTCCCTGGTGTGGGAAGGGAACATCGGTGACTTCTACCGGATCGACGAGCGCGGCGAGGCCACCCACCTGCAGCACGTCCTGACCGACCCCGGCGCGAAGTACGCGTACCTCTTCGCGCTGGCCGACCCGGGTTTCCCGCTGGGCAAGGGGAAATTCCGGTTCAACGACGCCGGCAAGCAGATGGCGCTGACCGGGTTCGCCGAGCCGGGCCCGCTCACGCCGGACGAGCAGAAGACCATCGACTTCATCCTCGACCGCGACGGCATCATCCTCGGTCTGTCCAAAGAGGAGATGTCCTGGTCCCATCTGTACAACGCCGGGGTGTGGTCGCAGGAGTACCGCAACGCGGCGGCGAAGCACTCGCAGGCGATCTTCAACCGGTTCTACGACTACGCGGAGAAGAACCTGACCGAAGGCCTGCCGCTGCTGATCTCCGGCGGCTGCGGGCTGAACTGCGACTGGAACCGGCTGTGGCGGGAGAGCGGCCTGTTCTCCTCGGTGTTCGTGCCGCCGTGCCCCAACGACAGCGGTTCCGCGCTGGGCACCGCCATCGACGCGCAATGGTTCTACACCGGACAGGCGACCATCGACTGGGACGTCTACGCGGGGGAGAACTTCGTCGAGGACGTCGTCCCGGATCCGGCGAAGTACGAGACGCGGCCGCTCGTGGCGAGCGAGGTCGCGAAGTACATCAAGGACGGCAACATCATCGGCTGGGCACGCGGCCGGTACGAGATGGGGCCGCGGGCGCTGGGCAACCGGTCGATCCTCGCCGCGCCGTTCACCGTGGACACCACGGTGCGGCTCAACAAGATCAAGCGCCGCGAGGACTACCGCCCGATCGCCCCGATCGCGCTGGAATCCGACGCTCCCAAGTGGTTCGTCGGCTCGGTGCAGGACCCGTACATGCTGTACTTCAACCACGTCACCTCGGACGAGCTGAAGGCCATCACGCACGTCGACGGGACCGCTCGCACCCAGACGGTGACGCGGGAACGCAACGCCGGCATCACCGACCTGCTCGAGGCGTTCCGCGAGCAGACCGGGTTCAGCGTGCTGTGCAACACCTCGCTGAACAACAACGGGCGCGGTTTCCTCAACCGCACCAGCGATCTCATCGAGTACGGGGAGACGTACGGCCTCGACGGCTACGTCATCAACGACACGTTCGTGACCCCGCGCGCCTCCTGAAATCCTTGCCCAACGGGGGTAAGGCCCGGATGCCACCATCCCAGCAGTGGCATCCGGGTACCTCGTGGCGCCCGAACGAACGGGGAAGACCATGCGAGTCGTGCTCGCGGGCGGCGGCGTCATCGCGCTGCTGACCGCACTGGAGTGCGTGTCGGCCGGGCACGAAGTGGTGCTCGCCGACCAGGCGGACATCCCGTTCTCCGGCGCGACTTCGTTCGACCGGCACCGCGTGCTGCGCGCGTTGCATCCCGGCGACCCCGCGGCCACGGCGGCCGCGGTCACCGCGCATCACGCGTGGCTGGAGCTGGAACACGCGTTGTCCACGTCGTTCTACGAACAGGTCGGCGCGCTCACCGCGATGCCGCCGGATGAGGCGGCGGCCGCGCGGGACCTGTTGTCCGCGGCGGGATCGAAGGCCGAAGTGCTCGGCGCGGGAGAGCTCGCCGAGGAGTTCCCGCACGCCGGGTTCGTGCCGGGGACGGGAGCGGTCTTCGAAGCGCACGCGGGGGTCCTGCTCGCCGACCGGGTGCTGACGGCGTGCGCCACCCGGTTGCGGTGGCACGCGAACGCGGAACTCCACCCGCACCGCAAGGTGATCGGGATCGACGCCGACCGGGCCGAGGTCCGGTTGGCCGACGGCGCGACCCTCCGCGGCGACGCGGTCCTGGCGGCGGCGGGCCCGTGGTCACGGGAGTTGCTCGCCCCGGCCCTGTCCAGGGAACTCGTGCTGCACCGGCAGACGATGCTCTACTGCGACGTCCCACCCGCCGACGCCGCCGCGTGGGCCGCCACCCCGGCGATCACGTCGCTCGGCTCGGCGGGCGGCGCGTGGCTGGTGCCGCCGGTCGCCGGGACACCGTTGAAACTCAGCGCCGCGAGCGCGTGCCGCGTAGTCGACGAGATCGGCGGCGCCACCGTGCCTTCGTGGTGGCGTGAGCACCTGATCGACACGTTCGCCGCGCTGATCCCGGGTTTCCGCCGGGATTGGCTGGTCGACACCCGGGACTGCCACTACCTGGCCCGGCGCTCCACCCTCGGCCCGATGCTCGCCGTCCTCGGCGACCGGGTCCTGTCCTACGCGGCGTGCGGCGGCTCGTCCTTCAAGTTCGCCCCGCTGATCGCCCGGTCCCTGGCCGCGCGCCTCACCGGCGCCGACCCGGTCCGGACCGGGCTCGAACCGCTCGACCGGCCGCTCGTGCGAGCGGGCGGTGCCCACCCGATCCGTCCTGCCCTACGAGGTGTGTCGTGAAACTGCTCGCGCTGGAAGCCAGCCAGAACTCCTACTACTACCTGCCCCGGTACCAGCAGATCGAGGATTTCGGCGGGGTGCTGTACGTGCTCAACGGGGTCGGCACCGAGGATCTCTGGCCCTCCGAGCGCTACCGGATCGCCGGCAGCAACCACATCGACGACCTGATCCGGCACGCGAAGGCCTGGCACGCGGAAGAATCCTTCGACGGCGTCCTCACCTTCTCCGAGTCCGGCGTCGTCCTGGTCGCCGCGGTCGCCGAGGCACTCGGCCTGCCCGGGATCGGCGTGGACGCGGCGCGGACCAGCCGGAACAAGCTGATCATGCGGCAGGCACACGAAAAGGGCGGTGCCGCGCATCCGGACTTCCGGTTCGTCGAAGACCTCGACGCGGCCCTGCGGGCGGCCGAGGACTTCGGCTATCCGGTGATCCTCAAGCCGACCCTCGGCGCGGCCAGCAACTTCGTCTTCCGGGTCGACGACGAAGAGAAGATGCGGGAACGCTACGCGCAGGCACGCGAAGGCATCGACGGGATGTCCTGGTACAACATGGAGGCCGAAGGGCTGGACCTCGGCCCGCACGGCCTGCTCGTCGAGTCCTTTCTGGACGGTCACGAGCATCTCATCGAAGCCGTCGCCTGGGACGACGAAGTCTACCTCGGCTCCATTGTGGACAGAGTCACCTCGGAAGGCGAGACCTTCGACGACGACGTGCACCACGCGCCCACGTCGCTCACGCCCGAGCAGGTGGCCGAGGTGCACGCGGTGGTGGCCGCCGGCGTCCGGGCGCAGGGCCTCACCCGCGGCGCGCTGCACGCCGAAGTCCGGTTCCATCAGGGCAAACCGTTCCTGCTGGAGATCGCCGTGCGCCCGGGCGGCGGCGGGCTCGACCACATGGCACGGCTTTCCGCCGGGTACGACCCGATCAGGGGACTCATGGACATCTCGCGCGGTGTGCGGCCGGATGTCCAGCACTTCAGCCCGACCGGGCTGCACACCGCCGCGATGTGCCTGATCTGCCCCGGCGGGGTGATCGCCTCGATCGAGGTCCCGCCTGCGGTGAACGAGTCGGATGCCTTGTACTACCTCAAGATCTTCGCCAAGCCGGGTGACCTGATCAAACGCCCGCCGCTCGGCAACAACATCTTCGGCGGTATCGGCGCGCTCGGCGCGTCCTTCGACGAAGCCATGCGCAACGCGAACGACCTGGCCGGGAAGATCGAGGTCAAACTCTCCGAACTCCAGAAGTAGCACCGGATCCTGTTCGACGAAACCGGGCCCTCACCCAGGGCCCGGTGGCGAAAGACGCCCAAAACCGCGTGGAGGAAGCGTGTCACGGACTGCCACCCAACGGCACTACCTGATGGTCAGACCGACGTACTTCGACGTCGAGTACTCGATCAATCCCTGGATGGACCCGAAGAAACCGACGGACACCGAGCTGGCCATCGCCCAGTGGGAATGGCTGCGTGATCTGTACGCCGATCTGGAACATCGTGTCGAGCTGCTCGATCCGCTGCCCGGCCTGCCCGACATGGTGTTCGCGGCCAACGGCGCCACCGTGGTCGACGGTCAGGTGCTCGTCGCGCGGTTCCACCACGTGCAGCGGGCAGGAGAGTCCGACGCTTATCTCAAGTGGTTCCGCGACAACGGCTACCGCTACGTGCGGCAGGCGCAATGGGTCAACGAGGGGGAGGGTGACTACCTCGTCGCCGGGAAGACGATCCTCGCCGGCACCGGGTTCCGCACGAACCCGGAGGCGCACAACGAGTCCCGTGAGTTCTTCGGCCGTCCGGTGACCAAGCTGACGCTGATCGACCCGCGCTACTACCACCTCGACACCGCGCTCGCCGTCCTCGACGAAGACACGGTCATGTACTACCCGGGGGCGTTCTCCGAAGAAAGCCGTCTGCTGCTGAAAGAGCTGTACCCCGACGCGATCCTGGCGTCCGAAGCCGACGCGTCCGTGTTCGGCCTCAACGCGGTCTCCGACGGCAAGCACGTCGTGCTCCCGCAGGCGGCCACCGAGCTGACCGCGCAGCTGCGGGAACACGGGTTCGAACCGATCGGCGCCGACCTGTCCGAATTGCTCAAGGCGGGCGGCAGCGTCAAATGCTGCACGCTGGAACTGCGTGCCGCTCAAGGAGACTAGATGGAATCGGCTGTACAGGAGCGGGGCGGGCGTACCGCGCTGCGCCGGATCCTCGTCGGGGCCGCGTTGGTCGCGGTTCCGGCGGCGGTCGTCGTCGTGGTGCTCGGCCTCGGGTCGGCCTACGCGCCTGTCGCGAGCACCGGGGCCAAGGCCGCGGGCGGCGGGCCCGACACCTACGCGCGCCTGCTGGTCGCGCTTCCGGTGATCCTGGGCGCCTGCCACCTCGCGGGGGTGCTGGCCCGGCGGCTCGGCCAGCCCGCGGTGATCGGCGAGATCGTCGCCGGCATCCTCCTGGGACCGTCGCTGTTCGGGATCGTCTGGCCCGCCGCGTTCGGCTGGCTGTTCCCCGGCGGGGTGGTCTCGGCGATCAACATCCTGTCGCAGCTGGGTTTGATCTTCTTCATGTACCTGGTCGGTTCCGAGATCGATCTCGACGCGGTGCGTCGGCGCGGGTTCACCGCGGTGACCGTCAGCCAGGTCAGCATCGCGCTGCCGATGGTCTGTGGCATCGTGCTCGCGCTCGGCATGTACCCCGCGTTCGGCGGTGACGTCGGCTTCCTCGCGTTCGGGTTGTTCATCGCGGTCTCCATGAGCGTGACGGCGTTCCCGGTGCTGGCACGGATCCTGACCGACCGCGGCATCGCGAAGACGCCGCTGGGCGCGCTCGCGCTCACCTGCGCCGCCGTCGACGACGTCGCCGCCTGGTGCCTGCTGGCCGTGGTGGTCGCCGTCAGCCAGGGCGGGACGCCGTCGGAGGTCTTCCTGACCGTCGGGCTCACCCTGGTGTTCGTCGTGGCGATGATTTACGTCGTCAAGCCGCTGCTGGCCAGGGTGCTCGCGCGCGTGCCGGAATCCGCGGTGCTCGCGATCCTGCTCGGCGGGATCATGCTGTCGGCACTGGCCACGAACGAGATCGGCATCCACGCGATCTTCGGTGCCTTCCTCTTCGGGGTGATCGCGCCGAGGAAGGATCCGGTCGTCGCCCGCGCCGCCGGGAAGCTCGGCAGTGTCACCCTGACCTTGCTGCTGCCGCTCTTCTTCGCCTACACCGGGCTGCACACCGAATTCAGCCTGCTCGGCTCCGGTTCGCTGTGGCTGTGGACCGTGCTGATCACGGCGGTGGCGGTGTTCGGGAAATGGGCGGGCAGCACGACGGCGGCGCGGCTGACCGGCGTCGGCTGGCGCGAATCGCTCTCCCTCGGGGCGCTGATGAACTGCCGGGGGCTGACGGAACTGGTGGTACTCAACGTCGGCCTCCAGCTGAAGGTGATCAGCCCGGCGGTGTTCGCGATGCTCGTGATCATGACGCTGGTGTCGACGATCGCGACCGCCCCCGCGCTCACCCTCATTTCCAGGTTCAAGACGAGACCGCCGGTCCAGCGGCGGCGGAAAGTGGATAGGACACCATGACCAGCAAGGAAACCCTAGTCAGCACCTTCGCCGAGGTCGTCCTCGACGACGAGGTCCGCAACACGATCGGGAGCGACCTGCGGTCCTTCCCGAATCCCGTCGACGACATCGACCGTTCGCTGGCGATGCTCCGTGTCACGTTCTCGAAGCTGCCGATCGACCAGCTCCAGGCGATCCTGGACTTCGGCAGGCACGTCGACACCCCCGGCGTCGCGCTCGTGCGCAACCTGCCGGTGGACCCGGAGCTGCCGGAGACGCCCATCGACGGGGAACCCAGCAAGGACAAGAAGACGTTCGTCGCCGAGACCGTCCTTTTGGGACTGAGTCAGCTGCTCGGCGAGCCCGTCGGGTTCACCACCGAGAAGAGCGGGCGGCTCGTGCACGACGTCGTCCCGGTGTCGGCGGGGGCGCGCAGCCAGACGAACCAGAGCTCGCACGTGTTCCTGAACTTCCACAACGACATCGTGCACGACGAGGTCGGCCGCTACGACGTGTCCAATCCGGACTTCCTGGTGCTGAACTGCGTCCGCCAGGACGGCAACAAGGAAGCCGTCACCTACTACGCCGACGGCAGGGACATCTCGGCCGCGCTGGACCCGGAGGTGCTCGACGTCCTGCGCCGCCCGCTGTTCCGGCTCAACGCGCCCGGCAGCTACGTGCGCGACGTGGCCAAGGGGGCCGACGTGCTCTCCGACCTCGTGCCGGTGATCTCCGGGCCGGCGGAGTCACCCGAAGTGGCGATCTCGGCCAACGGTGTGGTGGGGGAGACCGTCGAGGCGGAGCAGGCGCTGGAGGAGTTGCAGCGGGTCTGCCGCGAGGTCGCGCACCAGGTGAAGCTCGAGCCGGGGACGGCGCTGCTGATCAACAACCGGAAGGGCCTGCACGCGCGGTCGCAGTTCTTCGCGCGGCATAACGGGCGGGACCGGTGGCTGCAGCGCACCTACATCCGGCGGAGCCTGTGGACGATCCGGTACCGGGGGGTTGCCGGGGATCGGCGGGTGCACTGAGGTTTCGGCTCGCGAGTCCGTGAAGGCCTCCTTTGAGACGCTCAACGTCTCAAAGGAGGCCTTCAGGACGTGGGCGGTGCAGGCGGAGCTTCGGGTGTCGTCGCTTGGCGGCGGGCGTTGCGAAAGCCACTTTCGCAACCTTGAACGTTGCGAAAGTGGCTTTCGCAACCACTGCGGATGCGATCGGTCGCGACACCCCGCGCGCACACCTCCGCGGGCGTTGCGCGAGGCATGTTCAGGCGAGCGGCCATCCGGGTAACCGTCCCCGAAAGCACCCGACGGGAGGGAAACCGATGGCAGAGAAGCTCCGGCCGCCGCAGCAGCAGGAACCGCCCGGCGTGACGTCGAAGATGGACCCGCCGCCTCGTGACTCCATGGAGGACTACGAGGGCCGCGAGCTGCTGGCCGGCAAGCGGGCCCTGATCACCGGCGGCGACTCCGGGATCGGCCGCGCGGTCGCCATCGCCTTCGCGAAGGAAGGCGCCGACGTGGCGATCGCGTACCTCAACGAGCACGAGGACGCCAAGTACACCGAGGAACGCGTCCGCGCCGAGGGGCGCGAGTGTCTCCTCCTACCGGGTGATCTCGCCGAGGCGGCGCAATGCCGCGAGATCGTGGACCGGACCGTCAAGGACCTCGGCGGGCTGGACATCCTGGTCAACAACGTCGCCACGCAGTGGCCGGTCGACTCCCCGGAGGAGCTCACCGACGAGCAGTGGACGCACACCTTCGACGTGAACATCCACAGTTTCTTCCGGGTGACGAACGCCGCGTTGCCCCATCTGGGCGAGGGTTCGGTCATCATCAATACCGGCTCGGTGAACGGCTTGCGGGGCAACAAATCCCTGATCGACTATTCGGCGACCAAGGGAGCCGTGCACGCCTGGACGTACGCGATGGCGCAGGCGCTGGCCGATCGCGGCGTCCGGATCAACTGTGTCGCGCCCGGTCCGGTGTGGACACCGCTCATCCCGTCGACGTTCCCGCCGGAGAAGGTGGAGAAGTTCGGCCTCCAGGTCCCGTTCGAGCGCGCGGCCCATCCGGACGATCTCGCGCCGTCGTACGTTTTCCTTGCCTCCAACCGGCTTTCGTCGTATTACAGCGGTGAGGTCATCGCCGCGCTGGGCGGCGAGACCACACCCGGCTGAGGCGCGCCACGGCGTCGGCGACGGCTTCGGGCGCGACGCGGTCCAGGCACGGATGGCCGGGCACGGGGCAGACCCGGGCCCGGCTGTCCCGGCACGCCGCGTGCTGGTCGCCGAGCACTTCGGACGGCACCCCGTACGGCGCCCAGCGCGACGACGGCACGACAGGGGCGAACAACGAGACCACCGGTGTGCCGACGGCGGCCGCGAGGTGGGCTGGGCCGGTGTTGGGGGCCACCACCACGTCGGCCGCGGCCAGCACGGCCGCCAATTCGGACAGGTTCGTACGGCCGCCCAGATCGAGCGCGTCCCCGGCGACCTGCCCGGTCAGCCCGCTTTCCGACGGCGAGCCGGTCACGACGACACGGCGTCCGGCGGCCTGCAGCGCCCGCACGATCGCGGCCGAGCGGTCGGCGGACGGCTGACGGGCCGGGACCGACGCGGCCGGATGGACGACCACGTAATCCTCGTCGCCGACCAGCTTTTCCACCGGCGGCAGCGGCCCGCGGATCGCGAGCCCGCCGTCGTCGCCGGGCGGCAACGAGAAGCCCGCCGCCTCGGCGAGGGAAAGCATCCGCACCGGTTCCGGCGGGTCACCGGCCACCCGATGCCGCAGGTCCAGCAGCGATCCGGGGTAATCCTCGGAGACCGCGCCGATCCACGGCACGCCCGCCATCCTCAGCAGCAGGGCCAGCGGGAGCGGGGACTGATGGAACGACGTCAGCACGAGCGCCGCGTCGAAGGAGTATTCGCGCAGGCGCCGGACCAGCGCTTCGGTGTCTTCCCGGGTGACCGGCGGCGGCTCGGGGTCGATCCACGGCGCGCACCAGGTGACGACCTCGTCCACGCCGGGCAGCAGTTCGCCCGCCGCGCGGCCACGGGGGCCGGCCAGCAGGACCACGCGTTCGGCACCCGCCGCGACCGCGCGGACGCAGGGACCGGCCAGCAGGACGTCGCCGAGGTTGTCCATCCTCGCGACCAGCACGTTCATCGGGAACCCGCGACGGCCAGGTGGACGGCTTCGGCGAGATCGCGGGCGACGGTTGCCCGGCGGCGGGCGCGATCGACCTCCTCCGGCCGGGTCCGCGCGGTCGGGACGAGGATCCCGCGGGCCCCGGCGGCGAGGGCGGCGTCGACATCGGCGCCGGTGTCGCCGATGACCACACAGCGGCGGACGTCCACGCCGAGCGCCTCCGCGGCCTGCCGCACCAGTCCGGGCGCGGGTTTCCGGCAGCCACAGCCGTCGCCGTCGTCGTGCACGCAGACCTGCCAGGTGCCGAACGGGCCGAGCTCCTCTTCGACGCGGGCGTTCACCGCGGCCAGCCGGTCCGGGGTGATCAGGCCTTTGGCCACTCCGGACTGATTGCTGACCACGCCGATCCTGATCCCCGCCGCACGCACCTCGTGCAGGAGTTCCCCGGCGCCGGGCACGGGACGCACACCGTCGGGGTCGTCGAGGTAGGGCACGTCGACGATGAGGGTGTCGTCCCGGTCGAACAACAGGGCCTGCGGCCGCCGCGACAGCCGGTGCTTCAGCTCCCCGCGCAGCCGGTGATAGCAGGCCGCGGGCGGGATGAGCACGCTGGTCAGCAGCATCCGTCCCACCTCGCCGGGGGTGAGCGGACCCGGAGCGATCCGGCGCGCCGCGAACTCGGCGGTCAGCCCCGCCCACAGTCCGGCCGCCGCGGCGGCGGCCTTGCGGTGTCCCAGCGCGAACGACGCCACGGCGCCGGCCGCGCTCACGGTGGTCAGCGCGTGCCGTTCGAGCCGTCCGTGCCCGGCCCCGGTCTGCTGTCGCCAGAGGACACCGTGCTTGCGCCGCATGAGCGCGTCGTCGGCGTTGCCGCGCTGGGCGCGCAGGCTGGCCAGCGGGCCCGACCGTTTGGGCGGATGGACGGTGACGCGTTCGCCTCGCGCGATGAGATGACCCGCCTTGGCGACCTTCAGCGCCAGATCCGAGTCTTCCCGGTAGGCACGGGGAAAACGTTCGTCGAAGCCGCCGACCTCGGCGAGCGCGGACCGGCGGTAGGCCATGTCGGCGGTGATCCACCGGGCCGTCTCCAGACCGGCCGTGCCGCGTTCGTCGTCGGTCGGGCGGCGGTCCGGCGGCAGCGGCACGACGAGACGTGCCTGCGACGCGGCCGTCTCCGGGCCGAGGGGGAGCAGGTCCTCGGCGAGTTTCCGCGGCCAGTCCGAGCCGATCAGCACGTCGTCGTCGAGGAAGGCGATCCACTCGGACGTCGCGCGCCGCCAGCCGGCGTTGCGGGCCGCGGCCGGACCGCGCCCGCCGGAACGGACGACTTCGATCTCCGCTGTGGAGGGAGGAAGCCGCAGATCCTCGCCGCCGGGCCGGTCGTCGGCGACGATGATCCGCGCGGGCCGTGGCTCCCCGGCGGCTTCGATCCCGGAAAGGAGCGCGTGGAGATTCTCCCGGCCGGTCGTCGGGATCACGATCGTGTAGTCGAGGTCGGTCACCCTCTTCCGGTACCCGGGTGCGACGGCGGCAAACTCACGCGGGGATCGCGTCGGTCTTCCGCAGCCACGAGCGATGTTCACCCAGTTGTGCGGTGAACGAGGCGAAGAAGCCGTCGGGGAGGGTCGCTTCGGCCGCCGTGGTGGTCACGACGCCCTGGTCGATCAGGGTTTCGGTGTCGTCGGCCAGCTTCGAGGTCACCCCCGCCCGGCGCAGCAGGTCGATACCCGAGCCGAACGCGGCCACCGGCTTGCCGTGTTTGTACGCCTCGGCGACGAAATGCACCGCGTAACCGTCGCGTTCGAGGACGTTGATCGCGCTGGGGCCGCACGGGACGACGACGGCGTCGTACAGCACCGACGCCATGGTGTTGAGCTGCTTGTCCGGCCGCAAGGGATCCCCTTCACCACCCGGGCGGAGTTCGGCCTCGGTCGGCGCGAGGACCTCGACGATCGCACCCTGCTCGGTCAGCGTCTCGACCAGGCGGCCGACACCGATCGTGTCGACGCCGTCGGCGGCGAGCACCGCGACCTTCCGGCTGGTCGGCGCGACGGAAGGCTGGTTGAGCTGCGAAAGCGCGGGGGAGGTGCGGTCGTGGTGCGGGGTGACGGGAGCGGCGGGCACGCTCACCCCGATTCCCTCGGCGACTTCGGCGGCCAGATCGTGGTCGACGTTGTTGAGCTCGGCGATCGTCCGCGACCGGACCTCCCGGTCCACGACCTTGCCGAGTTCGAACCGGAACGCCGCGACGATGTGCTCGCGTTCGATCGGCGACATGCTGTTCCAGAACAGTGTCGCCTGACTGTAGAAGTCCTTGAAACTCTCGCTGCGGTCCCGGATCTTGTGGCCCGCGACGGCTTCGGTGTAGTGGCGGAAGACGCCGGAATCGGCGATCGCCGGGCAGCCGCCGACGAGCGAGTTCGGGAAGTAGCTCGTCCGTCCCTTGTGGACGTTCTGCTGGCCGTACCCGTCGCGCTGGTTCGTGTGGACCGGCGCGATCGGCCGGTTAACCGGGAGCTGCGAGAAGTTGGGGCCGCCGAGCCGGATCAGCTGCGTGTCGAGGTATGAGAAGTTCCGGGCCTGCAGCAGCGGATCGTTGGTGAAGTCGATACCGGGGACGATGTTCGCGGTGTGGAAGGCGATCTGCTCGGTCTCGGCGAAGAAGTCCTCGGGGTTGCGGTCCAGGACCATCCGCCCGACCGGGCGCACGGGCACCTGCTCCTCCGGGATGATCTTCGTGGCGTCCAGCAGGTCGAAGTCGAAGTCGTGCTCGGAGTCCTCGTCCACCAGCTGCACGCCGAGTTCCCATTCCGGGTACTGCCCGGCCTCGATGGCGTCCCACAGGTCGCGCCGGTTGAAGTCGGGATCCTTGCCCGCGATCTTCTGGCATTCGTCCCACACCAGGGAATGCGTGCCGAGGACGGGTTTCCAGTGGAACTTCACGAAGGTGCCCTTGCCGTCGGCGTTGACCAGCCGGAACGTGTGCACGCCGAACCCCTGCATCATCCGGTAGCTGCGCGGCAGCGCTCGATCGGACATCAGCCAGAGCACCATGTGCAGGCTCTCCGGCTGGAGCGAGACGAAGTCCCAGAAGGTGTCGTGAGCCGACTGGGCCTGCGGGATCTCGTTGTGCGGCTCGGGTTTCACCGCGTGCACGAAATCGGGGAACTTGATGCCGTCCTGGATGAAGAAGACCGGCATGTTGTTGCCCACCAGGTCGTAATTGCCTTGGCGGGTGTAGAACTTCGTCGCGAAGCCGCGGACGTCGCGCACGGTGTCGGCCGAACCGCGGGAACCGGCGACGGTGGAGAACCGCACGAAGACGGGGATCTTCTCGCCGCTGGTGAGGAATTCGGCGACCGTGTAGTCGGCCAGCGCGTCGTCGTAGGCCTCGAAGAAGCCGTAGGCGCCCGCGCCGCGCGCGTGCACGACCCTTTCAGGGATGCGCTCGTGGTCGAAATGGGTGATCTTCTCGCGGGCGTGGAAGTCTTCGAGCAGGGTCGGGCCCCGGCTGCCCGCGGTCAACGAGTCGTCGGTGTGGTCGACGCGGACCCCCTGCTGTGTCGTCAGCACGGACTGTTCCGGATCCACCCGGCTTCCGTCCAGCTGCTCGTCCTTCGCGTCTTCTCGATGCTGTGCCACAGGTCTCGCCCCTTCGCGGTGGTGGGTTCCCTCGCGGCTACCCCGGCACCGTTTCGGCAAAACGACACCGGGTAACCGGCGTGCGGGAAACTTCGAGGAGGTGCGAATGACGACGGTGGACCGGCCTGCCGTGCTGGAGATCCGCGATCCCGCCGACGACCGTCTCGTCGGCAGCGTCAAAGCGGTGACGGCCGACGGCGTCAAAACGGCGATCGCCACGGCGAAGCGAAGTGCCCCGGGTTGGGCCGCCACACCGGCGGCCGAACGCGGGATCGCGCTGAAGGACGCGGCCCGGTCGCTCCGGTCGCGGGCGGGCGAACTCGCCGTCCTCATCGAGAGCGAGACCGGCAAACCCCGGGACGAGGCCGAAGAGGGCGTCCTGGCCGGAGCCGGGACCTTGGAGCAGTACGCCGAATTGGGGCCGGTGCACCGGGGCCGGTCCCTGCTGGGCGATCCTTCGGCCACCGACCTGATGGTGCCGGAACCCCGGGGCGTGGTCGTCGCGCTGACACCGTGGAACGATCCCGTCGCGGTGGCCTGCGGGCTGCTGGGCGCGGCCCTGGTCACGGGGAACACGGTGGTGCACAAGCCGAGCGAACGCTGCCCGCACACCGGCGCCTGGCTGGGAAACGTGCTGGCACAGGCAGTTCCCGACGACGTGCTCCAGACCGTGCAGGGTGACGGAAGCGTCGGCGCCGAACTCGCGGCCCATCCGGACGTCGACGTCATCGCGCATGTCGGCAGCACGGCCGCGGGCCGCTCGATCGCGGCGAACGCGGCGCGGACCGGCGCCAAGGCCTTGCTGGAGAACGGCGGGAACGACCCGCTCGTCGTCGACGCCGGCGTGGACCCGGTCTGGGCGGCCGAGCAGGCGGCGATCGGCGCGTTCGCCAACTCCGGGCAGATCTGTGTCTCGGTCGAACGGATCCACGTGCACCAGGACGTCGCGGACGCCTTCCTCACCGCGCTGGTCGCCGAGGCCGGTCAGCGCACCTTGGCGCCGCTCGTCGACCGGCGCCACCGTGAAGGGGTGCACGCCCAGGTCGCGGAGGCGATCGCGCAGGGCGCCGACCCGCTCGCCGGAGGATTCGTACCCGACGGTCCCGGTGCCCACTACCCGGCGACCGTCCTCGCCGGATGCACCCCGGGGATGCGGGTCCTGACCGAAGAGACCTTCGGCCCGGTCGCACCGGTGACCGTGGCGGCGGACTTCGACCAGGCACTCGAACAGGCGGCCGCCGGCGAGTACGGTCTCGCGGCCACGGTGCTCACCTCGTCGATGGCCCACGCGCAGCGCGCCTGGCGCGAACTCCCCGTCGGCACCGTGAAGATCAACAACGTCTTCGGTGGCGCGCCCGGCGGGGCCGCCCATCCGCGCGGTGCCAGCGGCAGCGGCTATGGCTACGGGCCGGAGTTGCTCGACGAGATGACCCAGACCAAGGTCGTCCACTTGGGCCCGCCGGGTCCGTGATGGGCGGGAAGACGCCGTTCGCCTGGGCCGCGCGGGCGTTCCGGGTGCCGGGGGAAGAACGCCGGAGTCTCGTCCAGATCGCGAAGGCCACCGCCGCGGCCGTGATCGCGTGGATCGTCGCGACGGCGGTGCTTCGGCTGCCCCAGCCCTTCCTGGCGCCGTACGCGGCGGTGTTCCTGGTGCAGGCCACCGTGTACCGGTCGCTGCGGGGCTGGGCGCAGCAGGTCGGTGCCGTCAGTGTGGGAGTGCTGCTCGCGGCGGGCGCCGGTCAGCTGATTCCTTCGGTGACGGTGGCGCTCGGGCTGGTCATCTTCGTCGGCCTGCTGATCGGCTCGTGGCGCGGGTTCGGTGATTCGGGGGTGTGGGTCGGGATCACCGGCATGCTGCTGATCTCCTACGGCAACGCGACCGAACCCGTCCTGCTCGCCGACCGGCTGCTGGAAACCGCGCTGGGGGCGGCGATCGGCGCGGTGCTCACCGCGGTGATCCTGCCCCCGCTGCACGGCGAACGCCTGCGGGCGGCGACCACCCGGCTGGCGTCGGCTATCGCGGACGTCCTCGACAAGACCGCGGGACTGGTCCGCGGCGCCGAGACGACCGACGGCCTGGACGAGCGCATGGAGGACGTCCGCAGCCTGGTCGCGGAGGCGGAGGACGCGATCGGCTGGACCCGGGAGGGCCGGTACCTGAACCTCCGTGGACGGCGTGAGACCCGCGAGGAACCGTTGGCGAACCTCGTGTCCCTGTGGCATCCGCTCGCCCAGCTGATCGACGCCGTCAGCGAGGCCACCCGCAGCGAGCAGCCGTTCCGGCATCCCGGCGAGCACGCGCGCGGGGTGGTCGGCGAACTGCTCGAAGCCCTCGCCGAGGTGGCCCGTTCGGGTGATCCGGAGAAGCTTGATCGATGCCGCGACCTCGTCGGCGAGATCGACCACCTGCTCGTGACCCCCACGGACGAGGTCACCACCTCGATCGGGCTGGGGGCGATGGCGCTGCCGGCCCGGCGTCTCGTCCAGCGGCTCCGCGCCGATTAAGGCGACGCGACGGTGGGTAACCGTACCCATGAGCGGTAAGCGGATCGTGGTCACCGGCGCCACCGGCAACGTCGGCACGGCGGTGGTCCGCGCACTGGGCGCGGACCCCGAGGTCGGCTCCATCGTCGGCGTCGCCAGGCGCCCGAGCCGATGGGAGAGCCCGAAAACCGAGTTCGTCACCGCGGACGTCGCCCGCGACGACCTCCGTTCCGTGTTCGACGGCGCCGACGTGGTCATCCACCTGGCCTGGCTCTTCCAGCCCACACACCGGCCCGAGGTCACCTGGCGCTCCAACGTGCTGGGTTCGATCCGGGTGTTCGAAACCGCGCAGGCGATGCGGGTGCCGTCGCTGGTATACGCGTCGTCGATCGGGGCGTACTCGCCGAGGGACGACGACCACCCGGTGACCGAGGACTGGCCGACCCACGGGTCGCCGAAGGCGGCGTACACCCGCGAAAAAGCTTATGTGGAAAGGGTTCTCGAAGCCTTCGACCGGAGTCATCCGCGGCTGCGGGTGGTCCGGGTGCGGCCGGGATTCCTCTTCCAGAAGGCCGCGGCGCCCGAGCAGCGACGGCTCTTCGGCGGCCCGTTCGTCCCGGGCAAACTCGTACGGCCGTCGCTGATCCCGGTACTCCCGGACCTCCCGCAGCTGAGGATCCAGACCGCGCACACCGAGGACGTCGCCGACGCCTATCGCCGCTGCGCGCTCCAGGACGTCAAGGGCGCCTTCAACATCGCGGCCGATCCGGTGCTGGACACCCGGGCGCTGGCGCGGATCTTCGGCGCCAAACCGGTGAAGGTCCCGGCGCCGTTCGTCCGTCGCGCGCTGGCCGCGGCCTGGTCGTTGCATCTGATCCCGGCCACGCCGGGACTGTTCGACGCCGTTCTACACCTGCCGGTGATGGACTGCACGCGCGCCAGGGAAGAACTGGGCTGGACGCCTCGATACTCGTCGGAGGATGCGATCGAAGCCTTCCTCAAAGGGTTGCGGGAAGGCGAAGGATTCCCGACCGAACCGCTGAAACCGGACGTCGGCAGGGGACACGAACTGGCCACCGGAGTGGGGGAGCGACCGTGAACGAGAAGGAACTGCTGCACACGCTGACCAGGGTCGTGTCCACTTTGGACCAGACCGACGTGCGGTTCGCCGTCGCCGGCGGCCTCGCCGTCTACGCGCGCGGCGGCCCGCCGTCCGATCACGACGTCGACCTCTTCCTCAAGGAGGAGGACATCGAGGAGGCGGCGAAGGCGCTGGAAGCGGCCGGTCTGAGACGGGAGCACCCGCCGGAGGACTGGCTCACCAAGGTCTACGACGGGGACTGCCTCGTCGACCTGATCTTCCGGCCCAACCATCGGCCGGTCACCGACGAGATGCTCGACCGAGCCTCGCTGATGCGGGTCGGCGCCACCGCCGCGCCCGTGCTCAACGGGACCGATCTGCTCGTCGACAAGGTCCTCGTGCTCAGCCCGCACCGGTGCGATTTCGCGCCGTTGCTGCGGATCGCGCGCGACCTGCGCGAGCAGGTCGACTGGCACCGAGTGGCCGAAGAGACCGCCGAATCGCCGTACGCGTGGTCGTTCCTGACCCTGCTCGCGGCACTGTCCATCGTCGACGGAAAGGAGCTCCCGATGCCCGAGGAAGCACCCCAGTACCTGGTCGCCAGGCTGACCAAGGCGCTGGCGGAAGACCCGAGGACCGCCGAACTCGGCGTGCACGTCACCGTGCGCGGCGACCAGGTCCGGCTCAGCGGCGAGGTTCCGTGCGCCAACCGCAAGGCCGACATCGAGGCGGTCGTTTGCGATCACATCGCGGCCGAGCTGGTGCACAACGACGTCCGGCTGGCCGACGTCCGGGAGCCGTCGCACGCCGAGGAGATCCGGTGATCCGGGTCGCCGCGGTCGGGGACGTCCACCTCGGGGAGGACAACCGAGGCCTGCTGCGGCCGGCACTGGACAACATCGCCGAACACGCCGACGTGCTGCTGCTCGCCGGCGACCTCACCCGGCACGGCAGCGTCGACGAGGCCAGGGTGGTGGCCGACGAGTTCGCCGGGCTCGACGTCCCGGTGATAGCGGTGCTGGGCAACCACGACTACCACTCGGACGAGGCCGAAGCGGTCAGCGGGCTGCTGGAGGAAAGCGGGGTCACCGTCCTCGAGGGCTCGGCGACCACCGTCGAACTGGAGGGCGGGAAGCTCGGCGTCGCCGGGGTCAAGGGCTTCGGCGGCGGGTTCGCGGGCAAATGCGCGAGCCGGTTCGGGGAACGCGAGATGAAGGATTTCGTCGAGCACACCATGGCGACGGCCAGGCGGCTGCGCGCCGCGCTGGAAGGCCTCGAACACGAGCAGCCCGACGTGACCGTCGCGCTGACCCACTACTCGCCGATCCCCGGCACCCTGCACGGCGAACCGCCGGAGATCCACCCGTTCCTGGGGTCGTACCTGCTGTGCGAGCCGATCGACGACGCCCAGGTGGCCCTCGCCGTGCACGGCCACGCGCACTACGGCAGCGAACAAGGGGTCAGCCCCGGCGGGGTCCCGGTACGCAACGTCGCCCAGCCGGTGATCCGCGCGGCGTACGCCACGTATGTCCTCGAACCTGCGAAAGTGCTGACATGAGGGAACGATTCCACGGTCAGCTGAGCGTTCTCGGCGAACTCCTGTCGAGCATGTGCGGCATGGCCTGCGAAGAACTGCACCTGGCGAACCGGGTCTTCCTCGACCGGGACGTCGAAGCCGCGGCCGAGCTGGCGACGGTCGAGGCGAGACTGAACGCGGCGCGGACCCGATGCGAGGAGTCCGCGCAGAAGCTGCTCGCCCTGCAGGCGCCGGTGGCGGGTGACCTGCGGACCGTGCTCGCGGCGGTGTACTGCGCCGACCGGCTGGAGCGGATGGGCGACCTCGCCCAGCACATCGCCGACCAGGCCTTGCGGGCGCCGGAATTCGCGGTTCCCGACGCGCTCGCCGGGCGTTTCGGTGAGATGGCCGGGCTCGTCTGTTCGATGGCGGAAGACCTCGGGTCCGCGATCGACGGGCCGACGGCGGAGGTGTTCCATTCGCTGGCCCGGTCCGACGAGCGGGTCGACGCGCTGTACGAAGAGCTGATGACCCTGGTGACCGATCCGGAGTGGGCCGACGGCGTCGCCCCCGCGATTTCGGTGGCGCTGCTGGCGCGGTTCTACGAACGGTTCGCGGACCAGGTGGTGTCGGTGGCGCGGCGGGTGGATTTCGCGCTCACGGGGGAGTTGCCGGAGTCTTCCGTGCGGGATGCGCCTGCTGAACTCTGAGGATCGCTCGCGTTTGCGCGTGAAGGCCCCCTTCCCTCGGCTCAGCCGAGGGAAGGGGGCCTTCACGCGCTGGACCTAAGCGTGAGCGCCTGGCGAAGGTCAGGTCGCCCGGTCCGACAGCGCGTCCCGGATCTTGTCGATGAACGCCGTCCCCGGCGCCAGGATCCGGTTCGCCGGCGGCCGGTCCGGCGCGGCGGGATGCGGCCTGGTCGGGGCGATCTCCTTGGCCCGCAACACCTTTTCGCCCAGCTCCCGCAGGTCTTCCGGAGAACAGGCGGCCTGGAGCTTGGGCAGCAGGTCGCTTTCCTCCTCTTCGATATGGTGCCGGACGTCCTCGATCAGCTTGCCGACCAGTTCGTCGAACCGGTTGTCCGTCGGCTCCAGCCCGATGAGGTCGTTCATCACCCGTTCGGCTTCCGCGTGCTCCTCGATCTCGTGGTCGGCGACCTCGTCGCCGTCGGGGAGGTGCTTCCGCGCGGCGGGGTACATGTGCTGTTCCTCGGCGATCGAATGCCGCACGAGTTCGGCGATCACGTGGTCCGCCAGGTCCTTGCGGTGCTGGTCACCGCCCTTGCCGGACTCCAGTTCCTTGAAGATCCGTTCGAAGGCGCGGTGATCCTCCGTGATCACCGTGACGAGGTCGTGTTCCGTGGTGGGGGTCATGGACACTCCTGTCCGTGGTCGTCAGTCCGACGCCGGACGGATACCCGTTCCCCGTGGTTCAATCACCCGGATTCGTCCGTCGCCCGATGCGGCGCGCCGACGGGTTTGGATTCCGGGGAGCCGCGCTGGCGCAGGTACACGCTGAACACCGCCATCGAGCCGATGGCGAGGAATTCCGACTGCCAGTTCTGCAGGGTGCGGTTCCAAAAGTCCGAAGACGCCAGATAGCCGAACCACGAAACCGGATCGCCGAATTCGGTGAGCTGTTCGGCGTTGTACGCGCTCATCCCGGCCACGGACTGGGCGAGCCAGGACAGCAGGAACAACCCCAGCATCACCAGTCCGAGTGACATCGAGAAGATTCCCGTGCGCCAGCCGCCCGCCTTCACCCATTTCGGTGAATTGGCCGTCGCGTGCGGCCCGACCTGCTGGTCCTCGTCCGTTTCGAGCCCGACGCGGTCGGCCGGTTTCGATTCGGGGGAACCTCGTTGCAGCAGCCACACGGTCGCGAACACGTAAAGGAAGAACTGCAGGTATTCCGATTGCCAGTTTTCGGCGACGTCGACGGCGAAATCCGCGGACGCCAGGTAGTCCAGCAGGCCGACCGGCTCGGCGGCGTGGCTGAGCCGCCCGTCGTTGTAGTTCGCGAGACCGGCGAACGCCTGCCCCGCGAGACTCAGCAGGAACAGCAAGCCGAAGCCCAGCGAAAGGGCGTTGTCACGAAAGAACACTCGCATCATCCGCCCCCTTCACCGGTGCAGCAGGCCCAGCAGGACGCAATAGCCGAGGACGGCCACGACGAAGACGAGATAGACGGTGAACACCGGACGCGCTCTCATGGGCCACCCACCGCGCAGTCGTAGACCTGTTCGTTGCGGTGGCGGCAGCCTGCTCCCGTGATCACCCAGCCGGTGGACGACTCGTGCAGGAACAGTGTGTCGCGGGCGGTCTTCACCTGGGCTTCCTCGCTCCAGATCGAGACCGTTTCCGGCGTGCCGTCCGGGACGTTCGCGCCGGCCAGGCCGCGTTCGCAGCCTTCCGCCGCCCAGGATTCCCGCACCCGGGGCGCGAGCAGCGCGCACGCCGAGCGGTGATCACCCGACGCGAGCGCGCCGAGGAACCGCCCGGCGGCTTCCCGCACCGGCTCTTGCCCGCTCGCCCCGGTACAACCGGCGAGCAGCAGGCACACACCGAACGCCAGCGTCTTGACGATCACGGAAGACGGGTACCCGGCCCGGCCGGTGGTTACACCTCGGGGTCAGGACGCGGGGTACTGGCGCTCGCGCAGCAGATTCGCCAGATGGACGGCGTTGCGTGCCAGGGTCGAGTTGGTCGATTCGACCGCTTCCGGCGTTTCGTCGAGGTCGTTGTAGTCCCCGCCCTTCATCGCCTCACCGTTCCAGTAGGTGCCGCCCTGCGCGGGCACGGTGAAACCGACGTCGTTGAGGGCCTGGAAGAGATCGGCGGTGATCTTGTGCGCGCCGTCCTCGTTGCCGACGACGGCGGTCACGCCGACCTTGCCGAACATCGACGGCCTGCCCTCGTCGTCCGTTTCGGACAGTTCGGCGTCGAGCCGTTCCAGCACCCGCTGCGCCACGCTGGACATGTGGCCGACCCAGGTCGGGGTCGAGATCAGCAGGATGTCGGCGGCGGCGACCTTGCGGCGGATCTCCGGCCAGGCGTCGCCGTCACCCATGTCGGCCTCCACCCCCGGTTTGACGTCGTGGTCGACCACGCGTACGAGTTCCCCGGTGGCGCCGTGCCCGGCCAGTTCGTCCAAAAGCTGCTGCGCGATCAGCGCGCTGCTCGACGGGGCCGGGGACGGTTTGAGCGAGCACACCAGTGCGAGGGCCTTCAACGGCTGGGTCATCCTGTCCTCCTGTTCGGATCGGTGCCGAGTCCCGTGTGGACGAAGCCCGCTTCGCCGACGGTCGCCGGGTCCAGGAGATTCCTGGCGTCGACGACGACGGCGTGGCCGGTGGCGGCGGCGAGCCGGTCCCAGTCGAGCTCGCGGAACTCGGGCCACTCGGTGAGCACGACCAGCGCCGCCGCGTCCTTCGCCACCAGGTACGGGTCGTCGACGACCTGGACGGTGTCCGGTTCGACGGCTTCGACGCCGGGGTCGTACGCGGTCAGCACCGCGCCGCTCCTGGCGAGCTCCCGCGCGACCGCAAGGGCGGGGGAATCGCGCAGATCCCCGGTTCCCGCCTTGAACGCCAGTCCGAGCAACCCGATACGGATGCCCGAGAGCGAGCCGTCCGAAACCCCGGTGATCGCGAGGCGGATCTTCCGCACCACGGCCGCCCGCTGACGGGCGTTGGCCTTCATGGCGTCACGGAGGATGCCGAAGTCGACCCCCGCGTGTTCGGCGGTCCGCAGCAGCGCGGCGGTATCCTTGGGCAGGCACGAGCCGCCCCAGCCGGGGCCGGGGACGAGGAAGGCCGGCCCGATCCGGGAATCGAGTCCCATGAGCCGTCCGACGTCGCGGATGTCGGCGCCGTAGTGCTCGCAGAGTTCGGCGAGGACGTTCACATAGGACACCTTGAGTGCCAGGAACGCGTTGCTGGCGTACTTCGCGAGCTCGGCGCTCGCCGGATCGGTGAACCACACCGGCGCGTTCGTCTCCCCGTACAGGGTCGCCACCCGCTCCGCTGCCGTCCTGTTCCCGGGAAGTGCGCCGAGGACGACCCGGTCGGGATTGAGGAAGTCTTCGACGGCGTGTCCCTCGCGGAGGAATTCGGGATTGCTCACCACGGGCAGGTCCGGCCCGAGCGACTCCGCCAGCCGGGTCCCGGTGCCGACCGGCACGGTCGACTTGGTGACGACGACGCAGCCGGGCGCGAGCAGCCCGGGCAGCGTGGCCACGACCTCGTCCAGCATCCGGACGTCGGCGTCCCCGTTCTCCCCTTTGGGTGTGGGCAGGCACAGCAGCACGAAGTCCACATCGGCCAGTTCTTGCGGAGTGCCGGTGAAACGGAGCCGCCCGCAGCCCAGCCCGTCCCGGACCAGTTCCGTGAGCCCGGGTTCGGCGATGGTGACCTCACCCCGGTTCAGATCGTCTACTTTGGACAGATCGTTGTCGACGCAGACCACCTGATGCCCCAGATGCGTGAAACACGCCGCGCTGGTGAGCCCGACGTACCCGGCGCCGATCACCCCCACCCGCTCAACCACGGGGAGCTCCCGTCCGGAGCAGATCCTCGGCCGCGGTGAGGACGCGTTCCTCACGTAACAGCAGCAGCCCCGCATCCGGTGCGTCACCGTGCGGGTCGCCGACGTCCCCCACCCAGAGGACCGTATGCCGCGGGTCTCCGGCCGGCGGGCCCCAGAGCCGCGGCGGGGTCGGCCCGAACAGCAGCACCGACGGCGTCCCGTACGCGGTCGCGAGGTGGCCGACACCGGTGTCGCCGCAGATCACCAGCCGCGCTTCGGCCACGGTCGCGGCCAGTTCGGCGAGGCCGCCGCCCACGAGAGCCGCCTCGTCGGGAAGCCCGGCCTCCTCCACGACCGCGCGGACGAGGGGTGCCTCCGGCGTGCTTCCCGTGACGACCACGCGATGCCGGGCGGAGAGTTCCCGCGCCACCCGCGCGTACCGGTCCGGCGGCCAGCGCCGGGCGGCGAAGGCGGCGCCAGGGTGGATCACCACCGCGTCCGACGCCGGGCTGGGACCGGGCGGCGGGGGCAGGGCGAGGTCGTCGCGATCGGCGGGGATACGCGCGGCCTCGAGCAGACGGCACCAGCGGTCGACTTCGTGCGCTTCGGCGGGCCAGTCGGGGCCGTCGACGCCGGGGAAGTCGGGATGCCGGTGGGTGATCAGTTCGAGCGGATCCTGGGCGAGCAGATCGTGGATGCTCTCCGGGCCGCGGCCGTGCAGGTTCACCGCCAGCCGAGGCGGCTCGCCGGGCCAGGACAGTTCGCCGAGCCCGGCAGTCGGGAGCAACTCGTCCACGGCGTCGATCAGCTCGACGAGGTCGCGCAGGTTCTCCGGAGCGGCGAGGACCAGCCGCTCGTCTGCGAAGGCGCGGCGCAAAGCGCGCAAGGCGGGGACCGCGGTGAGCAGGTCGCCCAGGCCGAGCGCGCGCAGCACGAGGATGCCACCGGTCACGGCCACGACCCTTCTTCCGAAGCGCAGACCACGAGTTCGCGGACCTCACAACCTGGCGGCTGGGACAGGGCGAACACCACCGAGGCCGCGACGTGCTCGGGCTGGTTGAGTTTCGCGTCCGGCGGCGGCTTGTACTGCTCGGCCCGGTCGTCGAAGAACGCCGTGTGCATACCGCCGGGGATGAGCAGCGTCACCCCGACCCGGCCCGAGAGCTCCATGGCGAGCGCCCTGGTGAAGCCGACGACGCCGAATTTCGACGCGCAGTAGGCACTCGCGTCCCCGGCGACCCGCAGGCCCAGCGTCGACGCGCAGGTCACCACCGTGCCGCGGCTCAGCCGCAGATGGGGGAGCGCCGCCCGGACGACCGCGGCGGTGCCGAGCAGGTTGACCCGGATCACGCGCTCCCAGTCCTCAGTGGACACTTCGTCGAGCGGGCCGCACGCGTCGGTACCCGCCGCGGTGAAGACGCCGTCGATCCCGCCCGCCCGTTCGGCGAGTTCGTCGACGGCGCGCGCGGCCGCGGCGGAGTCGGACAGGTCGGCCTGGACGAACGCGACGTCGCCCGCCGGTTCGGCGCGATCGACGACGAGAGGGGTGCCGCCCGCCTCGCGGACGGCTTCGACGGTCGCGGCACCGAGGCCGGACGCGCCGCCGGTGATCAGGACGTTGCCGAGAGGACGCATCATGCTCCTTCCGCCGCGGCCACCAGCCGGGAGGTGGAATAGCCGCGGATGGTCGGGATCAGGACGATTTCGCCGCCGTGCCGTCGCACCACGGCGCTTTCGGGGAGTTCGGTGTCGGCGTAGTCGCCGCCCTTGACCCAGACGTCCGGGCGCAGGCGGTCCAGCACCGCGGCCGGGTCGGGTTCGTCGAACACCACGACGGCGTCGACCGAAGCGAGTTCGGTGAGCAGCCGGGCGCGGTCGCGGGCGGTCACGATCGGCCGCCCCGGTCCCTTCAGCCCGCGCACCGAGGCATCGGAATTGAGGCAGACGACGAGACCGTCGCCCAGGGCACGCGCCTGCCGCAGCAGGGTGGCGTGTCCGGGGTGCAGCAGATCGAAGCAGCCGCCCGTGGCCACGAGCCTGCCGCCTCGCGCACGGATCCGTGCCGCGACGTCGAACGCCGAAATACCATCGTGGCGGGACTCCGGCTCGGGCGCGTTGTCCACTGTGGACAGGGTGGCGGCGCCGCCGGTCGCGACGAACCGGGCCGCCGTCTCGACGCCGGCCGCCACGGCGTCGGCGGTGGACGCGCCGTCGAGCAACGCCGCGGCGACCGCGGACGCGAAGCGATCACCCGCGCCGCACGTGTCCTTGGCGACGACCCCCGACGGCGGCCGGAACGTCATACACGGTCCGCCCTCCGTCAGCACAGCGCCGTGCGCGCCCGTGGTGACGCTGACCGCGTCGGCCTTCCACAGCGCGTGCATCCGCTTCGCCAGGTCCCCGGGGTCGGCGCGGGTCTCGGTGAGCTGCTCGGCTTCGGCGAGATTCGGGGTGGCCAGCCGGACTCCCGGGACCGGCTCGCTGCCGCGGGGATGCGGATCCCAGACGATGGGGACACTGCCCGCCAGCTCGGCGAGCAGCGCGCGGATCTCCGGATGGCCGGTCACCCCGCGGCCGTAATCGGCGACGAGGATCGCGCCCGCCGACCGCAGCGCCTCGCGGACGCCGGAGGTGAGCGGGGAGAACTCGGCCCTGCCGTCACCACTGTCGAGACGGATCAGTGACTGTCCAGCCGCGCGCACCCGCTTCTTGGTGACGGTGGTGCCGAGCAACGGCATCGGTACCGTCCGGACCTCGCGCTCCAGCAGCCCGGTCAGGATCCGGCCCGCCTGATCATCACCCAGCGGTGCGACCAGCACGACCTCGGCGGTGGAGCGGGCCGCGAGCAACGCGGCCAGCCCGGCGCCGCCCGGCCGCCGCCATTCCCGGATCAGGTCGACCACGGGTACGGGCGCGTCCGGGCAGAGCCGGTCCGACGTGCCGTCGACGTCGACGTCCAGCAAGGCGTCGCCCAGGACCACCAGCGGCCTCACGTGGGCACCCCGAGCGCGTCGTCCAGCGCGGTGCACAGGGCGTGCACCAAGGCGAGGTGGACCTCCTGCACGGTCGCCATCGACGGCGCCTCCACCGGGATCGCGTCGGAGCACAGCGCGGCGAGCGGGTTGGGTGAGGGGCCGGTGATCGCCCAGGTGGTGATGCCGATTTCATGGGCGGCCTTCGCGGCCGCGACGACGTTCTGGCTGCTCCCGCTGGTGGAAAGGCAGACGAGGATGTCGCCGGAGCGGCCGTGCGCGCGCACCTGCCGGGCGAACACCTCGTGCTCGCCGTAGTCGTTGACGATGGCGGTCACGGCCGAGGTCTCCGCGTGCAGGGCGATCGCCGAGAACGGCTGCCGGTCGTTGCGGAACCGGCCGACCAGCTCCCCGGTGAGATGCTGCGCTTCGGCGGCACTCCCGCCGTTGCCGCAGGCGAGCAGCCGTCCGCCGGCGGACAGCACGGCGGCGAGGTGGTCACCCCAGCCACGGATCTTCGGCGACCAGGAAGCGGACTTCCCGGCGGCCTCGCTCAAAGCCGCGAAATGTTCTTCGATCACGACACACCTCCAAAGGTCAGGGACGGCGGACCACGAACGGTCCGAGGGCGAGCAGGTCGATGGGGGCCGAGCCGAAGCACTCCAGGGCGTCCCTGGGGGAATCGACCATCGGCCTGCCCGCGGTGTTGAGGCTGGTGTTGACCACGGCGGGCACGCCGGTACGGCGTTCGAACGCGCCGAGCATCCGCGCCACGAGCGGCTCGGCGTCCGCGTCGACCGTCTGAACCCGGGCCGTACCGTCGACATGGGTGACGGCCGGGATGCGGTCCCTCCACTGTGGAGCGACGTCGTGCACGAAAAGCATGTAGGGGCTGGGAAGCGGGCCGCGGGAGAAGATCTCGCCCGCGCGTTCGGCGAGCACCATCGGGGCGACCGGACGGAACTGCTCGCGGCCCTTCACGTCGTTCAGCCGTTCCAGATTGGTCTCGTGCCCGGGATGTGCGAGCAGCGACCGGTGGCCGAGCGCCCGCGGGCCGAACTCGGCCCGGCCCTGGAACCAGGCCACGATCCGGTTTTCGGCCAGCGCTTCGGCGACGGCCTCGGCGATGTCGTCCGGCCGCTCGTAGCGCACGTTCGCGGTCTTGAGCGCGTTCTCCAGCTGCTCGTCCGTCCAGCCGCGGCCGAGATCCGCGCCGGTCATCGGGCCGCCGTGGTCGCCGAATTCGGCGGCGAGCTCCAAGGCCGCGCCGAGCGCGGTGCCGGCGTCACCGGCGGCGGGCTGGACCCAGATCCGGTCGAACGGCCCCTCGGCGTGGAGCCGGGTGTTGGCGACGCAGTTGAGCGCGATCCCGCCCGCGAGCGCGAGGTCGGTGTGCCCGGTGTGCTCGTGGAGCTTGGCCGTCAGGTCGAGCAGCACGTCCTCCAGGCACCGCTGGACGCTCGCGGTCAAGTCGGCGTGGATCTGCCCCGGTTCCTGTCCCGGCTCGACGGCGGGGGCGAACGACGCCCAGTCGATCTCGTCGGTGCGGAATCCCATCCCGTTGGTGTGCACGCTTTCCGCGATCCGGCCGAGGAAGCGGGGCTTGCCGTAGGAGGCGAGGGCCATCACCTTGTACTCGTCACTGGACCGGGCGAAACCGAGGTGCTCGGTCAGGTCCTCGTACATCAGCCCGAGGGAATGGGGGAGCCGCTGCTCGGCGAGCTCCTCGAACTTGCCGTCGCGATACTCGCCCGCGAGGTAGGACGTGCTCTCGCCGCGGCCGTCCGCGACCAGCACCGCGCAGTCCCCGAACGGTGCGGCGAGCGCGTCCGAGGCGGCGTGCGCGACGTGGTGCCGCACGAAGCGGACGATCCCGGGATCCAGCCCCGGCAAGGCCGCCTTGAGGAACCCAGGGGCCCGGCGGGCGAAGTCGGTGCGGAGACATTCGTTCTTCCCGTCGTGCCCCGCCATGCCCGGCTCGACGAGCGCCGGATCATACGAATAGCCGACGGCGTCGAGATCCTGAGCGGAGATTCCCGCCTCGGCCAGGCACCAGGCGGCGGCCTCGACCGGCTGTTCCCACGCGGAGAACGGCACCGGCCGCTTGCCGTGTTTGCGTCGGCTGAACCGTTCTTCCTCCGCCGCCGCCACGATTTCGCCATCGACGACCAGGGCAGCGGCCGGGTCGTGGAAGACGGCGTTGATACCGAGTATGCGCACCGGGCCACCTCTCCGGTTCGGGGCCGCGGGCCGTGACCCGCGCTTACTCCCGTAGCGCTACCCGGTGCGTTCGGGGATAAACGATGCGGCGCAAAAGCCCAGGACGTCGCTACAGAGCGAAGCGTCTCTCGGGGGATATGGGTGAGACGGCGCGTGTGATCAGATGGACGACACGCGTGACTGGACGGACGACACACGCCCAATCCGGAACCGGCCCCGAGCCGTCCGCCTGGACACGTGTGTCGTCCATCTGATCACAGGTGTCGGCCATCCAGTCACGCGCCGACGGGGCGGGGGAGTCCTCGGCGTGACCTGAGCCGCCCTCGACGATGTGGGAATTGGGACACGCGACGTCCTGATTCCTACATCGTCAACACCCGGCGCGGGAGATGTCCGGGCCCCGGCGGGCCGGTGTCGGCGAGTGGGAGGATTTGGGCCGTTGGACGTCCCAAATCCTCCCCACTCGGCAAGACTTTGATCAACGGAGGAATGAGGACGTTGAGTGTCCCTAATCCTCCGTTGATCAAGCTGCGAGACGCCACTCACCGAGGTCAGGCACCGACGGCCGGATACGGACCCGACCGCTGCCGCGTGAACCAGGCGACCGTGCGCGGAAGTCCTTCCGCCAGCCCGATCTCCGGCTCCCAGCCGAGTTCGCGGCGGGCGCGGGAGATGTCCGGGCACCGGCGGGACGGATCGTCGACCGCGGCGTCGATGTATTCGATCCGGGAAGCGCTGCCGGTGACGGCCAGGATCTCCTCCGCGATCCGCAGCACGGTGAGTTCGTGCGGGTTGCCGAGGTTCACCGGGCCGGGCACATCGGAGCCGGCCAGCGCGATCAGGCCGCGGACGGTGTCGTCGACGTAGCAGAGCGAACGGGTCTGGCCGCCGGTTCCGGTCACGGTGAGCGGCGCGCCCGCCAGCGCCTGCCCGATGAACGTCGGGATCATGCGGCCGTCGTCGGGACGCATGCGAGGGCCGTAAGTGTTGAAGATCCGCGCGATCCCGGTGTTCACGTCGCGCTCCCGGCGCATGGCCGAAGTGAGCGCCTCGGCATATCGCTTGGCTTCGTCGTAGACACTGCGCGGGCCGATCGGGTTCACGTGCCCCCAGTATTCCTCGCGCTGCGGATGCTCCCGCGGATCGCCGTAGACCTCGCTCGTCGACGCGAGGACGAACCGGGCGCCGTCGCGTTCGGCGATGTCCAGCGCCCGTTCCGTGCCGTACGAGCCCGCGCGCAGCGTCTCCAGCGGAAGGCGGAGGTAGTCACGCGGCGAGGCCGCGGACGCCAAGTGGAAGACGACGTCGAACGGGCCCGGCGCGGTCATCGGCCCGGTGACGTCGCGGGAAAGGAGCCGGAAGTCCGGGCGGTCGAGCAGATGCGCCACGTTGACGGTGTCGGCGGTGGCGAAATTGTCCGCCGCGACGACCTCCGTGCCTGCTTCCAGTAAGCGTTCACACAGGTGCGAACCGACGAAACCCGCGCCCCCGGTCACCAGCGCTCTGTCCATGGCGACGGACTACCCGGAGCGGGCCCGGGAAAAACCGTGTGAACCGGGACATGCCGGGTAAGTGTCGAATATGCGTGCATTGGTTATCGGCTGGGCCAGCTTCCGCCACGGTGAGGCGACCGCTGGGGACGTGCTCAGCATGCGCAGGGTCGACGAGGCGTTGTCCACCATGGGATTGCCGCACGATCTGGCGTGGAGCCCGGTCTACCGGCAAGGGGAGGTCAATTACGAAGAGGTGGATCCGGCCAGGTACAGCCACGTGGTCTTCGTCTGCGGGCCTGCCCACGGATGGCAGGTCCGGGAGGTGCACCGGAGGTTCGCCCATTGCCGCCGGATCGCGGTGGGGGTGTCGGTGATCGACCCGGACGACGACACGGTCCGGGACTTCGACGAGGTGTTCGCGCGGGATCGGGACAAGGTCGGCACGCCGGATCTCTCCCTCGGCGCGCCGACCGACGAGGTGCTGGTGACCGGCGTGATCCTGGCCCCGCAGCAACGGGAGTACGGCGATTCCGGTCGCCACGCGGAGGTGCACGCGTCGGTGCGGGAATGGATCGCCGGGGTGGACTGTGCCCGGGTGCCGCTCGACACGCGGCTGGCGTCGTCGGATTGGGAACGCTGCGAGACACCGGACCAGTTCGCGTCGATCCTGTCGCATCTGGATGTCGTGGTCACGACGCGGCTGCACGGCCTGGTGCTGAGCCTTCGGGCAGGGGTGCCCGCGCTGGCCATCGACCCGGTCGCGGGAGGTGGCAAGGTGACCGCCCAGGCCGACGCGCTCGGCTGGCCCGCGCTCGTCCCGGCCGAAGAAGCGGGTGATCATGAAGCACTCGACTCCTGGTGGCGGTGGTGTTCTTCGGTGCAAGGCCGGGCGGTGGCGGCGCTGCGCGCGCTGCCCGCCGACAACGGGCTCTTGCGGAACATGGTGAAGGCGCTCAAGACCAGGCCGGTGCGATGAGCGCCGCGGCGACGACGGTGGTGATCGCCACCCGCGACCGGGCGCCGGAACTGGAACGGACCTTGCGACAGTTGACCGCGTTGCGGCCGCCACCGCCGATCGTCGTGGTGGACAACGGTTCGTCCGACGGCACGGCGGCCACCGCGGCCGCGTTCGACAGCGTCCGGGTGGTCCGGTTGCCGCGCAACATCGGTGTGGCGGCGCGGAATCTCGGCGTCGCGGTGGCCCGGACGCCGTATGTCGCGTTCAGCGACGACGATTCCTGGTGGGCCGAAGACGCCCTCGCCGAGGCCGAACGGATCCTCGACACCCACGACGACGTCGGCTTGGTCGCCGCGAAAACCCTGGTGGGCGAGGAAGAACGCGAGGATCCGGTCGTCTCGCTGATGGCCGCGAGCCCGCTCGGCCGGCCCGAGGGGCTCCCCGGGCCGGCCGTGCTCGGCTTCCTCGCCTGTTCCGCGATCGTCCGCCGGACCGCGTATCTGCAGGCCGCCGGCTTCCATCCGCTGCTGCGTTTCGGTGCCGAGGAGCGCTTGCTGTCCTACGACCTCGCGGCCCGCGGGTGGTGGCTCTGCTACGCGGAGGAGGTGCGTGCGCACCACCATCCCTCTCCGGTGCGGCCGTCGCCGTCCTGGCGGGAACGCGCCGAACTCCGCAACCGCATGCTGATCACCGTCATGAGACGGCCTGTGCGCCGGTGCCTCACCGAGGCGGGCCGCGCGCTGGCCAGGGTGCCGCGGGAGCCACACGTGCTCGCCGCGCTCGCCGGTGTCCTGCGGCGCTTGCCGCGGGCGCTCGCCGACCGGCAACGACTTCCCGCTTCGGTGGAACGCCGGATCCGGGTACTGGAACACGCCCATGGAGGATGAAGTGCAGGACCGGATCACGGTCGTGGTGATCACGCACAACCGTCGCGCGCAGCTGCTGGAGACGCTCGCCTCGATGACCGCGCTGCCCGACGCGGCGCCGATCGTGGTGGTGGACAACGCTTCCACCGACGGTACGGCGGACGCCGTCGAAGAAGGGTTCCCTTCGATCCGGCTGATCCGCGCGCCGCGGAACCTCGGCGCCGTCGCGCGCAATCTCGCCGTCCGTGAAGTGGACACGCCGTATGTGGCCTTTTGCGACGACGACACTCGCTGGCAGCCCGGATCCCTGCGCCGCGCCGCCGACCGGCTCGACGCGTTTCCCGGGCTGGGCGTGGTGACCGGCCGGTGCCTGGTGGAGCCGTCACTGACCGAGGACCCGATCACCCCCGAGCTGCGCCATTCACCGGTCCCCGGCCCGGAATGGCTGCCCGGTCCCGCTCTGCTGGGTGTCATGGCGGGCCTGTCGGCCGTCCGCGTCCGCGCGTTCCACGACGTCGGCGGCTTCTCCGACCGGATGTGGCTCGGGGGAGAGGAGGAGCTGTTCGCCCTCGACCTCGCGAGCAAGGGCTGGTGGATGTGCTGGGACGAGGAGATGGTGATCCATCACGCTCCCTCGACCGTCCGCGATCCGCGCCGGCGCCGTCAGCTGGGCATCCGCAACACGCTGTGGACGTTGTGGCTGCGGCGCCCGCTCGGCAGTGTCGTACGCCGGATGGTGACGGTGCTGCGTTCCGCACCGCTCGACCGGGCGACGTTCGCGGCGGTGGCGGAGGCGATCCGGGGGATCCCGTGGGTGATGCGGGAACGCGCGGTGGTCCCGGCGGCGGTCGAGCGCGGGCTGGTCCTGCTGGAGGAATCGCAGCGGAACTCGGTGGCGCGCCGGTACGTCGGGTGACGTACCGGCGCCAGCCGACCTCAGGAAGGCGAAGCGGCAGCCGCCACTTCCGTTTCCCCGGTCAGAACACGACCGTAAGCGCGCAAGGAATCCGATGCGACCCTGTCCCAGGAGTACCGCGCCCGCACCCGGTCCGCTCCGGCGAGCCCGAACGACTCGCACAACGAGGCGTCACCGAGGAGGCGCCGCAGCGCGGCCGCCAGCTCGACGGGATTGCGCGGAGGGACCAGCATCCCCGTGACCCCGTCGACGACGGTGTCGGTCAGCCCGCCGACGGCGGTCGCCACGACCGGGACACCACACGCCATCGCCTCCAGCGGCACGATGCCGAACGGTTCGTACCAAGGGGTGCAGACCACCGCGTCGGCGGAACGCAGGAGCGCCGGCATCTGCTCGCGCGACACGAGCCCGGGCAGATGTACGCGGTCGGCGACGCCGACCCGGTCGGCGATCGCCCGCAACCGCCGGACCTCCGGCGCCTTGGCGAGCGGACCTGCGTCCGGGCCGCCCACGATGACCAGTTCCGTGTCCGGGAGCGAGGGCAGCGCGGCGATGGCGAGGTCGAAACCCTTGCGCGGGACCAACCTGCCGACGCTGACGATGCGGCGCCGAGCGGTCCGGTGAGCGACACCACCGTCCGGGGTGAACGTGGTCAGGTCGACTCCGCAGGGGACGACGGAAGCACGCGAACGCGGCAGCCCCATCCGCACGAGTTCGAACACCTCGTCCGAGCACGTCGCGATCACGCGGTCGGCCTGTTTGGCGATCATCCGCTCCAGCCGGATCCGCTCGGGCGGGCTCGTGTCGGCCTTGCCCTGATAGCGGCGTTTCACCACCCCCAGCGCGTGAAAGGTCTGGGTCACCGGGATGCCGAGATCCTTGGCCGCGAGAATCGAAGCCAGGCCGGACATCCAGAAATGCGCGTGGACGACGTCCGGCCGGTCCTTGGCCCAGCGGGACCGCAGCACCCGGCCGAATTCGCCCATATGCGGCAGCAGCTCGTCTTTGGGCAGCTTCTTGGCGGGCCCCGCCGGAACGTGGACGACGCGATAGCCGTCCGGCGTCTCGACGGTCGCCGGGACACGGCGGTTGTCGCGGCGGGTATAGACGGTGACGTCGTGGCCCTGCCTGCTCAGCGCGGCGGAAAGCGCCGCGACGTGGACGTTCTGACCCCCGGCGTCGGCTCCGCCCATGGCGGCGAGCGGGCTCGCGTGCTCGGAAACCATCGCGATCCTCATCGGGCTCCTTCCCTCCGCCTCCGGCGGAATCAAGCGGTCACCTCGGCCAGCAGGGCGTCCCAGCGGGTGAGGAACGCGTCGAGCCCGTAGTGGCTCACGGCGAACTCACGCGCGGTTTTCCCCGCCAGCACGGCGAAATCGGGTTCGTGGACAAGCTCGCGGTATGCCTTCGCCAGCGCCTTGATGTCGGTCGAGACGGCGCCGGCGTCCGGCGGGACCGCGTGTACCGCTTCGGTGGTCGCCAGCGCCACGACCGGCATGCCCAGATGCATCGCTTCGAGCAGCGAGAGGCCCAGCGACGTCCACCGCGCGGTGTGCAGGTAGACGCGTCGCCGGGCCACTTCGGCGTGCAGCTCCCCGCTCCGCAGATCGCCCCCGGGACGCACCGCGGGGTGGCGGCCGTCGAGCTCTTCGGCACCGATCCCGTAGACGTCGACCGGCGCGATCTCCGCGAAGGCGGGGAGCAGATCGGTTCCGGTGATCCGGCCCCGCCGCACGGGCTCGTTGATCAAGGCCACGCCGTGGGGCAGCTCCCCGGTGTACCGCTCACCGGGATCTGGGATCCCGTGCGGGACGACCACCGTGGGCGCGAGACCGGAGTCCCACATCAGTTCGTTGAAATGGGTCACGTGGACCAGCGGGATGTCGTCGCGCTCGGCCAGCGGATGCCGAGTGGTGGCGGCGTGCTCCCGGGGCGTGTTGTGCTCGACGTAGACGGCGGGCACTTCCTTGCCGGGACGGCGGCGCAGCCACCGCGCGGCCAGATGGATCTCTTCCGGCCGTTGGAGGATCACGACGTCGATGTCGAGATCCTTCAGTCGGTCGACCGGAACCTCTTGGGCGGAGGGCCAGTTACGGCCGCTGAGGCCGCGGCCCCACGGTCCGCCTTCGTCGAGAAGCGGCAGGAAACAGTGGTGGCCACCGCGGACGAAAGCCTCGGTCCAGGAGCCGTGCACATGCCACAGGAGAATCCGGAGCGGGGCCGTTTTCGTCATACCCGCCAGGTTGCCCGTTGTGGACGGACTAAACGTTTTCCCTTGTCTTACTTTGCTTCCGCCGGGAAACGCGAGTGGAGGCGACGCCGACCACGAGCGCCAGGAAGGCGGTCACCCCGTGCAGGACGTTGTCGGCCCAGTTGAGATTGACCGCGTCGCCGGCGGAATCGGTCCCCGCCGAGAGGACGCCGAAGGCGGTCAAACCGGTGAATGCCACGAAAGCCAGCCAGCTGTAGGCCGGGATCGCGGAAGGTTTGAACGCCGCGACCAGACCGAGGACGCCGATCACGGTGCGGATGACGTCGAGCATGCCTGTCGCACTGAAGATCCATATCGTGTTTTCGCCGACCTCGTTCGCCTCGGGGAGGAAGAAGAAGCCGAGCACACCCAGCACGAGATGGACCAGCGCGATGACCAGCACCACCGGTCGCAGAAGGAAGCCAGTCGTACGTAGGTTCATCGGAAAGCCTCCGTTTCGCCGCAAGCTGACCGGGTACCCCTTGGAGCCGCCGTGAAACGCCTCATTCACCGGACTGCGGGTCGGTGTCGTCGTGCGGGTCGCCGGACGACGTCCCCTGCTCGCCCCGGATCTCTTCGCGGTCTTCCTGGTCCAGTTTCTCGCTGTCGGTGGAATCGCCTTTGGCCGGACCGGTGTCCATGAGAGTCTCCTTCTTTCGGTTTCCTCGGGGTTACCCGCTTTCTCGCGTTCTAGTGATAGGTGGGTCGAAGTGGTGGCGCGTGGCGTTCGGCGTGACTCGCGTGATCAGGCGCGTAACTCGCGTGACTGGAGGCGACACTCGGTGTTCCGCCGCTGATCACGTGAGTCACGGCTTCGATCACGTCGGACGCTCGCCGCGGCACGGTCGGGCGTGGAGGATTTGGGACGTTGAATGTCTCCATTCGTCCACACTCGAATCACCTGCCCGGACGAGGGTTGGCTGCTCGGCGTCGCCAGGTGTCGACGATGTGGGAATTGGGACGTTCAACGTCCCAATTCCCACATCGTCGAGGGGCAGCTCGGGTCTCGGAGCTTGATCAACGGAGGATCGGGGACGTTGAGTGTCCCCGATCCTCCGTTGATCAAGGTCATGCTCAGTGGGGAGGATTCCGAAGGTAAGCAAATGCCGGTCCACCAGAACCCGAAACGACACTCACGACCAACTGGACCACTGTGGACGTTTGGCACCGCACGGCCGGGGTAGCCGGGAGCAACTACGGCGAACCGGAGGGGACATGACCGCGATCTCCCAGGCAGCAACGATTCCACTCGCCCCGGCGCGGCCATGGCTGCTGCGGCCGCCGGGGGTCTACCGCCCGCAGCACGACACCTGGTTGCTGGCAAGCGCGTTGAGCGCGGCGGGAATCCCCCGCGAAGCGAAAGTCCTCGATCTCTGCACCGGCACCGGCGCACTCGCGTTGACGGCCGCGGCGCACGGCGCGAGATCGGTGACCGCCGTGGACATCTCCCGGCGGGCGCTGGCCGCGGTGTGGGTCAACGCGCGGCTGCGCCGGCTCCCGGTGCGGCCGCTTCGTGGCGGTCTGGTCGAGGCGGCGAGCGGCGGACCGTTCGACGTCGTGCTGGCGAATCCGCCGTACGTTCCCTCGCCCGTGCCCGCCACCGGGGCCGCGCGGGCGTGGGACGCCGGGCCGGACGGCCGGATCGTCCTCGATCAGGTCTGCGCCCAGGCGGCCCGGTTGGTGGCGCCGGGCGGTTACCTGATGATGGTCCACTCCGCGGTTTCCGGCCCCGACAGGTCGTTGACGCAGTTGCGGGCGGCGGGAATGACACCGTCGGTGGTCGCCACCCGGTCGATCCCCTTCGGACCCGTCATGCGGGCGCGGGCGGCCTTCCTCGAAGCGGCGGGCCTGATCGAGGCCGAGCAGTGCCATGAGGAACTGGTGGTGATCCGTGCCGACCGGACGTAGGACCAGGGTCCGGCTCGAACCCGGCGGGCCCCTCCTGGTGGAGGGGCCGGTCGAGGTCGTCACCGACGACGGCGAGACGGTGACCTCGGATCGCTTCGTGGTCGCCCTCTGCGCTTGCCGCCGCAGCAAGCGCTACCCGTTCTGCGACACGAGCCACCGCCGCCGGTCACGGCAAGGGATGCAACGGCCTGAGCAGTGAGCTCTCCCCGGCTGACCAAGCGCCCAGCAGGTGCTCGGTCAGCCGGGTTTCCAGCAGGTCGGTGGCCTGGATGCCCAGCGCGATGTCCGCCGCCAGCCCGGGTTCCCGGTCGAGCAGATCGCCGACGACGTCGTGCCGCAGCACCTGTTCGTGCACCGCGTCGGCCTCGATGTGCTCGGCGTAGAAGTAGCGGCATTCCGGTGCCGCGCCGAGGCGTTCCAGCGCCTGGTCCATGCGCCGGGCGGCGGGCGCGGTGGTGATCTCGGCGGCGGCGAAATGCCCGACGAGCGCGCCGCGCAGGCCCCGGTGCAGCCCGAACAGCGACATCATGTTCACCGTCGCGAGCATGCACGCGGGAACGTGATCGAGGTAGGCGAGGTAGCCGTCCGACAGGCCGGCGGCGGTCAGCAGATCCCCGAACAGCCGGGAGTGCGCCTGATCGGCCCGCCCGCCGCCGAATTCGTCGAACTCCACGGCGACCAGCGCGGCCTTGGCCCTGCCCCGCAGCCGCGGGATCACCCACGCGTGGGGATCGGCCTCCTTGAGGTGGTAGATCGACCGCTGCGCGAAGTACTCCTCGACGTGCCACCATTCGCCCTCGTCGCGCAGGAAGTGGGAAACGCCGCCGCCGTCGACCGGTTCGACGAGCAGCTCCTCCAGCAGCCCGCCGACGTCGTCCCCGCCGGGTACGGCGGCGCGGATGCCGTCGAGGAACACGTGCTCCAGGACGGATCGGAAGGCGAGCAGCCGGGAATCCCACTCCCACTCCGAATCGACACCGTCGAAGCCCTGGTAGTGGAGCTCGTAGCAGACGTGCAGCGCCAGCTGGAGGTCTTCACCGAACGGGTCGGCGCCGGTCGCCACTTCGGGGTCGAAATCGTCTCGGCGTCCGCCCGCCAGGGTGTCCACCACGGCGGCGGAAAGCGGGCCGCGGATCTCGGGCAGCCTCGCGGCCACGTCACGGTCGATCGTCGTCATGCCGCGCGGGTACCCGATCTAGGCGTGCGGAACCGTCTCTTCGGTCAGCATCCGCAACACCGCGATCTCGCCGTCGGCGGCGGCCCGGCGCTGCCGTTCGGCGCCGGTGCCCTCCTGTTCCAGACGGCCGAGCAGGGTGCGGACGAGGTCCGCGTCTCCGGTGTCCTCCAACGCCTGCTTCGTATGTGCCAGCAGCGCGGCGACCCGGTCGCCCACCGGGACCGGTTTTCCCGCCACCGGGTCGACGGCCGGTCCCGAAAGCCCGTGACGCGCGGCCGACCACACGGCCGCGGCGGCGATCTGCGGATCCAGCGGCGTGGCCTCCACCCCGTGGTCCAGTTCGGCGAGGGCGGTGCGCACCAGAGCGCGCGTCAGCAGCCCCTGCAGGACGGCTTCGTCGACGGTGGACGCGGTGTCGGCGGCGCGGACCTCGACCGTCGGCCACCGCGCGGACGGCCGGGCGAGCCAGAAGGTCTGGTTCTCGTCCACCAGGACCCCGCAGTCCACCAGTTTCCCGACCTGTTCCTCGTAAGCGGCGGCGTCGGCGAAGTACGGGGCGACCCCCGACCCGGGGAACCGGCTCTGCTCCACCATGCGCCAGCTCTCGTAGCCGGTGTCGCGGCCGCCTTCGAAGGGCGAGTTGCCCGACAACGCCAGCAGCGTGGGTAGCCATTCACCCAGGTGGTTCACCACGGCGACCGCGGTCTCCCGGTCGGGCACGCCGATGTGCACGTGGCATCCGCAGGCTTCGTAGGCTTTGACCACGCCCGCGTACAGCGCGTCGACCTTGCCGAACCGGTCGGGGGCGTCGAGGTCGCGCTCGGGTGAGGGACGCGGGGGAGTGCCGGCGGCGATGATGGCACAGTCTTCGCCCGCGGCCGCTTCGGCGAGCGTGCGGCGTCCCGCGGTCAGCTGCTCGTACAGCTCGTCGGCGGTCTCGCAGACGCCGGTGGCGGCTTCGATCTGGGTCGGCCGCAGTTCCCGGTGGACCGCCGCACCGTCCGGCAGCGGACAGCAGAGCCGGTGCCGTTCGAGCACGGCGTCGGCCCGGGGGCAGCTCACCCCGGTCCTGGGATCGACCAGCAGGAATTCTTCTTCGATGCCGATACTGGTCATCACCGCTCCCGCTTCTTCGGCAGCGCGCGCACGGCCGGCCCCTGGATCACCGACCCGTCCAGGCCGAACCTCGAACCGTGGCACGGGCAGTCCCAGGTCTTCTCCGCGTTGTTGAACGCGACGAGGCAGCCGAGATGGGTGCAGTGGGCGCCGACGGCGTGCAGTTCGCCGCCCGGATCGCGGTAGGCGGCGACGAGTTCGCCGCCGTCCCGGGTCACCTTCGCCTCGCCGGGCGCGAGCTCGTCCAGTGAAGCGGGTTTGCGCAACGCGCTGAGATGGTCGCCCACCAGGAATTTCGCCACGGTGGCGTTGTTCTCCACGGTCGAGATCGCCGAGCGGAGGTCGAAGCGGTTCGGGTCGTACAGGCCCGCCGACGGATTGTCGCGTCCGGTGAGCAGATCCGCGAGGAGCAGCCCGGCCGCGGTGCCGCCGGTCATCCCCCACTGGCCGAAGCCGGTGGCGACCCAGAGGTGACGGCTCGCCGGGTGATAGCGCCCGACATACGGTACGGAGTCCAAAGTGGACAGATCATGCGCGGACCACCGGTGGGTGACCCGGTGCACGCCGGCGTGCTCGCCGGCCCACGTGGCCAGCCGCTCGTAGCGGCTCTCGACGTCGACGGAGTCGCCGACCCGGTAATGCTCGCCGCCCACGACCGCGTAAGGGACACCGTCGTTGAGGTAGCTCCGCACGGAGTGGTGGGTGTCGGCGTCCAGGTACATCCCTTCGGGCGGGCGGTTTCCCGCGACCGGTCCGGCGACCACCAGATCGCGCACCGGATCGAGCCGGGCGAAGAACAGCCCGCGGTCGAACACGGGATAGTGGGTCGCCACCACGACGTCACCGGCGCGCACGTCACCCGAACTGGTGCGCACCTTGGTCCCGCCGAGTTCGTCGAGCCCTTCCGCGCGTACCCCCTCGATGATCGTCCCGCCCGCGCGCTCGATTTCGGCGGCCAGCGCGAGCAGCCAGCGGCGCGGATGGAAATGCGCCTGCGACGCGAACTTGACCGCGCCGACGGCGGGCACGTCGAGGTCGACCTCGGTGACGTAAGTGGCCGGGAGACCTGCCTCGGCGGCCGCTTCCGCCTCCCGTTCGAGGCTTTCGACGGTCTCGGGCCTGGTCGTGTAGACGAAACTGTCGGAGCGGGTGAACCCGCAGTCGATTCCGAGCTCGGCCGTGGCCGCCGCGATCCAGTCGAGGGCGGCCGCCTGCGTGTACGCGTACATCGCGGCGGCTTCGGTGCCCTTGGTCTTGGCCAGCGTGGCGTACTTGAGCCCGTGCTGGGTGCTGATCTTGGCGGTGGTGTGGCCGGAAACCCCCGCGGCGATACGGCCGGCCTCCAGCACGAGGACCGAGCGCCCGGCCCTCGCCAGCCGGTACGCCGTGGTGAGCCCGGCGATGCCGCCGCCGAGAACGGCGACGTCGACCTCCGGCGGCAACGGCGTGCCGGTGCGATCGGGAGCGGGGGCCGTGTCGAGCCACAAGGAACGCGTGCCGGGCAACTCCGTCATGGGGGCCGGATTCCCAGGGGGCGGGGCGGGCAAACCCTGGTTTTCCGGCCCATCCGAGCGGGTAGCACTGGCCTATGACCACATCCTCCAGGCACCCAGAGGAAAAGAACATCTTCGTCATCGGTCTCGACGACTCCAATGACGAGGTGCTGAGACGAATCCCCGGCGCCGGCAGGTATCGCTTCCACGCGCTGCTCTCGCCGGAGGAGCTCCAGCACGGCGAGATCCCGATCGTCGAACTCGTGGAGAAGGCGGAGGCGCATTTGGACGCCTTCGATGGACAGATCGACGCGATCGTCAGCTATTGGGACTTCCCGTCCTCGACGATGGTGGCGATGCTGTGCGAGAAGTACGGGCTCCCGGGTGTTTCCCTCGAGGCGGTGCTGAAATGCGAGCACAAGTATTGGAGCCGTCTCGAACAGGCGAAGGTGATCGACGAGGTGCCGTCGTTCGGCATCGTCGACCTGGACGAGGACGACCCCCGCCCGCCCGAGGGTGTCGACTACCCCATGTGGCTCAAGCCGGTCAAATCGTTCTCCTCGGAGCTTGCCTTCCACGTCGCCGACGACGACGAGTTCGACAAGGCGGTCGCCGAGATCCGCGCGGGCGTCGACCGGGTCGGCAAACCCTTCGAGCGCGTCCTCGCCACGGTCGACCTCCCCGAAGAGGTGGCGAACGCCGGTGGGGCCGCGTGCCTTGCCGAAGGGGAGCTCAACGGCGTGCAGGCCGCGACCGAGGGCTATGTCTACAAAGGACAGGTCACCGTCTACGGTGTGCTCGATTCGATCAACTATCCCGATTCGACGTCCTTCCTGCGGCATCAGTACCCGTCGCAGCTGCCCGTGGACGCCGTCGAGCGGATGAAGGAGATCTCCGTCCGGGTGATGGAGCAGATCGGCTTCGACAACGCGACGTTCAGCATCGAGTTCTTCTGTCATCCCGAATCCGGGCAGGCCTGCCTGCTGGAGATCAATCCGCGGCATTCGCAGTCCCACGCGGAGCTGTTCGAGTACGTGGACGGGGTGGCGAATCACCAGATCATGGTCCGGCTGGGCCTGGGGCAGGATCCCGGTGCGCGACGGAACCGGGGCGACTACCGGATCGCGGGCAAGTGGTATTACCGCCGCTTCAGCGACGCGCTGGTCACCCGGGTGCCCACCCGCGCCGAGATCGCCGACCTGGAGGCGGAGATCCCCGGGGTGAAGATCGAACTGGTGGCCGAGAAGGACGTCCGGCTCTCCGATCTGCCCGAACAGGACAGCTACAGCTACGAACTCGCGCACATCTTCGTGGCGGCGCAGACCGAACGGGAGATGGAGAGCAAGTACCGGCGGTGCACCGAGGCGCTGCGGTTCGACTTCGAGGAGGGATAGCCCATGCGGACGGTGGCTTCGCTGCCGTACGAGATCACCGAGGAGGACCATGTCTGGATCCCGGTTTCCGACGGCGTCCGGCTGTCGGCCCGTATCTGGCGGCCGGTCGCTTCGGACGGGGAGCCGGTCCCCGCGATCCTGGAGTACATCCCGTACCGGCACCGTGATCTGACCTCGGTGCGGGACTCGGTGCACCATCCGTACCTCGCCGGGCACGGCTACGCGTGCGTCCGCGTCGACATCCGAGGTTCGGGGGAATCGGAGGGGATCCTCGCCGACGAATACCTCGAACGGGAGCAACTCGACGCCGAGGACGTCCTCGAATGGATCGCCGCGCAGCCATGGTGTTCCGGCCGGACCGGCATGATGGGCATCTCCTGGGGCGGTTTCGCCGCCCTGCAGGTGGCGGCGCGCAAACCGCCGAGCCTGAGCGCGATCGCGATCTCCTCGTTCACCGACGACCGGTACTCCGACGACATGCACTACATGGGTGGTTGCCTGCTGTCGGACAACATCGCGGAAGCCTCCACGATGTTCGCCTACGCCACCTTGCCGCCCGACCCGGCGCTGGCGGGGGAGCGGTGGCGCGACCTGTGGCACGAACGGCTGGAGAACTGCGGTCTGTGGGCGGGGGAATGGCTGAGCCACCAGCGGCGCGACGATTACTGGCGGCACGCGTCGGTCTGCGAGAACTACAGCGACGTGCAGGTGCCCGTCCTCGCCTCCAGCGGCTGGGCGGACGGGTACTCGAACGCGGTCTCGCGGCTGCTGGCCAATCTCGACGTGCCGCGGCGCGGGCTGATCGGGCCGTGGTCGCACAAGTACCCGCATCTCGGACGGCCGGGCCCCGCCATCGGGTATCTGCAGGAACTGGTCCGCTGGTGGGATCACTGGCTCAAGGACGTCGAAAACGGCGTCATGGACGGGCCGATGCTGCAGACCTGGATGCAGGACAGCGTGCCGCCGTCGACCTCGTACGAGGATCGCCCAGGCCGCTGGGTCGGGGAGCCGTCCTGGCCTTCGCCGCATGTGCACCCGTCGGAGCATCGGCTCGCCCGGCACCGGATCGCCCGGCCCGGCGAGGAGGTCCCGGCGGAGGACCTGCCGGTGGAATCGCCGCTTTCGGTCGGCCAGTTCGCGGGCAAGTGGGCTTCCTACAGCGCTCCGCCCGACCTGCCGTACGACCAGCGCGAGGAGGACGGCGGCTCGCTCGTCTTCGACACCGACGAGCTCGCCGAGCCGTGCGAGATCCTCGGTTCGCCGGTGGTGGATCTGGAGGTCTCGGCGGACAAGCCGGTGGCGCAGGTCGCCGTCCGGCTGTCCGATGTCGCACCGGACGGCCGGGCGACGCGAGTGACCTACGGCCTGCTGAACCTGACCCACCGGGACGGGCACGACGAACCGGAGCCGCTCGAACCGGGCGAGCGATACCGGGTGCGCGTCGAGCTCAACGCCGTCGCGCAGGCTTTCCCCGCCGGGCACCGGATCCGCCTGTCGATCTCGTCGTCGTACTGGCCGCTGGCGTGGCCGCCGCCGGAACCGGCAAGGGTGACCGTCCACACCGGACAGAGCACGCTGACGCTGCCGGTGCGGCCGATGGCCGAAGCGGACGAGGTTCCGGCGCGGCCGTTCGGTGAACCCGAAGGCACGGAACCACTTCCGGCGACCCAGGTCGAACCAGGCGAGCAGCGCTGGACCGTCTCCCGCGACCTGATCGACTACCGCTCCGCGCTCGACATCGTGAAGAACGAGGGCAAGGTGCGGTTCGAGGACATCGACCTGGACGTCACGAGGAACGTGTTCGAGCGGTATTCGTGGGTGGCCGACGACTTCTGTTCACCGGTGGCGGAGACGGCGTGGTCGATGACGTTCGCCCGCGGGGACTGGTCCGCGAGGTCCGAGACCCGGACCCGGGTTTCGTGCACTCCCACCGAGTTCGTGATCGACGCGCAACTCGACGCCTTCGAAGGCGAGCGAAGGACGTTCTCCCGCAACTGGCATCGGACGGTTCCCCGTGATCAGGTCTAAGACGAGTCTCACGGCGAAGTCGCTGCTCGCGTGGCTACGCCTCACCAACCGGAAGCGGACGTACGCCGAACTCGAACGATTCCGCCGGAGTATCGAGAGCAGCCAGGCGAAGGGCGACCAGGGGCCGATCCGCTCGATCCGGCGCCGGTTCGACGTCACGCGGTCCGAAGTGGACGGACGACCTTGCTACACCATCCGCCCACGCCGCGGCGGGGTCGGCAAACACGTGCTGTATTTCCACGGCGGTGCCTACGTGCATCAGATCCAGCATGACCACTGGCGGTTCTTCGGACGGCTGATCGACCGCACCGGCTGCTCGGTCACCGTGCCGATCTACCCGCTGGCCCCGGACCATCACTGCCCGGAGACCACCGCGTTCGTGCGCCGCGCCTACGACGAGTTCGCCGCGGATGTCGAGGTGGAGGACCAGATCGTGATGGGGGATTCCGCCGGCGCGGGGATCGCGCTGGTGCTCACCAAGGCGTTGCGGGACGAAGGCAGGCCGGTGCCGAAGGAGACCGTCCTGCTGTCGCCGTGGCTGGACCTGACGATGAGCCATCCGGCGCAACCCGCGCTGGACGAGCGCGACCCGTACCTCGCGCTCACCGGCCTGAACGAGGCGGCGAGACTCTACAGCGGACCGTTGCCGCGCACCGATCCCAGGCTCAGTCCCCTGTCCGGCGATCTTTCCGGGCTCGGGGCGCTGACCGTCTACATCGGAACCAAGGACGTTCTCCTCGCCGACGCACGGCGCCTCCATACGCTGTGCACCGAGCAAGGAGTGCCGCTGAGCTACCACGAGTACGAGGGCATGATCCACGCGTGGATGCTGGCCTCGATCCCGGAGGCGAAGCTGGCGTTGGAGGAGATCTCCCATCTCGTGGATCGATCGCTCGTGAAATCGGTGTAGCCGCGTGATGAGCGGGTAACCGGAAGACAACGGATGGCGTAGCGAGGTTGTGCGTCCGCCGTCCGTGAGGTGGACCGGCGTGGGCAACCCCGGCGGGGCAGGGACGCCGGCGCGCCGGTCACCGCGTCCACCTTTCGCCTGGAGTGCTCGATGGAACGGTTGGAGTCACTGGGAGACCTCGCCGCGCTGGTCCGGCGGCGGGAAGGCCTGTACGTGCGATGGGCGCCGACTCCGGAGCATCGTCCCGGCACGAGCCGGGACGAACTCACCGGAGCGGAACTGCCCGGGCTTTCGGTGAATCCCCTCGATCCCGAACCCTGGTGGCGGGATCGGCCGCTCGAACTCTGGCTGGCCAGGCGGCTCTACGACTACTGCCACCTCAGCCACGAACGCCGTCGTGAGACCAAGCCGTGGGTGCTGGCGGGCCGGGTCGTGGGCTCGGGCCCGGACAACGAGCCACTGCTGACCGACCCCGAACCCGTCGCACGCATCTCCACCGCGGTCCTCGGCGAGGCGCGGGAACTGCTACGGGACCGGGCACAGCAGAACGCGGACTGGGGTCCGCTGCGCCGCCCACCCGAACTCGGCCGGACCTGAAGACCGCACACGCGTGATTGGAGCCGTAACTCGCGTGATTGAAGCCGTAGGTCACGAGTTACGGCTCCAATCACGCGAGTTACGGCTTCCATCACGCGAGTTCGGCCTTCAATCACGGGCGGGGTGGACCGCGAGGAGGTCCACCACGTCCTCCGCGGCCCGCCGTTTCTCGAAGCGAGCCCGTTGCCGATCGGCGCCGGCGCCCTCGGCGGCCAGCCGAGCGCAGCCGTCGCGGACGAAGTCGAGATCTCCGGTCTCGGCCAGCGCGCCGGCGGCGAACGTGACGACGTCGTCGAGCACCTCGCTCGCCGGGGCGAGATCTCCGGTCCGGAAATGCGGGCAGCGGCCGGAGAGCCCTTCCCGCGACGCGCGCCAGGTCTGCGCGCGCAAAACCTCGTTGGACAGCTTCGGAGGACGTTCCTCCGAGGCGAGGATCGTGCCGACCAGGCCGCGGATCAGCACCCCGTAAAGGACCGCGTCGCCGACGGTGGCCGCGACGTCGCCGAGCCGGAACTCCACCGTCGGCTGTTTCTCGGAAAGCCGCACGTCCCAATAGACCATCGCCCGGTCGAGGATGGCGCCCGCCCGGAGCCAGGCATCGACGATGCTCTCGTAGTGGTCCAGCGAGCCGAACCGCGGCGGCACGCCCGCCGAGGGCCAGCGGTTCCATTGCTGGTAACGCCAGCTGGCGTACCCGGTGTCGTATCCGTCGCAGATCGCGGAATTGGCGGTCACGGTCAGCAGCGCGGGCAGGAAGGGCCGCACGTGGTCGATCACCCGGATGCCGGTTTCCCGGTCGGGGATGGCGATGTGGACGTGGCAGCCGCAGGTGTGCGACGTCCGCGCGGTCGCCCCGAAGTGTTCCGACATCCGCTCGTACCGCGGATTCGGGGTGATGGCGGGCAGCACCGTTTCCGCGAGCGGTGCGCTACCGCTGGGCAACAGGCGGCAGCCTCGCCGTGCGGCGGCTTCGGCCAGGTCGGTGCGCAGGGCCGTCAGCTGCCGCTCGGCCTCCTCGCGGGTCGTGCAGATACCGGTCGCAGATTCGGCCTGCGAGCGGGTGAGCTCCTGCTGGAGTTCACCCTCTTCCTCGTCCGCGGCGTCCACGACGGCGTCGCCCGCCGGGGAAAGATGACCGTCCCGGTCCACCACGAAGAACTCTTCCTCGACCCCGAAGGTGAGTACGTCCTTGTCCACAACCGCTGATACCCCCGGGCCGTTCGGCACAAACTTGGTTTTCGCAGGTCGCGGACGGGGTATTCCAGGACAATGAGTCCGAAGTCGCAGGAGCCTCCGTATCTGCTGGCCGCACAGGCCGGCTCGGTCGTGCGTCACCTGCAGAGCAGCCTGCGGGCGGGTGAACCGGCCTCGCCCGCGGACCTGTGCCGGACCATCGGGGCGTTGCAGCAGCTCGCCGACGACCTCACCCAGGTCCTGCCCGGCCTGCAGGGACAGCTCGAAGAATGCCTGCTGGCCGGCCGGGTCGGCGCGGGCGACACGGCCGGTGAGGCCTGGGACAAGGTCGCCGACGTCGGTTACGCGCTCGCCCAGGCCCGCACGGGCGGCCTCTTGATGGCCGCGGAGCTCCGCGTTTCGCGGCGCACGCTCGGAGAACTCGCTTCTTCGTGAGGCGCCGGGCTCAGCCGACCGGCTGAGCCCGGACCACCGCCACCGGGCAATGCGCGTGGTGCAGCGCGTCGTCGCTGACCGAGCCCAGCAGGAGCCGCCGGAGATCGCCGTGATCGCTCCGGCCGAGCACCAGCAGCGCCGCTTCGCTGGATTGCACGGTCAACGCCTGCGCGGCGGGCCCCACCCCGTGCACCATCTCCACGGCGACGTCCGGGTAACGCTCCCGCCACGGCTCGAGCTGACGTCCGACGAGCTCGTCGGCGACTTCCTGGGGAAGACCTGGTGCCGGATCCAGCACCGGCCCGCCGAGCAGCGGCTCGCTCGCCGGACCCCACAGCGGCATCCGCGCGACGTGGACCGCGTGCACGGTGAGCCCGTGCCGGGCCGCGAAGTCGAAGGCGAACCCGGCCGCCTGCGCGCTCTGTTCCGAGCCGTCGGTGCCGAGGATGACCGGCCCGCCGGGAGGCGGCTCGTCCCCGCGCACGACCACGACGGGGCGCCCGGCGGTCTTGGTCACGCCGGATTCCGTCGAGCCGAGGACGGCCCTGGTGAACAACCCCGTATGGGATTCGCCGAGCACGATCATCGCCGCGTCGACCTCGTCGGCGACCGAGGTCAGGACCTGCTCCGGGATGCCGCCGCGCACGGCCGTGCGGACGTCGAGGCCCGGGTCGGAGCGTTTCAGCGCTTCGGCCATCGAGGCGAGCTGCCGCCGGGCGGGTTCCACTTCCGCGGCTTCGTCGGCGGCCTGGGGGACCGCCTCGTTCAGCGGCGTCGCGACCGGGTCCGACCCGGGTGGCGGAAGGCGGTCGTGGGTGCAGTACGCGAGGATCACGCCGAGGCCGCGGGTCTTCGCCTCGGCGACCGCCCAGCGGACGGCACGGCGGGCCTCGGGCGATCCGTCGAAACCGATCACCACCGGCCCGTGGCCGGTCTGTTCAGCGGACATGGGACATCACCTCCGACCCGCTGGTGGTACCCGCTTTCCGCGGGCTTCAAGCGGACGCCGTTTCGCCGGACCGCGTGCCTGGGTACTTCTCACGTATGACTTCCCTGTCAACGCCTCGCGCGCTTGACAAGAAGCGCGCCTTCTCAGTGGCCTCCGAACGGCGGGCACTCGAAGAACAACGGGTTCGGCTGCGGCTGCACGTGAGCAGGCCGACCAGGGAGACCACCGTCGTCAAGATGAACGGACAGGTCGACCTCGGGACCGCGCCCCGCCTCTGGGAGATGCTCGATCAGCGGCTGCACGGCAGTGGCACCACGGTGATCGTCAACCTGTCCGAGCTCGAGTTCTTCGGGGTGTCGGGTATCCGGGCGCTCGAACGGGCGCAACTGCTCGCCGACGAAACGGGAACGGACCTGTTCATCTTCGCGGGTGAATGCCGGTCCGCCTGCCGCCTGCTCGGACTCTGCCCGAGCGGCACCCTCCACGTGCTGTGACGCGTCACAAGGGCTTGGGCCGGATGGCGGCGCGGGCCGAAAGGGCCGCGTTCAGCAGGGCGATGTGTTCGAGCCGGGTGGGGTCCAGCCCGGTGAGATCGGCGATCCGCCGCAGCCGGTAGTCGACCGTGTTGGGGTGCACATGCAGGGCCGCGGCGGTCTGACGGCGGCCTCCCCGGTCGAGGAAGGTCTTCAACGTCTGCAGGAGCTCCTCGTTGCCGTCCAGCGGCGTCAGCCGGGTGGCCAGCCGGTCGAGCGCGGGGCCCGGGCGCGAAAGCTGGTACTCGAGCAGGACGTCGTCGAGCCGGTACAGCCCGGGTGGCCGCCCGGATCCGATGGCGACCGCGAGCACGTCCTGCGCGACCCTCACCGCGGCGGGCACACCGGACGGCTCGGCCGCGGCGGTCCCGGCGATGACCTCGGCGCCCGCCGTCCGGGCGACGTCGGCGAGGACCCGTTCCAGCCGCACCCAGTCCCTTGTGGACAGTTCGTCGGCCGCGGTTTCGTGCGGTAGCAAGGCGAGCCCGCCGTCCGGCGTGAGCGAAGTCAGGACGGTCCCCCGGATCTGGCGCTCCAGTTCGACCCGCAGCCGCCGGAGTTTGCGGCGTCCGGCGACCAGCGGGTCGACCCCGTCGACCTCCTCGTCCGGATGCGCCCCGACCGACGCCGCGAGGACGATGTAGCACGGCGGCAGCCGCAGGCCCGCCTGTCCCGCCGCGACTTCCGCGGGCTCGCCGTCGAGCAGCGCGGAGAGCACCGTGTGCCGCGCCGACCGCTCGTCGTCGAACATCGTCCGGCGTTCGTCGAGGTAACCGGCGCCGACCGCGGGCGTGACCACCTCCAGATAGCGCAGGGTGAGCGCGTTGACGGCCAGGACGTCGGCGACCTCGTCCGGCCGCGCGTCCGGCGTCACCGACGCCCAGACCACCTGGATGCCGATGTGGTACGCGGTGAGCACGATGTCGATCGGGATGCCCTCCTCCGCGCGCCGGGCCGCCGATTCGCGGAGGAAGTCGAGTTCCGGCCGTGACGGCGTGGCCCCGGTGCGCAGAGTGTCGATGAAGGAACGCAGGTTCTGCTCGATCACGTGCGTGATGTCGCCGCTGAGTTCCTCGGCGGGCAGCAGGCCGTACTCCGGGATCCTGAGGACGATCTCGGAGAGCACCGTCTTCGCGAGCGAAGGCAGGACTTCGGTCAGCCGCTCCGCCAGTGGACGGCCGCCGATACGGAAGCCTGGATCCTTGTCATCCGTCACAACCGCCCATCATGACAGCTGGTCAGTGCGTGAGCACGTCCCGTGCCGAATCGAGGGTCGGGTGCACGGTGAGGACCGCGTCGAGGCCGAGCAGCGACATCGGGCGCAGCAAGGCCCGCTCCTGGGTGACCAGGATGAACGGGACGCCGGCTTCCTCGGCGTTCGCACGGGTCTGTACGAAGACGGTGAATCCGGACGAATCACAGAAGGTGACCGCGGACAGGTCGGCGATCAGCACCCCCGGCTTGAAGCGAAGCTCCTCGTCGAACGCCTTGCGCAGGTCGTCGGAGACGCTGAGATCGATTTCACCGGAAACGGTGACCACCGTGTCGATGGCGGAAGCCGTGATCGAGATGTCGAGAGGGGACACGAACCTTCGTGTCGAACGGGGCGGGTCGGATGCGGGAGCGCGGTAGTCGGTCAAGTTGACTCCTTGCCGGTATGGGGGCCGGCTGCTGCCCATGGGCATGCCGGACCCGAAAAAAGGGATCCGGCGGCTGGTGTCTGAACCGCGACAGGCCAACCGTAGCAGCCTCGCGGCCCCTTACGCCGGTTGAGCGATTCAGGACACCTCCGACCTCGGCTGTCACGCCCTCCGCACCCGGGCTTCGCCGACCATCACCCGATCGAGGCCGGGATGGTTCTCGTCGGCGCGATCCCACAGGCCGGCCGCCAGCTCTGCGGAGCCTTCAGCGGCCGCGACGTTGCCGAGGCCGGTGTAGGCGCGTGCGGTTTCGTACCGGCTTCCGCAGGCCTCCGCCCGGTCCGCGGCGGCACGATAGGCCGAGGCGGCCAGGTCCCGGCGCCCGGCGTGGTACCAGGCCCAGCCCAGGCAATTGAGCGCCATGGCGGCGTCGAGGTCCAGCCCCAGTTCGTCGAACACGGCCAGCGTGCGGGTGGCGATGGCGGCGGCCTCTTCTGACCGCCCCAGCGCGGTCAGCACCAGTGCGATCCCGCGCTCGGTGATCGCGGCGTTGCGGCGATTGCCGTCGCGGACGTAGAACGCGTGCGCCTGCCGGAGATTCCGCAAGGCGTCGTCGTGGTGGCCCCGGTAATGCTCGGCCCAGCCGTTGTGCGCGAGGGTGGTGGTCTCCCCGTGCCCGTCGCCGATCCGCCGGAACAGCGCGAGCGCCTCGCCGTAGCACGCCGAAGCCTCGTCCAGGTCGCCGCGATCGACGTGCGCGACCCCGAGGTTGGCGGTGGTGGTGGCCAGCGCCCACGTGTCCCCGAGCGCTTCTGCGGACGAGCGAGCCCATCTATGGGTCTCCAGCCAGGGGTCCCAGAGTTTGGCCACGAAGAAGAAATCGCGCAGGAAGAAGGCGAGCTGCCAGCATCTCTCGTGCTCGCCGCGTTCACCCGCCCTCCGGCACAGGGCCACCAGGCCGGGCCATTCGGCGCGAAACCAGGACATCGCCATCTCGCCGTCGTCCAGCCTGGCCGGTTCCGGCACGCCGGGATCGAAGACGATCTCCGGGACATAGCGGTGCGGGGTGAGTTCCCGGTCGGCTCGCGCGGCGGTCCGCACCGCGAAATCGGCGAGCCTGCTGAAGGCTTTCATCCCGTCCTCCGCGTCGGTGAGCACGAATTCGGTGGCGAACGCGCGCAACAGGTCATGGAATCCGTAACGGTCGGAGTCCGGCTGGGTGAGCAGATGGGCTTCGTGCAAACGGTCCAGCAGCCGATCGGCCTCCCGGAACGGAAGCGCGCTCAACGCGCTCGCGGTATGGACGTCGACGTCGGTTCCGGGGTGGACGGTGAGCAGCCCGAAAAGTCGCGACTCGGCGGTGCTCAACTGCTGAACCGATAGGCGGAACGCGGCGGCGAGCGAACGTTCGCCGTCGTCCAGCTCGCCGAGGCGGGCCGATTCGTCCGCCAGACGCCGGTCCAGTTCCGCGACGTCCCACGCGGCATGCGCGCGAAGCCGCGCCGCCGCGATCCGGATCGCGAGGGGGAGCCGGGCGCAACGCCGGACCACCCTGGTGACCGCGGGCCCGGCGGGAACACCGGTGATCGTGGTGAAGAGATCCACCGCCGCGTCGAGCGGGAGCATGTCCAAGGAGACGTGCGTGGCGTCGTCGAGCGCGCTCAGCCTGGACCTGGAGGTGATCAGCACGCGGCATTTCGGTTCGGCGGGAAGCAGCGGACGCACCTGCGCCGCGCTGACCGCGTTGTCGAGCACCAGCAGCAGGCTGCGGCCGCGAAGCCGGGACCGGTACAGCGCCGCGCGATCGGCCGGTTCGGCCGGGATACGGTCCGCCGGGACACCGAGCACGCGCAGCAGCCTGTCGTGCACCGCGGCGGGTTCGCCGGCTTCGTCGCGCAGGTCGACGAACAGGCAACCGTCGGCGAAGCCGGATTCCAGCCGGTGCGCGCATCGCACCGCCAGTTCCGTTTTGCCGACACCGCCCATACCGGACACGACGCAGACGCCCCCGTCGGCTTCGAGCGCCGCGCGGATCGCGCGCAGTTCGGCCGTCCGTCCGGTGAAGGAGGCGGTCGCCGGTGGCAGGCCGGACGGTCTGACGTCCGGTCGTGTCCGGCGCCGCACGGGTTCGCCGGGCAGCAGCGGTTTCAGTTCCCCTTCCGCGCCGAGTTCCGTTTCGCACAACGCGGCGAGTGCCGGGTTCGGCGCGGAAAGGCCGGTCTCGACTTTACTGAGGTAACCCTTGCTGTAGTGAGTGCGGGCGGCGAGTTCGGTGAGCGAAAGGCCCGCCGCTTTGCGACGGCGGCGCAACTCCGCTCCGAACGTGGCTCTCTCGTTCATCGGCACCCATCCTCGTCGGAGGATCAGTATGGCCGTGTGGACGATGTTCCGGCAGTGGTTTCCGTCGGCCGGCCGGATCCGCGGATCCGGCCGGCCGACGCGTGCGCATTTCATGCCGGGGTCCTCAGCCGAACACGATGCCGAGCAGGGCCAGGATCAGGCCGATGGCGTGGGTCTGCATGGTCAGTCCACCTCCTTTCCGTGTGTGGCGACCCCGGGGGAGACCGGGTTCGCGGGCGCGGTTCCCACCGCGCTGCCGAGCGCCACTCCGATGAGGAGCGCGACCACCCACAGCCAGAAAGCGATCCGTAAGAGCAGCGAAAGCGAGCACTTGACGGTCATTCCGACTCCTTCGGTGAGCGCATGAGGGCAGCACTCGACAACGCGGGAAAACCGCTGGTTGAGGTGTTATCGCCGCGAATTGGGGCGGCTCACCAAGAATGCGTCGCCGGTCGGGGAGCGACAAGGAGTTTCCTGTTTCACGTATGAGCGGGAAAGGAAACCCGAAATAACGATCGGCGATACACGGCCGCCACCGGCTGGACACGGGCCGCCGGGCTGGCGACTATTGACGACCGTGCTTGAACCACTAGGGGAGGACTGGTGACCGTCAGCGCTGCGGATCTGGCCGGCGAATTGAAGTTGCTTCGGAGGGGCCGCGGAATCGCGGCACCTCAGCTGGCCGAACGGGCGGGCCCCGCGTTACGCGCGGTCTGCGGTGCGTCCGGGAACGACGGGAACGCGACGATCCGGCGGACACTGGGCGAATGCCTGTCCGGCTGGGCACGTTCGCTGCCCGAGGATCTGTGCACGGCCGTGCTGGCCGCGCTCGGGCTGCACCCGGAGGCGGTGCATCCCTTCTATCAGGATCGGGTGCGCTGGCTGGCCAGGCATCTGCAGCGCGACGAGCGGACCGCCCGCCGCCGGATCGACGACGGCATCGACCGGCTCGCCGAGGTCGCCGTCGCGTCCACAAGCGAATCCGACGAGCCTGAACCGGCCCAGCCCAGCCGAAGGTGGCACACGGAGGAACTGCGCGTGGCGGTGGCGCTCGACCAGCCGGTGCCGGAGGTCCTCGAATCCCGCCGGATCGTCGCCGACGCCGACGACATCGCCGAACTCGACCTCGCCCTCACCCTGACCGACTCGGTCTACCGGGGCGAGGCCATCGGCAGTGAGGATCTCCGCGTCGACGTGTTCCACGGTGGACGGCTGACCGGGCGGGTGATGGAATCCACCGATCGCGTCGGGCTGGCGTTGCGGTTGCCGAGACCGCTCAAACGGCTGAGCAAACACGAGATCGCCTTACGGTTCCGGGCGGAGTTCAGGCATCCGCATTTCGTCTGCGTCCCGCGGCATCCGGTCGACCTGTTCGACCTGCACGTCCGGTTCGCCCTGCCGATCCCGATGGAGGTCGTGCTGCTGGAACGGGTCTTCCAGGACGACGCGAGCGACGAGGCGGCGCGCGGGTGCTCCTTGACGCCCGACGCGTCGGGCGAGGTCCACGTCCAGTTCCGGAGCCTGACACCGGGTTTCGCCTACGGAGTGCGCTGGAAGCCATCGGAGAACTGACTCGCCGAGCCCCTCAGCACCCGTTTCGCCGCGATCGCCTTCTCGGACAGTTCGGTCGCGTGGCCGAGTGTCGCGACGATGTCGTCCGCGGCGGCGTCCACCAGTTCGGTGGCACGCCGGTACTGGCCGCGTCCGCTGAAGGCCAGCGCGAGGCCGAGGTCGAGCCTGCTTTCGAGGGTTTCCGGATGGGTCGAGCCCAGCAAGCGGATCTGTGGCTGGAGGATCTCCTCGAGAACTTCGGCTTGGCGGCCGAAGTCGCGCAACTGTCCGTGCGCCAGGGCCATGCCGTGCCTGATCCGGTACCGCAAGCGGTTTTCGCCGCCGAAGACGCGGAGCACGGTCAGTTCGGTGGCGCTCAACGCGGACAGGGCCCGCTCCGGCTGTCCTCGCAGCAGGAGGGCACGGCCTGCCAGGGCCGCGGCGGTCAAGGCCGGCGGGCTCTCCGGGCCGTGACGTCGTCCATACCTGGCTTCGAGTTCGCGCAACACGGCGGCGGAGCGGTCCTGGAGGTCGAGCGTGACCGTCGCCTCCGCCCACAGCAATTCGGCTTCGGTGCATTGGAAGTGCCGCGTTCTGCCGGTGGCGTGGAAGGTCGCGATCACCTCGGCCGCGGCTTCGCGTGCTCGTCCCGGCTGGTCGTCGAGGAGCAGAGCGCGGGCGTATTCCAGCAGGAGGTCCGCGGGCGGCGAGTCGTGAAGCTCCGGCAGCGTCGCCTCGACCGAGGCGATGGCCTCCCTCGCTCGCCCTCGGAGACGCAGAGCCTGCACGATCGCGGGTAATCCGGTTTCACCCCGGCCCGGGAAGTCGTGCCAGAACATCCGTTCGCCGGCGGTGTAGTCGCCCTGACAGTCGAATGCCTGTGCGGCGACCAAACCGGCGGCGCATCGCTCGTCGTCGTCGGCCGCGGACGACAACGCGTGCCGGGCATGCCGTACGGCCTCCGGGTACAGCCCGCAGGCGATCTCCACCCGTGCGGCCGCCGCGAAGTCCGCGCTCGTGGCGCCTTCGGTGGACAAGATCGCGGCGTGGATCTCACCGGCGGCGAAGAAGTCCCGGTGCTGTTCGTGCGCGTCCGCGACCGAACGCAGCAGCCGGATCCGGAGCGCAGCGGATGTGCGCTCGGCGAGGGCACGGGCATGCTGGAGGAGGAAGTCCCGGTATTCGGCACGATCGCCGGAAAGCAGCCGTAGCAAGGACTTCGCCGCGGACTCGGGCAGGTCGCCGGGATCGAGCCCGGCCCTGGCCACCTCCGCCACCAGGGGCTGCAGCCGTAACCCACCGTCCACAAGCGACGCCATACCTCGTTCTTCCAGTTCGCCGACGCCTTCCGCGAAACCGTCTCCGAGCACGTCACGGGCGATGCCGAGCGGAAAGGGAACCGGTGCCAGCAGCCCGCCGAGCCGGATGACCCCGGCGGCGGCTGGTCCGCAGCCGGCGAGCAGGTCGCGGATCGCCTGCGGTGCCGTGTCCGGACGGGAGGCGGGTGGCGCGGCCGAAGCATTGGCGCGCAGCGTGATCGGATGCCCGCCGCACTGCTCGACGAGATGGAGCACCGCTTCCTGTTCGGCGTCGTCGGCGGGTGCGCGGAACTCTCTGAACAGCCTGAGCCCTTCGGCCGGTGACAACCCGGCGAGGTCCAGCGTCGGGACGTCCCACGGAGAATTCCCCACCCGGCTGACGAGCACCGTGGACACGGCGGACGTCGGGAGGAGCAGGCGTTCGAGGGCGTCCGGCGGGAGCCCCGGCGGTACGTCGTCGACGAGGACGAGCACGCGACGCCCGTCGGCGCCGATCCGTTCGGCGACGTGGTCGCGCAGCCGGTCGAAGTCGATGCCCGCCAGGTCGGCGCCCAGCAGATCCCCGGCCGCGCGGGCCAGCGCGAGGTGGAACTGGGACAGGACCTCTTCCGGCGCGTGCTGCCCGAACGGGCCCAGCCGCAGGACGCCGCCGTCGAAGGTGTCCTGGAAGAGGCGGGCGTACTGCTCGGCCAGCACGGTCTTGCCGACACCCGGCAGGCCTCGCACCATCAGCACCGGATGGGCGTGCAGGCCACGATGGATCGCCAGGAGTTCGCGATACCGCCCGACCAGCCGTGCACGTCGTCGGCGGGAGCCGGCCACCTTGCGCCGGACGAGCCCGACAAACGCGGGCAGGTTCCGCGGATCGACCGCGTGTTCGCCGTCCGCCCCCGGATCGACGACCAGGACCCGGTCGGCACGCGAACACAGGGCCAGCACGACATTGGAGTTCGCGAGCGCGTCGGCGGACTCGTCGACGCCGCTGTCCCGGAGAACACGGAGACCCGCGTCGCGAAGGGCGGTTTCCCACTCGTCCATAGCCGCCGCGCCGTCCGGATCGGCCGGCGTGAAACACAACAGGACATCGAAACGATCCGTCATTCGCGCTCTCCCCGTGATCGTGGCGATCCGACAGCGCAGGGATCGATCCAGGGAACGATTTCGCTACCGAGGAACGCGCCGTGGCGAAAGCTGTCCTTGATCTGCCCGCTTTCCGGCGAACGGCACCGGACAAAACCAGGACAACAATCCCCGGTTCGCAACGCGGTCCCCGATTTCGTCGATTATCGGGCATTCGGACCGCGAACGCCCGGGAGAGGGAACATGGGAATCGCCAGTGACACCACGACCGAGGGAAACGGCACGGCCGCCCTGATCCTCGTCGTGATCGCCGTTCTGTACCTGGGCTATGTCGCCTTCAAGAGACACGGATTCCGGCCGCGGCGCGTGGAAACCACCCTGACCGGGCAGCAGCTGCGGCAGGTTTTCAAGAAGAAGATCGCGGGCAGGGGCTGGTCCGTCGCGGACGACGGCAACCCGATGATCGCCCGCTCCGCGGAATTCGACGGGATCCGGCTCGGGATCTCTCTCAAGATCTCCGAGGCGGACGGGCGGACCGTCGGCGAACTGGCCGCGATCCTCCACCAGAAGAAGATCTTCGGCGACACGGCCAAGGCGTACAGCCTGCGGTGGCGGATGAACGGCTTCATCGCGCAGGTCCGGCGGCTCGATTCCACCGCGAAAGTGATGGGCTGATCCGATGCCGACCATCGACACCCGCCCGATCGGCGGCGAAGTCCGGGGATACCGCACTTTGGACACCCTCCCGCGCCCGTCGGGCCGGCTGACCAAAGAGATGCTCGATCCGCTCGTCATGGCGGCGAAGACCGGGGACGAGGACGCGATCGACGCGTTGCTGGCCGTCGTGAAACCCATGCTGGTGCGCTACTGCCGCGCGCGGATGGGCGGGCGAGACCTCTCTTACCTGTCTGCCGACGACGTCGCGCAAGAGGTGTGCCTCGCGGTCTTCAAACTGCTGCCGGTGTACGAGGACCGTGGCGGCTCGTTCCTCTATCTCGTGCGGGCGATCGCGGCCAACAAGGTCGCCGACGCCTTCCGCGCGGTGTCCCGCGACCGGTCCGACCCCGTGCCCGAGCTGCCGGAGGCCGGGCCGGTCCGCAACGAACCGGAAAGCCACATGCTCGACGTCGACCTCGGCGCGCGGCTGGGCAGGCTCGTCGCCCGGCTCCCGAAGCTGCAGCGGGAGGTGCTCACCCTGCGGATCGTCGTCGGGCTGACCGCCACCGAGACCGCGGCCGCGCTCGGGCTGACGCCGGGGAACGTCCGGGTGAAACAGCACCGGGGGCTGGTGAAGCTGCGCGAAATGGTGCGGGAGGAGGGCGACTTCTCTTGAGCGGGGGGTCGTGACACCTATCCGCACAGTTTCCGCACCATGTCGATCGTCGGAAAGTGTCCACAAGGGACATTTCACGCCAGTTGGGTGCCTGATTCATGTCTGTATGCGTGATTCTGTGCGGGGGTCGTGAGTGGTAAAGGCGGTTAGAACGATCATTGCCATTCACGACCCCCGCGCGAAGCGCCCAAACCGGACACTCCGACGAGAATCGGTGTCCCTTGTGGACGGTTGACGCCTTCACCCTTCCCCAAGTACATGATGGCCCCCTTCACTGCGTCTAGCGCAAGGAAGGGGGCCATCATGTACTTGCGCGCAGTCGCTGTGACTGCCGCTGGGGCGAAGGTACGGACCAGGTCGACCCCGCGCGCTCGGGAGCACCACCGCCCTACTCCAGCACCGGATCGCCCCAGGCCAGTTCCGGCAGCCACTTGCTCTCCCTCGTACCCGGACGGTGGAACTCCAGCCGGAGCCTCAGCACACCCGTGACGCCGACGTCGATCTTCGCCGGCCTCCCCAGCGCCACCTTGACCTCCGGTGACGGCCGTCCGTCCAGCAGGACGCGGAAGTGTCCTACCTGGAACGGCTCGACCGCGTCGTCGAGGACGCCGGCCACCGCGGTCAGCCTCCGGTAGGCCATCCCGAGATCCACTTCGACGAAGGCGAGCCGCTCCGCCGCCCGCAAGACGATGCTGTCCGCGTAGTGCACGTCGTTGATCCGCGCGCCTTCGGTCCGGATGCCGTCGCTGCACGCCCGCCATTCCAGCCCGGTCGCCAGCGAGGTCTTGCCGGGGCCCGCGATGTTCGTCGCGCCGCCGCGCCACTGGCCGCGTTCGGGCCGCTGGTGCCGGGCCCTGCCGGTGATCGCGGCCAGAAGATCCTCCACACCCTCCTCGGTGAACACGTCGACCGGATACCTCGTGGTGGAGTGCGGGTTGAGGAAGTTCGGGATGTCGTCGACGGACTGCTGTGGGAACACGACCGGAAGGATCCGTTTGAGCTCGCCGCCGAGATCCCGGGTCAGACGATCGCGGATCCGGGCCGCCTCGAACTGCGAGCCGCGCCCTTCGTCGAAGGCCGCGTTTCCCTCGGCACGGCGTTTGTAGTCCGGCGAGGCGATGACGACTACGAAATTCGCCGTGTCGAGGTGCTTCAACGCCCATAACGACCAGTCGCGACGTTCGCCGTCGTCCCATTGATCGAGGTGCACTTCGAGTCCGATCCGGCCGTGCAGGAAATCCGCGAAGTGGCGGACCCGCTCCTTGTGCTCCGGTGAATCATGTGCGTAAGTGACGAACACCTGCGGCGGCTCGTTGTCGGCCATCGAAACTCCTGTCGCGTGAAGGTTGCCCGGCAGGTCGCATTCTCGGCGATCGAACGCGCGCGGGCACCCATTGTCTCCCGCTTGTCATCTTTTTGTCTTCGGTGGCTTCGTGCGCGCGGCCGTGTCCAGTTTTTGTCGTGTTTTTGTACCTTTTTCGAAAGCGTCGTGGACCCCTACGATCGGGGCTGTCAAACGGATCGGGGTGCGAAGGGGCGATGGCGCTCGTGTACGAGTACCACCTGTTCATCAGCTATCGCCGAGGCGGAGGCGACGCCCCGGACTGGGTGCGGAATCACTTCCACCCGCGGCTGCAGAGACTTCTGGACGACAATGTCGACTACGACGTCAAGATATTTCTCGAAGACAGTGTCGCCGTCGGCGGGAAGTGGCCTCAGGAAGTACGCGACGCGTTGCAGCGTGCCCGGATCCTGATCCCGGTCTGTTCCCCGAAGTACTTTCGCGACGAGCGGTGCATGGCCGAATGGCACACGATGGCGAAACGGGAGGAAATCGTCGCCCGGGACGGCGTGACGAAGGCGGGCCCGTTGATCTACCCGGTGATCTTCAGCGACTCGGAGTACTACCCCGACTGGGCCCACGAACGCCGGATGCGCAGTTTCCGGGACTGGAACAAACCGCATCCCCAGTACCAGAAGACCCCCGAGTACATCGAGTTCGAAGACGAGCTGGGGCGGATGGTGGAGGAACTGGTGGAGATCATCGCGCAGGCACCGCCGTGGTCTCCCGAGTGGCCGATCGAGACACCGGCACCCGAACCGCCCCGGCCGTCGAAGCTGCCGAGGTTCTGATCCATGCCGGGAACCGTGGTCACCTTCTACTCCTACAAGGGCGGTGTCGGCCGGAGCTTCACCTTGGCCAATATCGCCGTTCTCCTGGCCCGCTGGGGATATCGGGTGTTGTGCCTGGACTGGGACCTCGAAGCGCCCGGTCTGGACACCTACTTCCGGCCGATGATGAGCGCGCCCCCGTCGGGCGGCGTCATGGACCTGATCGACGACTTCCGCGAGGGCAGGCTGGCTCCGGGCGCGCATACGACCCGGCTGACCGGGAAGGTGAAGCTCGACGTCATCACCGCCGGCCGCGGTGACGACGCCTACGTCCGGCGAGTGCAGGATCTCGACTGGGAAGGCTTGTACGAACAGGGTTTCGGCGACTACCTCGAACAATGCCGTGAACAGTGGACGGCCGCCTACGACTACGTCCTCATCGACAGCCGCACGGGTATCTCCGATATCGGGGGTATCTGCACGGCCCATCTTCCGGACCGGCTCGTCGTCCTCTTCACGGCGAACGTGCAGAGCATGCGGGGCGCGGTCGACATCGCCGAACGCGCCAACGCCGCGCGCGACCGCATGCCCTACGACCGTCCACAGCTGACCGTCCTGCCGGTGCTGTCCAGATTCGACGCCCGTGAGGAGTACGCACGCTCGGAGGAGTGGCGGCGCATCTGTCTCGAAGAGACCAAGGACCTGTTCCGCAGCTGGCTCGACCGCGAGGTCTCGCCGGACGTGATGTCGCGTCATCTGACGCTGCCCTACGTCTCGTTCTGGACCTTCGGCGAACAGCTCCCGGTGATGACGGAGATCAGCCCGACCGCCGACCAGATCAGTTTCGCACTGGAAACGGTCGCGGCGGTCGTCGCGCACGACTTCGACCGGACCGACCTTCTCGCGGAGAACCGGGACGCCTATGTGGCCGCGGTCCGGGCGGAGAAGCGCACCTTCTCCCACGAGGTCCGGGTCAGCACGACCAGACCGACGATGTACCTCGCCGAAGAACTCATGAAGTACCTGGTGGAGCTCGGCGTCCGGCCGGTGCTGTCGCTGTCGGGGGAGCGGTCGCTGCTGGAGAAGACCGCGGACGACGCGAAGCATCTGTGTCTGATCGTCGACCGCGAGGTGAGCCGCTGGCAGTCGGCCGAGGTCGAACTGTTCCTGCACCGGACCCTCGGGCAGGACCGCCGCGTCGTCCCGGTGCTCACCAAGGGGACCGAGCCGAACCGCCTGCCAGGGTACGTCGGCAATCTGCGGCATCTCCAGTTCGGCCCGTCGCGTGGACCGATGGAGATCGCCCGGAACCTCGTCGACCAGCTCAGAGGGACGACGCCACTCGTCGAACCGGGTGACCTCGTCGGCGCCGGCGTGCTCCGGCAGACCGCGCACGCCCGGCTGCGGCCGCTCATGTGGGGGTTCGTGGACGAGATCGTCGCCGAGCTGCAGATCGCGATCGGCGCGGGGGACCGGGAACGGGTGCAGGACCTCGCCGAGGAGCTCATGTCGGCGACGCGGGTCCGGGCGACCGCCGCGGCGCGGGGGCATCGCGTGCTCGCCCCGCCGGAGACGCGGGAGGCGATCGAATGGGCCGTGCGCACCTCGGAGGCCAGGGTGACACGCCAAGGATTCAGCGGATTCCTCGATCAGTAGCAACCAGGTACGGGAAGGATCACGGATGACGGATCGATTGGGACAGAAGCAGACCGCGGCGATGCTCGCGCTGATGGTGGTCGCCCGCGAGGTGTCGAACCCGGAGCTGCGCGAGATCGTCGGCTTCGCCCTCGACGGCAAGGAACGCCGTCAGCTCAACGGCCTCGATCTGGTCGCCAGCGAACAGCGCGGCCGTCCCTTCTACCACGAGCTGACCGAGCGCGGCTGGGCCTGGTGCGAAGAGGAATTGAGCCAGCAAGAGGCGCCGGCGCCCCGGAGCAGCCTGGGGAGCGCCCTGTACGTCGTGCTCGGCGGGCTCGGCAGGCACCTCCGGCGCGAGAAGCTCCGGCTCGCGGACCTCTTCATGCCCGAGGTCGACCTGACGGTGGAGGAGATCGAGTCCCGGATCCGGATCGCCTATCGCAAACTGTCCCGTTCGCCGCGCGACTGGGTCTCGTTGGTGGAGCTGCGGCCGATGCTCGGTGAAGCGTCCACTGTGGACGTCGACGCGGTCTTGAAGGAGCTCAGCCGGTCGGGACAGGCACATCTGGTACCGGAATCGAATCGCAAGGCGCTCACCGCCGCCGACCACGCGGCGGCGATCCGCATCGGCGGTGAGGACAACCATCTGATCTCGATCGAGGCGCCGTGATGGACGAGCTGACCGCGCTCGCGGCCCTGCGGTTCGACTGGGCCGACACTCCCGATCACGTGTGGCGTGACTCGCCGTACCACGTCGACGGCCTGCACACCGGCGTGCTGCAGCAGGTCGGCGCGGGCATCAAGGAGGCCGTCTCCAGCGACGGCCCGAGCCCGATCGGGCTGGTCCTCCAAGGGAAGAAGGGCGTGGGCAAGACCCACCTGCTCGGCCTCGTGCGGAAACAGGCCCACGGTGTCCGCGGCTACTTCTTCCTCAACGACCTCACGGCGGGCGACGCGTTCTGGGAGAACACCGCCGAGGCGATGCGCCGGGGACTTTCGCGGCTTGACGGCTCCGGCGTCCCCCAGCTCACCAGCTTCCTGCGCCGCGTCTGTCTCCGCGCGAGCCTCGACGCGAACGTCACCAAGAAGATCTTGGACGGGCGCGGCCTGTCGAAGGCCGACGTTGACGCCTTCGTCGACGGGCTGCGCGCCCTCGATCGGGACGTCGCCAGGGAATGCGCAGACACGGCGCGGGCACTGGTGCTCTACGCGAGCGAAGACCCGAACAAGAACTACGTCGGGGACGACTACCTCGGCGTGTTCCCGGAGTCGAAATCCGGTGACCGCCGCAAATGGGGGATCCGGTCGGATCCCAGGTCCGCGGCGACCCAGGTCAAGAACATCACGCGGCTGCTCGCGCTCACCGGCCCGATCGTGATCGCCGTCGATCAGCTCGACACCCTGGTCGCCAGGTCCGCCGTCGGCCAGCGGCAAGTGCGGGACAGCGAAGAACAGGACCTGCTCGTCGCCCAGATCGCGGACGGACTGATGGGCCTGCGGGAAGTGACCAGAAGGACCATGACGGTACTCGCGTGTCTCCCCGGCACGTGGGAACTGCTGAAGGAGAAGGCCACCGACACCGTCCCGGATCGCTTCCGTGAAGCCTTGATCCTCGGCCGGGTCACCGATGCCGAAGTCGGCAGGGCCCTGGTCGAGAAACGCCTCGGAGTCGCGTATGAGGCGATGAAGTTCGTGCCGCACTACCCCACCTGGCCGGTGTCCCCAGCGGCCTTCGAAGGGGAGTGGGAGGAGATGTCGCCGCGAGACGTCCTGAAACGGATCGGCGCGCATATCGACGCCTGCGTCCGGGCGGGCCGGGTGATCGAGCTGACCACGTTCGACGAAGGCGGTGTGCGCTCGGCTGGACCGCCGCGTCCGGCGATGGCCGCCGATCGGTTCGCGGAACTGGACAAGCGGTTCGAGGAACACCGCTCGGAGGCCGACCCGTCGGCCTTGCTGGATCCGAAGGCCGAGGACAAGGTGATGCCCCGGCTGCTGTCGGCCGCGATCCGGGGATGGATCACCGAGGTCGGCAACGACAACATGGAATGGGTTCATGGCGCGAAGAGCGACCGGAACGAGCTGCACGCCTGGCTCACCCGAACGGTGGACGAAGCGTCGGACCTGGAGGAACACTGGGCGTTCCGGGCCATCGCGGCGTCGCATCACATCGCCGCGCTGCACCGGTTCCGCAAGGCGCGGTCGGCGGCCGGGGTGCGGAAGGGCGCGGAGAACCGGCATCTGGTGCTGCTGCGCAACCCGGCGTGGTCGGGAGGGGTGAAAACCCAGGCGGAACTCAAGGAATTCTTCAAGGAGGGCGGCAAGTCCCGGGGAATGTCCGATGCGGACGTCCGCACGTTCTGGGCACTGGACAAGATGTTCGCCGAGGGAAGCCGGGAACTGCACGAGTGGCTCGTCGACCGCCGGCCCGCCGGCCGGTCGGAACTCCTCGCGGAGGTCCTGCCGGAACCGTCGCCCCGGGCGGCGTCCACCGAGGCGACCCCGACGGCGGACGGCGAGATCACCCTCGGCTCCGTGGCGGGTAGCGGGCAACCGGTCCGGATCGAACTGGCGGCCCTGCGCAAGCACGCCGCGGTGTTCGCGGGTTCGGGTTCCGGGAAAACGGTGCTGCTGCGGCGGATCGTGGAGGAGTGCGCGCTGCAGGGCGTTTCCGCGATCGTGCTGGACCCGAACAACGACCTCGCCCGCCTCGGCGACGCGTGGCCGGAACCGCCCGATGCCTGGGGAGCGGACGACGCCGAGCTCGCCAAGCGCTACCTGGCCGAGACCGACGTCGTCGTGTGGACGCCGGGACGGGCCGGCGGCAGGCCGCTCGCGTTCCAGCCGTTGCCCGATTTCGCCGGTGTCCTCGACGACGAGGACGAGTTCAACGCGGCCGTCGAGGTCGCGGTGGCGACCCTCGCGCCCCAGGTGAAACTGACCGGCAGCACGGGGAAGGCCACCGTCGGGCTCGCGGTGCTGCGGCAGGCCGTCGTGCACCACGCCCGGACCGGATCACGGAGCCTGCCCGGGCTCATCGAGGTGCTCGAAGACCTGCCCGACGGCGTGAGCACGTTGAACGACGGGCGAAAGCTGGCGGCCGAGCTGGCCGAGCTGCTGAAGGCCTCCATGGTCAACGACCCGCTCCTGGCGGGTGGCGGCGAGCCGGTCGATCCGGCACTCCTGCTCGCTCCCGGGGAAGGCAAGCGGGCAAGGGTTTCGGTGATCAGCTTCATCGGGCTGCCTTCGGAGAAGCAGCGGCAGAACTTCGTCAACCAGCTCCAGATGGAACTTTTCGCCTGGGCCAAGCGGAATCCGGCAGGCGACCGGCCGCTCGGCGCCCTCTTCGTCATGGACGAGGCGCAGATGCTCGCCGCGTCGGGGACGCTCACGGCGAGCACCCGCAGCACCATCGTGCTCGCCTCGCAGGCGCGGAAGTACGGCCTGGGACTGCTGTTCGCGACGCAGGCGCCCAAGGGCCTGCACAACCAGGTCGTCGGCAACGCGATGACGCAGTTCTTCGGCAGGCTCAACAGCCCGGCCCAGATCGCCGCCGCCAACGAACTCGCCAGGGCCAAGGGCAGCCCCGTCGACGACATCTCGCGGCTGGAACGCGCCCAGTTCTACGTGTCGGGGGAGGCGTTCGGCTTCCAGCGGGTGACCACCCCGCTGTGCCTCACCCACCATCCGGCCAGCCCGCTCAGCGTCGAGGAGGTGCTCGACCGCGCCCGCGGCGAAGCCGAGTGAAACCACAGCCCGTACGCATCGACAACTGTGCTCGCTGGAAAGGATTTCGCACCATGGCAGGAATCTTCATCACCGCCCGAGCCGGTGACGGCCAGGACCGGATCCGCGGTCTCGACCGGAGTCTCGGTCACGTGTTCGGAAAGGACCGGATCGTCCGGTCCGGCGACGCCGCGTCGGTCCTGGTGGTGCCGATCGGCACCGACGGGCTCGACGAAGCGGTCCAAGAAGAGATCATCGAGGCCTTGCGGCTCGGGAAGAAGATCGTCGCGGTCCTGGTGGACGACGCCGTCATGCCCGGGGAAATCACCGCCGACTCCCACCGGCGGATCGGCGGGCGCACGGCGGAGCAGGACATCGCGGGCCTGATCACCGAACTGACCCGGGTCGCCCCGGAGCTGGGCATCGGTGTCGTCCCGGGCCTCCAAGACCTGGCCGAGTGGCTCGAATCCTGGCGGGACGAAACGCGTCCCGTCCTGCCCGAGAGCCTCCCGGTGCTCGGCCGGGCCCGCGAAATGGACCGGCTGTGCGACTGGCTGGACGCGGAGCCGTCGGTGCTGCCCGTGTACGCGGGCAGCCGTACCGAGGCCGCGGCGTTCGTCGCGACCACGGTGGCGGCCCACCGCCCGGGGCTCCGGGCGGTCCGGGTGTCGACACCGGAGGCTTGGCGTCAGTGCCGCGACCTGGACGGGCCGTTCGTCGCCGTGGTGGACGGCGTCGAGATGGGGGAGGAGAGGATCGGCGGCCATGTCGTCGTGGTGCGGAGCACGCCGGACCGTGACGGCGCCGATGTCCTGGTGCTGCCCCGGATTCCGCGCGACGAGGCGGCGGAAGCGTTCGCGGCGGCCGGTGTCCCGTCCGCCGACGCGACCGCTTGCGCGGACCTCGCCCGGCGGAGTCTCGGTGCCCTGCGCCGCAAGCTCGCCGTCGCCGGTGACCTCCCGAAGTGGGTGAACCCGCTGGAGCGCGATCTCGCCGCGCCACTGCTGCTGATCGGCCGGTGGTCGGCGGGGTCGCGGTACGACCTGGACGAGATCGCCGCCATCGCCGGCCGGGAGACCGACGAGCTCACCCGCTTCTTCGCCAGGGCCGAATCCGGTGACGATCCGCTGCTCGCCCGCTCGGGCGACGTCGTGCGGCTGGCGGATCCGCACGACGCGTGGGCGCTTCTCCACGGCAGGCTGAGCGCGCAGGATCTGCGGCGCTGGCACGAGGAAGCCGTCAAGGTGCTCACCGAGCGGGAGCCGGGGCGGAAGTGGTCGGCGGAGATGAGGCACGGACTGGCGCGGAGCGCCGCGCTGCTGGCCGACGAGGGGACGACGGCGCTCTCCGGTGGCGTCTCGGGCACCGACCACGCCACGCGGCTCGTCCGCGAAGTGCTCGGGCGGGCCAACGAGGACGGGGACGGAGAGCTCTGGCGGTCGCTCGCCGATGTGCTGCCCTTGCTCGCCGAAGCCGCTCCTCACGAGTTCCTCAGTGCCGTCGACCACGCGCTGACCAGCGATCCGTCGCCGCTGAGCGGCACCTCCGAAGGGCTGATCGCGGCCTTGGAAACGGTCGGCTGGTCCGAGGACGCGTTGCCGATGGTGGTCTCCCTGCTGGCCGAGCTGACGCGGCCGGGACGGGAGTCGGGTGACCGGCCGCTCGAATCCCTGATCACCCTCGTGCAGCCGTGGTATCCGTACCTCGACCTGCCCGGCGGGCAGCGGACGGAGCTGGTCAAGGCGATCGGCCGTCGCTCGCCGGAAGCGGGCTGGCGCCTGGCTCTCGCGCTGCTGCGCGGCCCGCGCGGACATCTGCTCGCGAGCCCGAGGCGGCCCCAGGTCCGTCTCGAATGGACGGTCCCGGCGGCCGCCGTGGACGTCGCCGACGGGCCGGAATTCGAGGACGAGCTGGTCGCCTCGGCGTTGTCGGCGCTGGCGGAACGGCCGTATCGGTGGTGCGAGTTCTTCGAGCGGCTGCCCGAGCTGAACGCCGTGCAGTGGGACCGCGTCGTGGAAGCCTTCACCCGGCTGGACACCGAACGGCTCTCGGCGGACGAACGCCTTCGCCTGTGGGGCCTGCTCACCGGGGTGACCGCCGAGCACCGGCATCACGCGGGCGCCGGCTGGACGCTGCCGGAGGAGTTGCTGCAATGGCTGGAATCCTGCGCCGAGCTGATCGAACCCGCGGTCAATCCCGGGCGGCACGGCCTGTTGTTCGGCCGGAATCCGTACCTGGACGACGGCGAATCCCTCGACCCGGAAGCGCGTGAAGCGGAGATCGGGCGCCTGCGCCGTGACGCCGTCGGCGGTGTCCTGCGCGAACACGGTGCCGCCGGGCTGAGCGCGCTCGCCGCCGAGGCCGCCCTGCCCAGGCTGGTCGGTGTGGTCGCGGCCCACGTCGCCGCGGACGACCTCCGGGAAGACGCGCTCGCGGAGCTCGGGCGTGAGGACTGGGCGGCGGGCTGGGCCGGCGAGATGGCCCGGTCCCAGGGCGGGGAATGGCGGCAGGAGGTCGCGACCCAGCTCAAGGAGCAGGACCGGCTGGTCGACTATCTTTTGGCCATTCCGGTGGACCACGCGCTGGAGCTCTTCGAATCCGCCGACGAAGAGGTTCTCGAGGGCTACTGGACGCACGTCGGCCCGTGGCCGCTTCCTGAAGGACAGGAATCGTTCTTCGTCACGCAACTCGCGCGGCGTCGGCCGTGGGCCGCGGTCAAGGCGCTCGCCGCGGGGGTGTGCGACGGGGCGGCCCTGCCCGCGTCCCTGCTCGAGGAAGTGCTGCTCCAGGCGTCCGCCGACGGTGTCGAGGCCCCCGACCGCAAGGCCGTCGCGAACGTCGGCCCGCTGCTGGACCAGCTGGCCGAGGCCGGTGGTTCGGACGTCGCGGTCGCCCGGCTGGAGCTGCGGTTCCACGCGGCGCTCAAACACCACCGGAAACCGCGGAGCCTCCAGCGGATCCTCGCCGAGAACCCCGGCGCGTTCGTCGATCTCTGCACCCGGATCCAGCCCGCGGACGACAGTGCGCCGAGCGTCGAACTGGTCGGTGCCTGGCTGACGATCTTCGAGACGCGCACCATGCCGGGGACCGACGGTGCTGCCCTCAAAACCTGGGTTTCGCGCGCCCGCACGGAGTTCGCCGAACGGGGACGGGCCGAGTTCGGCGACCGGGCGATCGGCACCCTGTTGGCGAGCGGTTCCCCTCTTCACGACGACGGGTGGCCGCCGGAGCCGGTCCGGGACGTCCTCGACGTCGCCGATGGCGGGTATCTCCGAGAGGGCTTCGCCACCGGATTGACCGTCCAGGACGGTGACGCAGGGGATCTCGCGCAGCGTCATCGCGGCTGGGCGCGGCGGATCAACGTCGGCTGGCCGCGGGTCGCCGCCCTCCTGCGTGAGCACGCCGACGACCTGGCACGACGCGGGTAGCGGTCGGCAGGGTGGAGGGGCCAAGGGGCTCCTCCACCCGGCACGCCTCGTAGGCTGCACAGGTGACCGGGACGACGACGGCCGAGGTGCTGGCCGAACTGGCCGCGCTCGAGGATCCGCGCGCACGCGAGGTGAACGAGAAGCACGGCGACGACCACGGGGTGAACCTCGGCAAGCTGCGTGCGCTCGCCAAACGGCTGAAAACCAAGCAGGACCTCGCGCTGGAACTCTGGGCGACGGACGACACCGCCGCGAAACTGCTCGCGCTCCTCATCTGCCGCCCCAAGGCGTTCGGGCGCGACGATCTGGACCGCATGGTGCGCGAGGCACGCACCCCGAAGGTGCACGACTGGCTCGTGAACTACGTGGTCAAGAAGAGCCCGCATGCCGAAGAGCTGCGTCTGGCGTGGTTCGCCGATGCGGATCCCGTCGTCGCGAGCGCCGGCTGGGCGCTGACCACCGAACGCGTGGCGAAGAAGCCCGAGGGCCTCGACCTCGGCGGGCTGCTCGACGTCATCGAGGCGAAGATGAAGACCGCGCCGGATCGGCTGCAGTGGGCGATGAACCACTGCCTGGCGCAGATCGGCATCGAGCACGCGGAGCACCGGGCCAGGGCGATCGGCATCGGGGAACGGCTGGAAGTGCTCAAGGACTATCCGACCCCGCCGAACTGCACGTCGCCGTTCGCGCCCGTCTGGATCGCGGAGATGGTGCGGCGGCAGGACCCCGCGCGTTCGTGAGTGGTGACCCGGGCCGTTCAGCCGAGCGCGTCCGCCTTGATGGCCTCGAACTGGGCGCCCATGCGCCCCGCGAGCGCCTCGGCCGCCCGCAACGGCCGGACCATCACCTTGAAGTCGGTGATCTTGCCGTCGGCGTCGAACGTCAGCAGGTCGCAGCCGTTGATCTGGAGCCCGTCGACGGTCGCTTCGAACTCGTACACGTGGTGCGCGCCGTCCTGGATCTCGCGCACGTAGCGGAAGTCCTCGAACACCCGCAGGACCCCGCGCAGGATCGCAGCCGTGATCGCCTTCCCCTGGTAGGGCTTGAACGCCACCGGGCTGGTGAAGACCACGTCGTCGGCGAGCAACGCCTCGATCGCGGCGGCGTCCTTCGCTTCGACTGCTTCACGGAACGTGGGCATGGCGATCTCCTCATAGTCAACTTGTTGAGTAGATGCCGCCGAGCGTAGGTGATCACCGTGCCGCTGTCCATCAAAGTGACTAATCAACTTTGCGACTAGTCCGCGCGGTGCCTATCATCGCGCCATGGCGCTGCGGAACGCGATCCTCGCGACGCTCCTGGACGGCGAGTCCTCGGGCTACGACCTGGCGAAGAGCTTCAACGCGTCGGTCGCCAACTTCTGGACCGCGACACCGCAGCAGCTCTACCGCGAGCTGGACAAGATGGAATCGCAGGGCCTGGTGGCTGCCCGGGTGGTCGAGCAGGAACGGCGTCCCAACAAACGGCTCTTCTCCTTGACCGACGCCGGCGCGGCCGAACTCGCCGACTTCACCACGCGGGCGCCGAAGCCGACCGCGATCCGTGACGAGCTGCTGGTGCAGGTCCAGGCGGTCGAAGCGGGCGACGCCGAGGAGGTCCGGCGCGCCGTCGCGGACAGGATGGCCGTCGCCGAAACGAAGCTCAAGCGGTTCGAGCGCCTGCGGGAGCGGTTGCTCGGCGACTCCGCCGAGGCGGAGTTCCTCGCCACCGCGCCCCGCGTCGGGCCGTATCTGACCCTGGCTCGTGGGATCATGTTCGAACAGGAGAACATTCGCTGGTGCGAGCAGGTTCTCGCGGTGCTCGAACAGAGGTGAACGGCTTGGTTGAGCGGAAAAAGGGTCCGAAGTTCCGTCAGGTGGTGCTGGACGGCACCGACGTCCGCGTGCTGGCGGAGTTCTACCGGCGTCTGCTGGTCTGGGACTACCGGCCGGGCGACGAAGCGCCCCCGCCCGGCGCCGAGGACAAGGACTGGCTGGTGCTGCGGAACCCGGACGGCGGGGCGCAACTCGCCTTCCAGCAGGTCGATCGGCTGGAAGAGGCGAGCTGGCCGGATCCGGAACCCGTGCCCCAGCAACTGCACCTGGACCTGACCGTGGATTCGGTCGAGGAACTCGACGAACAGCATGCCCGCGTCCTCGAACTCGGCGGGCGGCTCCGGTACGACCGCAGCGACGACCCCGAAGAACCGTTGCGCGTCTACGCGGATCCGGCGGGGCATCCGTTCTGTGTCTTCGTCGCCTGAACGCGCTCAGACACGGCAGAGCAACGCGTCCGGAGTGCGATTCGAGCCGACACGGCCGGTGTACGCGACACCGGCGACGTATTCGCCCGGGGCGCATTGCCCCTTGTAGTGGCCCGAGGCGAAGTCGCCGCCGGGATTCCCGGACGGCCGGTTGTCGCCGCGGTCGAACCAGACCGTCCGTCCGGTGCGGCCCAGCGGGGTGGCGGACCGGCCGCACAGGAGGGCGGAGAACGCCGCGCCGGTGACGCTGTGGCCGACGGCGGCGTGCCCTGGCGGGCATTGCACCTTGGTGTAGCCGGACGCCCAATCTGTGTCCACATAGGACTCGTCGCGGACCACGGCGTAGCCCGTCGGCGCGGTGAGCGTTCCGGTGCAGAGGCCCCGGTTCCCGGTGTGGGCGAGGCCGCTGAGGCGCTGGCCGTCGGGGCAGGCACCCTTGCGGGCGCCCGGATTCCAGTCCGCCATGGCACGAACTCCTCGCGAGGCCTGGAAATCGGCGTAGTCGAGGTTCAGCATCGACCACCGGTCGGCGTCCGGGATCCGGCCGGAGCGGGACGGCGCGTCCACCAGCCGCCGCCACGCCGGGCCGCGCCAGTCCGTACCGTCGAGCACGTCGACGCGCCTGCCACCGGTGTCCCACGAGAGCAACGACCACCCGTTGCCCGTGCCGCCTTCGTGGAAACCGACCGCGGGCCAGTAGGCGAAATCGGTGTCGGTCTCGGCGAGGTAGCCGACGAAGTTCTCGAACCAGGCGCGGCTCGCCGCGTCGGTGGTGTGACGGCCTTCGCCGAACTCGCTGATCCAGAGCGGCGCGGTGTAGTGCTTGCCGGTCTCCGCCGAGACGAAGAACGCTTGCCGGTGAAGGACATCGCGTAACTGCTGGGGTGAGAGGTCACGGTAGCGCGGATCGTGGGTCTCGCCGGTGCCGGTCGCCCCGGAATGGTTCGGACCGGTGTAGCCGTAGAAATGCGCGGCGTAGACCAGTTTCCCTGAGTCCACGAGCGTATGCGAGAGCGTGCGAGCCGGCTCCAGTGTCGGCCTGCCGTGGGGAAGGCCGTCGACGGGTACGCCGGTCCAGTTGATGCCCTCGACGATGAGCAGCAGATCGGGATTGGCCTCGGTCTGGATGCGGTCGGCCACCCGCTGGCTCGCGCGTTGCCAGTCCGTGCCGTTTCCCCAGCCCCAGTTGGGATCGTCGAAGACGTCGCGGCGGACCTCGTTGTACAGGTCGGCGCCGACGACGCGCTTGTTCGCGGCGTAGCGGCGGGCCATGAACAGCCAGTCGTCCTGCCAGCGCTGCTCGGTCTGCGCGGTGTTCCAGCGCTCGTTGCCGTCGAGACCGCAACACCAGCGGGAGGTCGTGGTGTGGTTGTTGAGGATCACCGCGAATCCGCGTGCGGTCAGCCTCGCGACGACGCGATCGTAGACCTGCAACGGGGTCAAGCCGCGCAGTTCCGGATTCGCCGGGAGGTCGGGAACCGGCCTGGTGTCGTGGATCATCGCGTTGGAGAAAGGTAGCCGGACACTGTTCAGGCCCAGCTCCGCGAGCCCGTCGATGACGGTGTCGATCGACGCCCGGTCCAGCCCGAGCGGGGTCTGGTAGGCGATCTCGCCGGCGTGGTGTGCGGCCGGATCGTTCACGTCGCCCGAACCGGTCCAGGTCCCGCTCGCGCCGTGCCAGTTGGCGGCCTTCAGCTTGAACCGGTCGCCCGCCGCGTCGACGATGTAGCGGCCGCGCGTGCTGAGCGGCGCCACCCAGCCCGACGGATCCGCCGCGGCGACGGCGGGCTGGGGAATCACGATTCCGGCGGTCACCAGGACGGCGAGCAGCACACTCTTGATCCTCACCCGCCGGAGGCTAGCCATTCGCGTGGCCGGTTGTATACGGACGATCGGGTAGCTTGCCCGCATGACCACCGCGTTGATCATCGGTGACCTGCAACGAGGCATCACGGGCAACTACCCGTTCACCGGAACAGTCCTGCCGCCGATCAAGAGTCTGCTGCCGCGTGCGCGGGCGGCCGGTGCGCTCGTCGTGTTCGTCCACTTCGCACTCCGCGGCAACGGGGCCGACCTGCCCGCCGGGAACGCCTTGTTCAAGTCGTTCCACGAAGCGGGGGACACCTTCCACGAGGGATCGGCCGGGACCGAGATCGATCTGCCGGTCGCCGACGAGGACGTGGTCGTGCTGAAGCGCCGTGCGAGCGCGTTCGCCGGCACCGATCTCGATCTGGTGCTCCGTGCCCGTGGCGTCGACACCGTGGCGATCGCCGGGGTCGCGACCAGCGCGATGGTGGCCGCGACGGCCTACGACGCGGCGGATCGCGGCTACCACGTGACCGTGTTGCGCGACGGTTGCGCCGACGGCGATCAGGCGATGCACGACTTCTTCGTGGACGCGGTCTTCCCGAGCCGCGGGTTCGGGGTCGTGACGTGCGCGGACTGGCCCGGCGAATAAATCGCGCGAGCGAAGCGCCCGGATGTGGCACGGTGATCGGCGAGCCGATCGAGGGGGCCACGGATGGAGACGAAGCGACTCGGGCGTACCGACGTCGAGGTGACGAGGCTGGGTTTCGGGGGTGGACCGCTCGGGGGCTTGTTCGCGCCCTTGGACGACGACACCGCGGCGGGGGCGCTGGCCGCGGCCTGGGACGGCGGGATCCGGTATTACGACACGTCACCGCATTACGGGATCGGGCATTCCGAGCGCCGCATCGGCGAGTTCCTGCGCTCGCGGCCGCGTGATTCCTACGTCCTGTCGACGAAGGTCGGCCGTCTGCTGATTCCCCAGGACCCGGACGGGAAGCTGGATCCGGCCGGTTTCCACGTCCCCGCCGCGCACCGCCGGGTCCGTGACTTCACCCGTGACGGGATCCGGCGCAGCGTCGAGGATTCACTGGAGCGGATGGGCCTGGACCGGATCGACGTGCTGTATCTCCACGACGCCGAGGAGTACTTCGAAGACGCGCTGCGCGACGGCTATCCGGCCCTCGCGGAGCTGCGGTCGGAAGGGATCGTCGGCGCGATCGGCGCCGGCATGTACGACACGGCCATGCTGACCACTTTGGTCAGGGAGGCCGATGTCGACGTGGTCATGCAGTCCGGCCGTCACACCCTGCTCGACCACAGCGCGCTCGACACCTTCCTTCCGGCGTGCGAGGAACGCGGTGTCTCGGTGATCGCGGCGTCGATCTTCAACTCCGGGCTGCTCGCCGTGCCGCGGCCGGCCGAGGACGCGTACTTCGACTACGCGGCCGCCACACCGGAAGTCGTCGAGCGGGCGAACCGGATCGCCGACGTGTGCGAAGCGCACGGCGTGACGCTTCCCCAGGCGGCCATGGCCTTCCCGCTCCAGCATCCGGCCGTCGCAGGCATCGCGGTCGGGATGCGGACCGCCGAAGAGGCACGAAGCAACTTGGCATCCTTCGATGTGAAGGTGCCCGCACAGGTCTGGGCCGATCTGCAGGCCGCGGGCTTGATCCGTCCGGCAGCGATTAGGGTGGTCTGATGGTCTCGGTCAAACAGGTACAGGTCACGTTCGATTGCGCGAAACCCGAGCGTCTCGCCCGATTCTGGTGCGAGATCCTGGGCTACGTCGTGCCCTCGCCGCCGGAGGGGTTCGACACCTGGGACGACTACAACCGCACGTTGCCGCCCGAGAAGCAGGACGCCTCCTTTGTCTGCAGCGACCCCACCGGAGTGGGACCGCGGCTGTACTTCCAGCGCGTTCCCGAAGGCAAGGTCGTCAAGAACCGGGTGCATCTCTGCGTGCGGGCGGGCACCGGTCTCGTCGGTGACGAGCGCCTCGCCGCGCTCCAGGCCGAATCCGACCGATTGACGGCGCTCGGAGCGTCGCAGCAGCGTATCCTGCTCGCCGACGAGGAGAACGAGTCGTGCATCGTGATGCAGGACATCGAGGGCAACGAGTTCTGCCTCGACTGACCTCAGGCGGCGGTGCGAATGCTGAACGTCGTGATGCAGAAACCGCCGTCCGCCTTGCGATCCGAGATCACGATGCCCTTCGCCGACCGTCCTTTGGCGACTCCGGCGACGTCGGCGAGGACGAACCTGGACGTCCCGTTGACCGAGGTCACCTGAACACGTGACCCGAGCGGGATCAGGGAATCGATCTTGTCGTCCATGAACCTCTTCTGCGCGTCGCAGGCCAGCGCGATGGCTCCCGGCTTGTCGCTCCCGGCGATCTTGGCGAGGAAGTCCACGACCACCTGAACGCCCTGCTCCGGCGGCGGGACCGGCCGCCGGGTGGTGGTGATCCGCGGACGGCTGACCCTGGTGCTGCTCGGGCTTTCCGTGGTGCTCGTGGGCGAGGAGGTCGTCGTCGAGCTGGAGGTGGGGACTGGCAACGACAGCCCGGGTCCCTTGCTGAGCAGGAAACCGGGCGCGGCGAAGCCGGTGATGCAGAAGGCGACCAGTGCGATCACCGCGATCAGGATCCCGATGGCGACACCGGGCTTGACGGTCGCGGGGCGGGGGTTCTGCTGCTCGGGCAGGCCTGGATAGGTCATCGGAGTCACCTTCCGTGCGGGATCTGGATGCGCGATCCGACGGGGCCTCTCCGGTGGGGGTTCCGATCCTTTCGGGGATCTTACGGCTTCGCGAAAGTGGGCTGGAGTGCTCCATTATGGACGGTTTCGGCGAGTGCCGTGCGTGGTGCTTCGGCATGGTCGAGTGTGGAGGATTTGGGACGTTCAATGTCCCGAATCCTCCACACTCGCCGACATCGGCAGCAGGAGACCCCGATCGCCACTCACGACCGGCTCCCGCGACGCTCAGCAGGGGTTCAACAGCCAGCACAGCCGGTAGTTCGCCTGATAGGTCGTGGACGTACCAGGCGCGATGATGTTCTGCGTCCGCGCGCCGCCGTGCGCCCAGCCGGTGAAGGCGTACTTCAGGTTGAGCGGGGGCAGCTTCTGCGGGCTGTCCGCGCTGATCGAGTTGGTGGATCCCGCGATCACCGTCCGGGAGAACGGCGTGCGCTGCTGCGTGCCGCCGACGGTGAGCGTCGCCTGGCTGGGGTTGGAGGCGAAGTTCAGCGACACCGTCTTCGGCTGGAGGTCGACGGTCTTGCTGCCGGTCCGGCCGGTCGAGTCGGTCGCGGTAAGGTTCAGCTGCAGGTACGACGGGTAGTCGTGGTCCGGCGCGACGAACGAGCCGGACGCGACGCCGGGGAAGTCCTGGACGTTGTGCGTATGGCAGGTGCCGTTGGTCGCGCAGTGCCGGATCGCGAGCCGCCACGTCAGCGCCGACGCCGGAAGCTGCCCGTCCTGGGCGTCGACCGCGCGGCCGGAGAATGACACGGTCTGGCCGACCGACCAGGTCAGCGAGGCCGCCGGGCTGTCGATGACCGGCACCGGGTCGAGGCCTTCCGGGTTCCCGACGGTCACGCGCACCGTCGTGGTCGCGCTCGCGCCGTGGGAGTCCGTCACCCGCAGCCCGGCGTCGACGGCGGCGGCCGCGGTGTAGGTCCAGGTGGGGTCGGCGGCCGACGAGTCGTCGTACGCGCCGTCGGCGTCGAGGTCCCAGGCGTAGGACAGGGTGTCGCCGGCGTCCGGGTCGGTGGACGCGGTGCCGTCGAAGCGCACCGTCAGCGGCGCCGGCCCGCTCGACGGGGTCGCCGTGGCCACCGCGGTGGGCGGCCGGTTGGTGCCGCCGGGATGGCTGACACGACGGAGCTCACCGCTGCCGAGCGCGACGTAGAAGAGGTCGCCGCCCGGTCCGGTGAGCACCTGCACCGGGATGTTGACACCGGTCACGAAGGGCACGAGACGGCTCGCGTCCGGCTGGCCGTTCACGGTCTGCATCGCCCAGATGCAGCCGCGGGAGGAGTCGGAGAAGAACAGCGCGCCGGAATACTCGGCGGGGTAGTTGCTGCCGGATTCGAACGCGATGCCGCTGATCGAGGAGCCGCCCGTGGGGCACGGATCGCTCGCGACCACCTTGGCGCGGTGGTTGTAGGCGTAGTACGGCGCGGAGTGCCCACCGGAGGAGTACAGGGATTCGCACCGGTCGAGGTTCGCGCCGTCGTAACCGGCCTGCCTCGCGCTGCCTTCGTAACAGGGCCAGCCGAAGTTCTCGGCGACGGCGTCACCGACGTCGGCGATGCGGTTGATCTCCTCCCAGGTGTCCCAGCCCACGTCGCCCGCCCAGAGCTCGCCGGTACCCGGACGGAAGCCGAACCGGAACTGGTTCCGCGCGCCGTAGGCGATCACGCGCCGGGCGTTGGCGTCGGCGCTGCTCGCGAAGGGGTTGCCAGGGACGCCTTCGCCGGTGTCCGGGTCGATGCGCAGCACCGTGCCGTTGAGCAGGACCGGTTGCCCGGTGGCGCGTCGCGGCGACTGCGAACGCAGCGCGCCGCCTTCGGCCGCCGGCGGCGCGAGGTTCGTCCCGGCGGGGGAGGGCGGGTCGGCGCAGGGGTTCCCGGCCTGGCCGTAGTCGGCGAAGGTGAAGCTGGCGCCGTCGCCGCCACCCGCGTACAGGGCGCCGTCCGGGCCGAAGGCGAGTGCGCCGACCGAGTGACTGGGGAACTGCTGGCACCAGCCCGTGACCAGCGGTTTCTCGCTCACGGCCGTGCCTGCTGAACCCATCGTCAGCTGGGAGACGCGGCCGGTCACGACGCAACCCTTGTCGGTGGCGCCCGGCGGGGTCGGGCAGGTGTCACCCCAGCGGGGCGCGGTGCCGCCGGGTTCCGCGTCGAGGGTGTACGAGACGTAGACGTACGGCCTGGCGGGGAAGGCGGGGTCGACGGCGAGCCCGAGCAGGCCGCGGTCCCAGAAGTCCTGTGTCTGCGTCCGGAGGTCGGCGAACACCGTCGCCGTCTGGTCGGCGAGCGAGTCGAACACCTTGACCAGGCCGCTCTTCTCGGCGATGAACACCCGGCCGTCCGGCGCGAAAGCGGTGGCCGTCGGCGAGCTGAGCCCGCCGATCGCCACCGTGTCGGTGAAACCGGTGGGCACGGCGGCTTCGGCGGGTGCCACGGTGACGAGCCCGACCGCCAGCGCGCCGACGAGCGGGCCGACGACACCCACCGCCAGCGCGCGCCGTGATCTTCGGGGGAACGGGAAACGACGGGAATTCAGCACGCGAATCCTCCTGCGGCGGGGACCGGACAGAACAAGACAGCTCTCCGGTATGCCGTGGGAAGACCGAAAGTTGTTACGCCTCTGACAGAAATGCGCACAACTCGCTAAACGGGATCAGGTTGTGGCGGTGGGAAAACCGGTCAGGCGGGCGAGTGCGTCGAAACCGTCGTCGGTACCGGGCCAGTGCGCGCGGACGGCGTCTAGCCCGGCGCGGCGGACGACGCCACGCAGTACGAGGACGACGATGATGGCGTCGTCGGCATAACCCAGGACGGGGATGAAATCGGGGACGAGATCGATGGGCAGGGCGAGGTAGGCCAGCAGCAACGCGAGCCTGATCCGAACGCCGCGGGGCAGCGTCTTGTCCGCGGCCAGGCGGCGGATGAGCCGCAGCACGTCGGGCAGCAGCCGCAACGCTTCCCGGAGCAGCCCGCCACGGGGCCGGGCGAGCACGAGCGCCACGACGAGCACGAGCCAGGCCAGGAGCAGCGCACCCGCGAGGCCGAGCAGCAGATCCCACCAGAACGACCCGGTCATCGCGGCTCGGGCGCTTCCGCGCGCAGGGCGGCTTCCTCGAAGGCGGCGAGTTCGGCCGCGGCCAGTTCGACGGCGTCGCGAGCCTCCTGGCCGAGCGGCGCGGCGAAATAGTCGCGAGCGGCGATCTTGGCCAGCCAACTACGGAACCGGTTCAAGTCGGCTTCGGACTCTTCGACTTCCGCGTAGGTGGCGTTGCCGCGGACCTGCTCGTCCGCGAGTTCCCGCCGAAGCTCGGGCAGTCGCTCGAGGACTTCGGCGTACTCGGCGTCCCGGGCCTCGTTCAGTTCGGCGATCACCGCCCGCTCCTCGGCCGGGTCGGTGAACGCCATCGGCAGTGCACGCGCCGTCCCGCCCTGGTGCCGGACCCGGTCGAGCAGACGGCGGATCTCGCGCACCACCTCCGCCCGCGCGGGCAGCAGGCACACCGATTGCTGCAGGTAAAGCGCGCCGAGGGAGCGGAGTTTGCGCCAGACCTGGACGCGCAGCGAGTCCGGGCCGCCGGCGGTGGACACGCTGATCACCAGCCAGCCCTGTTCGCGAGATTCGTCGGTCACAAGTCGATGTTACGCCTGTAACATAACCCCAGGACGTCAGCGGTAGGCGCGCAGGAACACGTCCACCCCGTCGGCGAGGATCTCGAGGATGATCCTGTCGCGTAGTCAGCGTGGCATCAACGTCGGTGCCGCCGGGAGCGAGTCGCGGTCGACGGAAAAGACGGTGAGGAAGTAGTTCGCCGTAGCGCAGTTGACGTTCTCGCCGCCGGTGAGCTTCGCGGTCGGCGTGTCGCGCTCGATGGTCAGTTCGGCGCCGTCCTCGGCGCAACCGGGCATGACGAAGGCGAAAGCGCGCCGATCGGCCGTCGGTGCGAACGACAAGGCGGCACGGACCTCGTCCCGGTTCGAGGTCTTGGCGCGTTCCAGGGCGCGCTGGAACTCCTGGCCGGCGGGCGTCCCCAGTTCCGCGGACTTCGGGCCGGCCGGGAGAGGGGCCGAGCCGAGCTCGACGAAGGCCTCCAGCCTCGCCTGACCCGCGCCCGCGCCGCATCCGGCCAGGACCAGGAGGAGGCACACTGCGATCCATCTCATGTGGCGAAGACGTAGTGGGTGGGTCATTCGGTTGCGTCGTCTTGGTATCTGGCAAGTATCCACAAAGGACCCACCTCAGCCGGGACCGAGGCGCCCACGCCGGAAAGGCTCGACGCCGACGACATGACGGACACGGGTCGGCTCGACCAGAATCTTCACCCGTCGCTCCCCGGGAATCCGCCATTCGAACCGGTCGGTGCCGACGTATTTCTTCGCCAGCCGGTCCATACAGCGATCCGCCTCGTCGCCTTCGACGAACTCGACGGCCCGGCCGTGGATCACCACGCGGTCGTAGGGATCGGTCGTGTCCAGGCACGACAACGACACACGGGGATCGCGGCGCAGGTTCTCCTCCTTCACCCGCCCGATGGCGGTGTTGAACACGATGAAGTCGCCTTCGACGTCGATCCACATGGGGGAGACCTGCGGGGAACCGTCCAGGTTCACCGTGGCCAGATGCCAGAAGTTCGGTGCCACGATCCAGTCGCGGATCTGCTCGCTCAACCCGGCCACACGGCCCTCCAGTGAGTCACGATCAGGACGACGATTGTCGCGTGACCGGCCGTGGATGTCACCGTTGGCTATTGACAGGCATGACAGTATTTTTCCAACTAGATCACTAGTGCGTTGCCGGGTCGTGGTCGAGCGGACGACGACCCGCGCCGGCGCCTCTGGGGAGAGGAACTGTGCATGCAGCCAGCCCGCCGTATCCCGTTCGTCCTCGCGCTCGGCGCCGCGGCGGGGCTCGCGTTCGCGCCGCCGGCGCTCGCGGGGCCGGTGTCCGGTGACGACTACTACCAGGACGCGCTGGGCAAGACCGGCCCCGAACTCAAGGCCGCGTTGCAGAAGATCATCAGTACCAACACCAAACTGACCTACGAACAGGTGTGGGACGGGATCAGGGCCACCGACGAGGATCCGGCCAACAAGGCGAACGTCGTGCTGCTCTACAGCGGTCGTTCGCAGGCGAAGACCGCCAACGGCGGGGGAGTGGACGACTGGAACCGGGAGCACGTCTGGGCCAAGTCGCACGGTGACTTCGGCACGGCCGTCGGGCCGGGGACCGACCTGCACCACCTGCGCGCGGAGGACGCGTCGGTCAACAGCACCCGGGGGAACAAGGATTTCGACGCCGGTGGCTCTCCGGTCGAGGAAGCGCCCGGAAGCCTCACCGATGACGACTCCTTCGAGCCGCGCGACGCGGTCAAGGGCGATGTGGCCCGCATGATCCTCTACATGGCCGTCCGCTACGACGGCACCGACGGTTTCCCCGATCTCGAACCCAATGACGCCGTCGACAACGGCTCCAAACCCAACATCGGCAGGCTCTCGGTGCTGCTGACCTGGAACACCCAGGACCCGCCCGACGCCACTGAGCAGCGCCGCAACCAGGTCATCTACGACCAGTTCCAGCACAACCGCAACCCGTTCATCGACCACCCGGAATGGGCCGCCTCCATCTACGGCTAGGGCGTGAGCTTCCGGACGAAGCACACCCGATCCTGGCCGGGCCCGTCGTAGTCGCCGTGCACGGGAAGTCCGTCGATCACCCGGTCGCCGGTTTCGAGCGTGAACCCCATGGCGCGGTGGAAGGCGATGGAACCGGTGTTCGCCGGGGAGGTGATCGCGCGGACTTCCGTGCGGCCCGACTCGGCGGCGCGCTGGAAGAAGGTCGTGTACAGCCGGCGCGCCGTCCCCTGCCCGCGGAGTTCCGGGTCCACACCGACGAAGTGGATGTAGGCCTCGGTGTCGTTGTCGGGGGCGTGGAAGCCGACGAGAAACGCCCTGATACCGGTTTCGTCCTCCAGGACCAGGCTCGTACTGGAGAAGAACTGGAGGAACAGCTTGGGCAGCAGCAGGGAGAGTTCGCGGGCTTCGGCGGGAGTGCGCGAGTCGCCCCACCACCGCTGGACACGGTCGACGATCGCACTGTGGTCGGAGACGTCGGCTCGGCGCATGTCGTTCTCCTTTCTACAGGCGCTCGGTGAGGAACGCGAGGATCTCGTCCCTGGCCCGCAGCGTCGGATGGCCTTCGGCGTCGACGAGGTGGGCGGTCACGACGCTGTGCGGAGTGCCGACCACGTCACGGAAGAACGGTGGCGGATCGGTGTTCGCGGCGGTGTCCGGCAGGACCCGCCCGTCGAAGGCATCACCGAGTAACGCCTGGTAAGCGGCGAACCGCTGTCCGGTGCACCAGCGGTCGCCCTCGAAGCGGTAGGCGAGCACCTTCAGGCCGTCGCGCGAGATCCGGTCCCGCAGCGCGGCCGCGTCTTCGTCGTCGAGTTCGAGCCCGCCCGGGTCGTCCAGCGGCAGGGACGGGTGGTTGACCACGGGGGCGATCACGGCGGGTTCGAGTGCCATCGTGAGCGCGAAGTTGCCGGTGAAGCACAGACCGATCGCGCCGACTCCGGGACCGCCGCATTCCATGTGGGCGATCCGGGCGAGCCCCCGCAGCCACCGTGTGACGGGGCTGGTGCCGCCTCCGGCGAACGCCCGGAATTCGGCGCTGACGCAGGCTCGGCGGACCACTTCCTCACCTGCCTCGGCGGTGGGATAGGCGCCGTCGACCCCGAAGAGCGAGGGGACGTAGACGGTGAACCCGGCGTCGCGCACCCACCGCGCGAACCGGAGGACGTCGGGACTGATGCCGGGCATTTCCGGCATCAGCACCACGCCGGGGCCGGAACCCGCGACGTGAACCGTCTTCGTCACGCCGTCCACCTCCAGCGAGCGGTGGGAAAAATCGGCGATCGCATCGTCGGAATGTTCGCGCATGGCAGCAGCCTCGACCAGCGTGGCCGCCGGCGGAATGGGCCGGATCGCCGGATATCGGGGTAATCTCGCCACGTGTTGCGAGTCGGTGTCCTGGCGTACCCGGGCTGCTTCGCGTCCGAAGTCTTCGGTGTTCCCGACCTGCTCACCATGGCCACGTATGTCGCCGGGCCGGACCAGGCCGGGTACGAGGTCTCCGTCGTCTCGCCCCGCCGCCGGGTCGTCGCGTCGGGCGGTGTCACGTTGACCGTCTCGGCGCTGCGCGAGGTCGACGTCCTCGTCGTGCCGGGATTCGAGTACGTGCCTGGCCAGGACATCGGCGCGAAACTGGCGAACCTCGCGGGGGAGATCGAGGCGATCCACTCCCACGCCGCCGCGGGCAACGTCGTCGTGTCCATCTGTGTCGGCGCATTCCTGCTCGCCGAGGCCGGACTGCTCGACCATCGCCGCGCCACCACCTCGTGGCTCTTCGCGGACGAGCTGGCTCGACGTCGTCCTGAAGCCCTGGTCCAGCCTGAACATCTCGTCGTCACCGACAGGGGAGTGACGACGACGGCGGCCTTCAGCGCCATGTACGACTTCGCGCTCGGACTGATCCGGGAACACAGCGGCGACGGGGTGGCACGGACGACGGCACGGGTGGCGCTGGTCGACGACGCGCGGTCCTCGCAGCAGCCTTACGTCGACGCAAGGCTGCTTCCAAAGCCGGGCAACGGGTTCGCCCGCCCGGTCATGCGCTGGCTCGACCAGAACCTGGCCGCCCGATACGACCTCGCCGCCCTGGCCGACCGGTTCAACGTCAGCACCCGGACGATGTTGCGGCGCTTCGCGGCGGAAGCCGGGCAGAGCCCGCTCGAATACCTGCATTCCTCCCGGGTCCGGCGCGCCCGCCACCTCCTGGAGACGACGGACCGTACGGTCGCCGGGATCGGTGCCGCCGTCGGCTACCGGGACCCGGGGACGTTCGCCGCTCTTTTCGCGAAGCACACGGGACGGCGGCCCAGGGACTACCGAGCCACCTTCCGGCGTGACGCGGTTCGGTGATTTTCCCATTATCCGTCGACGTCCGACCGAAATGAATTCACGGGTTCCTTCTTCCGGAAGCGAAGATCGTTTTTCCGTGCTGTAGTATCCCCGTCCGGGGTGATGATCTTCGGGTGCGGCTTCTGCCGGCCGGATCATCTGTTGAGTAACGATGGGGTTTCTCGGGTAATCGGCGTGCTGCCGCCGAATTATCGAACCGGGACAATTGGGGGTATTTCGAGTGAACAGTGTGAAACTGGCCGGCCCGCCGACGGTGGCGGAGCCCGGCCACGACGGAAACCGGCGGAGACCCGGTGGTGCGGCGTCCTCACGCCGGAGTTTCCCGTCGTTCGCGGGAGCATTCGCCGCGGTCGTCGTCGGTACGGTGTTGATCGCCGTCCACGCGAGTTTCTACGGAAACTGGATGATCGACGACGCGGCGATCACTTTTGCGTATTCCCGGAACCTCGCCGACGGTTTCGGGTCGGTGCTGCAGCCGGGAGTGGAACCGGTCGAGGGCTTCTCGAACCCGGTCTGGATGGTGCTGCTGGCACTCGGCAAACTGCTCGGCCTGTTCGACAGCGGCACGATCTTCGGCATCCCCGACTACGTCCTGTTCCCCAAGGGGCTGGCGCTGCTCTGCTGCGCGGCAATCCTCGCGCTGGTGTACGTCGCGGCGAAGCGCGTGACATCGCGGCCCGCCCTGGTCACGCTGATCGCCGGCGCGGCGCTCGCGGCCAACCCCTCGTTCGTCATCTGGTGTTTCTCCGGCCTGGAGAACTCCGTCTACGCGCTCACGGCCACCGCGCTCGCCGTGGTCGTCCTGTGCGGCGTCGACTCCGGCACGCTGCTGACCGCGAAGATCGCCGTGCCCGCTGGAGCGCTCGCCGCCCTCGCCGGGCTGAGCCGCCCGGACGGGGTCATCTACGCGGCCGCGTTCCCGATCGTCGTCGCGCTGTTCACCCGCCGCGGCGGTGTGCCCGCCGCCATCCGCGCGGTACTGCTGTCGGCGGCCGGGTTCGTCGTTCCCTTCGGTGGCTACCTGCTCTTCCGCTGGATCGAGTACGGGCGCCTGCTGCCCAACACCGCGGTCGCCAAGGCGCAGCCGCTCCCGGCTATCGGCGACATCGCCAAGGCCGGGACGGTCCTCCAGTACGCGGGCTGGTTGCTGGTCGCGGTGGCGGTCGTCTGTCTCGCGCTGGTGATGCAGAAGCCGTCCAAGCTCCGCGCGGCGATGGTCGCGCTGCTGGTCCCGTTCGCCTTGTCGGTGATCGCCTTCTGTGTCCTGCAGGCCGACTGGATGGGGCAGCTCCGGTTCGCCACCCCGATCTGGGCGCTCGGCACGCTCGGCGGCACGATCGTGATCGTCGAAACCCTGCGCCGGGCCCGAATCCGCGGTCGTGTCCTGCTGGCGATCACGCTCGTCATCGCGGCGGCGTCGTCGGTCAACGGCTTCTACACGCAGGGCAAGAACTACCGTGACACCCCGAAAACGCCGTTCTGCAGCGTCGTCGAGCGCGACGCCAGGGTGACCAACGGTGTGGCGGATCTGTTGAGGCTGCCCGATTCCGCGAAGGTCGGCGTGATCGATCTCGGCGGGATGGCACTGGTCAGCAGGCTCCAGGTGATCGACCTCGCCGGTCTCGCCGACCGCGTCATCGCCGACTTCCTCCGCACCGCCGATTTCGCCGGAGAGCGCCGCTACGTCTTCGACGAGGCCAGGCCGGAGCTGATTTCGCTCATCGGCACGTGGGACACCACGCTCGGCTTCGCGCAGGACCCGCGGTTCGAGCAGGAGTACGAGGTGCTCTACCGCAGCCCGCGTGGGCCGGCGGCGTTCGGTGACGTCGGGGTCTGGGTGCGCAAGGATCTCGTGCGGGATCCCGCGCTGCTCGCCGAGGCGCGGAAGTACGTCACCACCGAGACGGAGAAGGTCGTCGCGGTCAACGCGGTCGCGCATCTGCGGTCCTGCGGTGACATTCTGCGTCCGGGGCAGACACCCGGGTCGTGAGTGGCGTTTCGGGTTAGCACCCGAAACGCCACTCACGACTGCGGTCAGCAGCTGATGTACGGCATCACCCAGTCACCCCAGTCATCGGCGGAACCGTCGCCGGCGTCGTCCACGGCGAGCGCGAGCACCTGCACGCCCGTCAGCGGCACGACCAGACGCTGCGCGGCGTCCCCGTGCCGCATGTTCCCCGTGGCCTCCAGTTCGACGCCGTCCCCGAGCACCCGGAACCCGAGGGTCCCGTTCGGGCCGCGGTCGTCGATCCCCACGGTCGCGGTGAACTGCTTGCACTTGCCGCCGAGGTAGTACCGCACGACCGACGGCGCGTGCGCGCCCAGCCCGCCGCGCGTTTCGACCTTGCCGTTGATCGTGAACGGGTGGCCGTTGTCGACGCTGTCCCGCTCGACCGGGCCGAGGCCGTTCTCCGTGGAAATCCACGGTTGGGTGCTCAGCAATCCGTTGCTGTACGGCGGATTCGGCGCGAGCATGAGCGGTGACTCGGCCGACGCGGTCGCGGTCCGCGGGCCCTGCGCGGTCGTGTACGTCACCGTGGCCGGCATCTTGAACGGCTCGGTGGCGGTCGAAACCGGGCGCAGCGTCACAGCGGTTTCCCAGGTGGCACCTGGTTCGACGGTCCCGGTGGTCGCTTCGGCGGGGCCCTCGAACTGCCACTGCGCCGGTGCGGTCACACGCAGGTGGGCTCCGGTGACCGGGGCCGAGCCGGAGTTGGTGAACTTGACCGTGGTGGTCACCGGCTGGGACGGCGGCACGGAGTCGGGCAGGTCGACGGTCAGTGATGTCCGCGGTGCGGCGGCCACGTTCGTCGGCCACACCCGCAGCACGGTGGCCGCGTGCCGCCCGACGGTGCCGCCGAGCGCGCCGGTCGTCACGGTCTCGTCGCCCGTCCACAGGTCGCGCACGCGATAGCCGGACGAGGCCGGGAGTCCGGCGTCGGTGACGGAGGTGGTGATCGGTGCCGCCAGTTCGCCGCGGTTGAACAGCACCAGGACGGCCGAGCCGTCGGACATCGGTTTCGTCCACACCTCGGTCCAGCCGGTGTCGCGGACCTTGCGCCCGGCGACACCCGCCCAGTCCTGCTGGACGGCGATGATGTCGCGGTTGCTCATCTCGGCGGCCGGGAGCGTGGTGTCGGCCGTCAGCGCCATGTCGGCGACCAGCGGCGCGTTGAGCACCGCCCACAGCCCGAGTTTGGCCTGGCGCTCGGCGGTGTCGAGGTAGCTGAAGGTGAACGGGCCCGGCATGTTCCAGCCGCCCGGGCCCTTGTAGCCGTCGAGCCCGTACTGCTTGTCGAGACTGTTCGCCGAGTAGCCGAAGTTGTTGGTCGAGTTCTTGTAGGTGCGCCAGACCTGTGCGCCCGCCGCCCGCGCCCACAGCCACGGCTTCTGCTCGCGGTCGTAGTCGTCGATTTCGAGGGTGATCGGACGGCCGGTGCGCTTGAGCGCGTCCGCCATCTTCTTCACCCGCGCGGGAGCGTCACCGTTGACGCTGTAACAAGTGTCGTAGCGCAGGTAATCCGCTCCCCAGTCGGCGAAGGTCCGGGCGTCGAGGTCTTCGTGATCGAGCGAGCCCGCCGCCTGGCGGCTGCAGGTCGTCGCCCCCGTACCGCTGTAGAATCCGATCTTGAGCCCGCGCGAGTGCACGTAGTCCACCAGCGCCGGGATGCCCGACGGGAAACCGGCGCGGGCGGTGAGCTTGCCGTCGGCGTCGCGCTGGGCCGCCTGCCAGCAGTCGCCGAGCATGACGTATTCGTATCCGGCGTCACGCAGCCCCGAGCTGACCAGCTGGTCCGCCGCGGCCTTCACGGCGTTCTCGCCCCATTGGTAGACGCAGTAGGGATCCCCGGTCGCCCAGGTGATCCCCAGCGGGGGTCTCTCGCCGGGAACCGGATCGGGCGGCGTATCGGCCGCCGCGGGGACGGCCGTCGCGAGCAGGAAAAGGGCGCAGAGAAGTACGAAGAGTCGTCGCATTGTTCCCCTCCGGAAAAACAGACAAGACTCCCAGCATCGTCGCGCCTCGCGAGCCTGGTCAAGAGGGGTTTTTTGCCCTACCGCGCCGGGGTGGAGAGCTGTTCCGCCGTGCTGTCCGGTGCGGCCGGAGCCGGTGGCCGCCTGCGCTTGGCCAGCAGTGCGCAGATCGCGCCGAGGAGTACCGCGGCGATCGGCAGGACCATCGCGCCGTGCATGGCCGCGACGTAACCGCCGGAGAACACCTCGTTCGCCGCCGCCGAGATCCGCTGGGCGACCGCCGGGGTGGTCCCGCTCGGGACCGGCACCGCGGTGCCCGCCTGCAGTTCGGCGAAGTCCAGGCCGCTGCCGGTGGCCCGCCGCACGCCGTCGACGAATTCCCCGCGCACCTCGGGAGGCAGCGCCGCGGCCACCGACTCGGCACGCGTCACCAGGTTGCCGACGAGCTGGTTCTGCAGCAGCACACCGAAACCGGCGGTGCCGAGCACCGCACCGATCTGCCGCGTCGCGTTCAGCACGCCGGCCGCCGAGCCCGCCATCATCGGCTGCACGTCGTACATCGCCACGGTGGTCAGCGGTGCGAACGTCGCGCCGAGCCCCAGGCCCATCACGATCATCGCGGGCAGCAGTGTCCACACCGTACTGTCCACAGTGGACGTGAGAGAGAAGATCAGCAGGCCGATGCCGAACAGCAGCAGGCCGGTGACGACGATCGGCTTGCCGCCCACCTTGTCGCTGAGCCTGCCCGCGTACGGGCCGAGCACCACGGAGATCGCCGACATCGGCAGGCTGATCATGCCCGCGGCCAGCGCCGAGAAGCCCAGCACGGACTGCGCGTAGAGCTGGAAGCCGATCGCCATGCTCATGATGCCGACCGACAACCCGATGGCACCGGCGTTCATCAGGCTGAAGTTGCGGTCGGTCAGCAGCGCGAACGGCACCATGGGCGCGCGCGTGCCGGGCCTGCGCTGGGTGAAGCCGAACGCGACCAGCAGCGCCACGCCGAGCACCAGCAGCAGTGGGATGCTCACGAACGACCAGATCGTGCCCCAGTTGTAGCGTTGCCCTTCCTGCAGGCCGAACGCCAGGCAGGACAGGCCGAGGATCACCAGCACCGCGCCGGGCACGTCGAAGCGGCCGGTCCTCGGCGGCTTGGCGCCCGCCGGGATGATCATCGGCGCGAACACGAGGATCAGGATGCCCGGCGGCACGTTGATGGTGAAGATCCAGCGCCAGTCGAGCGCACCGACGAGGAAGCCGCCCAGCGGCGGCCCGGTGATGGTGGCGACGCCGGCCACCGCGCCCCAGACGCCCAGCGCGGTTCCGCGTCGCTCCGGCGGGAAGACGCTCATGATGATCGACATCGTCTGCGGGATCAGCAAAGCGGCGCCGAGGCCCTGCAGCGTGCGGGCCGCGATGAGCTGGCCGGGGCCCTGCGCCAGCGCGCACAGCAGGGACGCCAGCGTGAACACCGCGACCCCGGCGAGATAGACACCGCGTTTGCCGAACAGGTCGCCGAGCCTGCCGCCGGCGATCAGGAAGACCGCCAGCACCAGGACGTAGGAGTTGCTGACCCAGAGCACCTCGTTGTAGGAGGTGCCCAGCCGCTCGACGATGTTCGGGATCGCGACGCCGACGACCGTCGTGTCGAGCAGGGTCATGAAGAACCCGAGGCAGAGGGCCACCAGTACGGCCCAGGGATTCCCCCGCAGCTTGCTCATCAGTCCGCTTTCTCTTCGGTCGCTCGTTCGCCGGGCTGCCAGTCCAGGCGTCCCTCGTGGATGTCCTCGACGATCGCGCGCGTCAGGTCCAGATCGGCGCGCAGATGTGCTTGCAGGTGCCGGAGTTCGACGATGTCGATCGCCGCCACGCCCCGTTTGACGAGCGCGTCGCTCCCGGCCGTCGCGGACGCCAGCGACGCCTCCAGGAGTACGGCCCGATGCTCCAGTTGCGTGACCGCGTCCTCCTTGGGGAGCAACGACATGAACGCGAGTGCGGCGCAGTAGGTCGGGTACTCCGGCTGGAGCGTGGAAAGCAGTTCCCGCAGCCGTTCGAGGGCGACCTCGCGCCCTTCATCGGTGATCGCGTAAACCGTCCGCTCCGGGCGCTTGCCCTCCCGGGTGGTCTCGACCGTTTCGATCAACGCGGCCTTCGTGAGCACGTCGAACGTGTGATAGAGCGCGCCGTGGGTGACCTTGATCAAGTGGTCGAGCCCTTGTTCCCGCAGGCGCTGCCGGACTTCGTAGGGGTGTTGTGGTTGCTGGCTGAGCAGTCGCAGCACGGCCAGCCCGAGGATGGTGAGGGTTCGCATGAGCACGTCTCCGATCGAGTCCGATCAGTATAGTCTAAACAGACTAGTTTGATCAGACGGGTCATCGGCGACCGCGGAAAGAGCCTCGATTCAGGCATCTTTCGATCGCGTCATGACCGGAACGGCGCCGCCGCGAGGTCCGTCCATTTCCGCGGCGCCGGACGGGACCAGCCGGAACAAGGCCATCGCGCTGACCATGCTGACGCCGCAGATCGCGGCCAGGTACCAGGTGATGCCGGTCGTCGAGCCGGTGGCGTTGAGCACCGCGGTGGCGATCATCGGGGCGAGCCCGCCGCCGAGGATCGCGCCGCCCTGCAACAGCAGCGACATACCGGAGAACCGGACGTTGACCGGGAAGGTGTCCGCGATGATCGCGCCCTGTACGCAGTGGGTGATCGGGACGACCAGGCCCATGCCCGCCAGCGCGAGCATCGCGAGCGCGGTGTTGCCGGTGTTCAGCAACGGGAAGAAGGCGAGGCACCACAGCAGCAGCGCGGCCGAGCCGGCGACGAACATGGTGCGCCTGCCGTGGCGGTCGGCGATCCGGGTCCAGATCGGGATGGTGGCGAACCACAGTGCCGCCGATCCGGTCACCGAGAGGATCAGGAACTGCCGGTCGTAATGGAGGTTTTGGGTCCCATAGGACAGCGTGAAGACCATGAACACGTAGGCGACCGCCGAGTTCGCCACGCCCACCAGCAGGGTCAGCGCGAGCCTGCCGAAGCCGACCTTGAACGCCGCGCCGAGCGGGAAGCGGACCACCTTGTCGTCCTGGGCCGCCCGGGTGAACGACGGCGATTCGGTGATCCGCAGCCGGATCATCAGGCCGATCGCGACCAGCACGAAGCTCAGGAGGAACGGGATCCGCCAGCCCCAGGCGGCGAACGCGTCGGCGGGCATCACCGCGCTGCTGCCGAGGAACAGCAGATTCGCCAGCACGAGCCCGGCCGGTGTGCCCATCTGCGGGAACCCGGCGTACCGGTTCCGCTGGCCGGCGGGCGCGTGTTCCATCGACATCAGCGTGGCTCCCGCGCCTTCGCCGCCGAGCCCGATGCCCTGCACGATCCGCATCGCGACCAGCAGGATCGGCGCCCAGATGCCGATCGCCTGGTAGTTCGGGATCAACCCGATCAGCGTGGAGCCGACGCCCATCAGCATCAGCGAGACCACCAGCGTGGACTTGCGGCCGATCCGGTCGCCGAAGTGGCCGAACACCAGACCGCCGAGCGGGCGGGCGATGAAGCCGACGGCGAAGGTGCTGAAGGCGGCGAGGGTGCCGACGGCGGGGCTGAGCGAGGGGAAGAACTGCTTGTTGAAGATCAGCGCGGACGCGGTGCCGTAGAGGAAGAAGTCGTACCACTCCAGGGTGGTTCCGGCGAGGGTGGCGGCGGCGATCTTGCGGGGCGCGGGTGCGTTCATCTGCGATAACCCAATCGAGTCGGGCGTCAGCCGAGCGCGGCTGCTGGCGATTGCGCAGAAGCCTGACACCGTGAGGCATAGGCCACAAATGCCGAATCGACGGTCTGTCATGCCCGTTTAGGCATAGCTGGCGAGCGCGGCATTCGGAGGGGTGCCCCTGTGAGGCCGAGGTGTTGCGAAAGAAGCTTCTATGTCAAGTCTGCTTTGAGTGCTTGGTAGATGGTGTTGGTGAGGTGTCGTTTGAGTGCTCGGAGTGCGGCTTTGGTGGTGGCGTGGGGGTGGTTTGTGGTCCAGGTGTCGCGG